>JBFWSW010000089.1:0-12920 GCA_050248155.1 Ilumatobacteraceae bacterium
CCTCGAACCGATCGACCTCGGGCGTCGCACCCGGTTCACCTGGACCGAGGAGCTCACGTTCCCCTGGTGGATGGGCGGACCGATCGGCGCCGCCGCCGGCAAGCCGGTCCTCACCCTCGTCTGGCGCGGCAACCTCCGCCGGTTGAAAGCACTGGTCGAAGCCCCACCGCGATGAGAGATGAGTGGCCATTCGCCACTCATCTCTCATCGCGGGGCGTTCGGTCAGCCGAGTTGGCGAACGACGGCGGTGACGGCGGCGCCGACGACGATCACCACGACGAACGGTGCGCGGCGCCACACCGCCACGGTCGCGGCGGCGACGCCGGCGACGCGTGCGTCGATCTGGAGGTGCTGGCCGACGCTGAAGGTGTCCTTCGCGACCAGTGCGGCGACGAGCGCGGCAGGGATCAGCGCCAGGCAACGCTCGACGACCGCGGGCAGCGTGCTGCGGCCGAGGACGAAGAAACCGAACAGCTTGAACGCGAAGGCGCCGGCCGCCAGAGCGAACACGAGCGTCCAGCTCATCGGTGACCGCCGTCGTGCTCACGAGGGATCCCCACCAGGACTGCGACCGACGCGCACAGGATGGGCACACCCACGGGCAGCACCGGCACGAGCGCGAGGCAGATCGCCACACCCAGTGCGGCGGCGATCCGGCCGCGCCTGTTCTGCAGGAGCGGCCAGATCATGAACACGAACCCCGCCGGGAACGCCGCGTCGAAGCCGTAGGTCTCGGGATCGACCGCGCTGCCCAGGAGCGCACCGAGCAGCGTGCCCAGGTTCCAGAAGACGTAGATGCACACGCCCGTGATCCAGAACGCGGCGCGCTGCGCCTCGGGTTCGCGCTGGGCGACCGACATCGCCGTCGACTCGTCGAGCGTCAGCTGCGCCGCCACGAGGCGAGTCGCCAGGCGGCCACGGATCCGGCGGCCCATCGTGAGGCCGTACACGCCGTTGCGGCCGGCGAGGACGAGCGCTCCCGCCAGCGCCGACGCCATCGAGCCGCCTGCACCGACGACGCTGACGGCCGAGAACTGCGACGCGCCGGTGAACACGAGCAACGACATCACGCACGCCTGCAACACGCTGGCACCTGCGCTCACTGCTCCGACGCCGAACGACACGCCGAACACCCCGACCGCCGTGCCGAGCGTCGCGCTGGCGGTGATGACCGGCCGTAACGCCGGATCGATCGTGGGGACGCGGCGAGGCATGGGCCCGAACAGTGTGTCAGCAGCGACGGCAAGGATGCACCCGATCGGTGTCATCCGGCAGGATGAACGGTCGGGGCACGAAGGGCTACCGTCTCCCGGATGCGTGTCCTGATGCTGTCGTGGGAGTATCCGCCGTTCGTCATCGGGGGCATCGCCGCGCACGTCGACGGCCTGGCACGCGCGATGGCGAGCAGCGGCCACGACGTCGTCGTCTTCAGCCTCCAGCGTCACGAACCGGGCACGGAACCGGTCCCCGACGACGAGGTCGTCGAGGGCGTGCGGGTGCTGCGGGCGACCACCGACCTGCCGTGGTTGCCCGATGGCGATCTCGTGGCTCGCATGGCCTCGGCCAACCACCAGATCGTGGGTCTCGCCGCACGGCTCGGCGATTGGCGGCCCGACGTCGTGCACGCGCACGACTGGCTCGTTGCATGGGCCGGTGACACGTTGAAGACCCTGTGGGACACCCCGCTCGTCGCCACGATCCACGCGACCGAGCGCGGTCGCCACGGCGGTCACGTCCCGCCCGGCATGCCGGCTGCGATCAACTCGATCGAATGGTGGCTCACGTACCAGGCGAAAGAGGTGATCGCGTGCTCGCGCTTCATGGTGCGCGAGGTGCTGAACGGCTTCGAGCTGCCGGTCGAGAAGGTGCACCTGGTTCCGAACGGCGTCGACCCGGCGCTGTGGGCCCTGCCCACGAAGGATGCGCCGCAGCGCGAGCGCCTCGTCGTGGCGTGGGGTCGTGTGCAGTACGAGAAGGGCTTCCAGGTGCTGGTGCGAGCGATCGCCGAGCTGCGCAGCAAGCTGCCCGACGTGCGTTGCATCATCGCCGGTCGAGGCAGCTACCTCTCCGAGTTGCAGACGCAGATCGACGTCGAGGGTGTCACCGACATCGTCGACCTCGCCGGCTTCGTTCCCGACGACGAGCTGCGGCGCATCCTCCAGCGGGCCGGCTGCGTCATCATCCCGTCGCTCTACGAGCCGTTCGGCATCGTCGCCCTCGAGGGCATGGCAGCAGGCGCTCCGACCATCGTCGCCCGAACGGGTGGCCTCGCCGAGATCGTGGAGGGAACCGGTGCGGGGCTGCTGTTCGAGCCCGGCAACCACCACGATCTCGCCGACCGCATCCATCAGGTGCTCACCGACAGCAAGGTCGCGGCCTCGATGCGCGCGAAGGCAGCGACGCTGATCACCGAGCACTACACGTGGTCGGCCATCGCTGCGTCGACGATCGCGGTGTACGAGACGGCGAGGCGCTGATCTTCACGAGGCGTTGACATGGCGTCGAGGTGACGGCACTACCCTCGCCGGGATGCGTGCCGTCCGTCAGCTCCGGGTCGTCCCGGCCATCCCCCAGACGCTCGAGCCGTTGCGTGAGCTCGCGACCAACCTGCACTGGACCTGGGACCGCGACACCAAGCGGTTGTTCGACAGCCTCGATCACGAGGCGTGGGAAGCATCGGGGCACGATCCGATCCGCCTGCTCGCCTCGGTCGACTCGGCGCGGTGGGCCGAGCTCGCCTCCGATCAGGCGATCGTCGACGCGACCCGCGAGGCCAAGGCGCGTCTCGATGAGGCGATGCACGGCCCGCGCTGGTTCCAGGGGCGGCCGGAGTCACCACTGCACCTCGTCGCCTACTTCTCGCCCGAGTTCGGCATCAGCGAGACGCTGCCGCAGTACAGCGGCGGCCTCGGCGTCCTCGCCGGTGATCACCTGAAGGCCACGAGCGACCTCGGAGTCCCGCTCGTCGGCATCGGCCTGCTCTACGCCGAGGGGTACTTCCGCCAGCGACTGAACGCCGACGGCTACCAGGAGGAGACCTTCCCGCGTCTCGACCCGAGCGGTCTCGCGCTCACCGACACCGGCATCAAGGTCACCGTCGACGTCGCCGGCGAGCCCGTCGCGATCCACGCGTGGCAGGCTCAGGTCGGTCGCGTGCCCCTCTACCTCCTCGATACCGCTGTCGAGGGCAACAGTCCCGAAGGCGCCGACATCACCGACCGGCTCTACGGCGGCGACGCAGAGCACCGCCTGCGCCAGGAGATCGTGCTCGGCATCGGTGGTGTGCGCGTGCTACGCGCGCTCGGTCTGCAACCGGAGGTCTTCCACACCAACGAGGGCCACGCCGGCTTCCTGTCGCTCGAGCGCATCCGCGAGCTCGTGGTGTCGGGCCTCACCTTCGCGGAGGCGGTCGAGGCCGTGCGCGCCGGTGGGGTGTTCACCACGCACACCCCGGTCCCTGCGGGCATCGACCGCTTCGAGCGGGCCGTGATGGAGCGCTACTTCACCGGTTTCGCCGCCGAGTGCGGTGTCAGCTTCGACACGCTCATGTCGCTCGGCCGGCGTGACGACGAACCCGACGAGACCCGCTTCAACATGGCCGTCATGGGGCTTCGCCTCGGCGGACGATCGAACGGCGTCGCGCAGCTGCACGGCGCCGTCAGCCGTGAGATGTTCGGCGGTCTGTGGCCCGACATCCCCGTCGACGAGGTCCCCATCCGCGCGATCACCAACGGCGTTCACGCGCACACGTGGGTGAGTGATCCGATCGACGCGCTGCTGCGGTCGTCGGTCGGTGGTGTGTGGGACGGTGCAGACGACGCGACGTGGAAGGGCGTGGAGGGCCTCGCCGCCGCCGACATCTGGGCTGCGCGGCGGGTGGGACGCGCCGAGCTCGTCGAGTTCGTCCGGTCGCGCCTCGGTGATGCGCTGCTCGACCCCGACGCGCTCACCATCGGGTTCGCCCGCCGCTTCGCCACCTACAAGCGGGCGACGCTGCTGCTGTCACAGCCCGAACGTCTGCGCGAGCTGCTCCTCAACAACGACCGGCCGGTGCAGTTCGTGTTCGCGGGGAAGGCGCATCCGGCAGATCAGCCGGGCAAGGACATGATCCGCGACATCGAGATGTTCGCTCGGCACCTCGACGTGGGGCACCGCTTGCTGTTCGTGCCCGACTACGACATGGCCATCGCGCGGTTGATGTACCACGGGTGCGACGTGTGGCTGAACAACCCGCGGCGCCCGCTCGAGGCGTGCGGCACCAGCGGCATGAAGGCGGCGCTCAACGGCGCGCTCAACTGCAGCATCCTCGACGGCTGGTGGGACGAGTGCTACGACGGCGAGAACGGTTGGGCGATCACATCCGCTGACGACGATCCCGACGTCGCCCGGCGCGACCTGCGCGAGGCGACCAGCCTCTTCGGGTTGCTCGAGCGCGAGATCGTCCCGCTCTTCTACCTCCGCGACGCGCACGGCATCCCGCACGACTGGATCGACCGGATGAAGCACAACTGGGTCTCGCTCGGGCCCTTCGTCACCGCAGCGCGGATGGTGCGCGACTACGTGACCGAGCTCTACGAGCCGGCGGCGGCCAGCGAGCAAGGAGTGGCTGCCGACGGTTGGAGCAGGGCCCGTTCGCTGGCGGCGTGGAAATCGGCGGTCACGGCGGCCTGGCCGAAGGTGAGAGTCCGCAGCGTCGACATCGACGCCAGCCCGGCGCACGTGGGCGACGAGCGCGAGGCGGTGGTGCACGTCGAGCTCGGCACGCTCACCTCTGCCGACGTGACGGTGCAGCTGCTGCATGGCTCGATCGACTCGACCGGCGCCTTCCACGGCACTCCCGAGGCGCTGACGATGATCGAACGCGACGCGGGCACGTTCGCCACCCGCTACACGATCAACGCAGCCGGACCCTACGGGGTCACCGCACGCGTGCTCCCCACCCACGAAGGGCTGATCAGCCCCGTGGAGTGCGGCCGCGCCGCCTGGGCGAGCTGAGCTTCGACCTCCCAGGAGCGAACGAGCGAACGATGGAGGTCGAAACGATCAGCGACCGGCGAAGTTCGCCTTTCCTGGTCCGTGCTCGAGGAAGCTCTGCACGCCGGTCTGGCTGTCGTCGGTCGCGAACACGTCCACGAACAGCTGGCGCTCGAGCGCGAGCCCACCGGCCAGCGCCTGGCCGAGGCCGTCGTCGACCGCCTGCTTGACGAGCGCCTGCGCGACGAGTGCGCCGCGGGCGACCTCCGCCGCGAGCGCGAGCGCTCGCTCGTGCAGATCCTCCGGGGCGACGACCTCGTCGACGAGCCCGATCCGCAATGCCTCGTCGGCCTTCACCTGACGACCGGTGATCATCATCTCCTTCGCCCGACTCGGCCCGACGAGGCGCGGCAAGCGCTGAGTGCCGCCGCCACCGGGAATGATGCCGAGCAGGATCTCGGGCTGGCCGAACACGGCGCGCTCGCCCGCGATCCGGTAGTCGCAGGCAAGGGCGAGCTCGCACCCACCACCGAGCGCGAAGCCGCTCACCGCGGCGATCACGAACCGGGGGATCGCCGCGACCGCGTTCAACGCGGAGTGGAAGCCCTGTCCGATCGTCTCGGCCTCGGCCATGCCGCCGAACTGGCTGATGTCGGCCCCGGCCGCGAAGATCCGCTCGCCACCGGTGACGACCACCGCACCGGGCGGATCGGCCGAGAGGTCGTTCGCCGCCCGGAGCAGGTCGGCGAGGAGCTCCTGCGACAGCGCGTTCACCTTCGGGTTGTTCAAGGTGACGACCGCGACACCGTCGGCGCGACGTTCCACCTGCACCAGATCTGCCATGGCGGCAACCTAGTGCTTCGACCTGCCCGCCGCCGAGGGATCCGAGGGTCGAGCGCGCGCCCGGGGTGCACGTCGGCACTCCGGTAGGACTCCGGCGACTCGGATGGTCGCCGCCGACTCGGATGAACGTCGGCGACTCGGATGGGGTTTGTGGGGTGCGGTCACGCTTGGACCGGGCGGAGCATCTGGTCGGCGGCGCCCCACGGGTCGAGGCTGCGATCGAGCACCTGCGCCTGGAGCTGGTCCCAGCGGTCGCCGGTGGTGATCTCACGAGCCCGGGCTTCGAGCCGGCGAGCGACGATCTGGCGGAGCTCGTCCTGCAACCGGAAGGCACGTCGGCGAGCGAGCTCGCCCGAACCCTCGATGAACGCTCGGTGCTCGAGCACCGTGTCCCACAGGGCCTCGACGCCCGAACCCTCGGTGGCGATGGCCGGGATGATCGGCGGCCGCCAGGCCTCGGGCGCGAGGTCGCTGAGCTCGAGCATCTGCTCGAGATCGCGGCGAGTCTCGTCGACGCCCTTGCGATCGGCCTTGTTGATGACGAACACGTCGGCGATCTCGAGCAAACCTGCCTTGTTGGCCTGGACGCTGTCGCCCCAGCCGGGGTTGACGACCACCACGGTGGTGTCGGCCTTGCCGGCGATCTCGACCTCGACCTGGCCGACGCCGACGGTCTCGACGAGGATCCATCGCCGACCCACCGCATCGAGCAGTCGGATGGCCTCGGGCGCCGCGAGCGACAAGCCGCCCAGATGGCCGCGCGTGGCCATGGAGCGGATGAACACGCCCGGATCGGTCGCATGGTCCTGCATGCGGACGCGGTCGCCGAGGATGGCCCCGCCGGTGAAGGGCGACGACGGATCGATCGCGAGCACCGCGACTTCGAGCTCGAGCCGGCGCAGATGCCGGATGAGCGCGCTGGTGAGCGTGCTCTTGCCCGCGCCCGGCGCGCCCGTCAGCCCGACCGTGTACGCCGACCCGCCGAGCGGGTGGCTGAGCCGACCGATGACAGCAGCCTCGTCGCCGCCGCGTTCGGCGAGCGACAACAGGCGCGCGAGCGCCGACCGATCACCACCACGGGCAGCGTCGAAGAGCTCGGGGACGGGGAGGTGCCGGCGACTCACTCGACGTTGATGACTTCGGTGACGCCGTCGATGCGGTCCTTCATGATCCGCTCGATGCCTGCCTTCAACGTCTGCGTGCTGACCGGGCAGGTGCCGCACGCGCCGACGAGCGTGACGCTGATCACACCCGTCTCCTCGTCGACGTCGCGCAGGACGATGTCGCCGCCATCGGCCTGGAGTGCCGGGCGGATGACTTCGATTGTCTCTTCCACGAGGGCGCGCATCACGTCCGACTTTCCAACAGGGAGACCTCCATTCAACCAGAGGCCGCCATACGATGACCACTCATGAGAACACCCCCAGTGCGCCTCTGCATTCCCGCGCTCCTGCTCACCGTGGCCCTGGCCGCCTGTGGTGGCGACGATGACGATGCAGCGGCACCGACGTTCTCCGCTGGCACGTTGGCGCCTGTGACCGTCGACACGGGCGACATCCCGGCAGTGACCGTTCCCGACACCGGTGACATCCCCATCCCCTCGGTGCCCGAGACCGGCGACATCCCGATCCCTCCGGTCAACACCGGCGACGTCCCGTTCTCGATCAGCGCGACCGTCGGCATCGACACCGGACCCGAGCGCGTCGAGCACGTCCCGCTCGGCTCGACGATCATCTTGATGGTGACCAACCCGAACAGCGAGGACGAGTTCCACCTGCACGGGTACGACCTCGGCGACGGGCAGGTCATGCCGGCTGGGAAGACCGCGACGTTCAACTTCGTCGCCGACGAAGCCGGTGAGTTCGAGCTCGAGAGCCACGACACCGAGGACGTGCTGCTTGTCCTGTCCGTGGACTGAGACCGGAACGATGCTGGCGCACCAGGGGGGCTGGGACGAGGTCCTCTTGATCGTGGTGCCGATGCTGGCGGTGGCGGCGCTGTTGCGGCTCGCCAAGCGGCGGGTCGAGCACACGCAGCTCCGGCCGGACGAGACGTTGCGTGCAGAGCATCCCGAGCGCTCGGGGCCCGACGCCTGACCGCGCGCGACCTCAGCGTCGGTCGATGGGCGCGCCCACTGCCCGGAGTCGGCCGACGAGGTCGTCGTAGCCGCGATCGATGTGGTGCACGCCGCTGATCGCGGTGGAGCCATCGGCGGCCAGACCCGCCACGACGAGCGCCGCGCCCGCACGGATGTCGGGCGCCTTCACCGGTGCGCCGCTCAGCGACGGGCGGCCACGCACGACCGCATGGTGGCCGTCGGTGCGGATGTCGGCGCCCAATCGCTGGAGCTCCTCGATGTAACGGAACCGGCCCGGGTAGAGGTTCTCGGTCACGATGCCCACGCCGTCGGCCACCGACAGCATCGTCACGACCAGCGGCTTGTAGTCGGTGGCGATGCCCGGATAGGGCAACGTCGCGACGTCGATCGAGCGGAGCTGCTGCTCCGACCGCACCGAGATGCCGTCGTGCTGGCGGACGATGTCGAGGCCCATGTCGGCGAACCGGCGCAACAGGTTCTCCATGTGCTCCGGGCGCGCGCCGTGCAGGAACACGTCGCCGCCGGCCACCCCGACGGCTGCGACGTAGGTGGCTGCCTGGATGCGATCGGCGACGGTGCGGTGATCGGTCGCGCGGAGCGATCCGGGTTCGACGCCGTGCACGACCAGCGTCGACGAACCGGCGCCCTCGATGTCGGCACCCATCGCGATCAGCATGTCGCACAGATCGGCGATCTCGGGCTCTCGAGCCGCGTTGTCGATGACGGTCGTTCCCTTCGCGTGCACCGCGGCGGTGACGATGTTCTCGGTCGCGCCGACGCTCGGGAACTCGAAGGTCACCTCGGCACCGTGCAGCCGGTCGGCGCGCGCGTCGACGTAGCCGTGGCGCATCTCGAACGTGGCACCCATCGCCTCGAGACCACGCAGGTGCATGTCGATCGGTCGTGAGCCGAAGTCGTCGCCGCCCGGCAGCGACAGGCGAACCCGGCCGAACCGCCCGAGCAGCGGGCCGAGGACGTTGATCGACGCGCGGATGCGCTCGACGAGCTCGTACGGGGCCACCGGCTCGATGACGCCTCGGTTGACGAGCTTGATCCGGCCTTCCGCCGCGTCGCGAGCACCTGCCGCAGGTGCCAGGCGTTCGGTGCTCACACCGATCGCTGCCAGGAGGTCGCTCATGATCTCGACGTCGACGATGTCGGGGACGTTGGACAGGACGTACTCGCCGTCGGCCATCAACGTGGCTGCCATCAGCTTGAGCACCGAGTTCTTCGCCCCGGGCACGTCGATCCGGCCCTCGAGCGGGCCCGACCGGTGGACGACGATCTGTTCCGCAGGCTCGTCGGACGAGGGCTGGGCTGACGAGGCGGGCGGCGACACGGCCCTCCAGTATGGCCTCGATTACTCTCACGACGTGCGCAGGCGATCCAGCAGGCTGGTTCGCTCGTGGCACCCGGCACAGATCGAACAGGCCCGTGCACCGCGCAACGCGCTCGTGGCCGAGCGACCGGACGGCACCGACCGGTGGGTCCAGGCCGAAGGGCCGTTCGCCGAGTACGAGCGCACGCTGCGCACCGACGGTGACGAGATCGTCGACACGACCACCTACCGGCTCGTCGTGCCCTGGTTCGCCTGGTTGTTCCGGTGGCCGGTGCGGTCGTCGCTGCGCCACCGTGCGCCGGGCGACGGCAAGCCGCCGGCCTGGGCACCTCCCGATCGGCTGACGGCCCACCACGCGAAGGTGCTCGGCCTGCTCGCCGCCGTCTCGATGACGGCCGCGTTCGTGAACACGCTCTTCACGCAGACGGCGAGCTTCGCCGCGAAGGACTTCGGCATCAGCGAGGGCGGACAGAGCATCGCCGGCGTGATCGTCCGCTGCGGCATCGTCATCGCCCTGCCCTTCACGATCCTCGCCGACCGCATCGGACGACGTCGCGTGATCGTGCTGCTCGCGTGGCTCGCCCCGTCGTGCGCGGCGCTGGGTTCGCTCGCCCCGAACTTCTGGGTGCTCACGGCGTCGCAGACGCTGGCCCGCCCGCTCGGCATCGCGCTCGATCTGCTCATCGGCGTGGCGGCCGCCGAGGAGATGCCACGCAACAGCCGGGCCTACGCCGTCAGCGTCCTCGCGATGGCGAGCGGATTGGGTGCCGGCATCGCCGTCATGTCGCTCCCCCTCGCGGACGTCGCCGACTGGCGCCTGGTGTACGTGGTGTCGCTCATCTGGTTGATCGCCGCGCTCGACATCTCGCGCCGGCTGACCGAGACACCGCGGTTCGAGCACGTCCTCGAGCTGCACCAGGTCGGTCGCACCCACGTCGATCGGCGGCGGTTCGCGATCATCGCGTCGGTCGCGTTCATCGCCAACCTGTTCATCGCCCCCGCCTCGTACTTCCAGAACCGCTACCTCGACGACGTGCGTGACTACAGCGCGACGGGCATCACCATGTTCACGATCACCACCGCGACCCCAGCGTCGTTGGGCTTCGTGATCGGCGGGAAGTTCGCCGACACGCACGGCCGGCGCCGCCTGCTCGCGCTGTCACTCCCGATCGCGACGACCGCCCTCGTCGTGTCGTTCAGCATCGGCGGTTGGGTCATGTGGGCCGCCGCGTTCCTCGGTGGCCTGCTCGGCGGCATGGCGTACCCGGCGTTCTCGGTGTACCGCGCCGAGCTGTTCCCCACCGGGCGGCGAGGTCAGGCGAACGGGATGATCGCCGCCCTCGCGCTGATCGGTGGGAGCGTGGGCCTGCTCGTCGCCGGTCAGCTGCTCGACCACGGATGGGGCTACGGCGAGGTGATGGCGCTCCTCGCCGTCGGCCAGCTCGTGGCCGCAGTCATCGTCTTCACCACCTATCCCGAGACCGCGCACCGATCGTTGGAGGAGATCAACCCGGAGGACGTCTGACCCAGTCGGCCACGGTGTCGGCGACGAACTGGTCGGCGCCCTTCAGATCGTGGCCGCGGCCCTCGACGAAGACGTGCGTGACCGGGCCCGGGATGGTGGCGGTCCAGCGCTGCAGCTCGTCGGGCGACCCGAACGGATCCTTCGTCCCGTGCACGAAGAGGCAGGGGACGTGGAGGTTCGGCAGGTGCTCGACCCGCAACCGATCGGGCTTGCCCGGGGGATGCAGCGGGTACGAGATGAGCACGAGTCCGGCGCCCTTCACCGACCCGTCGGCAACGGCCATCGAGCAGATCCGCCCGCCCATCGACCGACCCCCGAGGTAGAGGGGTCCGGGCCCGAGGGCAGCCGCTTCCTGCGCCACCGCCTGCAGCAGCACCGGCGCGCGGTCGGGCGCTCGGCGGCCCTGCTTGCGATAGGGGAAGTCGGCCCGTACGCAGCGCATCGGCGCGACCGCCCGTTCGATGGCGACGAGCGACGGGTGCTCGCTCGACGAGCCGGCACCGGGGAACAGGAGCAGCCGAGAGCGTGGGCGGGCGGGGCTCATTGGTTGAGGATCCTCCGTGCTTCGCCGAGGTCGGCGATGGCCTTGCTCGCGCCGGCGTGGTCGCCGCCGTGGTCGGGATGCACACGCCGCAACCCGTCCCGGTACCGGGCGGTGATCTCCTTCTTGGTGAACTTGCTGGTGCCCGGCGGGAATCCGAGGAGGTCGAGCGCCCAGGCACGAGGGTCGGCCATCGCAGCGAGCGACGAGCCGGCCTGCCCGGCGAGGTTGGCCACGAACGACGGACCGATCTGCCCCCGCCAGCGCATCGCCCGGTGCAGGACCGGCACGAGGTGATGACGCGCGGTCTCGTCGAGCCGCTCGAGGGCGTAGATCGAGCCGAGCACCTGGGCGAGCGGGCTGCCCTGCGTGTGCAGGTCGAAGCGGACGTTGTCACCCTCGCCCATCAGGCGATGCACGCTGACCGCGAGCCCGTGCCGGTCGACCTGGTATCGGTGCCGGAGCCGGGGCTGCACGATGCGCTGCCCGCGCTCGACCTGGGCGAGCAGGCGGTGGATGTCGGGCACGAGGTCCTCGTCGAGGTCACGCACGTGCTTGGCGATCACCGCGCCGAGCAGGAGCCCGCCGAAGCCCGGCGTCGGATCGACGGGGAGCACGAGGTGACCGAGCGCGACACGCCGCGTGGGTGTGGTGGGTCGCGAGTGCCAGACCTCGAGCTCGGCCAGCAGCATGTCTCAGACGTGCGGTCGGAGGAGGTCGTGCAGCGCCTCGGCTGCCTGCATCGCGGCGTCGACGTCGGGCTCGTCGTGCTCGACGAGTGCGTCTGTGAGCTGATCTGCCAACTCGCACGTGCGCTGCCACAGCCGGGGCGGCACACCGAAAGGCGGCCGCTCGGGATCGGCGGCTTCGTTGGCGGCGAGCAGCTGTTCGAGGCCGTCGGCGTCGAGCGGGTCGCGGCGCAGCCGCTCGCCGGCGAGGAAGAACGTGGTGAGCGACTCGGCGCTCGGTGCCACCTCACCCGGCTCATCGCCACCGTCCTCGCCGGACTCGATGTACTCGCCGCTCTCGACGTCGTCGAGCAGCTCGTCGACGAGCGCCTCGTCATCGGTCGCGACGAGCAGGACGCTGCCGTCCCAGCGGAACGGGATGCCCGCTTCCGCCAGCGCCCGCCCGAGCAGGTCTCGGTCGGCGGCGGGCCACTCGTCGAGGTCGTACTCGGTCGTCGGGACGTCGTCGGCCAGGACGGTGGGCGCGGAGATGTCGCCCTCCTCGTGCAGGATCGAGTCGACGATCGCCGAGACCGGCGCGCTCTCGATCTGGAGGCGCGCCTCGACATCGGCGATGATCAGGTCGGCCTCCTGCTCGCTCTCCTCGGGCACGACGAGCTCGGTCCCCTCCCACGTGTGCGGGATCTCGGCCTCGGCCATCTCGGCGGTGAGCTCGGCCTGCTGGTCGACCGACCATGCCGACAGGTCGTAGAAGACCTTCATGGCATCCGGGTCGTTGGGGTTCCAATCGGTCATGGCCGTCCCGTCGAGCTGGGGCGCGCACGCCCGGGGTGGATGGCGGTGACGCTATCGCTCAGGGCACGTGACGCCGCAGGAAGGCACCCGTTCGCTCGTACTCGTCCACCTGGTGC
>JBFWSW010000089.1:13020-14799 GCA_050248155.1 Ilumatobacteraceae bacterium
CGCCAGTACGCGATCCGAGGCATGAACGTCACCTGCCACTGGTCCGTCGGTCCGCCGTGCACCCAGCAGATCAGGCGCGTCGGCGCGCCCGGCGTCGGGTCGGCGCGGTAGAGCCTGGCGTGCACGACGTTGCCGTCGTCGGCGCGCACCTCGACGAGCTCGGGCTCGGTCAACAGGCTGCGGTCCCAGTGCACGTCGCTGGCGACGTCGATCGTCAGCCGCACCGGTTCAGCGTGCTCGGCGAGCTCGTACACGACGATCTCCGTCGGCGTGCGCGCGCCCGACCGGATGGCGGCGATGCGATCGATCGCACCGTCGGTGGCCCACGACAGCTGCCCGTGAACGCCGCGCCCGACGGTGTCGACGCGACCGGTGGCGCGGTTGCCGACGCACAGCCGCCCGAACCCGCGCTCGTTGCGGGTGAACGCCCACCGGGCGCCCGCCGCGTCGAAGGCGAACGAGCGCTGCCCCAGTCCCCACGACGGGCCCGCATGCTCGAACGGCTCGTCGACGAGCGGTCGACCGCCGAGCCAGACGTTCGTCCACCCGCTGTCGTCGCGCGCACACCCGAGCTCGCCGTCGGGCGCGAACCGAGGTTGTTGCACGGCGAACCCGGTGTCGACGAGCGTCTCGACCGCGCCGCCGGAGAGCGCGACGTGCTCGACGCGAGATCGGTCCCACGGCATGTCGGGCACGTTCCACGCGTGCCACGCGGCGACGGTCGAGCTGGGATCGACGACCGGGTCGAAGGAGAAGTCGGCGGACCCGTCGTCGAGCCGCCGCGCCCGTGCGGCCTGACCTCGACCGAGCGACGCCGACCACACCTCGCACTGATCGACGACGTACACGACCCGTCGTCCGTCGGCCGAGACGAAGGGAGCTTGCGCCGATCGGTCGGGACCGTGGCGTGTGAGGCGGCGCGCACGGCGCCCGTCGAGTGGTTGCCACCACAGGTCACCGTCGACGCCGGCGTGGACGACGGCCGTGCCGTCGGGCGACCAGCACCACGCGCCCCCACCCATGCCCCGTCCGGCACGGACCGCGACGTCCGGCGTCACGACCTGCGCCACGCCGACGGCGCTCGAGTCGTCGACCGAGCGCACGACGAGACGTGCCTCGCCGTCGCGGCCGACGACGTAGCCGATCGATCGCCCGTCGGGAGCGAGCCGTGGTTCGGTCAGCTCGCGGCCGCCGACGCACCACTCGATCGGGATCGTGGGGCGGTCGGCCATCGCACGGACCATACCGACGCGCACCCGGGCATGGCGCGCTCGACGCCCGCGATCTGCGAATGCGGGCAGCACACGCCCATCCTGCGCCCGAGGTGCCCGCTTCTGCGGCAACGACATCCTGAACCGGGCACGAGGCGGCCACGTCGGCCGTGCGGTGCCCTCATCGGGAATGCCGCCGTTCGAACGAGATGGTTTATTCGCTCGCATCGTCTCGGGCCGAGGTGGCACACTTCCGGGCGAGCTCCACCGTGTGGTGGTGGCAGAGCAGCGAGAGGGAGGTGACGCCATGAACCGGTCGATCGATTGCACCAGCGAGGGCGTCGCGCGCCTCGCTGCCGCCGGCATGCGCTGACCGCGCTGCCTGCTCCGTCCGCAGCCTGAGCGCCCTGCCGCCCGCGCCTCTCGCGCGCCGCGCGGCCTGTGCCCTGTCTCACCCAACCCGCCGGCAGCGGCCGGCCTCCCGAAAGGAACCACCGTGTACCAGCACCCGTTCATCGCCCGACAGCTCGCCGAGGACCGCCATGAAGAGCTGCGCCGTCAAGCCGGT
>JBFWSW010000090.1:0-14605 GCA_050248155.1 Ilumatobacteraceae bacterium
TGACCATCTCACTCGCCCACATCACCTTCGACTGCCATGACGCGGCGAAGCTCGCCGGCTTCTGGTCCGCGGCGATCGGCCGACCGGTCGACGACGGCGCTGCGCCGTTCTTCTCGTCGATCGGCTTCCCGGCCGAGCCGGGGCAGCAGGCGTGGCTGTTCCTCCAGGTTCCCGAGGGCAAGTCGGCCAAGAACCGGATGCACCTCGACCTCACGGCGACGGATCGCGACGCGGAGGTCACCCGGCTCGTCGGGCTCGGCGCCACGGAGGTCGACCAGCACGACGAATACGGCCACCAGTGGACCGTGATGCGTGACCCCGAGGGCAACGAGTTCTGCGTCGCATCGGCCGGCTGAGGTCCGGGCGATCGCTCGCATCCGCCCGCCTTCCGGTGTCGCTCCGAGATTCGCGTGACCACACAAATGATCCGCGGTCCTGGGGGCTTACGCAGATCTCGGCGACCGGGTGTGCATGAGCGAACAGGAACGCGGAGCATTTGTGTGAGATGGGCGGGCGGGGCGGCGGGGCACGGCGAGGTCACGGCGCATGGTTGACTGGCGGGCATGAGCATCGCTGTCGAGTTGGCCGACCTCGGGACGACGCTCGAGCGATATCCGTGGGGCTACTTCGTCACCGTCGGCGACGACCAGCAAGCACGTCTGCTGGCCGTGCCGACCCGGTTCGGCCACGGTGTCTTCACGGTCGATGCAGGGCGGAGCGGCCGGGCGAACGCATCTGCTCGACCAGCCGTCACGTTGGTGTTCCCCCCGGCCAACGGCACCGAGTACAGCCTCATCGTCGACGGGCGCGCGACCGTCGACGGCGAGGTCGTCACGGTCGAGCCGACGTGGGCCGTGCTGCACCGGCCGGCGCTCTGAGCATCAGGGGGCGATGTCCAGCCCGAACCTGCGCTGGAAGTCGGCGTAGTAGTCGGCGTCGTCGTCCCACGCTCCGAGTGCGACCCAGTCGCGGTCGTCGAGCGCGGTGCGTCCCTCGATGAGCTCGCGCCCGCCCCAGCTGACGGGGTAGCGCAGGTGTGGTTCGTCGGTCGTGATGGCATGGTGCACCAGCGACGCCACCTCGAACGGGTCGGTCGCCTGGCCGATGCCCGCTGCGTAGAACTGGAACATGCGGCGATAGGCCGCGTCGTACGCGCCGGTCTGGTTCGGCGCGTCGACGTTCTTGGCGAAGATGGCGCTCTTGGTGACGCCTGGCTCGACGATCGACACGCGGATGCCGAACGGGGCGAGCTCGTGGGCGAGCTCCTCGCTGACGCCCTCGAACGCCCACTTCGACGCGACGTAGGGCGATTGAGCGATGGCGGCGAGACGTCCGGTGACCGAGGTGATGTTGACGATGTCGCCGGCGCGTCGTTCGCGCATGCCGGGCAGCACCTGCTGGAGGCAGCGGATCGCTCCGCAGAGGTTGACGTTCATGACGTCGAGGTACATCGCCGGCGTCGTCTCCTCCACGACGGCGTTGCCGCCGACCCCGGCGTTGTTCACGAGCACGTCGACGACGCCACCAGTCGAGGCCAGGATCTCGCCGAAGCCTCGGCGGACCGACTCGTCATCGGCGACGTCGAGCTCGACGAGGTGCACCTCGACACCGGCGTCGGCTGCCATCGACTGCAGCTTGCCGGCCTTGTCGACGCTGCGGACCGTGCCGAAGACGTCGTGGCCCTGGGCCGCGAGGTGGATCGCGATGGCGCGGCCGATGCCGCTGTTCGCGCCGGTGACGACGGAGGTGGTGCTCATGGCCCGTGATGGTACGGCGAGACGTCGGTCGGCTCGAACGGCTCGAACCAGATCGGCTCGGGATCGCAGCCGATCGACAGGCTGCGCACGCGCTCGGCGTCGACGAGCAGCACGTCGAGGAGCTGCAGGCCTTGCAGGACGTGCAGCCGCCGGAGCGACCAGAAGCCGCGCTCGTCGTCGGGACGCGGCGGACCGGGGTGCACCCGGTCGACCGGCACGATGGAGAGCGTCTGGCAGAAGGAGACCTCGAGACCGGGCACCTCGGTCCGTCCGATGAAGACCCCGATCGGGGGAGGAGGGTCGAGCAGGATCGCGGTGACGGTGCGCCGCTCGTCGAGCAGGACGAGCACTTCCCGGGTCACCGGCATGTCGAGCACCTCGTAGGCGAGGTCCACCGCGTGGGCGAAGGTCTCGATGATCACCGGCTCGTCGGGGTCGGGAAACCAGATCGAGAACGTCTCGGCCTCGTGATGGGCGTCGAGCTGGTCCTCGAGGTGACAGGGCCCGAGCTCGAGCAACAGGGTGCGCCGCCGGGCGCGCGACAGGTGACGGCGGTGAGTGGGCATCGGTTCCTCCGAGCAGCGAGACGGGCTCGCGACGAGCGTCAGTCGGGGGAAGCCGAGGCGGCGACTCTAGCGACCTCCCGGGCTGTCGCGGTCGGCCGGTCGGAGGGCAATTCGGGTTGACCTACGATCGGGACATGCGGACCAGGCGGAGTGCGCGAGTGGTGTTGCTGGGGCTCCTGGTCGCGACGATCGGCACCATCGGTGTGGAGCGGTCGTCGTTCGCCGCGCCACCGAACGTGGTGGAGGAAGGCGACTGCCCCGACAGTCGCTTCCACTGCGTGACCCTCGAGGTGCCGCGCGACCACTTCTCGGCCGACGGCACGATGTGGCAGGTCACCTACGCCATCCAGCCGGCCGCCGTCGAGCGGCGCGGCGCGTTCGTGACGATCACCGGCGGTCCCGGCACGGCCGGGATCTTCTCGGCCGATTCGTACACCGACGTGATGGCGCCGGGCATCACGGACTACTACGACATCGTCTTCCTGAACCAGCGGGGGAGCAGCGGGCCGCAGCAGGTCTTCTGCGAGGACGCCGCGACGGCGTACTACCTGCTCGACGACGACACGACCGATCCCGCGCAGCGCGATGCGATCGCCGCGCACACCCAGCAGTTCGTCGACGACTGCATCGCCGAGAGCGGAGTGCCGGTCGAGGACCTGCCGTACTACTCCACCGAGCAGGCGGCGGAGGATCTCGAGGCGGTGCGCGAGCACCTCGGCGCCGACCAGCTCGTGCTGTACGGCGAGAGCTACGGCACGCAGTTCGTGCAGACCTACGCCGCGGCACACCCCGAGCGGGTGAAGGCACTCGTGATCGACGGCGTCGTCGATCTCACCACCGACATCCAGACGTGGTACGACGAGACGACCCGGTCGTACAGCGACGCGCTGTACGCCACGCTGCAGGCGTGCAACGAGGACACGGCCTGTCGTGCGGATGCGCGCGGCGATGTCGTCGCCGGCTACGACGCGCTGGCCGCGGAGCTCGACGCCGCGCCGATCACCTTCCGGTACACGCGTGCGGATGGATCGTCCGAACAGCGCCGGTTCACGGCGGCGATGCTCGAGACGGTGGGCGCCGGGTACACCGGCTCGCTCGGCAGCCGCATGCGCCTGCAACGAGCCGTCACCGATGCGATCAACGACAACATCGTCCCGATCGCGCGGCTCGTGTACGAGTACCTCGTGGTCGATCCCGAGACGCTCGAACCGCTGGGTGACCCGTCCTGGTCGGATGCCCTGTACTACGCCGTCGAGTGCCAGGACTACTCGTTCCCCCAGGCCGCGACGCCCCGCGAGCGCCTCGATCTGTGGCTCGACTGGACCGAGGCAGAGGGCCTGGACGACCTGCGCCTCCCCGGCGTCGCGAGTGGCGACCTGCCCTGCCTGTACTGGCCGGCGCAACCGCCAGACCAGCCGCGGCCGGCGCCGATCACCGACCCGCCGTACCCGACGATGGTGCTCACGGCCGACACCGACCCGGCGACGCCGGTCGACAACGCGATGCGGGTGTTCGGCCGGCTCGACGACGCGTTCATGATCCTGCTGCAGAACGGGCCGCACGTCATCTTCGACTGGGGCTACACCTGCGTCGACGATCTCGTGTCGGCGTTCATCAGCGAGGGGACCCCGCCGCCGAAAGTGGTGACCGTGTGCGACGGCGACGTCGCCGACCCGTACGTGCGAACGGCACCCGAGAGGAAGCACGCGTACCGGTCGCGCCGCGAGGCGCTCGCGATCACGGCCGACGTCATCTCGAACAGCTCGGCCTACTACTCGTGGGACGGCGTCGACGCGCAGACCGTCGGCTGCGACTGGGGTGGCACGATGACGATGGCGCCGACCGACACCGGCACCGCGCTGTCGTTCAAGCGCTGCGAGTTCACCGACCACTTCCCCCTCTCGGGCAAGGGCACGATCGACGAGGACGGCATCGTCCACCTCGGTAGGGTCACGACCCCGCTCGGCTGACCTGTTCGCGCTTCGGGGCGGCGAGATCTGGCTCGGCGTCGACATCCCGGTGGGTGGCACGCGACCCGGGCCGCGGACGACCGGCTCGTGCGATGATCAGCCGGCCACGGGGGCGGCGCGCGCCCCAGACGGCACGGGAGGACGCTGATGACCGATCTCTATGGAGCCGTCCGCGAGGTGGCCGCGCAGGTGTCGAACTGGGGTCGCTGGGGTGACGCCGACGAGCTCGGGACGCTCAACCTCATCACCACCGACGCCGTCCGTCGCGGCGCGGCGACGGTGCGCACCGGCAAGTCGTTCACGATGGGCGTGACCTTCGGCGCCGACGGCCCCCAGACCGGCACGATCCCCGGCCGGTTCAACCCGCAGCACTACATGACCGCCGTGTCCACCTCCTACGGCGATCCGCCCGACCCCCGCGGCTTCCACTTCAACGACGACGTGATCGTGATGCCGCTGCAGGCGGCGACGCAGTGGGACTCGCTCGCCCACGTCCACTACGACGGCCAGCTGTACAACGGGTTCCCCGTCGCCGAATCGATCAACAGCTGGGGTGCCCACCACGACGGCATCGACAAGCAGGCCGAGCAGGCGTACGCCACTCGAGGCATCCTCATCGATGCCGCCCGGCTGCGCGGCGTCGACAAGCTCACGTCGGGCGACGTGATCACGCCTGCGATGCTCGACGAGGCGCTCGACCACGCGAAGTTGCGCGTCGAGGCCGGCGACGTCGTCCTCATCCGCACAGGTCACATCAACACCTGGAAGGTCGACGGCGACCGGATGGGCTTCAACTTCGGCGCGCCCGGCATCGGGATCGACGCCGTCCACTGGCTGCACCGTCACGATGTCGCCGCGATCGCCAGCGACACCACGCTGGTCGAGGTGATGCCGGCCGAGGACCCGCGGCTCATCTGCCCGGTGCACCTGCTCACGATTCGCGACATGGGCATGCCCCTCGGCGAGATCTTCGACCTGGAAGCGCTCGCAGCCGACTGCGCGGACGACGGCGTGTACGAGTTCCAGTTCGTCGCCCAGCCCTTGAAGGTGGCCCAGGGCGTCGGGTCACCGATCAACCCGATCGCGCTCAAGTGACCGCTGCCGTGAACGACCGTCTCGCGTACCTGTGCGATCGGCTCGAGATCGATGACCTCATCACGGCCTACGCGAACTCGCTCGACGGCCGCGACTGGCCGCGGTTGCGCGACCTGTTCACACCCGACGCGACCTTCGACTTCACCGCGGCCTACGGCATCGCTGCCGAGCGCGATCCCTTCGTGACGTGGCTGGAGGGGCAGGTCACCCGCACCTTCGCACCCGAGATCCAGCACATGCTCATCAACCGGGCGTGCCGGCTCGACGGCGACCGCGCCGAGGGCGGTTTCGACTCGTTCAACCCCGACATCATCGACGAGGGCGACGGCAGCAGGTTCGTCCTCATGAACGGCGCCCGGTACACGTTCGCTGCGCAGCGCACCGCCGAAGGATGGCGCTTCACCCGCTTCGCTGCGTCGATGGTGTGGAGCCACCGGGCCGACCTGCTGCAGTTCGAGCTGCCCGAGAGCTGACGGTCCCGCTGAGCGGGAGGTGAACCTTGTCGCCTCGCGCGCCCGACGCTTGAGTGGCGCGATGGGCATCCAGATCACCAAGCGCGCCGTCGATCTCGGCATCGTCTCGAACGACGGGGACAAGGCAGTCGCCTTCTACCGCGACGTGCTCGGCTTCGAGCCGGAGTACAGCGTCCCGCTGCCGAACGGCGGCGTCATGCACCGCATGTTGTGTGGCGACTCGATCTTCAAGATCATGTGCCCTGACGAGAAGTCGCCGCCGCTCACCCCCACCCCCGAGCACGCCCACTTCGACGACGCGCAGACGGTGAAGGGGCTCGTGCAGCGCACGTGCGCGCTGCCGGGCATCCGCTTCATCACCATCTGGGTGTCGAACCTGCGAGAGATCGTCGACGCGTGCAAGGCGTTCGGCTCGCCGATCGTTCACGACGTGCAGGAGAGCCGGCCGGGCGTCGTCATCTGCGTGCTCGAAGATCCCGACGGCAACTGGATCGAGTTCGTCGACTACACCGACGCCTCCGCAGCGAAGAACGATCTGTCGATGAAGCACGATCGCCTGGCGGGTGGTGACTCGACCTTCGTGCAGACCTGATCACCCCTGGTCCGACACGGCGCGGAGCGCGATCCCACTGAACGGGAGGGCTTCATTGCCGGTCCAGACCCCCACTGCTTTGATGACGCAGCGTTCGCGGCCGCCACGTCGGCGCCGCGCTTCTCGAGGAGATTCCATGGACTTCGCTCTGTTCTACGAGATCCCGATCCCGGATCCGCTCAACGAACACAGCTATCACACGGCCGTTTGGCGGGCGATCGAGGAGGCGGTCTTCGCCGACAAGATGGGTTTCCACAGCTTCTGGACCGTCGAACACCACTTCACCGACGCGCTCAGCACGTGCAGCGCACCTGAGGTGATCTTCGGCAACATCGCCGCACGCACCGAGAACATGCGCATCGGCCATGGCGTGCGCCTGTTGCCGCATCAGTACAACAACCCGATCCGCGTGGCCGAGCAGGCAGCGATGGTCGACATCCTCTCCAAGGGTCGCCTCGAGTTCGGCACCGGCCGCTCGGCCACCCGCACCGAGCTCGAAGGCATGGGCGTGAACCCGCACGAGACGCGTGCGCAGCAGGACGAAGCGCTCGACGTGATCATCAAGGCCTGGACCGAGGACGAGATGGACTACGACGGCAAGTACTGGAAGATGCCGAAGCGTCGCGTGTGCCCGAAGCCGTTCCAGCAGCCGCACCCACCCGTGTGGCAGGCGACCACCAGCCCCGAGGGCCACGTCCAGGTGGGCGAGAAGGGCCTCGGGCTCCTGTCGTTCACGATCGGTGTGTCGCCCGAGGTGCTCGGCGAGCGCATCGCCGGCTACAAGGAAGGCCTCACCCGCTGCACCAAGCCGGTCGGCAAGTTCGTGAACGACCGCATCGGCGCGTTCACGATGGTGCACTGCGCACCGACTCGCGCCGAGGCGAAGGAAGAGGCGGCGCCGTCGTTCGAGTGGTACGGCAACAACAACGGCCGACTCATCCAGGACTTCTCGAACTGGCTCGAGGGCAAGGACCAGCCGCTCGGCACCTACGAGTACATCAAGATGTACGCCGACGCTGGCGCAGAGAACACCGGCTCGGGCATGAACTTCGATGCGCTCGACGCCGAGGGTGCCGTCATCGCCGGCGATCCCGATCACGTCATCGAGATCGCAAAGCGGTACGAGGCGGTCGGTTGCGAGCTGCTGATGTGCCTCGTGAACCCGTACGACATCCCGCACGACAAGGTCATGCAGTCGATCGAGCTGATCGGCAAGCACGTGATCCCGGAGTTCAAGCGCGAGGACACGTCGCGCATCGGGACGACGACCCTCGTCTGACCGTCCACGTTCAACAACACATTCCAACCAGGGGGGCACATGAACCATCGAACGAAGACACGCGCGCTCGCATGTCTCAGCGCAGCAGCATTGCTGTTCGCTGCATGCGGCGGCGATGACGACGACGACACGTCGACGACAGCTGCACCGGAGACCACCGAGGCTGCAGCACCGGGGACGACGGGCGGCGCAGCACCGGAGACCACCTCCGGCGACACCGAGCCCGCAGCGCCGGAGACCACGAGTGGCGGCGCGAGCGGCAGCGAGCCGACGCAGGGCGTCACCGACACCGCGATCAAGGTCGGCGGCGTGCTCCCGATCAACGTGCCGAGCTTCAACTACAGCGACATGTGCGCAGGCGCAGAGGTGTACTTCGACAAGGTGAACGAGGCAGGCGGCGTGAACGGCCGGACCATCGAGTTCGTCGACTGCCGTGACGACCTGGCGACACCCGACACCGACATCCAGGAGGTCACCCGCCTCATCGAGCAGGACAAGGTGTTCGCGATCGTTCCGGCCGGTCCGGTGTTCGCCGGTTCGTCGGTCGCCGTCGAGAAGAACGTGCCGTTCTTCGGTTGGGGCATCAACCCGTACTTCTGCGACAACGACCAGGGCTTCGGCTTCAACGGCTGCACGGGTCCGAACGACCCGAACTGGGAGAACGGCACGTGGGCGACCCTCGCACTCGCCGCTGATCCCGAGCTGAAGACGGTGGCGATGATCGGTCACGACATCCCCGCCGGCAAGGTGAACCTCGACGCGATCAGCAAGGGTGCCGAGAAGGCCGGCCTCGAGATCGTCTACAGCGATGCATCGATCCCGCTCGCCGGTGTCACCGACTGGACGCCGTACGTGCAGGGCATCATCGAGTCGGGTGCCGACCTGGTGATGGTGCAGGTGCAGCAGGCGATCCCGCTCATCGCTGCACTGAAGGCCGGTGGCTACGAGGGCGTCACCCAGAACGCCGTCGCCTACGACCCCCGCGTGTTGCTCGACGAGGCAGGCGCTCAGGTGCTCGAGGGCCAGTACATGAACGTGCAGTTCGCTCCGTTCGAGTCGGACAACCCTGCGATCAAGCAGATGATCGCCGACAAGGATCAGTACGGCGCCGAGGACCAGCTGCTCACGGTCGCCTTCGGTCAGGGTTACCTGTCGGCGCAGATGTTCGTCGAGATGGTCGAGGCCGCCGGCCCCGATCTCACCTACGACAGCTTCTTCGCTGCGGCCAACGGTGGCTTCACCTTCGACGGTGACGGTGCGGTCGGTGCGATCACCTTCCCAGACGCTCACGCCGGCAACTCCGGCTGCGAGGCGCTGGTGCAGGTGGTCGACGGTGCGTTCGTCGAGGTCGTGCCGCTCACCTGCTCGCCGGGTGTGGGCCAGGTCGGCTCGATCGGCTGATCCTCACCCCATCGCCTGATCTGGCGGCTCGGCGTGCACCTTCCTCTGTCCGGTGCACGCCGAGTCGCCGTTCTGTTCTCCCTGACCGACCACCCCGAGCATCCCGACAAGGACGAGTAGGCGCCGGATGTCGAAGTTCTTCGCACTCTTCATCACCGGATCGGTCTCCGGCGGCATCTACGCGATCTTGTCCTCGGGTCTCGTCCTCACCTACGTCACCTCGGGCGTCTTCAACTTCGCATACGGCGCGGTCGCGTTCTCCGTCGCCTACACCTTCTTCCAGCTGAACGTCGGTCTGGGCCTGCCCACCTGGCTCGCCGCGGTGATCGCCATCCTCGTGGTCGCACCGTTGCTCGGCCTCGCGATCGAGCGACTGGTCAACCGGCACCTGCTCGGAGCGTCCATCGTCGCCCGCATCGTCGCGCCGATCGGCGTGCTCGTCGCGTTGCCGAACCTGGTCCTGTGGGTGTCCGATCTGCTCGTCGACCACCTCGGTGTCGACCTCGCGTCGCGTGAGCTGATCATCCTGCCTCCCGGCCTCGGACCGCATCCGCCCAAGAACTGGAAGGTCGGGCTGGGTGCGTCGATCAGCTCCGATCAGGTCGCGGTGTTCGGGGCTGCGATCGTCATCTCGCTCGCGCTCTGGTTCGTGGTGAAGCACACAGCGTTCGGGTTGCAGATGCGCGCGTGCGTCGACCGGCGGGACCTGGCCAGCCTGCGCGGGGTGCGTCCCGAGATGGTGTCCGCGCAGGCCGCGGTGCTGAGCTCGATCATCGCCGGCACTGCCGGCATCCTCATCACGCCACTGTTCAACCTCGACCCGAACCAGTTCACCTTGCTGATGTTCGTGTCGGCGGCAGGTGCGGCGTTGGCGAAGTTCCGGTCGATCCCGATCGCAATGCTCGCCGGTCTGGCGATCGGGCTGCTGCAGAGCATGCTCGCCGGCTACGTGCACCTGCAGGCCCGGCTGCTCCCCGGGCTGCGCGCGTCGGTCCCGTTCATCGTGCTGCTCGCCGCGCTGGTGCTGCTGGGGCGGCAGCGGGGCCGGGTCGCCGGGCAAGTGGCCGACGACCCGCCGCCGGCCGATTACCTGGCCGACCTGCCGAAGTGGCGCCGCGGTCTCCCGTGGGCGGTTGCCACGGTCGCTCTGATCGTGTGGATCCAGACGGCATCCACCTTCAACGCCGGCGTGACGGCCAAGAGCATCGCCCTCGGCATCGTGTTCCTGTCGTTCGTCGTCATCACCGGTGCGGGAGGCCTCGTGTCGCTCGCGCAGGCTGCGTTCGTGACCGTCGGTGCGATGACGGCGGGGCTGTGCACCGCGCACGGCGTGCCGTTCTTCGTCGCCGCGATCATCGGCGCAGCGGCGTCGTGCGTGGTCGGGTTGGTCGTGGCGTTGCCGTCGCTGCGCCTCGGTGGTCTGGCGCTCGCCCTGGCGACGCTCGCGGCCGGGTTCATGGCCGATCAGATGCTGTTCCAGCTCGACTGGTTCAGCGGCGGGTCGACCGGACGACCGCTGCGGTTGCCAGACATCGGTCCGTTCGACTTCGGCGACCCGGCATCGCGAGCGATGCTGTACCTCGGCATCTTCGGCGTGCTCGCGCTGGCCGTGCGCAACTTGTTGCGTTCGCCGACGGGCCGGTTGATGGTGGCGATCCGTTCGTCCGAGGCCGCGGCGAGCACGTCGGGCGCGTCGATCCTGCTGCCCAAGCTCGCGCTGTTCGGTGTGTCGGCTGCGATCGCCGGCTTCGGTGGCTCGCTGCTCGCGGTGAACAACACGCGCATCACCGGCGGCGACTTCCCGACGACGGTCGGGCTCATCTGGGTCGCCGTGATGGTGGTGTTCGGTGTGCGCCGCATCGGCGGCGCGCTCGTCTCGGGGTTGCTGTACTTCCTGATGCCCGAGGCGTTGCGGCATCTCACCGACAGCACGCTCATCCCGCCGATCCTCTTCGGCCTCGGTGCGATCACCCTCGCGCAGAACCCCGACGGGTTCATGGCGGTGATGGGGCTGTCGAGGCAGCTGAAGCGCCAGGCGCGCCGCGATCGGGCTGCGGCCTCGGCACCCACCGAGTCGACTGTGGACACCGGCGTCGCGGTCGTCCGCAACGAGACCACCGACGCCGGCCAGGCCCTGTCGCTGTCTGGCGTGCGCGCCGGCTACGGCGAGGTGAACGTCTTGTACGACGTCGATCTCGACGTCGCCCCGGGCAGCGCAGTCTGCATCCTCGGCCCCAACGGCGCAGGGAAGTCGACGCTCGCCGCGGTGATCGCCGGTCTGCTGCCGGCCACGTCGGGCAGCGTCCACTACTTCGGCCAGGACATCACGGCGAAGGCGCCGTACGAGCGGGCGCGTGACGGCTTGCTCCTGTCGCCCGAGTACCGCGGCATCTTCCCCGACCTCAGTGTCGAGGACAACGCGATGGTGTGGATCCGCGATGGCGACGAGCGTCAGCGCGCGCTCACCCGGTTCCCGATCCTGTCGCAACGGCGCAAGCAGCAAGCGCAGCTGCTGTCCGGTGGCGAGCAGCAGATGCTCACGCTCGCACCGTTGCTCGAGCGGCCACCGAAGGTGCTCGTGATCGACGAGCCGTCGCTCGGGCTGTCGCCGACGTCGACCAACGTCGTGTTCCAGGCGATGGCGCAGCTGCGCGAGGCGGGCGTCACGATCGTGCTCATCGAAGAGCACGCGGCTCGGGCGATGGAGCTGGTCGACGAGATCGTGCTGCTGGGCACCGGGCGAGTCCGTTGGCGCGGCAAGTCGAGCCAGTTGCCGCAGTCGTTGGTCGACGAGATCTACCTCGGCAAGCAGGCCGCCGCCGCGCACGCCGGAGCGACGCCATGAGCACGGTGGTCGAGGCACAACCGGTGCTCGCGCTCGACGACATCGTCGTGCAGTTCGGCGGCATCCGCGCCGTCGACGGTGCGTCGATGCGGGTGCGGCCGGGGACGGTACGCGGCTTGATCGGACCGAACGGCGCCGGCAAGACCACGCTCTTCGACGTGATCTCCGGACTGCGTCGGCCGAACTCGGGCACGGTGCAGATGTCGGGCACCGACGTCACTGCGTGGTCGCCCACCAAGCGAGCCCGGCACGGCGTGCGGCGCACGTTCCAGCGCGTGCAGGTCTTCGGTCGATTGAGCGTGGCTGACAACCTGCTCGTCGCGCTCGAGCACCACGGTGGCGGTGGCGGCCTTCCCGCCGACTTCCTCGCGTGGCCACCGCGCCGGCGTCACGAGCGCGAGCGGCGTGAGCGAGCGGCCGAGATGGCCGAGATGTGCGGCCTCTCAGCCGTCATCGATCAACCGGCAGCCTCGTTGCCGATCGGACTGGCCCGCCAGGTCGAACTGGCCCGCGCCTTGATCGACCGCCCGAAGCTGCTGTTGTTGGACGAACCGACGTCGGGTCTCGACGAGACCGAGTGGCTGCGCCTCGGTGGGCTCATCCGCCAGGTGAGCAACGAGCACAGCTGCGCGATCGTGCTGGTCGAGCACAACGTGCCGTTCGTGATGGACCACTGCGAGCAGATCACCGTGCTCGAGCTCGGTCGGGTCATCGCCGACGGCTCCCCCGACGAGGTGCGCGCCGACCCCGCAGTGCGTGCGGCGTACTTCGACTGATCATGGAACCGAACGACCTCCTCGAGATCGAGGCCATCAAGCGACTGAAGTACAAGTACCTGCGTTGCGTCGACCTGAAGTTGTGGGACGACATCGTCGACACGTTCACGGAGGACGCCTCGGTGTCGTACGACTCCGGCCGGTGGGAGACGAGCGGCCGGGAGGCGATCGTCGAGATGCTCCGCAACGGACTCGGACCGGAGGTGCTCTCGTCGCACACGGTGCACCATCCCGAGATCGAGCTGACGTCGCCCACGACGGCCACCGGCGTGTGGGCTCTGCAGGACTTCGTCTTCAACCGCCGTGTCAACACGCAGCTGCACGGCGCCGCCTTCTACGACGACCGGTACACGAAGGTCGATGGTGAATGGCGGATCAGCTACACCGGCTACACCCGCACCTTCGAGCTGCGCACGAGCCTCAACCCGAGATGGGAACCGTGAAGCGCGACGTCGAGTTCGTCTCGGGCGGGCTGATGCTGCGGGGGTGGCTGTTCGTCCCGGAAGGCGAGGGGCCACATCCGGCGCTGGTCGTGACCAACGGGTTCGGCAGCGTGAAGGAGCTGTTCCTCGACCATCCGTACCACCAGGTGTTCGCCGACGCCGGCTTCGTCGTGCTGGTCTACGACCATCCGTACTGCGGCGAGAGCGACGGGCTGCCGCGCCTCGAGCTCGATCCCATCGCCCAGCAGCGCGCCTACCGCGACGGCATCACGTTCCTGTGCACGCAGCCCGAGGTCGACGCGAGCCGGATCGGCATCTGGGGCACCAGCTACTCGGGAGGTCACGTGTTGACGGTCGCCGCGCACGATCGCCGGGTGAAGTGCGTGGTGTCGCAGTGCTTCACCGTCAGCGGTGCACGCAACCAGCTTCGCCGCTACACGCCCGACGGCCTGGCCGACATGCGCCGCCGATGGAACGCCGACCGCCTCGCGCGGGCGCGTGGCGAGGAGGCCGAGACGGTGCAGCAGGTGCCCGACACAGCGCCGTCGGCGGCGTACTACGCGGCGTTGCCGCCCGAGCTGCGCTCGAAGTGGCCGAACCGGATCACGCTGAAGAGCCTCGAGATGTACGGCGAGTACGAGCCCGCGGCGATCATCGACCGGATCAGCCCGACGCCGTTGCTGATGATCGTCGCGCTCGAGGACGTCACCACGATGGCCGAGGACTGCCTCGAGGCGTACAGCCGTGCGCTCGAGCCGAAGAAGCTCGTCACGTTCCACGGCGATCACTACGCGTTCTACACGACCCACTTTCCCTTCGCGAGCGAGGTCGCTCGTGAATGGTTCGTCGAGCACCTGCAGGAGAGTTCGTGAGCGTTGCCCATGCGGACGAGACGTTCGACTTCGTCGTCGTCGGTTCCGGTGCGGGTGCCATGGTCGGTGCGCTGTGCGCGGCGACGCGTGGCATGCGCACGTTGTTGATCGAGAAGACCGACCGATTCGGCGGCACGACCGCCTACTCGGGTGGTGGCATCTGGATCCCCGGCAACGCCGCGATCGTGCGCGCGGGGATCGACGACTCGATCGAGCTCGGCCGCGAGTACCTCCAGTCGACGGTCGGCGATCGCGTGCCGGCGGCGATGCGTGAGGCGTTCCTGCAGAACGGTCCCAGGGTGATCGACGAGCTCGAACAGAACCCGAACCTCGAGTTCGTGTGGCGCCCGTTCCCCGACTACTTCGAGACCGTCCCCGGCGGCTTCGAGCAAGGGCGGTCGGTGTACGCACTGCCTGTGCCGATGGACGAGATCGGCTCGCGGGCAGCGCAATTGCGCGAGCCGCTGCTGCCCGATCGTGGCGGCAGCCCGCAACCGGAGGGCATGTTGATCGGTGGGCGGGCGTTCCTCGGCCGC
>JBFWSW010000091.1:0-4955 GCA_050248155.1 Ilumatobacteraceae bacterium
CGTAGTGCAGGGCGAGCGAGCGCAGGTCGTCGCCGCAGGCGTCCACCGCCTCGGCAACCAGCTGGGCACCCCAGAAGCCGGTGCTGCACCCGCGGCCGTACAGCGGGTTCGTGCACAGCACCGCGTCGCCGACCGGGATCAGCCCGAGCGCGACCGGTTCGCCGTCGGCGACGAAGTCGCGCCACCGGTTGACCAGCCCGGCCATGACGTGCACTCCCTCGGTGATCGGCTCGGCTCGGCCGTCGAGCCAAGGCTCGGCCGCGGTGAGCTGACGCGCCGTGCGCTCGAACACCTCCGGGTCGGCGAGCAGCCGGCGCAGCGCGTCGTCGTCGGTGGGCGTCGCCAGCGTGATCGAGAACGTGTCGTTGTCGCCGGCGAACACGCCGTACTTCAAGTACCCGAGGTCGCCACCGATCACGCCGTTGCGCTGCGGCACCTCACGGTCGGGCAGCATGCGGTAGAAGCGCGAGAAGTACACGATGCCGGTGTCGTCGACCGTCTCGGGCACGTGCCGCGCGCCGACCTGGTCCAACCACTCCAGCACGCCGCCGCGACGACCGACGGCCGCGACGACCAGGTCGGCGTCGAGCTGGGTGCCATCGGCGAGTCGGACACCGGTGACCAGCGGTACCCCATCGCCACCGCTCGCCGCGAGACCTGCGACGGCGACGCCCGTGCGCAGCTCGACCCGACCCTCGGCCAGCGCGGCGCGCCGCACGACCCACTCGAACGTCGTGCGGCGGCAAGCGACCATCGCCAGCTCGTCGTCACCCGGCTCGGGCACGAACCCCGTCATGGCGGGGGGCAGCGTCTCGCCGAAGCGGACCTCGTTGGCACCGGCCTCGAGCAACGACTCGAGGACGTCCGGGTAGTGCTCGCGCAGCGTGTTGCGCAACCGGGCGAGGAACGCATGGCTGTGCCGCACCTGAGGGGCTCCACGCCGGTCCCATTCGAAGGCCGAGTCGGCCGACTCGGGCATCGGCGTGTCGTCGCGCTCGAGCACCGTGACGCGATGCCCGCGCCGTGCCAGCGTGAGCGCCGAGCCCAGCCCCGCGACGCCACCTCCCACCACCACGATCTGCACGGCGGCACACTAGGTGGGCTGCCGCGTCGCGGGGCGACCGGAGGCGTCGTTCGTGTGCGCGAGCTCGTCAGGCGGCGGCGAGGGAGCGGAGCTCGATCGGAGCGGGCTCTCCCGACCTCGCGAGCGTGGAGGGCACGAACGATCGGTGCGCCGCGTCCGAGTGCAGCGTCGCGTCGTCCCACCACGCGCGAGGAGAGCGCGTGTCGACCAGCGGGTGCCACAGGATCTCGAGGTCGCTGAGACCACCGGCGATCAGGCGGTCGACGGCCCACACGTAGAAGACGGCAAGGGTGTCGTGAGGGGCGACGACACCGTCGGGGTCGCAGATCGGCGCGTGCGCGGCGCGCAGCTCGCCGAGCGCGATCTCGGGGCCCGCCTCGCGGATCCGGCCGGCCAGGGTCGTGATGAGCTCGGCATGTGTCATGTCTCAGAGTGTCGCCGGACGGAGGCTGCGTCGGCGGCGGATCTCGTGGCAGAATTCGCTCGATGGCAGCGAATCCAGCATCGATCGACGCAATCGACAGAGAGATCCTCCGTGTACTTGCAGACGACGCTCGGATCGGCTGGAGCGAGCTCGGGGCACGGGTGCGGCTCTCGCCGAACGCGGCCGCCGAGCGCGTGCGCAAGCTCGTGCGCGCCGGGGTCATCCGGCGGTTCACCACCGACATCGACCAGGCCGCGTTCGGCCGCACGCTCCAGGCCGTCATCGACGTCCGCGTCGCCGGTGGCAACCGGTTCCACGACGTGCTCACCGAGCGCGACGAGGTCACCTGGCTCGCCCACGTCACCGGCCGCACCGACTACCAGGTGCACGTGTCGTGCGCCGGAACAGAGGGTCTGCAGCGGTTGCTCACCAGCTTTCGTGACGACTACGGCGCGGTCGAGACGCTGACGACCGTGGTGCTCGAGAGCTACCGGCCGGCGCGATGAGCTCGGGCGCCCGGCGCGCGCCAGTGCGCCGGTTCGTGATCGCGGCCTCGCTCGCTCGGACGCCGAGCGAAGGTGTGTCGCTCGCGCTGGTGCTCCTCTGCGTCCAGCGCGACGTGTCCGCAGCATGGGCAGGCGTGCTCGTCGCTGCGACCTCGTTCCCGCAGATCGTCAGCGGACCGGTCCTCGGCACGTGGCTCGACCGTTCGGGCAACATGTGGAACGCCGTGCGGATCGCCGCTGCGATGACCGCCGCAGCCGTCGCCGGCCTGGCCGGGCTGATCGGGCACGCCCCTGTCGCGCTGGCCGTCGGCCTGTGCGTGGTGGTTGCGCTGGCCGAGCCCACCTTCTCGGGCGGCATCAGCGCCGCCGCCGACCGCACCCTCGTCCGTGACGGCGCGACGACCGTCCACGCATGGGACTCCTTCAGCTACAACGTCGCGGGGTTGCTGGCGCCGGCGCTCGTCACCGTCGTCGCCGCCACCGTCGACGCCTCGGCCGCGACGATCGCGTTGGCGGCCGCCGTCCTGCTCGGGTCGGCCGTCTCGCAGGGCCTGCGCACCAGGCCGGCCTCGTCCTCAGCCGAACCCGGCACGTACAAGCCGGGCGTGCGCCCGGCGCTCGCCGCGATCCGGGACTCGGCCCCGCTCCGGGCGGTCACCCTGTCGACCACCGTTGCGTTCGTCGGGATCGGGGGGCTGACCTTCGCGGCGGTCGCCGCCACCCGCGCCGCCGACCGGCCCACCAACGACGCCGGCCAGTTGTTCACCGTGCTCGCCGTCGGCGGGTTGCTCGGGTCGTTGCTGATGACACGGCGGCCGTCGCCGGCGCACCCCGAACGCGTGGTCGCTGTGACCCTCGCCGCGACCGGGGTGGTCCTCGCCGGCATGGCCGTGACCGAGTGGTGGCCGGCGTTGCTGCTCGGCGGGGGCCTGGTCGGGATGCTCGACGGTCCGCTGCTCGTCGGCCTGTTCGCCGTGCGGGTGGCCGGCGCCCCGGCCGATCTGCGCGCGACGGTGTTCACCCTCGGCGCCAGCGCGAAGCTGGGCGCGTCGGCGCTCGGGGCCGTGCTCGGCGGGCAGTTGCTCGGCGGGCGGAGCACCACGGTCGGGTTCGTGCTGATCGGCGTGGTGCACCTCGCCGCGGCGGCACTTGCGTGGCTGCCGGGGCCCCGCAGCCACGGTGTTGCTCGTTAGCACTCCACGACATAGAGTGCTAGCACTCTCGTCGCCCGAGTGCGAAGCACGCTGGGCGGGGAGGCCGAACGTACCGTCAGCCCTCAAAGTGGAGGAATATCGATGCCGAAGATGATCGCATTCGACGAGCAGGCTCGTCGATCGCTCGAAGCGGGCATGAACAAGCTCGCCGACGCCGTGCGCGTCACGCTCGGGCCGAAGGGCCGCAACGTCGTGCTCGAGAAGAAGTGGGGCGCGCCCACGATCACCAACGACGGCGTGTCGATCGCGAAGGAGATCGACCTCGAGGACCCGTACGAGAAGATCGGTGCCGAGCTCGTCAAGGAAGTCGCCAAGAAGACCGACGACGTCGCCGGTGACGGCACGACGACGGCCACGGTGCTCGCGTGGAGCATGGTCCGCGAGGGTCTGCGCAACGTTGCCGCCGGCGCCAACCCGATGACCCTCAAGAAGGGCATCGAGGCAGCCGTCGAGGCCGCCGTCGCGTCGATCAAGAGCCTCTCGAAGGAGGTCGACTCGAAGGATCAGATCGCGCAGGTCGCGTCCATCTCGGCTGCTGACGCAGAGATCGGCCAGATGATCTCCGAGGCGATCGACAAGGTCGGCAAGGACGGCGTCATCACCGTCGAGGAGAGCCAGACCTTCGGCATGGAGATGGACCTCGTCGAGGGCATGCGCTTCGACAAGGGCTACATCTCGCCGTACTTCGTCACCGACACCGATCGCATGGAGGCCTCGCTCGACGACGCCTACCTGCTCCTCGTCGGCTCGAAGATCAGCTCGGTGCGCGACATGCTGCCCGTGCTCGAGAAGGTCATGCAGAGCGGCCGCCCGCTCGTCATCATCGCCGAGGACGTCGAGGGCGAGGCGCTCGCCACGCTCGTCGTCAACAAGATCCGCGGCACGTTCAAGTCGGCGGCCGTGAAGGCCCCGGGCTTCGGCGAGCGCCGCAAGGCCATGCTGCAGGACATCGCCATCCTCACCGGTGGCCAGGTCATCAGCGAGGAGGTCGGTCTCAAGCTCGAGAACGTCACCCTCGACCTGCTCGGCACCGCCAAGAAGATCATCATCACCAAGGACGAGACCACCATCGTCGAAGGTGCGGGGTCGGAAGACGACATCAAGGGCCGGATCAACCAGATCAAGACCGAGATCGACAACACCGACAGCGACTACGACCGCGAGAAGCTCCAGGAGCGCCTCGCCAAGCTGAGCGGCGGCGTCGCCGTGCTGAAGGTCGGCGCGGCCACCGAGGTCGAGCTGAAGGAGAAGAAGCACCGCATCGAGGACGCGGTGAGCACCACCAAGGCCGCCATCGAAGAGGGCGTCGTGCCCGGCGGCGGTGTGGCGCTGCTCCGCTCGCAGGCCGCCGTGCTGAAGGTCGCCGAGGGCCTGACCGGTGACGAGGCGACGGGTGCCCGCATGGTGGCCAAGAGCCTCGAGTCCCCGATCAAGCAGATCGCCGAGAACGCCGGCATGGAAGGCGGCGTGGTGGTCGAGCGGGTCAAGGGCCTGAGCGGCAGCGAGGGTCTGAACGCGGCGACCGGCGACTACGAGGACCTGGTCAAGCTCGGCATCATCGATGCGGCCAAGGTCACCCGGTCGGCGCTGCAGAACGCAGCTTCGATCGCGGCCCTGTTCCTCACCACCGAGGCCGTGGTGGCCGACAAGCCCGAAGAGGCGGCGCACGCCCACCCGGGTGGAGGCATGGAGGACTTCTGAGTCCCCACATCTGACGAGTACGCGAC
>JBFWSW010000091.1:5055-10432 GCA_050248155.1 Ilumatobacteraceae bacterium
CCGAGATGGGCAGGGGGACGTGGTGGTCGGCGGTGGGAGGCGTGGTCGCGCTCTCGGTCCTCGTCACCGCGTGCGGCGAGCCCGAGTTCGAGTACCCGCACGACGCTGCGGAGGGCGTGTACTTCAAGGTGCCGCGCGAGTGGACGGTGTTCGACCAGACCGCCGAGTTCCTCGAGGGCCGCGTCGACGGTCAGGCCACCTCGACGCCGCTCCGACTGTGGACGATCGACTCCAACCGACCGGCCGACGCCGACAACGCCGCCGCGTTCGACGGTGACCGGCCCGTCGGCACGGCGCAGATCATCGAGGTCGTCCCGTCGTTGAGCGAGCGCCTGTCGATCGCCGACCTCCGCTCGATCGGGTTCGAGTTCGACCCGGTCAACCCCGCGACCGGACTCGAGGACACGTGGGAGGTCGTGCTCGACCAACCGCTGCGCACCAAGGACGGCATCAGTGGTGCCGTCGCGATGTTCAACCACCGTGCCACGTCGGACGACGAGTGGTTGTCGCAGGCGCGAGAGGTGTTCCTCGACCCGACGCGACAACGCGTCTACATCCTCGATCTCTACTGCTCGGCCGCCTGCTTCGAGGCGAACCAGGACGAGATCTTCGACGTGCTCGATTCGTGGAGGATCGATCTGTGACCGCGCCGCTCAGCCCTCCCGAGGTGATCACCATCCACGAAGCCGAGCCCGACCGGCGCGAGCCGAGGACGCGGCGCAAGCTGATGTTCTTCGATCGGGTGAAGGTGCTGATCATCCTCGCCGTGGTGCTCGGCTACGTGATCGCGCTGCGCCACAGCCAGGTGCCGATCATGAGTTGGAGCGATGCGGCGCGCGAGCAGGTCGAGGACAAGTGGTGGATCCTCGTGCTCGCCGGCATCGAGGTGGTGCGCCAGATCCACAACCTGATCAGCGAGCGCTGGGTGCGCTACCACGGCTTCTGGACGCACCACGTGTGGGGCCGCTGGAACCGGTTCTGGGACCGGCGCAACCCGTGGCTGCGGTTCCGGCTGGCACGGCTGGTGCGGGTGACCATCTGGCTGGTCATCGTGCTCTACATCTTCTCGGCGATCTGGGGCGTCGGCTTCGTCACCGCCATCGCCGAGGCACCCCACCACCTCCTCTACGAACCCTTCGGCGATCGCGGGCTGCCCTTCTTCTTCCAGATCTTCTTCAGCCTCGCGTTCGGCATGTTCCAGTTCATCGGCATCTTCTACCTGCTCTCGCGCGGTGGCATCGAGACGTTCATGCCGCAGGACATCACGACTCGCTTCAGCGACGTCTACGGCCAGGACAAGGTGCTGGCGCGCGTGCGCGAGAACGTGATGTTTCTCGACAAGCCGGAGGAGATCGAGTCGAAGGGCGGCCACGTCCCGGGCGGCATCCTGCTGTGGCGTCCACCCGGCACCGGCAAGACGCTGATGGCCGAGGCCGTGGCCGGCGAGACCGGCAAGCCCTTCGTGTTCGTCGAGCCCGGCGCGTTCATCAACATGTTCTTCGGCATCGGCATCCTGAAGGTCGCCCTGCTGTTCCGCCGGCTGCGCAAGCTGTCGCTGCGCTACGGCGGTGTCATCGCCTTCTACGACGAGGCCGATACGCTCGGCAACCGCGGCATGACCTCGGGCGAGTTCATCCGGACCCGGGCCGACGAGCTCGGGCTCAACAGCTGCAACGGAACGCACTACCTCTCGATGAACGCGCAGGCGCTGCTGGCCGAGGACCTGTTCGCGTCGCGACCGGCCGATGATGCGACGACCCGGCGTGGCGGCCGCTTCGACCTCGTGATGCCGGGCGGCATGGGCGGCGGCGGGATGGGGACGCTCCAGCGCATCCTGACCGAGATGTCGGGGCTCAAGAAGCCTCGCGGTTTCGTCAGCCGCCGGCTGCGCGCGTTCTTGAACATCCCGCCGAAGGCGCCGCCCCGCTACCGCATGCTGTCGATCTTCGCGACGAACATGCCCGAGGCGCTCGACGCTGCGCTGCTGCGCCCCGGCCGGATCGACCGCAAGTACCACGTCGGCTACCCCAACCTCGAGGGCCGCATCCGCACCTTCGAGGGCTATCTCGACAAGATCCGTCATCAGGTCACGTCCGAGCAGATCGAGCAGATGGCGATCCGCACACCGAGCGGCAGCGGTGCGCTGATCAAGGACATGGTGAACGAGGCACTGCTCGTGGCCACGCGCGCAGGACGCGACTTCGTCACGTTCGCCGACATGCTCGAGGCGCGGACGTTCAAGGTGCACGGGCTCTCCGACGGCACCGCCTCGACCGAGCTCGAGCGCTGGGAGACGGCCATCCACGAGGCCGGCCATGCCGTCGCGACCCATCTCCTCCGCCCACGGGACGTGATCGACATCGCGACGATCGAGCAACGCGGCGCGGTCGGCGGGTTCGTCGCGTGGATCCCGAAGGAAGACCGCAAGTTCGACTGGCGTGGCGACGCCGACATCGACCTGGTCTGCTCGATCGTGTCACTCGCGGCCGAGCGTGAGTTCTTCGGCGGCGACAACAGCTTCGGCGTCGGCGGCGACCTCGCCGCGGCAACCGGTCTCGCCACGAGGATGCTGCGCCGCGCCGCGATGGGTGACACCTTCTCGTCGCCGTCGGTGCCGTCGGGGTTCGGCATCGAGACCGGCAACGAGCTCGACCAGCGCGTCGAGGCCAAGCTGGCCGAGCGGTACGCCTTCGCCCAAGAGCTGATCCGCGAGCACCGCTGGTTCGTGCTGGCGATCGCCCATTCGCTCGTGCTCCGCAGCACGATCCTGGGCGACGACATCCACGCGATCCGCAACGGCACGAAGGGCGTGATGGTCGACGGCGCCTGGTACCACGACCCCGAGAACCAGGCCGCGCTCGAGGCGTACCACGAGCGAGCGCTGGCCGCGCACACCGCTCAGGCGGTTGGCTTCTCGGGCGACATCCCGCCACTGCCCGACGTGCTGCCGTTGCCCGCACCGAACATCATGGACAGCGGCCCGGGGATCGGCTCGACCGATCAGCCGGGCGAGGTGCCGTCACCGCTTCCGGTTCCGCCGACGGAGCCGGGCTGAAGCGGCGCCGAGCGTCAGCCGCCGGCGACGGCGGGGATGATGCTGACGGTCTCGCCGTCGGGCACCTTGGTGTCGAGGCCGTCGAGGTAGCGCACGTCGTCGTCGGCGACGAAGACGTTCACGAACTTGCGCAGCGAGCCGGCGTCGTCGAACAGCCGCTCGCCGAACCCGGGGTGCGCCGCCTCGAGCGCTTTCAGCACCTCGGCGAGCGTGCCGCCCTCGACCTGCACGGTCGAGCTGCCGCCGGCGATGGGGCGCATGGTGGTGGGAATCCGAACGGTGACGGCCATGCAGGAAAGGCTACCCAACAGGTCGGGTTTCGCGTCCAGCCGGCGCCGTCCGCCCAACTCTGGCAGTCCCACGTCGCTCAGCGACCTCGCACCGCCGAGAAACGGATGGTCACGCCAACCTTGGCAGTCGTTGGTCGCTCAGCGACTTGGCAGTGCCGAGGAACGGGAGTCAGGCGTGGACGGGTGGGCGGCGTGCGCTCCATGGTGCGGCCGCCTCGATCTGCGCGGCGAGGCGCACGAGCAGGTCCTCGCGACCGTAGGCGGCGACCAGCTGGACGCCGACGGGCAAGCCGTCCGATGTCATGTGCAGCGGCAGGCTGATCGCCGGCTGGCCCGTCACGTTGAACTGGGCCGTGTACTGCAGCAGCTCGAAGATGCGGTACCCCTTGCCCGGCTCGGACAGGTACCCGATCTTCGGCGGCGGAGCAGCGATCGTCGGCGTCACCAGGATGTCGTAGCCGCGACTGCCGTCGGCGGGGTGCCACCACGCCAGCACGCCGCGGCACCAACGGTGCACCTCGAGCATCGCAGCCACGTACTGCTGGGCCGAGAGCGCCTTGCCGATCTCGCCCAGCGTCATGTTGTCGGCCTCGATGTCGCCGTCGGTGACCGGTCGACCGATGATCTGCTCGAGCTCGGCGATGTCGTTCGCGGTCCACGTCGCGACGATGTTGCGGAAGTGCTCGCCGAAGGACGGGTCGCCGATCGCCGCCGGCCAACCGTCATCGACCTCGTGCCCGAGCCTGGTCAGCAGTGCGGCGGCATCGGCGACTGCGGCTGTGCAGTCGGGGTGGCCGTCGGCTCCGAGTGGCGGATGGTCGAGCACCCCGATGCGCAGCGTGCCCGGATCGGCGCCGACCTCGTCGACGAGCGGCCGGTCGAAGGGCGGCGCCATGTACGGGTCACCCGGCTCGTAGCCGGCGAGCACGTCGAGCAGCGCGGCCGTGTCGACGACCGACCTCGTCACCACCCCGTCGATCGTCGCGCCCATCCAGCTCTCGCCGGTCGCCGGGGCGAGCGAGACACGCCCCCTCGACGGCTTCAGGCCGACGAGGCCGCACTCGGACGCGGGGATGCGGATCGACCCACCACCGTCGTTCGCGTGCCCGACAGCGACGATGCCGGCCGCCACCGCGGCCGCCGAACCTCCCGACGAGCCGCCGGTCGAGTGGTCGAGGTTCCACGGGTTGCGCGTCGGCCCGTACGCGAGCGGCTCGGTGGTGATGGTGCTCCCCCACTCCGGCGTGTTGGTGCGACCGATCACGACGAACCCCGCGGCGCGCAAGCGGTGGTACATCGCAGAGTCCTCCGGGGCGCGATGGTCGATCGCCTTCAGCGCGCGCACGCCTTGGTGGTGGGGCTCACCGGCCATCGCGCAACCGAGGTCCTTGACGACGATCGGCACGCCGGCGAACGGACCGGTGGCAGTCGCGGCCTCTGTCCGGGCCGCATCGAAGCGAGGATGGATGATCGCGTTGATCGCCGGGTTGACGGCCTCGGCGGCTGCGATCGCCCGCTCGACCAGTTCGCCGGGGGCGACCTCACCCGTCGCGACGAGCCGAGCTTGGGCGACCGCACCCAGGTCGGTCGCATCGGAGGGCGTCGGGGAATCTGAAGCTCTCATCAGGTCGCACCCTAAGCTCTCGAACGTGCGTGTGGTGGCAGCGGTCGACAAGTACAAGGGGTCCGCCACGGCCCGAGAGGTTGCGGCAGCGATCGGTCACGCGTGCTGGGAGCTGGGCCACGACTGCACCGAGGTGCCGGTCGCCGACGGCGGCGAGGGCACGCTCGAGGCGCTGGGCGGTGCCAACCGCAGCTCCACTGTCACCGGACCGCTCGGCGAACCGGTCGAGGCCGAATGGCGCCTCCACCGTGAGGTGGCGGTCATCGAGATGGCCCGAGCGTCGGGCCTCGCCCTCATCGGCGGGGCCGAGCACAACGACGCGATGGCTGCGACCACCGCCGGCACCGGCGAGCTCATCGATCAGGCGCTCGACGCGGGCGCGAAGAAGGTCATCGTCTGCGTCGGCGG
>JBFWSW010000091.1:10532-14260 GCA_050248155.1 Ilumatobacteraceae bacterium
GGCGGCGACGGCATCGGCTGCACCTCGATGCCGCCCATGTAGAACGCGATCGAGTTGGCGACGTCGAGCGCCTCGGGGTCGGTGTCGTCGTAGTAGACGAGGCTGTCCTCGACCTTCACGGTGGCGTTGGTCGCCTCGCCCATGGTGAAGTTCTTGCCGAGCAGCGCGGTGGTGAGCCGTCCGGCGGCGCCGTTGACCGTCGACGCGTTGGCCACAACGGCGGTCGCGCCCTCGGTGACCGGCACGAACGTGGTCGACGGGGGTGTGGTCGACGGGGGCGAAGTCGGGGTGGTGACCGAGGCCGGCGTCGTGTCGGGCGTGGTGCTGCTGCTCGGCGTCAGCGCGTCGCCGCCGTCGTCGTCATCGCCGATCGAACGGAGGATGAGGAAGCCGGCCACCACGGCGACGATGGCGATGATGATCGCCGCTGTGGAACCCATCGGCGAGCCCGGCGAACCGCTGGATTCGCGCCGCCGTGGCTGGTCGCTGCTCATGCGTTCATGCCTCCTTGCTCACCGGTACGTGTCGTTCCCGCTGGGCCATCGATGCGGGCACGGCGGCGACGTTCACGGTTGCGACGGAGACGTCGCACCACGAGCGGATCGACCGACAAGGCCCCAGGATGATCGAGCAGCTGATTGAGTTCCTGATAGTACTCCTCCGCCGAGCAGGCAAAACGCGCACGGATCATCGAGTCGCGCGCGTCGTCGTGCATCCACCAGGTCGCCTCGAACTCGATGATCGCTCGCTGGCGCTCGGACAGGCTGGGCACGTCGTTCTCGGCGTTCACGCTGCGTAGCCTTGTCGCGACCGCACCCGCGTTACAAGCACCCCCGCCCGGTCGCCCCTCACGAAGAGGTGCGGCGAGCCGTCGCCAGTAGTGTCGTCGAGCGATGAGCGACCGGCCACAGCGCGCTGTCACGGGTCGTCCGTTCCTCATCGGGGTGGCCGGTGGGACGTGCTCGGGCAAGACCACCGTGAGCGAACGCCTGGCCGAGCTCACGGGTGAACAGCACCTCTCGCTGATCAAGCTCGACTCGTACTACGTCTCTCGCAACCACCAGCCGCTCGACGAGCGCAAGCTCGCGAACTACGACCATCCCGACGAGTTCGACTGGCAGCTGCTGAACGACCACATGGCCGCGCTGTCCGCCGGGGCAGCCGTGCCGGTGCCGATCTACGACTACGCCAACTACACCCGCAGCCCCGAGGTGCGGATGGTCGCGCCGTCGCGCATCGTCGTCGTCGAGGGCATCCTCGTGCTGTACGAGCCCACGTTGCGCGAGCGCTTCGATCTGAAGGTGTTCGTCGACACCGATGCCGACATCCGGCTCATCCGCCGCCTGCTGCGCGACGTCGAGCACCGCGGCCGGACGACCGAGAGCATCATCACGCAGTACCTGGCGACGGTCCGACCGAGCCACGAGCAGTTCATCGAACCGAGCAAGCGCCACGCCGACGTCATCTTCCCGCAGGGCGGGATGAACGAGCCGGCGCTCGAGGTGCTCCTGGCCCGCGTGCGCGAGCTCGTACGGGTCGACTGATGGCGACGACGAACGAGCAGCGGCTGCGCGACCTCGCCGCGCTGCGGCGCGTGCGCGACCGGATCGACCGCGAGTACCAGCAGCCGCTCGACGTCGAGGCGCTGGCTCGCGGAGCGCACATGTCGGCCGGGCACCTGAGCCGCCAGTTCCGCCAGGCCTACGGCGAATCCGTCTACGCGTACCTCATGACCCGCCGCATCGAGCGGGCCATGTCGCTGCTGCGACGGGGTGACCGCAGCGTGACGGACGTGTGCTTCGAGGTCGGCTGCTCGTCGCTGGGGACGTTCAGCACCCGCTTCACCGAACTCGTCGGCATGTCACCCAGCACGTACCGACGAGCAGCAGCACGCTCCACCGAGGGCATGCCCACCTGCGTCTCGAAGCAGGTGAGCAGACCGGTCAGGAATCGAGAAGCGACGGTTCGCGTCGGTTCCTAGGGTGGCCGGCATGGACATCAGCATTCACTCGAGCTTCCTCCCGCACACCGATCCCGACGCCTCGCTCGCCTTCTACCGCGACACCCTCGGCTTCGAGGTGCGCAACGACGTCGGGTACGGCGGCATGCGCTGGATCACCGTCGGTCCTGCCGGCCAGACGCTCCCCTCGATCGTCCTCGCACCCCCGGCGGCGGACCCGGGCATCACCGACGACGAGCGGCGCACGATCGAGGAGATGATGGCGAAGGGCACCTACGGCATGCTGCTCCTCGCCACGCCCGACCTCGACGGCACGTTCGAGCAGCTGCAGGCCGGTGACGTCGAGATCGTGCAGGAGCCGATGGAACAGCCGTACGGCGTGCGTGACTGCGCGGTCCGCGACCCAGCGGGCAACATGATCCGCATCCAGGAACTGCGCTGAGCCGCCACGCACCGACGGAGACGAGATGACCAAGGCCACGAAGTCGCACCCATCGACCGGGCGTGCCTCCGACAGCCACGACGTGATCCGCGTGCACGGCGCGCGCGAGAACAACCTGAAAGACGTCAGCGTCGAGATCCCGAAGCGCCGGCTGACCGCGTTCACCGGCGTGTCGGGTTCGGGCAAGAGCTCGCTGGTGTTCGGCACCATCGCCGCCGAGTCGCAACGGCTGATCAACGAGACCTACAGCGCGTTCGTGCAGGGCTTCATGCCCACACTCGCCCGCCCCGACGTCGATGTGCTGGAGGGGTTGACGACGGCGATCATCGTCGACCAGGAGCGGATGGGCGCGAACGTGCGCTCGACGGTCGGCACGGCCACCGACGCCAACGCGATGCTGCGCATCCTGTTCAGCCGGCTGGGCGAGCCGTACATCGGCCCACCGAACGCGTTCTCGTTCAACACCGCGTCGATCAGCGGTGCCGGAGCGGTGACGTTCCAGAAGGGCGGCGAGAAGAAGGTCGAGAAGCGCACCTTCAGCAGGGCCGGTGGGATGTGCCCGCGCTGCGAGGGCATGGGATCGGTCAGCGACTTCGACCTGACCGCGCTGTACGACGCCTCGAAGTCGCTCAACGAAGGTGCCATCACCATCCCCGGCTACAGCATGGAGGGCTGGTACGGCCGCATCTACCGCGGCTGCGGCTACTTCGATCCGGACAAGCCGATCGGCAAGTTCACGAAGAAGGAGCTGCACGACCTGCTCCACAAGGAGCCGACCAAGATCAAGGTCGACGGCATCAACCTCACGTACGCGGGGCTCATCCCGACGATCCAGAAGTCGTTCCTCTCGAAAGACGTCGACGCGATGCAGCCGCACATCCGCGCCTTCGTCGAGCGGGCGATCACCTTCACCACCTGTCCGGAGTGCGACGGCACGCGGCTCAGCGAGGCTGCCAGGTCGTCGAAGATCAAGGGGATCAGCATCGCCGACGCGTGCGCGATGCAGATCAGCGACCTCGCCGACTGGGTGGCCGGTCTGGACGAGCCGTCCGTCGCGCCACTGCTCGCGTCGCTGCGCCACCTGCTCGAGTCCTTCGCCGAGATCGGGCTGGGCTACCTGTCGCTCGACCGACCGTCGGGCACGCTGTCGGGTGGCGAGGCACAGCGCACCAAGATGATCCGCCACCTGGGCTCGTCGCTCACCGACGTGACCTACGTGTTCGACGAGCCGACGATCGGGTTGCATCCCCACGACATCCAGCGCATGAACGGGTTGCTGCAGCAGCTGCGCGACAAGGGCAACACGGTGCTCGTCATCGAGCACAA
>JBFWSW010000092.1:0-13753 GCA_050248155.1 Ilumatobacteraceae bacterium
GTTCAACGCCCGCCGCCTGCACTCATCGAACAACTACAACAGCCCCATCGACTGGGAGAACCTGTACTACCGTCGCGGTGACGGCATCGCCGCATAACAACCTGTCCGTCCAACGGGGTGAACTTCACCCCACCCACGAACTCCTCGACATCACCGGCTGGTTCACCGCCGCCGTCGCCAGCGGACCACCCATCCCCACCACGCAGCCCCCTGCGTCACAACCTCCGACGACACCCGCGCCGACATCGCCGACAACACCCCCGCCGACCGAACCCGACGGCAAGATCGCCTTTGCTCGGTCGAATCAGATCTACACGATCGATCCAGACGGCACCGACGAGGCCAAGCTCACCTCCGGCGACAAGAACTATTGGCCGCGGTGGTCACCCAACGGCCAGCAGATCGCATACGTGCACGAAACCGCCGCCAGCCACGAGGTGTGGCTCATGAACGCCGACGGCACGGGCAAGCGCAAGCTCGCCACGACGGGTACCAGCTTCGGGGTCGACTGGTCCCCGGACGGAACGCGCATCGTTCTGCCAACCTCTCCCGTGACCATCATCACGCTTGCCACGGGCGAGGTTGAAACACTGCGTGGCGTCAACGTCTACTGGAACCCAGGCGAACCGGTTCAGGACTTCTACATCCACGGCACACCTACCTGGTCGGCTGACGGGACGCGCATCGCCGCATACTCGGAGAACGTGAGCGGACTTTCCGAGAACGTCCTCGGCTACTTCGACCTCACGAGATACGAATTCGGCGCCGAAGCCTCAAATCGAGGCGTCACCTGCGAGACACTCGGCGAGCCCACGTTCTCGAGCGACGGTGCGTTCCTTGCCTACATGGTCATCGAGGAAGTCTGGGAAGGCGACGAAGTCCATTGCACCCCCTCCAGAATCAAGACGAAAGCGATCAATGGAGCCGCTGTCCCAGCCCTCACATCGTTGGACTACGACCGACAAATAGCCTTCGCACCATCAGGTACCCGAACAGTCATCATGAACGACTCGTTCGCAACCGCCAAGCTCTACACGGCAGCCGCGAACGGCACTGGGCGCACGTTCCTCGTCAACGGCTACCAACCTGACTGGGAGCACAATCCGTAGCTTCGACCACCCGAGCAGCGCGCAGTCCTGAGAATCGCACACCCGCACGATCGAATCCTGGGCGCAGAACGCGCGTCGTGAGAACGAGCGAGATCAGATCGGCGCATCCGCGTCAGGTCGACCGTGAGGTGTGAGAGAGCCGGTCCACCCCGGCCTCGCCGAGGCGCCTTCGATGGTTGACGTCAGACATCGACGCCGGCTCGCCCGGCAAGCCCACTGGCGAGCTCCAGCCGAGTGACCTGGCTCCATTCCTGTCCGTTGGGAAAGCTCATGTCGTTGAGATTGTGGGGGAAGCCCATCGCCTTGATCAGGAGAGCCTCCATGTCAGCGATCACACTGTTGAGGTCGCCGACGGCGTACGTCGCCGTGGACGCCAGCTGATGGAGTCCTGTAGATGGGTCGCACCGTTCCAGGACTCTTCGAAAGCCGAACCAGCAGAACCGATCCCACGTGTCAGCGTGCCGATCAGCAAGGTGATCCTTCAGACGATCTCCGATTCCCCTATCTCTAGCGAGACCGACGTATCGAGGACCGTAGTTGCCGTAGAGAACGTAGATGCCACGCTGATCCCGAAAGTCAGAGACTCTCAAGCCAGGTCGGTTGAGTCCGCGTCGCCCAATCATTCGCCAGCGCGTGCCAGGCCCAGGAGACCAATCAACCTGATCGGTCCGCCAGAAGAGGCCATAGGTGCGCACGAGCATGGCTGGATCATCTCATGCGTGGCGCATCGGACAGAGTGCGCAGTCCCGAACATCGCTCGGCCACCGACGCTGCGAAGTACCGAGCGGCGCCTCGGGCGCGTCCCGCACCCGGCGTTGGGGCACTCAAGCCAATTCGAACCAGCACACGTTCTGATCGACCGGCGCACCTAGTGCCTTGACCGGATTCGTTGGGGGTGTCGCGTCCGCGTTCTGATCGGTCTGATCTGTTTTGATTGGGTGATGGCTGAGCGGGTGAGGGTGCGTGAGATCTCGTCGGAAGAAGGGCGCCGGTTACTTGGCATCGTGCGGCGATCGTCGGGGTCGGTGGTGACGTGGCGGCGAGCGCAGATGGTGTTGCTCTCGGCGCAGGCGATGGATGTGCCGGCGATCGCCAAAGTGGCGTTCTGAAGCGCCCCGGGTCTGGTGGAGGCTCCAACCTTTGAGAAGGATGGAGTCATGCCAAGCAAGGGGAAGTATCCGGATGAGCTGCGCGATCGTGCGGTGAGGATGGTCCTGGATCATCAGCACGAGTACGGGTCGCAGTGGGAGGCGATCTGCTCGGTCGCCGAGAAGCTCGGTCCGAAGTCTGAGACCGTGAGGTTGTGGGTCCGCCAGGCCGAGAAAGACAGCGGTCGTCGGCCGGGCGCGACGACGGCGGAGTTGGCTGAGCTGAAGCGGTTGAAGCGTGAGAACGCCGAGCTCCGCCGAGCGAACGACATCCTCAAGGCCGCAGCGCATTTCTTCGGGGCGGAGCTCGACCGCCAGTCGAAGAAGTGATCCGGTTCATCGACGAACACCAGGATCGGTGCAGTGGTGATCTGCGCTGGGGAATCGAGCCGATCGCCAAGGTTCTTGGCATCGCCCCGTCCACCTATCACGCCGCGAAGAAGCGGCTGCCGTCGGCCAGGGCCGTGCGCGATGCCGAGCTGCGCCCGGAGATCTTGCGGGTGTGGGAGCGGAACCTCGCCGTCTACGGCGCGGACAAGGTGTGGGACCAGCTGAACAAAGACGGGATCCGGGTCGCTCGGTGCACCGTCGAACGGCTGATGGCCGACTTGGGCCTGCAGGGCTGCCGACGAGGCCGGGTGTTCATCCGCACGACCGAAGGCGATGACCGTCTCGACCGGCCCGCCGATCTCGTGTCGCGCGAGTTCCGGGCACCGGCACCGAACCGGCTCTGGGTCGCCGACCTGACCTACGTCAAGACCCACTCCGGCTGGGTCTATGTCGCGTTCATCATCGACGTGTTCTCGCGCATGGTCGTCGGCTGGCAAGCCTCCCGATCGCTGCGTTCGGACCTTGCGATCGACGCGCTCGAGATGGCGATCTTCAACCGCCAACGCGCCGGCGCCGACCTGTCGCACCTGATCCATCACAGCGACCGCGGCGTTCAGTATCTCTCCGTGCGCTACTCCGAACGACTCGCCGACAACGACATCGTCGCGTCGGTCGGATCCAAGGGCGACAGCTACGACAACGCGATGGCCGAGTCGTTCAACGGGCTCTACAAGTGGGAACTCATCTACCCGAAAGGCCCGTGGCGAGGGCTCGACGACGTCGAGTTCGCCACCCTCACCTACGTCGACTGGTTCAACAACCGCCGCCTCCACGGCGAGATCGAACCCGGCCCCGGGTTCACGACCCCCGCCGACTTCGAAGCCGACTACTACCGTCAAACGATCTCCGCCAACCCGGCGTAGACACAAACCACCAAGCCTCTACGAAACCCGGGGCGCTTCACCGCCTCGATGAGCTGATCTTCTGCGGAACGAGCGGCTTGCACATCGCATCCTGTCCGGGCAATCTGCGCCCGTGAGCGAACCGCATCTCTTGCATCGAGAGAGCCCTGAGCTGGCTGAGTTGATCGACAACTTGCCCGCTGACGATCGGGGACGGACGGTGCGTCGAGTCGTCGAGCACGTCGCCGAGATGACCGGCGTAGCTGCCGACTGTCGGACCTCGACAGATCTCAAAAGGCTCGTCCAACAACTCGATGAGGAGGCGTGGGACCTGCAAGACCGTGACGACGCGTCTGGCTACGAGCGCGCCTTCGGTCGAGCGCGAGCGGCAAACGCCTGGATGGAAACCGCCTCAGGTGATTCGCGGGGATCGTGCTATGACGCGATCTACGAAGCTCGACATGCGGCGATGACGATCGGCGTCGACATCGCAGCGCTCTTCGGGTCGTAGGTCCCTCCTGCCAATCAGTGCTCGCCGGCGACGGACTGCAGCCCGGTCCATCGCCGCGATCGGCGAGCGCGAACAGAACGCGCGCACCAGAACGCGGCCCAGCTCGAGCCGACGAAATGACGCCGATCGCCTGATACACGGGTGATCGCGAGGCGCGCCGCTCGTACGGTGTCGCTGCATCGGGAGGCCGATCTGGGACTGGGAACTCGGTGTTCCGGCGTCGCGTGCCGGGCGCTGCGGCCCGACGACCGGGCAGCATCGAAGCACCACCATCGAGGGTATGCTGGCATACATGCGGAGGACGACCGTGAAACTGCCTGATGAGTTGGATGCCCGCCTTCGCCACGAGGCCGAACGACAGGGCAGAACCGTGTCGGAACTGACCCGGGAAGCAATCGAGAATCTGCTTGGCGCCCAACACGGTCGGCGACGACTGCTTGCGGCCGGCGCCGGCGCAAGCGGGCGCGACGACATCTCGGAGCGAATCGAAGAGATCCTTGCCAACGAGGTCGAGCCATCGCACTGATCGTCGACGCCGGGCCGCTCTACGCCTACGTCGATCGGGACGACCGACACCACGCCGCCAGTCTTGAACTGCTCGAGACCCATCCCGGACCCCTCATCGTTCCGAGCCTGGTCATCACCGAGGTCACGTATCTCCTCGGCACTCGCCTCGGGGCGGACGCCGAAGTGCGCTTCCTCGGCGACCTCGCGGCGGGCAACCTCTTGTCCGAATCGGTTGCGGCCAGCGACTGGCTGCGAATGGCCGAACTCGTCGCCACCTACCGCGACCTACCGCTTGGAACGGCTGACGCCTCGGTGATCGCGACCGCCGAACGGCTCGGCATCCACGAGATCGCCACACTCGATCGCCGACACTTCAGCGTCGTGCGGTCACGACTCGGCGACTTCACGCTGCTGCCCTGAACTACGAGTGCGCCCGTTGCTGCTGCTTGGTCACTGTGCTCGTTGAGCGGCTCGGAGGACGGTGAGGTAGTGGCGTGTCGCATGATCGTCGAAATCGGTGCGGATCCGTTGTGCGATTGCATCGAGGAGTGGCTCGCGCACCGAGGCGTCGAGGCGCCGGTACTGCGACAGCGTCCGGAGCAGGTCGGCGAATCCAGCGCCGTCGAAGTGCTGCACGGTCGGATACCAACGCACGACCGTCTCACCGAACAGGCCCTCCGCGTCCTCGTTCGGTGGTCCCCATCCACGATCGGTGGCGCGCACCTCGTGTTCGAGCGGTGGGTGCCCCCAGGCCGGATTGCCCGGCGCGAAGCGCTCGTGGAGATCCTCGGTCACGGCGTACACCTCGGGCTCGTCGGTTCTGCGTATGACGACATGGCCGAGCACTGCGAGCCAGCCGGCGGGCTGGAGAACGGCGTTGGCTCGTGCCCAGCCGATGCGAGGTTCGATCCAGTGCCACGATGATGCAGCGATGATCAGATCGAATCGTCGGCCGTGCGCATCCCATTCCTCGAACCGTGCGGTCTCGATCGCGACGTTCGGAAGGTGGGCCAGCTGTTCCCGTGCGAGATCGGCCATCTCGATTCCGGGCTCGACCGCAGTCACGTGGCAACCGAGTCGTGCGAGTGGTCGGGTCGCCTGCCCGGTGCCGCAACCGACCTCGAGGACCGACGACGTCGCATCGACACCAGTCAGCGCGACGAGATCCTTGAAGAGCTCATCCGGGTACGAGGGTCGCACCCTCTCGTAGAGCGCGGGCACCTCGTTGAACAACCGTCCGCGCTCTCGCCGATCCCCGGAACTCATCGACCTATCCTGCCCGCTCGCGCCGCTCACCACCGCGAGGACTTTTCCTGGCCACCAGCGAGGACTTTGACATGGCCACGGACAACGATTCGTCGGCTTGCCCGAAGACGGCACTCACCGGTCGGGTGGGGAACCTGGTCCGGGACTGCGCCAACAGTCTCGGGGTTCTCGAGACCAGTGAGGCCGGCCACCAACGTCTGGCGACCCCACAACGTTGCCGGTGTCGACTTCGCTGCGACGGGGTAACGGTGTCGCCATGGGATCGTGGCAGGAGAGCTACGACGAGTCCATACGCCGAACCGACGAGGCGATCAAACGCTCGGACGCGGAGCGCTCGACGACCGAGAAGATCCTCGACCGCTCCGCGCAGACCTCCACGGCGCTCGACCTGCTCATCGTCCCGGTGGTCGCGCTCGCTCACGGAGTGGCAGGTCTTGTTCGACTGATCACGCGCCGATCGGCCGGGGCGGCGTGAGCCTCCACGACTGATCATGGCCCGGTGTCGGCTGTGACTCACGGCCAATTCGACCCCGCACGTGGGCCGGACGCGGGCACCGCGATCCCGCGAGGTCGTGGGCTGGTGGTGGCGAGCCGGCGCACGTAGGGTACGGAGATGACCGCCGAGCACGCTGCCTACGGCAGCACGTCCGACAGCCCGGACGCCCCGAAGCGAGTGCGGATCCGGCACTTCAGCCGGGCCAAGGAACAGGGCATCAAGATCACCGGGCTGACCAGCTACGACTACCTGTCGGCGACGATCTTCGACCGGGCCGGCATCGATTTCCTCCTGGTCGGCGATTCGGCCGGGAACACCGTGTTCGGCTACGACTCCACGCTGCCGGTGACGAGCGATGAGCTCATCCCGCTGTGCAGCGCGGTCGTGCGCGCGGCCAAGCGCGCCTTCGTCATCGCCGACCTGCCCTTCGGTTCGTACGAAGCCGGCCCCGACGACGCCCTGCACACAGCGATCCGCTTCATGAAAGAGACGGGGGCACACGCGGTGAAGCTCGAAGGTGGTGTGCGCAGCACCGAGCAGATCCGGCACATCGTCCGCGCCGGCATCCCGGTGATGGGGCACGTCGGGTTCACCCCGCAGAGTGAGCACGGCCTCGGCGGGCACGTGATCCAGGGGCGAGGCGAGGCCGCCGAGCAGCTGCTCGCCGACGCTCACGCCGTCGAGGACGCCGGCGCGTTCGCCGTGGTGCTCGAGATGGTCCCCTCGATGGTCGCGGCACAGGTCACCAAGGAGCTGACGATCCCCACCATCAGCGTCGGTGCCGGCCCGTACTGCGACGGTCAGCTCATGGTGTGGACCGACTGGGCCGGCCTCAGCACCGGCCGCATCCCCCGGTTCGTCAAGCAGTACGCACGCCTCGCCGAGACGCTCCACGAGGCCGCGCTCACGTTCCGCGCCGAGGTCGATTCCGGCGCCTACCCCGCACCCGAGCACGAGTACGGCGACTGAGGCCGCCGCGTCGGCATGCGCTTCGCGCTTTCGCTGCCGAACGTCGGATCGCCGGCGCGACTCGTCGAGCTGGCGGTCGCCGCCGAGCAGGGCGGTTGGGACGGGGTCTTCCTGTGGGAGCACCTCCACCTCGTGCGGGCGCAGCACCTGGACGTCGTCGACCCATGGGTGACGCTCGGCGCGATGGCGAACGCGACCGATCGAGTCCGGCTCGGCACGATGGTCACGCCGCTCCCCCGCCGCCGCCCCTGGAAGGTGGCCAAGGAGATCACGACGCTCGACCACCTCTCCAACGGCCGGGCGATCGCCGGCATCGGCCTCGGCTTCCCGCCCGACGACGAGTTCGAGGCGTTCGGCGAGTCCGGCGACGCTCGCGTGCGCGGCGCGATCCTCGACGAGGGATTGTCGGTGCTCGACGGGTGCTTGCGCGGGGGTGCGTTCCGGTTCTCGGGCGTGCATCACTCCGTCGACGTCGACCTGCACCCGGCGCCGGTGCAGCTGCCACGTCCACCGATCTGGATCGCCGGCATGTGGCCGAACCGCCGGCCGGTCGAGCGCTCGCGTCGGTTCGACGGCTACTTCCCGGTCTCGGTCGAGGGCGAGCCGCTCGACCCATCGACGATCGAGCACATCGTCGCGACGCTCGAACCACCGGCTCCAGGCTTCGACGTCGTCGCGAGCTGGGCCGAGGGGTTCGATGCCGCCGCGTACGAGGCGGCGGGCGCCACATGGCTTGTCGACTCACGCTGGCCGGTCGGCGGCTGGTACGACGAGTTGCTCGACGTCGCTCAGCGAGGTCCGGGCTGACGTGACGCGCACGGGCTCGTGGTTGCCGCGCATCGACGTCGACGCGCTCGCCTCACGGCTCGGCGCGCGCACCGCCTCGCTCGATCTCGAGCCGATCGCGACCAAGCTGCTCGAGACGATCGACAAGGTGGCCGGCTCGCGTTGGGACATCGCGGTGGCGAGGGCCGCAGCCTTGCCCGGCGACGTGCGGCCGGAGAAGATCAAGGCGCTCACCGACTCGATCTCGCGCGAGCTCGCCGCCGTCGGCGCCGCGTCGGGCGCTGCCGCTGCGGCACCGGCGGTCGGCACCGCAGCGTCGCTGCTCGCGGTGATGACCGACCTCGCCTGGTTCACGACGCGCGCAGGCGACCTCATCCTCACGATCGCCGCGTTGCACGGCCGTACCGAGCCCACGGTCGACGAGCGACGCGCATGGGTGCTCGCGGTGTTGATCTACGGCGGCAGTGCGCGCGACGGCTTCAACTCGGCTGCGGCACAGCTCGGCCTGCCGATCGAGGCGACCGCGACGACGCTGCCGATCGCGTCGGTGCGCGCGATCAACGGTGTGCTGTCGCGCGTGCTCGTCCGGCGGTTCGGCAGCCGTCGCGGCGCGGTGGCGATCGCCAGCCGCATCCCGCTCGGCATCGGTGCCGTCGTCGGCGGCGCGGCCAACTACAGCTCGGTCCGCGCGCTGGCCCGGCACGCCGACCGCTTCTTCAGCCGCCTCCCGTACTCGGCGATCGACGTTCCGTGAGTCACGGGTACCCTGGCGGTCATGGCTTGGGGTGACGACTCGTCCGACGCTCGACTCCACGGCACGCAGATCGCCGACAGCGTGATCGACCTCATCGGCAACACGCCACTCGTGCGGCTGAAGCGGATCAGCGAGATCCACGGCATCGAGTCGATGTTGACGATGAAGATGGAGACCACCAACCCTGGCGGCTCGTCGAAGGATCGTCCAGCGCTCGAGATGATCCTCGCGGCCGAGCGCGACGGCAGCCTGCGGCCGGGCGGCACCATCGTCGAGCCCACCAGCGGGAACACCGGTGTCGGGCTGGCGATCGTCGCCGCTCAGCGCGGCTATCGCTGCGTGTTCGTCATGACCGACAAGGTGGCACCCGAGAAGGTGCAGTTCCTCCGCGCATACGGCGCCGAAGTTGTGGTCTGCCCCGTTGCGGTGGCGCCGGAGGACCCACAGAGCTACTACAGCGTCGCCGAGCGCCTGACCAACGAGCTGCAGGCGTTCCGCCCGAACCAGTACGCGAACCCGAGCAACCCGGCCGCGCACTACAACACGACGGGGCCCGAGCTGTGGCGCCAGACGGGTGGACGCATCACGCACTTCGTCGCCGGTGTGGGCACGTGCGGCACCATCACCGGGACGGCCCGCTACCTGAAGGAGCAGAACCCGAACGTGCGGATCATCGCCGCGGACCCGGACGCATCGGTGTTCTCGGGCGGGTCAGGTCGACCGTACCTGGTCGAGGGTGTCGGCGAGGACTTCTTCCCCGCGGCATGGGCTCCCGAGCTGTACGACGAGGTGATCGCGGTGAGCGACGAACAGAGCTTCCTCACCGCCCGGGAGGTCAGCCGCGAGGAGGGCATCCTCATCGGCGGGTCGGGCGGCATGGCCGTTGCCGCTGCCATCCAGGTGGCGAAGCGCGCCGCACCCGACGACATCGTCGTCGTGCTCAACCCCGACTCGGGGCGCGGGTACCTGTCGAAGGTGTTCAACGACGACTGGATGGCCAACTACGGGTTCCTGCGCGAGTGCGACGAGTGCGTCGGGGCGGTGCTCGACACACGAGGTTCCACGCCTGCCTTGCTGTACGTCAACCCCTCGCACACCACGCGCCAGGCGATCGAGCTGATGCGTGCCAACGGCATCAGCCAGCTGCCGGTGTGCAAGAACACGCCGCCGTTCGCTGCCGCCGAGGTGGCCGGATCCGTGGACGAGGTCCACCTGATGGAGTCGGTGTACCGCGATCCATCGGTGATGGACGTCGCGGTCGAGCACGTCATGGGTGCGCCCCTGCCCTCGATCGGTGTCGGGCAGAAGGTGTCGTACGCCGTCGAGCTGCTCGATCGCTCGCCGGCACTGCTCGTGCTCAGCGGCGGGCGCCCGCTGAGCGTGCTCAGCCGCACCGACCTCCTCGCGTACTTCGAGGTCGTCGCGACCGAAGGCGTCGGCCATGGGTGAGACAGAGCAGCAAGCCGGATGGGGGTTCGAGACGCGTGCCGTCCACACCGGCCAGGCACCCGACGCCGGCTCCGGCGCGGTGGTCACGCCCATCACGCTCAGCACGACCTTCGCCCAGAGCGAGGTCGGCCACCACCTCGGCTACGAGTACTCGCGCAGCGGCAACCCGACTCGCGCGGCGCTCGAGGCCTGTGTCGCCTCACTCGAGGTGGCGCGTCACGGCCTGGCGTTCGCGAGCGGTCTTGCTGCGGAGGACAACGTGCTCCGGCTGCTGTCGCCCGGCCAGCGGGTGTTGCTCGGCAACGACGCCTACGGCGGCACCTTCCGGTTGATCTCGAAGGTGTGGGCCCCGCTCGGGCTGTCGTGGAGTGCCGTCGACCTCACCGATCTCGGTGCGCTCGCGCAGTCATGGCCGGCCGATGCCCGCATGGTGTGGCTCGAGACACCGACCAACCCGTTGCTCACCTGCGTCGACATCGAGGCCGTCGCCGACATCGCCCACGCGCACGGCGCGCTCGTGGTGGTCGACAACACCTTCGCCACGCCGTTCCTGCAGCAGCCGCTCGCATCCGGCGCCGACATCGTCGTGCACTCGGCGACCAAGTACCTCGGCGGCCACAGCGACGTCGTGGGTGGTTTCGTCGCGCTCGACGACGACGGTCTCGCCGACCGGCTGCGGTTCACGCAGAACGCGGCCGGCGCGGTGCCCGCCCCGTTCGATTGCTACCTCGTGCTGCGCGGCGTGAAGACACTGGGCGTGCGGATGGAGCGCCACTGCTCGAACGCGCGCGCCATCGTCGACATGCTCGTCGGCCACCCGGCCGTTGAGCGCGTGCTGTACCCGCAACTGCCCGACCATCCAGGGCACGCTGCCGCCGCCAAGCAGATGCGGGACTTCGGCGGCATGGTCAGCTTCACCTTGCGCGGGGGCGAGGCTGCGGCGCTCGATGTCGTCCGCCACACGCAGCTGTTCACGCTGGCCGAGTCACTGGGTGCGGTCGAGAGCCTCATCGAGCATCCGGGTCGCATGACGCACGCATCCGCCGCGGGTTCGCCGTTGCAGGTTCCCGACTCGCTGGTCCGGTTGAGCGTGGGCATCGAGTCGGCGGCCGACCTCGTCGCCGACCTCGAGCAGGCGCTCGACCGTTCAGCCGGCTGACGGCTCGCGTCGCACGAGGCAGTACGGCAGCCCGGCGGGATCGCGCAGTGTCGTCCACGTGTCGTCGACATGATCGAGTGTGGCGCCGAGCTCGAGATGTCGAGCAGCGATCGCGTCGATGTTGGCACCGCAGGCGATGTCGAGATGCGCGGCCACGGGCTCACCCTCGCCCTCGTCGCGTCGCTGCATCAGCAGCCGCAACGGCATGCGGTCGCCGATGATGTGCTCGTACTCGGTGCGACCGTGGTGCACGCGCGGCCAACCGGTGAACACAGCCCAGAACGACGCTTCGGTCTCGTAGCGGTCCGGGGCTGCGTCGATGCAGAACTGGTCGACCAGCGCTGGTCCGCCGCCTGCATCGAACTGCTGCGGACGCACGCCCGTGACGGCGTGGTCGACGATGCAGAACACGAGCCCGCCCGGTGATTCGAGGACGGTGTGGCCACGATCGGCGACGATGGCTGCGCCGAGGCCCGTGGCTGATCGCACCGCAGCGGGGCGATCGTCGACGTGAACGTCGAGGTGCAGGCGTGCGGCCCCACCGGCGAGCCGCTGCACCTTCAGGAGCGGATCACCGTCGGACGGCACGAGTGAGCCGAACTCGCCGCGCGCTCCGCGTGGCGGCGAGCGGCTCCATCCGGTGACCGACGCCCAGAACGATGACGTCTCGTCAAAGGTCTCCTCGGGAAGATCGACGAACGCGGTGAGCCACGTGATCACGGCGAGTGAGCGTAGGTCCGTCCACGGAACGCTCGCCGCGACCGCCGCGGGCTCACTCGCCGCCCGTCTGCAACAGGCCGAAGGTCGCGCCGCTCGGATCGCTCACGATGGCGAAGCGGACGCCGTCCACATCGGCCGGCGCCCGCTCCACCGCTCCCCCGGCCTCGACCACCGCGATCACCGATCGGTCGACGTCGTCGGTCCCGAAGTACACCTGCCACACCGACGGCACCTCCGCAGGGACCTCCGCCGGCGTGGGCAACAGTCCGGCGACATCCGTGTCGGTCGAGCGCATCATCGAATAGCCCGTCGCCGCATCGCGAGCGGTGACCCAGCCGAACACCGCGTCGTAGAACGAGACGGCACCGTGGGGATCGCGCGTCATCAGCTCGCACCATGCGACGGCACCGGGTTCGTCGCGCCGCAACGCCGGCTCGCCAGGGTCCGGTTCGGGCCCGCCCGACAGCACGGCGAACACGGCACCGGCAGGATCTGCGAGCACCGCGACGTGGGCACCGCCGGGGATCTCGAACGACGAGGCGAGGACCACGCCGCCGGCCGCGACGCACGCAGCCGACGTCTCGTCGACGTCGGGCACCCGGACGAACACGGTCCACGACGGTGGAGCAGGTGAGTCCGGATCGCCGGCCATCAAGCCTGCTGCGTGATGTCCGCCCACCATCGCGATCGAGTAGTCGCCCATGTCGGAACGAGAGGTCTGATAGGTCCACCCGAGCACTCGGCCGTAGAACGCTCGAGCCCCGTCCACATCCGGGGTGTCGAGGTCGACCCAGTCGATGGTGTGCACGCGCGACGTCATGTCTCCCATGACTCCATCGCGCGCTCGCCGGATCATCCGCACCAGTGCCGAAGGTCCTCTGCGCGCGTCTGGGCCGAAGGTCTCTGGGATGCGATCGGCGACGGGCGTTCAATGATCAGGAACCCGTCGCCCGACCGAAAGGAGCGGTCATGGACCTCACCGTGGTCGCCGTGGACAAGCCAGAGGACATGAACGTCATCATCGGCCAGGCCCACTTCATCAAGACCGTCGAGGACGTCCACGAAGCACTGGTCGGCATCGGCGGCCACCTGCGATTCGGGGTCGCGTTCTGCGAGGCGTCGGGCCCGTGTCTCGTTCGCCGCTCGGGCAACGACGAGAGGCTCGTGGCCCTCGCGGTGCGCAACGCCCTTGCGATCGGCGCCGGTCACAGCTTCGTGGTCGTGCTCGAAGGCGGGTACCCGGTCAACGTCCTCAACGCTCTGAAGCAGGTCCCCGAGGTGTGCAGCATCTTGTGCGCCACCGCGAACCCCGTGGAGGTGCTGGTCGCGCAGACCGCCCTCGGCCGAGGCATCGTCGGCGTCATCGATGGGTCTCGCCCGACCGGCGTCGAGACCGAAGCCGATGTGAGCGACCGCAAGCAGCTCCTGCGCTCGATCGGTTACAAGCTGTGATTCCCTCCTCCGGTCACTCGTCGAAACGCTGTCACACCCGCGTCGTAGGGTGATCGGTGCTGGTCAGTCGTCGTCGGGGGTGCGTGTGACACCCTCGGCGTAGGGTGATCGGTGCCCGTCTTCCCCCGGGCGTGATCGGCCGCATGTCGGCTCTCGTTGTTCGTCGCGTGTGGTGAGGGGGTGGTGGGTGTGGAC
>JBFWSW010000093.1:0-13628 GCA_050248155.1 Ilumatobacteraceae bacterium
AGCTCCGCAAGGTCACCAAGAACCGCGGGCACTTCCCCAACGACGCCGCCGTCGTCAAGCTGCTGTGGCTCGCGATCTGCAACATCGAAGACAAACGAGCCCGAGAACGAGCCAAAGAACGCGGCCTCCCAGCAGCAAAGCGCAAAGCCTCCGGCCGGCTCGTCGAAGGCCAGATCACCACGAACTGGAAACAAGCCCTCGAGCAACTCGTGCTCGCCTACCCCGACCGCCTCAACCCCTACCTCTAACCAACCCGACCCGGCCGCTTACACACACAACTTGACACGCTCGTTCGCGGACCAGCCGCACATGTGGCTTCCGGAACGACCGATGCGACGCCATCACTACCTCTACGGCCGCACCCGCTACCTCACCCACCCAGCCATCCTCGACCAGATCAGCGAGCTGCACCGACAGTTCGCCGCCGACCAGGCCCGCCAGATCGGACTCCTCGACCCCAACGGCGCCGGCTCCTGGACCCACCCCGACCCGTCACGAGTGATCCACGCCGACGGCAAAGTCATCACGCCGCTCTTCAAAGCCCAGCCCGGCGACCGGATCGTCAACAAGACCACCGGCGAAGTGCACTACCCAAGGGTCGAACCCGACGCAGCCCTGCACATCGAAGGCACCGGAGAAGCCGCATGGGGCTGCAAATTCGTGATCATCGCCACCCGCGACACCCATGCCAACTCGCGCATCATCCTCGACGCCTCCTACGTCCCCACCACGGGAGGAGAAGCAGCACACGCCCTGCAACGCTTCACCGCGCTCGCCCCACTCGCCCCCGGCACCCAAGCGGTCATCTACGACGGCGCGCTCCGCGGGGTGCACCACCAAGCCTTCCTACGCGATCTCGGCATCCTCACCATCAACCGCGTCACCGCACAGCTCGGAGTCCGCAACAAGGGGAACAAGGCCAAACAACGGGTCGAGAAACACGTCTACGTCGAAACCAAGACCGTCCACACGACGCGCGGGCCACGAGACATTCCCGTGTTCGCCCGAGGTGGCCGGATCGGCATCCACGACATCGACGACACCGGCGACACCATCTTCGTTCCACTCGAGCGGGTCCGTACCCACCGCACCCAATCCAAGGCCGGCACCTACCGCTGGTACAACGACTACCGGCTCCCCGCCGCCTACGACCACGCCGAACTCACCATCCGACTGCACAACAACAGCGACGACACCACCCGCAAGTTCAACCGCACCGAAAACGTCCGACCCATCCCCCCGGGCGACCCCGACTTCGCCAAGCTCTACCCACGACGCAACGACGCCGAATCGATCAACCGCCACCTCGACGACACCCTCTGGCTCCGCCGCGCACACAGCATCGGCCACCGCCGCCAGACCCTCAACCTGCTCACCTACGCCCTCGGCGTCAACGCACTCGCACTCCACCTCCACACACAGCGACACGCCCCACCGTCAGCTGCCTGAGCGCGCCAGCCAAGGTGGACGGCAACTCGATTGCACGCCCACGAACGACCTCCGCCGTCCAACCCGGGCATCGCACCTCCGCTGACGCCGCCGAGCACAGCCGGATACGCTCCTCCGAACGGACCCGCGAATCATCGGAGAGGTTTTCTTCCAGGTTTTCGACCGGTCCCGCCCCTTTAGCTCAATGGTAGAGCAGCGGACTTTTAATCCGTTGGTTCAGGGTTCGAGCCCCTGAGGGGGCACCAGGCTCGTTCGACGAGCGATGACAGGAGTGGGGGCAGCGTGACGACCGTGGCGGTGGTGGGAGTGCCCCCACTCGCGCCGGCTCCGTTCGGCGAGATACCTTGGCGCCGTGCCGGAGCATCTGGAGCTCGTCGACTGCTCGTTCTGCGGACGGCCCAACCGTGAGGTGCACATGGTGGCCGGCCGCGAGGGCCTGCACATCTGCTCGGTGTGCGTCGAGAAGTGCGCGGCCATCCTCGACGACGACGCCGGCGTCCCCAGCCCCGAGGGCGGGTGGACCGGTCGGTGGCCGCTGAAGCACCAGCCGTGACGGAGCCACACCACGACCGTGGCATGCGGCTCGTCGAGTCGCTCGTTGCCGGCGCGGCCGGCGCGACGTTGGGCCGGCTGGTCGGAGGGCTGCTCGGCCGCGAGGAGGGTTGGATCGCTGCAGGGGTCGCCGGGGCGAACGGGCTGATCTCCGGCTGGCGACGCATCTACTCGTGGCGCACCTCGAAGGGTTGGGTCGCGTTCGTGCTCGACTCGACGTGGGCGATCTTCACGACGCTCGCCGGTCTGGTCGCGCACCTCGTGGCGACAGTCACCGGTGGCCGGTACGAGGCGTCGCTCAGCGCCCGCCAGGACCGCCACGTCTATCGCGGCGGGGCGCGGTTGAAGCGCCGGTTCGCGCTCACCCTCGGCAACGTCGTCTCGAACGCGGGTGACGTCGACGGGGCGCGTCGGCGACGGCTGGTCACCGACCACGAGGCGGTGCACGTGTGGCAGGCCCGCTGGCTCGGCCCGATCTACCCGGTCGTGTACGTCGGGTGGGCCGTCATCGGCGCGATCGTCGGCGCAGCGACCTGGCTCGTGCGGGGACGTCGTGAGCGGCTCGGCACGGTCGTCGAGACGTTCGCCTACTACTGCAACCCGTGCGAGTGGTGGGCCTACAGCCGGGATGCGAACTGGCCACCGAAGGGCAAGGCAGCGGGGATGGGTTGGACGCGCCCGGCCACCCGGGCGTTCTCGGCCGTTGCGGTCGTGGTCGATCCGCACGGCGACGGCTCGTGACCCAACTCGCGCTGCCTGGCAGACTGGTGCGGTGACGACCACCCTCAACGAGACGGGCACCTACCAGTACGTCCTCGTCTCCACCGACGGACCGATCACCACCATCACGCTCGATCGGCCCGAGAAGCGCAACGCGCTCGCCGTCGACGTGATGATCGAGGTGACCGAGGCAGTGCGCGCCGTCGGAGCGAGCGACGCGCTGTGCATCGTGCTGGCGGCCAACGGTACGGTCTTCTCGGCCGGTCACAACTTCGGCGACATGGCCGGGGCGACGCTGGTGCAGGCCCGGCGGCTGTTCGAGATCTGCACCGACATGATGGACGCGTTCCAGGCGGTGCCGCAGCCCGTCATCGCCAAGGTGCACGCGCTCGCCACTGCCGCGGGGTGTCAGCTGGTCGCGAGCTGCGACCTCGCCATCGCGGCCCAGTCGGCGTCGTTCGCCATCCCCGGCGGCAAGGGCGGGCTGTTCTGCCACACGCCGCTCGTCGCCGTGTCCCGCAACATCGGGCGCAAGCGAGCACTCGAGATGGCCTTCACCGGCGATCCGATCGATGCCGCCACAGCGGCTGACTGGGGTCTCATCAACCGGGCGGTACCGGACGACGAGCTCGACACCGCCGTCGCCGACCTGGCCCGGCGCGCCACACGCGGCAGCGTGCTCTCGAAGGCGCTGGGCAAACGTGGGTTCTACGCCCAGGTCGATCTCGACCAGGACAAGGCCTACGCATACGCAATCGAGCTCATGGCATCGGCAGCCATGACTGCCGATGCGCAGGAGGCGTTCGCCGCGTTCCTCGAGAAGCGCCACGCGAACTTCACCGAGCGCCCCTGAGGATCGCCTTCGGGGGTTGCCCTCAATACCCCCTCGGGGTATGATGGCGACGTGACTCCCGGGTACCACGCCGACAAGCAGCAGATCGTCAACAAGCTCCGCCGCGTCGAGGGCCAGGTCCGTGGTCTGCAGCGGCTGATCGAGGAGGACACGTACTGCATCGACGTCCTCACCCAGCTCGCCGCAGTCAGCAAGGCCCTTCAGGGCATCGGGCTGAACCTGCTCGACGAGCACCTCCAGCACTGCGTCGCCGGTGCCGCAGCAGACGGGGACGGCGAGCGAACCGGTGAGCTCGTCCACGAAGCGACTCGGGCGGTCGAGCGCCTGCTGAGGTCGTGACGATCATGAGCACGCTCGAGCTCACGGTACCCGGCATGACTTGCAGCCATTGCGAGCATGCGATCAAGTCGGAGGTCGGCAAGCTCGATGGCGTCACCGCCGTCGACGTCGACCTCACGACGAAGGAAGTCGTCGTGCACGGCTCTGCGCTCGACCGCGACGCAGTGATCGCGGCGATCGACGAAGCGGGATACGAGGTCGCCTGACCGCCACGGTCGGTCGGCGTGTGAAGACTCTCTCAACGTTCCCGGCCCCGAGATCAACGTCGGTGGGATCGCGCGAGAATGACTCCATGCCGTTCGAACCCATCTCGGTGCTGTTCGTCTGCATGGGCAACCACTGCCGTTCGCCGGCCGTCCTCGCCGTGGCGCGCAAGGTCGCAGCCGACCAGGGACTCGATCGGATCGTCTTCGACGCAGCAGGCATCACCACCCACCACCGCGGCGAGCTCCCCCACCCCCTGAGCACTGCCGAAGGCGCTCGGCGCGGCTATTCGATCAACCACATCGGTCGGCCGATCCACCCGGACGACTTCGAACGCTTCGACCTCATCGTCGCGATGGAGACGTCGAACATCGACGACCTGCTCCGCCTGCGCGGCCTGAACGACCCGCGCACGGGTCACTACCGGCAGGTCGAACCGGAGCAGTTCCAGCTGCTCCGCCGGTGGGATCCGTACGCGATGCCAGGCGACGAGAACCTCGCGGACGCGTGGGGTAGGCCGGCGGCCGCTCACGCGGCGATGTTCGACGTGATCGAGCGCTGCGTGCCACCGATGATCGAGCATCTCGATTGGTTGGTCAGCGAGACCGTCTGATCGAGGCTCCGACCGATCACACCGGTGCGAGGGCCACCGCCCGCAGCCGGTAGGTGAGGGCCTCACGCTTGTTGCGGATGGTGCGGTCGGTCACGTCGGTTGCGGCAGCGATCTCCTTCGTCGACTCGCCGCGGCCCAGGCGCCGCGCCAGCTCGAGGTCGGCCTCGTCGAGACCTGCGGCCTCGGCGTCGCACAGCAATGCAGCGAGCTCCTCTGTCGCGGTGAGCTCGTCCTCGGCGGCCGCCTGCAGCTCGAAGGTGTGCGAGGGCTGGGGCACGAACGTGGCGAGGCGGCGCGTCGCCCGTCGAAAGCTCTGGTAGTCGATCTCGCGCAGCATGCCGGCCGCGACGTAGGTCGAGCGGCGATCGATCGGGTAGGTGCGGATGACCGTCCACGCCGACGCGATCACCTCGTCGAGCGCGTCGTGATGCGTCTCGTCGGTGCGACGCCGACGGCGTGCCAGCGAACTGATGCCGGGAAGCAGGCGCTGGAGGACGACCCGGGCAGCCAGCTGATCGCTCGCCGCCACTCGGACGAGCTCGGCGAGGGTGTGGTCGGTCTCGGGTGTCAGCGCGACGCCGTAGCCGGTGGCGCGGAGCACCTCGTGGAGGGACGTCAGCGGTCGATCCGACGGCAGGGTGTCGAGTCTCCAGCGAGCCGCGTGCTGCACCGCGCTGCGTGAGCAGGCGAGTCGATCCCAGTCGCGTTGCAGGCGGACGAGGATGTGACGGGGAGGACGGACCGGGGTCGATGGCATGCCGTCACGCTCGGGGTGGCCCCTCTCCGGCCTCCTCACCGGCCGTCTCACCGACGAGATGCACTTCGTCAAGTTCTCGTCAAGTTCGCTCACTGGCAGGGTGTGAAGCCCTGCCTGCCTTCCGATCAGGCCGCATCGCTGTCCACCACTGGAGCCGTGATGATCGACGACGGCTGGTTCGTGACATGGGAGTCGGGGCCCGACGCAGGCGCATCGTGGGTGCTGCGCGGCGGCCCCCATCTCGTCGGTCGTGCGCCACAGGCCACGGTGCGCACCACCGACCCGTCACTCGAGCCCTTCCACGCCCATCTGTCGCTCGAGTCGGGCGAGCCGATCGTGCGTCAGCTCTCCGGTCGGCTGCCGATCAGACACGAGCGGCCCGACGGTCAGGGCCGCTGGCGGGTGGGCATCGGTCAGAGCGTGCTGTGCATCTCGGCCGCGACAGATCCCGCGCCAGTGCCGGCGCTCGCCGCGGACCGCCCGCGGACGATCGTTCGGACCCCGCGCCAGGTGCCGGTGTGGAACCCGTCGGTGATCCGTCTCGAGCGCGAGCCTGCTGCCCCGCAGCGAAGCGGAGGGAGCCTGGCGCCCGCTCTCGTGGCGCTCGCGGTGACCGTCGGCCTCGCGGTCGTCGTGCGCCAGCCGATGTTCGCGATGTTCGCCGCCGTCGGCACCGTGGCTGCGCTCTCGCACTGGACGGTCGGCCGACTCGGGCACCGCCGCGCGATGCGCAACCACCGGCGGCAGTGCGCAACCAGTCGGAGCGAGCTCGCGGCAGCACTCGCCGCGCAACGTGACGCCTTCATCCACCACGTCCATCGAGCGGTGCCAACGCTGCCCTCCGCCTGTGCGGCCCTGACATCGGGGAGCGGCTTGTGGCAGCGGCGCCAGGGGGACGGCGACGAATGGACGGTGTCGCTCGGCATCGGCTCGATCCGGTGGACCCCGTCGGTCGACGGAGACGACAGCGCCGAGTCGTCGAATCCTCAGGGAGTCGACGACGTACCGGTTGCGACCGACCTCGGACCGGGCGCCCGGTTGGCCATCTCCGGCCCGCACGCCATGCCACTGGTCAACGCCCTCGTCGTGCAACTCGCTGCCTGCACCGGTCCGGCCGACTGGCAGCTCGTCGTCGTCACGGACGAACCGAGCCGGTGGCAGTGGCTGCCGCTCCTGCCCCACGTCCGTGACGAGACGGGACAACCGCTCGTCCTCGACGACGCAGCGCTCCTCGATGCCCTGCGCGACGGCAGGCTGGCGGCGCGGCACACCGTCGTCATCACCGACCAGCCCGCAGGGCTCGCGATGCGGACGAGCCCACTGCGACGGCTCGAGGCGACCCACACCTCTCTCGCCGTCATCGTCGTGCACGATGGCCCGCCGCCCGCCATCTGCCGTTCGTCGGTGGTGATCACGGCCGACGCACGGGCTCGCTTCGTCGCCGACCTCGGTCGCGATCACGAGCCGGTCACACTTCGCGTCGCAGCGGCGCCCACGTCGTCCGCCGAGCGATGGGCGGCGTCGATCAGCGACTGCCGCGATCCGGAGGACGAGCGCACGTGCGGCGCCGACATCCCGCTGCGGGTCTCGATCGAGGACGTCCTCGAACGCGCAGGCGTCGATCCGCACGATGTCGGCTCGATCGTGTCGCGCTGGACGCTCGCCGGGCCCGATCCCGCCCCGTGCACCCCCATCGGTTGTGCCGCCGACGGGGTGGTCGACATCGACCTCGTGCGTGACGGCCCGCACGCACTGCTCGCCGGCACGACCGGCTCGGGCAAGAGCGAGCTGATGAGGTCGCTCGTCCTCGGTCTCAGCTGCTCGGTCGGGCCGCAGCACCTGACGTTCGTGCTCGTCGACTACAAGGGCGGGGCGGCGTTCGACGAACTGCGCGAGTTGCCGCACGTGGTGGGGACCGTCACCGACCTCGACGACCAGCTCGCCGAGCGGGCGCTGCGGAGCCTGCGCGCCGAGCTCGCCACGCGGGAGCAGGTGCTGCGCGAGCATGGCGTGGCAGATCTCGGCGCGCTCCGAGCCCGGACCGGTGCCCCGGTGATGCCGCGGGTGCTGGTCGTGGTCGACGAGTTCGCTGCCCTCGCGACCGAGCAGGCCGAGTTCCTCCACGCCCTCGTCGGCATCGCGCAACGAGGACGAAGCCTCGGGGTGCACCTGCTGCTCGGCACCCAACGTCCGAGCGGCGTGATCAGTGACGACATCCGAGCGAACACCAACCTGCGCATCGCGCTCAGGTTGCACGACGTCGCCGATGCGGTCGACGTCGTCGGTGACGCAGCGCCGGCGTCGCTGCCACGCGCCGTGCCGGGCCGGGCGATCATGCGGCTCGGGCCCGACGAGCTCGTGACGTTCCAGACCGCGCATGCCGGCAACGTGCCGGCGGTGGTCGACGCGGTCTGCGCGGCCGCCGAGTCGATGGGTCTCGCGCAGCCACGACCCGTGTGGTGCGCGCCGTTGCCGACCAGGTTCACCCGTGCCGACGTCGCAGAGCGTCTGCCCGGGACCGAGCTCGACCCGCACGTGATCGGTCTGGTCGACCGGCCCGACGAGCAGGCGCAGGGTCTGTGGCGGTGGACGCCCGAAGACGGCAGCGCGGTCGTGGTCGGATCGCCTGGCGCCGGGGTCACGTCGACGCTCGTCGGGCTCGCGACGAGCGCGCTGTCGGTGGTGCGTCCGGGCGACCGCTTCACGGCGGGATCCGATTCGGGCGCAGTGTTCGTGATCGACGCCACCAACGACGATGCGTGGGATGCGGTCAGCCCGCACCCGAGGTGCGCCGGCGTCGTGCGGCTGCACGAGCGCGAGCGCCTGTGGCGGCTGCTGCGCCGGGTGGCCGACTCGAGCGGCCCGGCGTGCCTCGTCATCGACGGCCTCGGGCAGCTCCGCCACGACCTCGATGCCGTGGAGCGCATCGCCGAGGTCGAGCTGCTCGACCGGATCATCGGCAGCGGTGACGTCACGCTGATGATCGGCGCCGACCGGGTGGGGTCGGTACCGGCGTCGGTCACGGCGAGATGTGCCGTCCGCGTGGTGCTGCACCTCCACGACCCGCACGACGGTCTCGCGTTCGGCGTGCCTGCTGCGCTCGCCCCTCCGGCGGTCGCCGGCCGGGCCGCCGTGGACGGGTCGGCGATCCAGGTGGTCATGCCCGAGCCGCTGCCCGCTGGACGCCGCCGCCCCGGACGGGTGGCGTCGCTCGACACGCTCCCGGCGGATGTGGGCACGACGGAGCTGCCCGACCCCGTCCACACCGACATCGGGTGGCGAGTCGCTGTCGGCCTGGGCTTCGACGCGCTGCGGCCCGCAACGATCGAGGTGGGGGACGGCGACCATCTGCTCGTCGTCGGTCCGTCACGGAGCGGGCGGAGCACCGCCGTGCACCACCTCGCCGAGCAGTGGGTGGCGTCCGACGCGGCGAACGAGCTGATCGTGGTGGCGACGCGCCGGTCCCCGCTGTCGGGCGCACGGGGTGACCTGCACCCGCGACTCGACGACGCACTCGACGCGGTCAGCGACGCGCTGGCGAGTCAGCGCCGTGTGATGCTCGCCATCGACGACGCCGAACTCGTCGACGATCCCTCCGGGCGGCTGAGCGCGATGGTCGCTGGTCGGACGTCGCGACTGCTCGTCGTCGCGGCAGGACGTCCCGACGCGCTGCGGCAGTCGTACGGGCACTGGACGGCCGCAGTCCGGCGCAGCCGCCTCGGTCTGGTGCTGAGCGGCGGCTCCGATCTCGACGGCGACCTGCTCGGCGTCATGCTGCCGAGGCGAACCGTGATCGCTCCCCGGCCAGGGCTGGCCCACCTGGTCGACGGTGGCCGGCTCGAGCTCGTGCAGCTCGCCCATCCTGCTCCGCAGACGCAGCGACGCGCGCAGGTGTCCTGACCCGTATCGTGGCGGCTCGTGAGTCGAGTGCTGACGGTCGCCGCGGCCCAGCTGGGCCCGATCGAGCGCCACCACACGCGCGCCGAGGTGGTCGAGCGGCTGCTGGCGTTGCTGCGTGAAGCCCACGCGCACGGTGCCGACCTGGTCGTCTACCCCGAGCTCGCGCTCACGACGTTCTTCCCTCGATGGTTCGTCGACGACATCACCGAGGCCGATCACTGGTACGAGCGATCGATGCCCAACGAGGCGACCCAGCCGCTGTTCGACGAGGCACGACGTCTCGGCGTCGGGTTCTGCCTCGGGTACGCGCTCCTCGAGCAGGGCGCCGACGGGTCGGTGCACCGGTGGAACGTGCAGACGCTGGTCGAGCGCGACGGCAGCATCGTCGCGACCTTCAAGAAGGTGCACATCCCCGGTCACGAGCACCACGAGCCCGACCGGCCGTTCCAGCACGCCGAGCGGTACTACTTCGAGCCGAGCCCCGATGGCTTCGGCGTGTGGCGTGCCTTCGGCGGGCTGATCGGGATGATGATCTGCAACGACCGCCGCTGGCCAGAGACGTACCGCACGATGGGCCTGCAGGGCGTCGAGCTGATCCTCTGCGGCTACAACACGCCGATCCACTACGTGCCCGATCCCAGCCAGGACATCCTGCAGGGGTTCCACAACGCGCTCGTCATGCAGTCAGGCGCCTACCAGAACGGCACCTGGGTCGTCGGCGTCGCGAAGGGTGGCGTCGAGGAAGGCGTCGACTCGCTCGCGCAATCCATGATCGTCGCGCCGAGCGGGCAGATCGTGGCGCAGGCGCTGACCGCAGGTGACGAGGTGATCGTCGCCCGGTGCGACCTCGACTGGTGCGGCCGGTACAAGAACACCCTGTTCGACTTCGACCGCTATCGCCGTCCCGAGTTGTACGGCCGCATCACCGGCCAGCGCGGCACGGTGCTGCCCGACTGACCGAGGCGGCTCAGGCCGTCGCGCAGACCGCCGCGAGGCTGGCGAGCGCGGTCGTGCGTCGGGGCTCGCGCACCTGGTGCTCGTCGAGCCCGTTCGTGCAATAGCCGAAGCTGAGTCCGGTGGCCGGGTCGCCCCAGGCGATCTGACCTCTGGCGCCGTTGTGCCCGACGGCTCGCGGTGACACCGTACGCCCCATGCCGCGCATGTTGCTCATCCCGTCGTCGCCCGCTTGGAGCAGTCCCAGTGTGCGATTGGCGGGCACCCCGGTCGTCCGCTCGGGCAAGGTGTTGCGCACGTTCGTGGTGACGTCGTGCCACACGTCGGGGCGCCACATCTCGCCGGGGTTGTGCAGCACCGCCTGGTAGAAGAGCGCGAGGTCGGCGGCGCGCATCACCCCACCCGCGCCGGGCACACCCACGTCGTGGACGGCCGGGTCGCCGAAGCTCGTCAACAGCTCGGTCGTCACCTCGGTGACGGGCAGGGCACGCACGCCGAACGTGGCCTCGAGCTCGTCCGGTGTGGCCGGTTCGCCCACGACCACGAGCGGGGCCGACGGCGACGCGGCAGGGCCGAGGATCGGGCCGAGCCCAGCGGGTGTCGTCACCCGTTCGTGCACCACGTCGCGGAAGTCGCGGCCGGTGGCCACCTCGATCAGCTCGGCGAGCACCCAGTGCGCCGAGGTCGCGTGGTACTCGTAGGTCGACCCCGGCTCCCAGTTGAGCCGCCAACGCCCGAAGGCCTCACGCCGACCGGCACTCGTGGCCCCGTCGAGGACCCGCAGCGGGGCGTGCGGGAACCCCGACGTGTGCAGCATCACCTGCTCGATCGTGATGTCGTGCTTGCCGTTCGAGCCGAACTCGGGGATCAGCTCGCTCACGCGAGTCGACACGTCGATCGCGCCGTCGCCGATCAGCGCCCACATCGCGCCCGCCACGAAGGCCTTGGTGGCCGAGTAGACGACGTAGCGGGTGTCGTTCGTCGCGTCACCGAAGGTCTCGAACGCCACCAGTTCGCCGTCGCGGGCAAGCGCGACCTGCACCGACGGCAGGAACCCGTCGTCGACCTCCCGCCTCGCCCGGTCCATGAGCCGCTGCACCGCGGCCGCGTCGATCGTCCCCCTGGTCATCAGCCCATCGTGCCAGCTCTCGCGATGAGAGATGAGTGTCGAAACGCCACTCATCTCTCATCGCGGGGGTGGGGACGCGCGGGAACTTCAACTTTCGGTCACACAACGGGCTCGTTCTTTGACAAAATGTACAGCGTGACCGATCTCGACGTGTCCCGATCGAGCACCGACTCGACCGTGTCGCTGACGGTGAACGGCGTCCCGGTGTCGGTGCGCGGCGATCACCCGCACCTGCTCGCAGCACTCCGCGACGAGTTGCACCTCACCGCGGCCAAGGACGGGTGCTCGCCGAGCGGGCAGTGCGGGTGCTGCACCGTGCACATCGACGGCAAGGCCGTGGTCAGCTGCCAGCAGCCGCTCGCCAAGGTCGAGGGCAAGCACGTCCTCACCCTGGAGGGCGTCGACCCCGACGAGCGGCAGGCGTACGCCGACTCGTTCGCCGCGTGCGGTGGGCTGCAGTGCGGGTTCTGCATCCCCGGCATCGTGATGCGCGCGAAGGCGCAGATCGACAAGAAGGGCGCCGACCTCGACCGTGGCGACATGAGCCGTCACCTCGGCGCGCACCTGTGCCGGTGCACCGGCTACGTGAAGGTGCTCGATGCGATCGAGGCCGTGGCCAAGGGCAAGGAGTTCACGCCGCGGCTGTCGTGTGAGATCGGCGGCAGTGGCGCCAAGTACGAGGCGAGCGAATTGACGCTCGGGGACCGCGGCTACGTCGACGACATCCAGCTCGACGGCATGCTGCACGCGGCGCTGCACCTCACCGCGCACACGCGTGCCGACATCGTCGGCATCGACACGACGACCGCGGCGGCGATGCCCGGCGTGCGCGCCGTGCTCACCGCGGCCGACGTGCCCGGCGAGCTCCTCGTCGGCATCATCCACAAGGACTGGCCGGTCATGATCCCTGTCGGCGGGCGCACGAGCTACGCCGGCGACGTGCTCGCGATCGTGGTCGCCGACACCCGCGAGCAAGCTCGTGCCGCAGCGGCCGTGGTCGACGTGACCTACGAGGTGCACCCACCGGTCACCGACCCGATCCGGGCGCTCGAACCCGATGCGCCGATCGCGATGTGGAACACCGAGACGAACGTGCTCAGCACGAGCGAGTACGCCCGTGGCGACGTCGACGCCGCCCTCGCCGAATCGGCTCACACGGTGCACCAGGTGTTCCAGACGCAACGCATCGAGCACGCGTTCCTCGAGCCCGAGAGCACGGTGGCGGTGCCGTCCGGGTCGGGCGATGCTCGTCATCTCCAGGTGTACTCCGGTGGACAGGGCGTGTGGGACGACCGCGACGACATCGCCCGCGTGCTCGGCGTCACCGGCGACGCCGTCACCGTGACGCTCGTGTCGAACGGTGGCGCGTTCGGTGGCAAGGAGGACATGAGCAACCAGGCGCACGCGTCGCTCGCCGCGTGGCTGCTCGATCGCCCGGTGAAGTGCACGCTGTCGCGTGAGGAGAGCTTGCTGATGCACGCGAAGCGGCACCCGATCCGCCTCGAGTACTGGGCGGGATGCGACGAGGCGGGCAAGTTGACCGGATTGCGCGTGCGAGCGATCGGCGACAGCGGGCCCTATGCGAGCGTCGGCATGAAGGTGCTCGAGCGCGCGGCCGGGCACGCCAGCGGGCCGTACCGCGTGCCCGCGATCGACGTGCACGCCACCGCTGTCCGGACCAACAACCCGGTCTGTGGTGCGTTCCGCGGCTTCGGGGCCAACCAGGCGCAGTTCGCGATGGAGGGCGTGCTCGACCGGCTGGCCGAGCAGGTCGGCATCAGCGGGTGGGAGATCCGCAAGCGCAACGTCGTCAAGCCCGGTGAGGTCTGGGGCCCTGGGCAGATCATGGACGACGGCGCAGCCGGTGCCGAGGCGTGCCTCGACGCGATGAAGCCGATCTACGACGCGGCGCACGCGGCCGGTCACGCGGTGGGGATCGGCCTCGGACTCAAGAACAGCGGGCTCGGCAACGGCTTCCGAGAGGTGTCGCGCGCGGTCGTCCGGTTCCGAGCCGACGGCCGTGTCGAGGTGCGCCACGGGTGGACCGAGATGGGCCAGGGCGTGCACACGGTCGCGCTGCAGGTCGCTGCCGAAGAGCTGCAGATCGACCCCGATCGCATCGACGTCATCGTCGACACGACCCGCCAGCTCGGCTTCG
>JBFWSW010000094.1:0-13557 GCA_050248155.1 Ilumatobacteraceae bacterium
TCGTCATCGCGATCAACTCGGTGGTCGCGCTCGTCAGCCGCTGGCACGGTGGGTCGATCGAGTGGGGGACCGTGGTTCCGTTTGCCGTCGCCAGCATCCTCGGCGTCGCCGTGGGCACGCGCCTCGCGGGCACGCGCGATCCGTCGTCCCTGCAGAAGGGCTTCATCGCGCTGCTGGTCGCCGTGGCGGTCTACACCGGCGTCCGGTCAGGCATCTCCCTGCTCTGACACAGCCGGTTCGACCTCCATCGTTCGCTCGCTTTGCTCGCTCTCCCCTGTCGGTCGAGTTGATCGGAGCGGCCTGCGGCCGCACCCAGCATGCTGTGCGCCTCACGGGAGCCGTGTCGGCGCACGGACGCCACCGAGCCCGTCGTCGGAGCGAGCGAACGATGGAGGTCGAAAGAACTAGTCGACGGCCTCGAAGGCGGCGGCGGCCATGCCGCGCAGCAGACGCACCATGTCGACCCGGTCGACGCGAGGGCTGAACGGGGTGGAGCTGATCAGGCCGAGCACGGCGTACACGGCCGGGCGCGCGATCGCCGGCGTGAGCCCGGGGCGCTGGTCGATGAGCGCGTCGACCCAGATCTCGACGTACTGGCGCTGCAGCAGGCGCACGCGGTCCTGGTCGTCGGGGCTGGCTTCGTTCAGATCGCGGTACTCGACCGAGATGAGCGCGCGATGGTCGACGGCGAAGTCGACGTGGATCGCGATCAGCTCGTCGAGCAGTTGATCGCGAGGCACCGAGTCGTGCAGCGCTCGGGCGGCAGCCAACAGGTGGTGGCTCGTGCCGACGAGCATCTCGCCGAGCATCGCCTCCTTGCTGTCGAAGTGGTGGTAGAGCGCAGGGCCGGACACGCCGGCGGCGGCGCCGAGGCTGTCGACGGTGACACCCGCGAAGCCGTGCTGGGCGAACAGCTCCGCCGCGATCTCGAGCAGCTCCTCACGTCGGGCCGACACACGCCGCGGAGCCTCGCCCTCGCCTGCGAACGCTCGGGACGCCTCGTCCCACCGCAGCCGGCGGTTCCGTGAGGCAGCGACTTCGACGATCGCGTCCAGTGCATCGGGGTCGCGCAGCGACCCGCGGCTGGCCACGTCGTCCGGGTCGGCGCCGGCGAGGATCTTCTTCACCGGCACCTCGAGCTTCTTGCCCGACAGCGTGGTGGGGATCGCTGCGACGACGTAGACCTCGTTCGGCACGTGCCGTGGCGAGAGCTGGCCCTTGAGCACCTGCTTGGCTTCGGTTGCGAGGTCGCGATCGGCGGTCGGTTCCTCGACGGCGACGAAGAGGATCAGCCGGTCGCCGTCCTCGTGGTGGACGACCAGCGAGTCGGTCACGCCCGGCAGGCTCTCGACGACCCGGTAGATCTCGGCCGTGCCGATCCGCACCCCGCCACGGTTCAGCGTGGCGTCCGAGCGGCCGCTGATGACGAGCCCACCCGACCTGGTGAACTCGAGCAGGTCGCCGTGGGTCCACACGCCCGGGTGCTCGCCGAAGTATGCGTCGCGGTACCTCGAGCCGTCGGTGTCGCCCCAGAAGCAGACCGGCATCGAGGGCATCGGCTGGGTGACGACGAGCTCGCCGTCGAGTGCGTCGACCGCTGCCCCGAGGTAGCGCACGCTGATCTCGCCGGCACGGACCGGCGACGTGGGGCTGCCGCCGACGAAGGCGGAGCAGATGTCGGTGCCGCCGCTCGTGGACGTCAGCATCACGTCGTCCTTGACGTGCTCGTACACCCAGCGAAATCCCTCGGCCGGGAGGGGCGCGGCCGTCGAGCCGACGGCGCGCAGGGCCGAGAGGTCGAGCTCGGAGCCCGGTGCGAGCCCCAGCCTGCGGCAGGTCATGATGAACGGTGCGGACGTCCCGAACCACGTGACCGCCTCCTCGGCCGCGACCCGCCACGTCGCGCGCATCTCGTCCACTCCGGGGTCGCCGTCGAAGGTGATGATGGTCGCGCCGGTCAGCAGCCCCGACACCAGCACGTTCCACATCATCCAGCCGGTGGTGGTGAACCAGAGGAACCGGTCGGCGGGAGTGAGGTCGAGGTGGAACGTCATCATCTTCAGGTGCTCGACGACGATGCCGCCGTGGCTGTGCACGATCGCCTTCGGCAGCCCGGTCGTGCCCGAGCTGTACAGCACCCACAGCGGCGAGTCGGCGGGGACCTGGACGAACTCGAGCGGGCCGGGCTCGGCCAGCAGCTCGGCCCAGTTGCCCACCTCCCTGAGGTACGGCACGGTGACGACGTGGTCGACCGTTGGCAGGCCGGCGGCGATCGCGGCGGCCTCGGCCGAGCGGTCGATCAGCTGGTCGCCGTACATGTAACCGTCGACCGTGAAGAGCACCTTCGGTTCGATCTGGCCGAACCGGTCGATCACGGCCTGGGGCCCGAACTCCGGCGCTGCCGACGACCAGATCGCCCCGAGGCTGGCCGTGGCGAGGAAGGCGACGATCGTCTCGGGGATGTTCGGCAGGTACGCAGCGACGCGGTCACCGATGCCGACGCCGAGCCGCTGCAGCCCCGTTCGGCAGGCCGCGACCTGGCGGCGCAGCTCGTCCGCGGTGAGCTCGACGCGGTCGCGGGTCTGCGAGCGGCCGATGACCGCGCCGTGACCGCGCAGGGCGTGCTCTGCGTAGTTGAGCGTGGCGCCCTCGAACCATCGGGCGCCGGGCATCTCCTGTGACGACAGCACGCGGTCGTACGTGCCGAGCACATCGAACCAGTTCCACACCGCGGCCCAGAACCCGTCGAGATCGGTGACCGACCACTGCCAGAGTGCGTCGTAGTCGGAGTACCCCTGAGCTGCACCGAAGCGCTCGAGCGCGGTCGTCCCGTCGAGCGGCGGTTCCCAGAGCACCTCGCCGGCCGCCGCTGTCATCGTCCTTCCCCGTTCCCGTCCATCCGCGCCTTAACCTATGCTAAGTCGAGAGATCGTTCGATGCGGGGGTTCCGAACATGACCTATCAACTCAAGGATCAGGACGTCACGCCACCCCGGCCCGAGGACGTCGACCGGCGTTCGGTCGCCGCCGACGGGTTGGCGGCGGTGGTGATCGTGCTGATGACGGTCGGTCTGATCGCACTCGTCCTCAGCCAGGTCGTCAACTGAGCCGTGGGCACGGTGATCACGCGACCATGACGTCGGTCCTCCACGAGCAGCCGCTGCTGCCCCACATCGTCGTCCAGGCGCTCGAGCACCGTCACGCCGACCCGTGCATCTTCACCGGCGACCGCGTGCTGACCTACGCCGAGGTGCGCGCCCGGACCAGCCAGATGGTGCAGGCCATGTGCTCGGTCGGGGTGCATCAGGGAAGCCGCCTGGCGATCCTGTCGAAGAACCGGCCCGAGGTGCTCCTCAACGCGTTCGCCACGCTCGTGAACGGATGCATCCTCACCCCGCTCCACCCGATGGGCTCGCTCGGTGATCACGCCTACGCGGTGAACGACGCCGAGATCGACTGCCTCGTCTTCGACACCCACGACTTCACCGAGCGGGCCCGCGAACTGCAGCAGCAGTTCCCCGACCTCGTCCTCCTCGGGTTCGGGCCGAACGACGCCGGCCTCGACTACCTGGCGCTGGCCGACGCCTTCGAGCCGGCGCCACTCGTCGCGCCCGACGTGCACCTCGACGACCTGTGCACCGTCGTGTACACGGGCGGAACCACCGGGCGGCCCAAGGGCGTGCTGATGACCCACCGCGTGTGGCAGTCGATGACGTGGATCCAGATGTCGGAGTGGGAGTTCCCGGACGAGATCCGGATCGCGCTGCCCACGCCGCTGTCGCACGCGGCCCTGTCGGTGGTGGCGCCGGTCATCCTGTCCGGCGGCGCGTTCTACGTGATGGATGCGTTCAGCCCCGACGCGTTCTTCGACCTCGTCGAGCAGCACCGCATCACGTGTTGCATGCTCGTGCCGGTGATGCTCTACGCACTGCAGGGCCATCCGCGCTACCGCACTGCCGACATGTCGTCGATGGAGACGATCATCTACGGGGCGTCGCCGATGAGCCCGGCCAAGCTTGCCGAGGCGATCGAGCACTGGGGTCCGATCTTCTTCCAGTTCTTCGGCCAGACCGAGGCGCCGATGGTGATCACCCATCTGAAGAAGGCCGAGCACGACCTGTCCAAGCCCGAGCGCCTCGCGTCGTGTGGCCGGCCGGTGCCGTGGATGCACGTCGCCCTGCTCGACGCCGACAACCAGCCGGTCGGGCCGGGCGAGTCGGGTGAGATCTGCGTGCGCGGGCCGCTCGTGATGAACGGTTACAAGGACCTCCCGGACGAGACCGCCGAAGCGCTGTCGGGCGATTGGTTGCACACCGGTGACGTCGGCCGCTTCGACGACGAGGGCTTCCTCTACATCGTCGACCGCACCAAGGACATGGTGATCACCGGTGGGTTCAACGTGTTTCCCCGTGAAGTCGAAGACGTCATCAGTCGGCACCCGGCGGTGAACAGCGTGATGGTGATCGGCGTGCCGGACACGAAGTGGGGTGAGGCGGTCAAAGCCGTCGTGGTGCTGCAGGCCGGATGCGCGCCGTCTGCCGACCTCACGCACGAACTGCAGGAGATGGTGAAGCGGGCGAAGGGCTCGCAGCAGTCGCCGAAGTCGGTCGACTACGTCGACTCGTTGCCGCTCACCGCCGTCGGCAAGCTCGACAAGAAGGCGATGCGTGCCCGGTACTGGGACACCGCGGATCGCGCCGTGAACTGAACGCGAACGAGCCCGGCTCGACGATCCCGGAGGATCGAGGAGCCGGGCTCGGATCGTGTCGGATCAGCTCTGCGGTGTGCCGAGCGCGAGATCGCTCACGTCGACGAACTCGTTGTCGACGGGCACGACCTTGCCGTTCTCGAGCTTGCTGTACACCACGCTGCGGTTGAAGAGACGGGTGTAGCCCGGGAGGCCGTCGGTCCACTCCTTGGTGAAGTCGAGCACCGGCACCATGCCGTTGAGGTCGAGGTTGGTCGTCTTGCTGGCAGCGTCGTAGAACGACGCGGCGGTGACCTCACCCTCGATCGTCGAGGCGATCTGGGCGAAGCCCATGTACGCAGCCCAGGTGCCCATGCCGCCGAGGCTGTTGAAGTCGTTGGCCTCCTGATCGACGTTCTCGGACTCGAGCATCGCGCGGTAGTCGTCCCACGGCGCCGTCGAGATGTCGGGGTACATGCCCGAGATGATGTTGCCGTTGGTCACCTCTTCGGCGCCCTTGGCCGAGATGGCGTTCAGGTTGCCCTGGTTGCCGTACTGCTTGATGTCGGTGTCGGCCTGCTGGAGCGCGGTGTTCCAGGTGAGGAACGGCGTCTCGCTCATGACGACCACCATGCAGTCGGCGTTGCTCGTGGCCTGGGCCACCTCGGCGGAGTAGTCCTGGGCGATGGTCGGTGTGATGATCACGTCACCGAACGTGCGGCCGTAGGCCTTCATCGCGTTCTCCATCGGCGGGCGGAAGATCGCATCGGCGCCTTCGACGATGACGGCGTTGATGTTCTCGCATCCGTCCTCGACGGCCCGCTTCACCTCACCGACCGCGTACATCGGCTGGTTGCCGATGTTGAACGAGTGCGGATCGGTGAGCTCGGACGGCGAGATCGGGCAGCACGCCCCGAACCATGTGATGTCGGACTCGGCGATCACCGGCACGACCGCCTCGGCGAAGTAGGTGAACGAGCCGACGACCGAGACCACTCCGTCCTCGACGGCCTGACGCGCGCACGTGGCGGCGACGGCGGCGTCGAACTGCTCGTCGCAGACCTCGACCTCGAGGGGGCGCCCGTTGATGCCGCCGTTCGCGTTGATGAACTTCGCGGCCAGATCGGCGGTGATCGCGATGTTCTCGTACGTCGGTCCGTTGGCGTTGAGCGTCGTGATCGTCATCAGCTTGATCGGGTCTCCGCTCGGCGCCGCCGTGGTGCCGGGCGCGTCCGTCGAGGGTGCCTCGGTGTCGGCCGGTGCGTTCGTCGTGGCCGCTCCACCGCTGTCGTCGTCGTCACCCCCGCACGCTGCGACCGTGAAGCCGAGCACCGTCACCAGCGCGATGGACTTCCTCAAGAACCCCATGTGTTCCCCCTTCGAATGGTTCGCGGGTGCCCCGGGCACCCGTCGGGTGGTCATACTAGACACAGCTCGGGCCGCGGCCTGAACGCGTGTTAAGGTGCGCTCGTCGCGTGGGAGCGCGGCTGGGGACGGTTGCGGGGGAACACAGGGACGATGAACGAGGTCATCAGATTCGCGTTGCTGGGGCTCGGCGTCGGCGCCCTCTACGCGTTCGCCTCCCAAGGCCTCATCGTCATCTTCCGCGGCACCGGCGTCCTCAACTTCTCGCTCGGCGCAACGGCGATCGCCGGCGTCTTCCTCCAGTACGAGCTCCAGTACGAGCACGGCCACAACTTCTGGTTCGCGTCGTTCTTCGGCGTGCTGTTGTCGGCGACGTTGGGAGCGCTCACCCACTGGGTGGTGCTGCGGCCGTTGCAACGCAAACGGGCGAGCACGCTCGTCCAACTGCTGGCGACGCTCGGCGTGCTGATCACCGTGCAGGCCGGCGTCGTCATCCGCTACGGCTCCAAGCCGCGACAGGTGCCGAGTGAGCTGCCGACCGATCGCGTCACGCTGTACGGCGACGTCAGCATCACCACCGATCGCCTCATCCTGCTCGCGATCGGATGTCTCTCGGCGTTCGTCCTGTGGTTGCTGTACCGGTCGTCGCAGTTCGGCATCCAGACCGAAGCGGTCTCCGAGAGCGAGCGCTCGGCCGCTGCGGTGGGGGTGTCGCCCAACAAGATCGCCGTGCTCAACTGGGCGCTCGGCTCGGCCATCGCATGCATCGCCGGCATCCTCGTGGTGCCGGTGATGACGCTGCAGGTCACGTCGATGACCAGCCTCGTGCTCGCCGCCCTCGCAGCAGCGCTGGTCGCCGACTTCAAGTCGTTCCCCATCGCGACGGCCGCCGGATACGTCCTCGGGATGGGCCAAACGCTCGTCGGACGGTTCTGGGATCAACAGGGCGTCGACCAGTCGCTGCCCTTCGTCCTGATCATCCTCATGCTCGTCTTCCGGGGTCGGTCGATCCCGCTGCGCGATCACTACCTGCGCAAGCTGCCGGCGATCGGCAACGGCCGGATCTCGTGGGACTGGATGACCTTCGCCGCCGGTGCCGTCGTGTTCCTCATGCTCACGAAGGACACGAAGTGGATCGACGCGCTCACGGTCTCGTTGTGCGCAGCGATCGTGCTGCTCTCGATCGTGGTCGTCACGGGGTACGCGGGCCAGCTCTCGCTCGCGCAGTACGCGATGGCCGGCTTCGGCGCGTGGGTCGCAGGCCGGCTGGTTGCCGTCTTCCAGATCCCGTTCCTGCTCGCGCTCGTGGCCGGAATCGCTGCGGCCGTCCCGCTCGGGATGGTCTTCGCGCTGCCGGCCGTCCGCACGCGCGGCATCAACCTGGCGATCGTCACGCTCGGCCTCGGTACGGCGATCGAGCTGATGCTGTTCAGCAACCAGAACTTCACCGGCGGAATCAAGGGCACGCCCGTCGGCAAGCCGAGCCTGTTCGGCTTCGAGATCAGCTCGATCCAGCACCCCGAGCGGTACGGCATCTTCGTGCTCGGCATGGCGCTGCTCACCGTGCTCGTGGTGGCGAACGTCCGCCGAGGTCGGAGCGGTCGACGGCTCATTGCCGTCCGCACCAACGAGCGCGCCGCGGCCGCCCTCGGCATCAACATCGTCACCGCCAAGCTGTTCGCGTTCGCGCTCGCTTCCGCGATCGCTGCGCTCGGGGGCATCCTGCTGGGCTTCCGGCTCACCTCGATCAGCTACCAATCGTTCACGAACTTCACGTCGATCACCTACGCCGGTCTGTCGCTGGTGGGCGGTGTCGGCCATCTGCTCGGCGCGTTCGTCGGGGCGATGATGGCCACCGCCGGCTTCAACCAGGAGGTCATGGAGTCCACGTGGGACGGCGTCGGTGAGTACATCCAGCTCATCAGCGGCATCGCGATCCTCCTCGTCGTGCTGTACAACCCCGACGGCGTCGCGGCCGAGTGGTCCAAGACCTTCCGGTTCCTGAAGCGCACGAAGAAGTTCGGCGAGTCGTACTTCATCAAGCTGTCCGACGTGTCCGAGCCCGTCGACGAGGGTCACGACCACCGCGTGACCCCCAAGACGCTCGTCGTCGACGGCCTCACCGTGCGGTACGGCGCGGTCACCGCCGTCGACCAGGTCGGCTTCACCCTCGAACCGGGTCAGGTGACCGGACTGATCGGTCCCAACGGCGCAGGCAAGACGTCGCTGATCGATGCCCTCACCGGGTTCACCCGGTCGACCGGCACGGTCACGATCGGCGGCCGGGACGTGTCGAGCTCGGGCGCCGCGGCCCGCGTGAAGGCCGGCATGGTCCGCTCGTTCCAGTCGCTCGAGCTGTTCGAGGACACGACCGTGTTCGAGAACCTCAGCGTCGCCGCCGACCCACAGGATCTCACCTCGTACTTCCGAGATCTCGTGTGGCCGAAGATCCCGAAGTTCGGACCGGAGGTCGTGCGCGCGATCGAGGAGTTCGAGCTCGACCAGGACCTCCATCGTGAGGTGAGCGACCTGTCGTACGGCAAGCGGCGCCTGCTGGCGATCGCCCGAGCGGTCGCGATGCACCCGAGTGTGCTGTTGCTCGACGAGCCGGCCGCCGGCCTCAGCTCGGTCGAGAGCGTCGAGCTCGCCCGCGTCGTGCGGCGGCTCGCCGACGACTGGGGCATGGCGATCCTCGTCGTCGAGCACGACATGAACTTCGTGATGGGCGTGTGCGACCGGATCGTGGTGCTCGACTTCGGCCAGATGATCGCGAACGGCACCCCCGACGAGGTGCGCAACGATCCAGGGGTCATCGCCGCCTACCTCGGGGACGAGCACGACGACGAGATCGACACCCGGCCGCCCGAGCGCACGCCGGTGATCGCGGCAGGAGGTGGGCAGTGACCGACACGGTCGAACCGAGCGTCGTGGTCGCCGGCACCAGCCCGTTCGCGATCACCCGCACGCCGAACCTGCTCGAAACCCGCATGCTCAAGGCGGGCTACCTCGGTCGCGAGGTCGTCTCGGGCGTGAACCTCACCGTGCAACCCGGCGAGGTCGTGTGCCTGCTCGGCCCGAACGGCGCAGGCAAGACCACCACGCTGCTCACGATCGCCGGTGAGCTCGCGCCCGTCGACGGCATCGTGATGTTCAGCAACGTCCCCACGTTCACGCCGCTGTACCAGCGCGTGCGCAACGGGATCGGGCTCGTCACCGAGGAGCGACTGGTCTTCACCAAGATGTCGACCCGCGACAACCTGCGCATCGGTGGCGGATCGGTGGACGCGGCGCTCGAGCTGTTCCCCGAGCTCGAGGCGCGCCTCGACGTGCGCGGTGGCATGTTGTCGGGCGGCGAGCAGCAGATGGTCGCGCTGTCGCGAGCGCTCAGCCGCGATCCCAAGCTGTTGCTCGCCGACGAGCTCTCCCTCGGTCTCGCCCCGATGATCGTCGACCGCCTCCTCGGCGCCGTGCGCAAGGCCGCGGACGAGCGCGGCATCGGTGCGCTCATCGTCGAGCAGCACGCGCGCAAGGCGCTCAAGTACAGCGACCGCATGTACCTCATGTCGCGCGGTCAGATCCGGATGGAGATGACCGCGGCAGAGGCGCTCACGCGGCTCGACGAGATCGAGGAGGCCTACCTCGCGGGCACGTCCGAATCCGAGGAGGACCACATCGAGCGCAAGCGGCGCAAGGACGTGCGCAAGGCATGGGGCCGCCAGCGCGTGCGCGAGCGCGAGTTGCGGCGCCTCACCGGCGCGCAGGTGTCGCTGCGCCGCACATCGGAGGACGACGACCTCCTCGACCGCGACCAACAACGCCGCGACTGGCAGATGCGCGCCCGCCGCGGCCGCACCTTCTGATCACCGACACGGGGGACACCGACATGGGTTACCGCACCGCCGAGCTACCGCCCGTCGACATCGACGAGTTCGCCAAGATCCCGTTCCTGCCGCGCATGAAGTTGTTGCAGTTGCACTGGGTGGAAGCCGGCTTCGGCACCCCGCGCCAGGCGGCCATGTTCTACGTGTGGAAGATCTTCTTCTACGCGCTCTTCGGCCTCATCGTGTGCGGCGCCTTCACCAAGGGCCTCGAGTTCAACGACATCGGCGGCTGGTGGGACGAGCCGATCCTGTACCAGAAGCTCATGATCTGGACCATTCTGCTCGAGATCCTCGGCTTCGCGGCCACGTGCGGCCCGATGGCGTTCCACTTCGACCCGCTCATCGGTGGCTCGCTGTACTGGTGGCAGAACGACACGATCCGCATCCCGCCGTACCCCAACCACGTCCCCTTCACGAAGGGCAATCGGCGCACGCCGTGGGACACCGGCCTCTACAAGCTCATCGTCTTCTGGCTGGTGATGATGCTGTTCCTGTCGGGCAAGCCGATGGACGGCCTACCGGGCGACGTCGCGGGTGTCATGCCGCGCTGGGCGCTCATCACCTACGCGTGCTTGATCGGCCTGATGGCGCTGCGCGACAAGTGCGTGTTCCTGTCGTCACGAGCCGAGCAGTACGTCCCCACCATGCTGTGCTTCGGGCTGTTCACGAACTTCCACGACGCGATCATCGCCGCGAAGATCTTCATCGTCGTCGTCTGGATGGGCGCCGGCGTGTCGAAGCTGCAGCACGGGTTCTCGTGCACGGTGTCGATCATGATGCAGAACACACCGTGGAACGCCTTCCGCAAGCTGCGCATGGCGACGGTGCGCGACTACCCGAACGACCTCCGCCCGTCCAAGCTCACCCACTTCGTCGCGCACTTCCTCGGCACCACCACCGAGATCGTCATGCCGCTGACGCTGCTGTTCTCGCCGTGGCCGTGGCTCACGTGGATCGCGATCGTGTGCATGTGGATGCTGCACCTGTTCATCATCTCGACGATCCCGCTCGCGGTGCCGCTCGAGTGGAACGTGTACTTCATCTTCTGCGCGGCGTTCCTGTTCGGAAACTTCAGCGCAGGCGACGGGTACGGGGTGGGCGACATGAACCCGTGGCTGCTGGCCGGCGTGGTGGCGTTCGCGCTGTTCCCGATCGTGCTCGGCGCGCTGCGCCCGCAGTACGTGTCGTTCCTCATCGGCATGAAGCAGTACGCCGGCAACTGGGCGTCGACCACGTGGTCGTTCCGCGACAGCGAGAAGGAGGACCGCCTCAACGAGCGGATCGTGAAGGCCGCCGACAACCAGATCGATCAGCTCGAGCCGCTGTTCGGCAGGCAGATCTCCGAGATCTTCATGCAGAAGGCGATCGCGTTCCGCATGATGCACCCGATGGGTCGAGCGCACATCACGCTCCACATGCGCCACAGCCCGGGCATCGACACCCGGGTCCTGCGCGAGGGCGAGTTCATCAGCAACACGCTCACCGGCTGGAACTTCGGCGACGGGCACTGCCACGACGAGCGCCTCGTCGAGGCGGTGCAGCAGCGCTGCCACTACGAGCCGGGCGACCTCGTCGTCGTGTTCACCGAGTCGCAGCCGATGTTCGACAAGCGCGTCCAGTACCGCGTCATCGACGCGGCGCTCGGAACGGTCGAGAAGGGCTGGTACCACAACGACGATGCGTTCAACGAGCAGCCGTGGCTGCCGAACGGGCTGCTGCCCCACGTCATCACCTGGACCCGTGAGGGGTACGTCGCGGGCGGCGAGCCATACCCGGGGCCGGGTACGCGCGGACGCGGGAAGCGGCCGGAGATGGCCGACGCCTGACCGTGCCTCCTCGCGCCGGGACGCGGCGTCGGTGAGCCGGTGACTCGGGCGATCGTCGTCGGCAGCGGGCCGAACGGGCTCGCGGCCGCGGCCAGGCTCGCGCGCGCCGGGCTGGAGGTGACCGTACTCGAGGCGGCAGACACGATCGGTGGAGGCACGCGCAGCTCCGAGTACCTCGTGCCGGGTCTGCTGCACGACCACTGCTCGGCCGCCCATCCCATGGCCGTGGCGTCACCCCTCTTCAACGAGCTCCAGCTGCCCGGGCTCACGTGGCGGGGCGCCGACGTCGAGTGCGCGCATCCCCTCGACGATGGCTCCGCCGGCGCGCTGTACCGCTCGTTCGACCTCACCGAGCGATCGCTCGGCACCGACGGCCACCGTTGGCGGCAGGTGTTCGAGCCGATCGCCCGACGCTTCGACGACCTGTTCGCCGACATCTCCCAGCCGATCGTGCGCGTGCCCCGTCATCCGGTGACGCTCGCCCGGTTCGGCATGCGGGCCATGCTGCCGGCTGTGGTGTTGGGCCGTGCCTTTCGCACGCCGCAGGCCCGGGCGCTGTGGACCGGTGTGGCGGCGCACACCTTCTGGCGGCTCGATCGGCCGCTGACGAGCGCGATCGGATTGGCGCTCGCCGCCGGGGCGCATGCCCACGGGTGGGTGGTCGCCGAAGGTGGCTCACAGGCGATCGCCGACGCGCTCGCCGCCGACGTCGTGCGGCACGGCGGAACGATCGCGACGGGCGTGCACGTGCGCTCGTTCGCCGACCTGGCGCCCCACGACGTGCTCATGCTCGACGTGTCACCGTCGGTCGCGCTCGACATCGTCGGCGACCGCCTCCCGTCACGAGTCGCTGCCGCCTACCGCCGTTTCCGGCACGGACCGGGGGCGTTCAAGGTCGACTTCGCGATCGAGGGCGGCGTCCCGTGGACGGCCGAGGTCGCGGGCCTGGCGAGCACCGTGCACCTCGGAGGGACGGCCGACGAGGTCGCGGCGGGCGAGCGGGCAGTGCAGCGGGGCGAGATGCCCGACCGGCCGTTCGTCCTCGTCGGCCAGCAGTACCTCGCCGACCCCGGGCGTTCGGTCGGCAACGTGCATCCGCTGTGGACGTACGCGCACGTCCCACAGGGGTACACGGGCGACGCGACCGAAGCGATCATCGGGCAGATCGAACGGTTCGCCCCGGGCTTTCGCGAGCGCGTGGTCGGCACCGCCGTGCGGTCGGCCACCGAGATGGCGGTGTACAACCCGAACTACGTCGGCGGCGACATCATCGGCGGAGCGGCGTCGTTCACCCAGACCGTGTTCCGGCCGCGGGTCGCACTCGATCCCTACGCGACCGGCATCCCCGGCACCTACCTGTGCTCGGCGTCGACGCCGCCCGGTGCGGGCGCCCACGGCATGTGCGGCGCCAACGCGGCGGCCCGTGCCCTGCGCGAGCTCGGCATCCACTGACCGGCTGACCGGTGCCCGACCGCCCGTCGAAGGAGGTCATGCGTCGAAGCAGTCGACCGCGACGCGCCGGAGCTCGGCGACAGCCGGATGCGAGCCGCGGCGTGGCCACCCGAGGAGGAGCGCGACCGGCGAGGCGTCCTCGACCGGCACGTAGCGCACGTCCGGGTGCGGGTGGAGCCGCGCCGTCGACGCGACCGTGACACCGAAGCCCTGTCCCGACGCGATCGCCACCAGCCAGTCGTCGACGGTGCTCACCTCGGCGCTCACCTCGGGTCGAGCGCCCGCGGGCCAGAGCTCCGGCGTCGTCACGCCGACGCTGGTCGCGACCAGCGGCTCGTCGCTCAGCT
>JBFWSW010000095.1:0-13472 GCA_050248155.1 Ilumatobacteraceae bacterium
GTCGAGCCCGTCGGTGAACGATCGCACCCGGGCCAGGTGCTGCTCGGTGACGAGTGGACCCATGGCCGTCGACGGCGACATGGGGTCGCCGACCGTGAACGCTCGCGCAGCATCGACGAAGCCCTCGAGGAACCGGTCGAGCACCGAGCGCTCGACGAGCACCCTGCTGCGCGCACAGCAGTCCTGCCCCGAGTTGTCGAAGACGGCACCGGGCGCTGCTGCTGCCGCCTTGTCGACGTCGGCGTCGGCGAAGACGATGTTGGCGCTCTTGCCACCGAGCTCGAGCGTCACGCGCTTCACGTGCTCGGCACAGCCGGCCATGATGCGCTTGCCGACCACCGTCGAGCCGGTGAACGCGACCTTGCGAACGTGCGGGTGCTCGACCAGCCGCCATCCGGCGTCCGGCCCGGTGCCGACGACCACGTTCAGCACGCCCGGCGGGATCCCGGCCTCGAGGGCGAGCTCGCCGAGCCGCAGCGTTGTGAGCGGCGTGATCTCGGCCGGCTTGAGGACGGCGGTGTTCCCGGCGGCGAGCGCCGGCCCGATCTTCCACGACGCCATCAGCACCGGGAAGTTCCAGGGGGTGATCAGGCCGACCACCCCGAGCGGCTCGTGGAACGTCATGTCGACGCCACCCGCCACAGGGATGGTGGAGCCCGTGTGCTTGTCGATCGCCCCGGCGAAGAAGTGGATGACGTCTGCCGCGGCGTTGGCGCACCACGTGCTGTTGCCGATGGGCATGCCCATGTTCTGCGTCTCGAGCAGCGCCAGCTCGTCGGCGTGGGCCGAGATGGTGTCGGCGTACCGGCGCAGCAGCCGAGCCCGATCGGCCGGAGCGATGGCACGCCAGCCGGGCGCCGCCGCGACAGCGCGCTCGACCACGGCGTCGACCTCGGCAGCGCCGGCGAGCGTCAGCTCGGCGACCACCTCGGTGGTCGCAGGATTGCGGAGGACGATCGAGCCGGACATCGCCGCTGATTCTGCCAGCGGTACCGGATCGAGCCGCAAACTGCCGGGATGTCACGGCAGAATGACGACGTGGCACCACACGTCCTGATCGTCGGCAGGCTGAGCGACGAGGCGAAGAGCGTCCGCGGCGAGGCCTTCGCCGGCGGGCAGCGGTACTTCCACGCGGTCGAGCGAGCCGGGGGCGTGCCGCTCATGCTGCCGCCGATCCCGTCGATGCTCGACCGGTTGCCGTCGATGGTGTCGAGGTTCGACGCCGTCGTCCTGCACGGCGGCGGAGACGTCGACCCGCGTCGATACGGAGAGCAGCCGGCCGCCGACGAGCTGTACGGCATCGTGGACGAGCACGACGAGGTCGAGCTCGCCGTCGTGCAGCACGCGCTGGCCATCGACCTGCCGCTGCTCGCCATCTGCCGCGGGATGCAGATCGTCAACGTCGCCCTCGGCGGCACGCTCGTGCAGCACATCGGCACCGACGACCACTGGTTCTCGACCCACCCCGTCGACCTGGCGGCCGGCAGCCGTGTCGCCAAGGCGGTCGGATCGGATCGGGCCGATCGGTGTCACAGCGTGCACCACCAGTCGGTTGGCCGCCTCGGCGACGGCGTGAGCCTCGTGGCGACAGCCGAGGACGGCATGCCGGAGGCCATGGAGGTCGACGACGCGCGGTGGGTCGTGTGCGTGCAATGGCACCCCGAGGACACCGCGGCCACCGACGCCCAGCAGCAGGCGTTGTTCGACGAACTGCTGCGCCAGACCCAGCCGGAGTGACCGTGGACGACGTGATGCTCTCGGCCGCCCCGTCGTCACCGCCGGTCATCGGCATCTGTGGACGTGTGCTCTCCTTCTCCGACGAGGGCCGGCGCGACGCCTTCTCGAGCAGCCAGCCCTACAGCCGTGCGGTTGCCAAGTCGGGCGGTCTGCCGATGCTGCTGCCCCCACTGCCCACTGCCCCGAACATGGTGCACAGCTACCTCGACCGCCTCGGGGGCCTGCTCTTGCCCGGCGGCGGCGACGTCGAGCCGCACCGCTACGGGCGGACCCCCACGACCGACGCGTTGTACGGCATGGTCGGCTTGCACGACGAGTTCGACCTGGCGCTCATCCACGCGGCCATCGACCGCGACCTGCCGGTGCTGGCGATCTGCCGCGGCATGCAGATCTTGAACGTGTCGCAGGGCGGCACGCTCGTGCAGGACCTCGGCCTCGAGGGCCACTGGATGTGCGAACATCCCGTCTCGGTCACCGGCGGGTCTCGCCTCGCGGCAGCTGCCGGCGCGAACCACCTGCGGCACTGCTACTCGGTGCACCACCAGGGGCTCGATCAGCTGGGCGACAACCTCACACCCGTCGCCTACGACGAGCACGGGCTCATCGAAGCCGTCGAGCACGACCACGCGTCATGGGTGGTGGGCGTGCAATGGCATCCCGAGGACACGACGTCGATCGAACCTCCGCAGCAGGCGATCTTCGACGAGTTCGTCCGCCGCGCAGCGAAGCACTCGCGCTGATCTCAGCCGGCCAGGCTGCCCGTCAGCATCGTGGCGTGCTTCGACGCCGACACCAGCCAGCCCGGCGCGACGCCGACGGCGAGCGTGAAGCCGACCGCAGCCACGATGGCGATGCCGGACGTGAAGGGGATCCGCACCGGCTCACGGGCCTCGTCACCGGCCTCGGGCGCGGCGATCCACATCCCCACCATGATGCGGAGGTACAGGAACGCGGCGATGACGGACGCGACCATCGCGATCACCGCCAGGACGTAGCTCTTCTCCTCGACTGCCGCCTGGATGACACCGAACTTGGCCACGAACCCGGAGGTGAGCGGCACGCCCGCTTGGGCGAGCAACAGCACCGTCATCCCGATCGCGAGCGCCGGCTTCGAGGACGACAAGCCACGGAACGCGTCGAGATCGGTCTGGGCGTCGCCGGTGCGCCCGACCAAGGTGACGACGGCGAACGTGCCGAGCACGAGCACGGAGTACAGGAGCAGGTACAGCAACGACGACGAGATGCCGAGCCCGGTGTCGGGCTGCCCGGCGGTGTGCCCGCTGGCCTCGACGCCGACGAGGATGAAGCCGGCGTGGCTGATCGACGAGTACGCGAGCATGCGCTTGACGTTGGTCTGCACGACTGCGAGCGCCGACCCGACGACGAGCGTCGCGACGGCGATCACCCAGATGGCGGGGCGCCAGTCGTCACGCCAGTGGGGCAGACCGGTGTTGAGCACCCGCAGCAGCGCAGCGAAGGCGCCGACCTTGCCGACCGACGCCATGTACGACGTCACCGGGGTGGGTGCGCCGTGGTAGACGTCGGGCGTCCAGAAGTGGAACGGCACCGCCGACACCTTGAACCCCAGACCGACGATCAGCATCGCCACACCTGCCAGGACGAGGGCGTCCTTGCGGTCGGTGGCCACCGATTCGTTGAACGACGAGACGATCGTGTCGAGGTTGGTCGACCCCGTGGCCCCGTACACGAGCGCGATGCCGTAGAGGAAGAACGCCGACGAGAACCCGCCGAGCACGAAGTACTTGATGCCGCTCTCCTGGCTCTCGATGCGGCGCCGGTGGCTGGCAGCGAGCACGTAGAACGAGATCGACAGCACCTCGAGGCCGAGGAACAGCACGATCAGATCGTTGGCCGAGGTCATCACGACGGCACCGATCGCAGCCGTCAGGTACAGGCCGTACACCTCGGGTCCTTCGAGATCCTCGCGGCGCAGGTAGTCGTCGGTGATGAAGCTGGCGAGGATGACGGCCGCGCAGATGGTGATGGTGCCGAGCATCGAGAAGCGGTCGAACGCGATGGCGCCCTGCACCAAGGTGCGCGACCCCTCGTCGGAGATGTCGTCCCACAGGATGAAGCACATCACCATCGCGCCGGCGGCAGTCGCCGCCGAGAACATCGCGTAGGCGCTGCGCGGCCAGCGCGGTGTCAGCGCCCCGAGCACCAAGAGCGCCAGAGCGCCGCCGAGCAGCACGAGCAAGGGTGACAGGTCGAACCAGGCGATCGGGGGTCCGGTGAGACGGTCGACGTTCACGGCTGCACCCCCTCTGCGCCGGCCTCGGTGTGATCAGCAGGATCGGGGAGGTCGGGAGCCTCGTAGCCCGTCTTGTCGCTGATGTGGGTGATGAGCGCGTTGACGCTCGGCTCGATCCGATCGAGCATCGGCTTCGGGTACACGCCTGCGAACACCGCGATCCCGATGAACGGCAGCAGCACAGCCGCTTCCTTCAGACGCAGCTCCGGGAAGGTGCGGTTCGCGTCGTCGGGCTCGCCGTGGAACACTCGCTGGTAGGCCCACAGCAGGTAGAGGGCAGCGAGGATGACGCCCGTCGCCGCGACGACCGCCCACCAGCGGGCGGTGACGAACGAGCCGATGAGCACGAGGTACTCGCCGACGAAGCCGTTCAGGCCGGGCACGCCGATCGACGACAGCATGATGATCATGAACGCCGCGGCGAAGATGGGCGCCACGTGCTGGATGCCCTTCAGGTCGGCGATCGCGCGGGTGTGCCTCCGTTCGTAGATCATGCCGACCAGGAGGAACAGCGCGCCCGTGCTGATGCCGTGGTTGATCATCTGGACCACCCCGCCGCTGATGGACTGCGAGGTGAAGGCGAACGTGCCGAGCACGATGAAGCCGAGGTGGGCGACCGACGAGTAGGCGACGAGCCGCTTGAGGTCGGGTTGCATCGTGGCCGCGACCGCGCCGTACAGGATGCCGATGACGGCGAGGGTGAGGAAGAGCGGCCGGCTCCACCGCGCCGCCTCCGGGAACAGGTACAACCCGAACCGGAGCAAGCCGTAGGTGCCGAGCTTCAGCATGACCGCGGCCAGGATGACCGAGCCGCCCGTGGGCGCCTGGGTGTGCGCATCGGGCAACCACGTGTGCAACGGGAACATCGGCACCTTCACCGCGAACGCGATGGCGAAGGCGAAGAACAACCACCGACCGGTGCTCGCTGCGAAGTCGGCCTTCTCGGCGATCTCGACGAGGTCGAAGGTGAGGTGGCCGACGCCGTTGCCGCGGGCGAGGAACGCCGTGGCGACGACGCCCACGAGCATGAACGCCGATCCGACCATCGTGTAGAGGAAGAACTTCGTCGCGGCGTACACGCGGTCGTCGTAGCCCCAGCCGCCGATGAGGAAGTACATCGGGACGAGCACGATCTCGAAGAACACGAAGAACAAGAAGAGGTCGAGGCTGAGGAAGCTGCCCATCATCCCGGCCTCGAGCAGCAGCATCCACGCGAGGTAGCGCTTGTGGTCGTGGTGCGGATCGGCGCCGAGCAGCACCAGCGGGAACAGCACGCCGGTGAGCACGACGAGCAGCAGCGAGATGCCGTCGATGCCGAGGTGCCACGAGATGCCCCACGGCTTGATCCAGGGGTGCTTGCTGACGAACTGGAAGCCCGCCTCGGAGGTCTCGAACGACGAGAGCGTCCAGACGGACAACGCTCCGGTGATGATGCTCGAGCCGAGGCCGGCGAGCTTGACCCACTCGGGACGGCGGTTCGACAGCAACATGACGAGCAGCGCGCCGGCCGCCGGGACGACCACCATCGAGCTAAGGATGGGGAACTGCATCAGAGGAGCCCCCGGACGATCACGAACCAGGCGAGCAGCAGCACGACGCCGACGCCGAGCGCCGCGGCGTACTGCCGGACATAGCCGCTCTGCGCCTTGCGTGCCTCGGCGGCCGAGCCGCGTACGAGTCGCCCGACGCCGTTCACCGCCCCGTCGACGATGTTGCGATCGACCCACGTGACCGCGGCGAAGCCCTTGCGGCCGGGGCCACCCATGAACGCGCTGACCGCCTTGTCGTACATCCAGCCCTGCTCGAGGATGGCCGGCTCGACCGCCTTGATCCGCTTGCGGGCATAGACGAGGTACGCGACGACGAGGCCGACGAGGGCGCCGAGGGTGGCGATGATCGCGAAGGGCAGCTTCGACGTGTCGGTCTCGTGGGCCCCGACCACGGGTTCGAGCCAGATCGCGAGGCGCTCGGTCGAGTGGCTGAGCGGCAGGTTGATCCCGCCGCCGACGATGGACAGCCCGGCGAGCAGCACGAGCGGGGTGAGCATCAACCACGGGCTCTCGTGGGGATGGATGTCGCCATGCGCGCCGTGCTCGTCGTGCGCGTCGTGCCAGCGCGCCTCGCCGTAGAACACCATGATCACCTGGCGGGTCATGTAGTAGCCGGTCAGCAGCGCGGTCACGAGCCCCACGGCCCAGAGCACCTGGCTCTTGTCCCACGCCGCGAGCAACACGTCGTCCTTGCTCCAGAAGCCGGCGAACGGTGGCACTCCTGCGATCGCCAGCCAGCCGATGATGAAGGTGCCGAACGTGATCGGCATGAGCTTGCGCAGCGCACCCATGTAGCGCATGTCCTGCTGGTTGTGCATGCCATGGATGACCGACCCGGAACCGAGGAAGAGCAGCGCCTTGAAGAACGCGTGGGTGACCATGTGGAAGATGGCCGCCGCGTACGCGCCGGAGCCGACGGCGAGGAACATGTAGCCGAGCTGGCTGATGGTCGAGTAGGCGAGCACGCGCTTGATGTCGTTCTGCGCGACCGCGATGGTGGCGGCGAACAACGCCGTCACCGCCCCGACGATGGCGATGATGTCGGAGGCGTAGCCCGACGAGACCTCGATGAGCGGCGCGAGGCGACACATGAGGAACACGCCGGCCGTGACCATCGTGGCCGCGTGGATGAGCGCCGACACCGGCGTGGGGCCTTCCATCGCGTCGGGCAGCCAGACGTACAGGGGCAACTGCGCGCTCTTGCCGCACGCGCCGAGGAAGGCGAACAGCACGATCGCCGTCGCCGTCGTCTTCGAGATGCTCTCGGCCGCGGCGTTCAGCCCGAGGTAGCTCAGCGTGCCGGTCGCCTGGAACGCGAAGAAGGTGGCGACCATGAAGCCCCAGTCGCCGACGCGGTTGGTGACGAAGGCCTTCTTGCCTGCGGTCGCGGCGCTGTCTCGCTCGTGCCAGAACGAGATGAGGAGGTACGAGCAGGTGCCCACACCCTCCCAGCCGAGGAAGGTGACCAACAGGTTCTCGCCGAGGACCAGCATGAGCATGCTGAAGGCGAACAGGTTGAGGTACAGGAAGAACTTCGAGAACCGCGGGTCACCGTGCATGTACCCGATCGAGTACAGGTGGATGAGCGACCCGATCCCCGTGACGAACAGGCACATCGTGATGCTGAGCGGGTCGGCGAGGAACGCGGCGTCCACTTGGAGCGACCCCACCGGGAGCCATGAGAAGAGCGTGACGACGTGGTGCCGCTCCTCCTCGCTCTTCGAGAGCAGGTCGAAGAAGACACCGACGGACACGGCGAACGCGCCGGCGCACATGAGCGTCGCGAGGTAGCCGGCCTTCGGGTCGCCCATGCGGCGTCCGAACAGCAGGATGAGGGCGAACCCGGCGAGCGGCAGCGCAGGGATGAGCCAGACGACATCGACCATGGATCAGCCCTTCAGCTCGGTGAGGTCGTCAGCGGTGGCGCTGGGGCGGCGGCGGAGGATGGCGACGATGATGCCGAGGCCGACGACGACCTCGGCCGCAGCCACCACCATGACGAAGAAGACCGTCGTCTGGCCGCCGATGTCACCGATGTCGCGGGCGAGGGCGACGAAGCTGAGGTTGACGGCGTTGAGCATGAGCTCGATGCACATGAACATGACGAGCGGGTTCCGGCGCACCATCACGCCGACGACACCGATGGTGAACAGCCCAGCGGCCAGCACGAGGTACCACGTGGAGGTGGGTTCGACCGTGGCCATCACCGGGAGGTCGCCTCCGCCCGCGCGGCGGGCACGCGCCGTGACAGCAAGACGGTGCCGACGACCGCGACGACGAGCAGCACGGAGACCAGCTCGAAGGCGAACACGTGGTCGCTGAACAAGCTGCGCGCGATCTGGCGGACGTTGCCGTCGGGGTCGCCGCTCGCGGTGGGGATGTCGAGGCCGGCGCCGGTCCCGGTGCGAACGGAGTCTCGAGCTTCGACGATCGCGGTGACGAGGATGCCGAGCAGGCCTCCGCCGACGATGACGGCCAGGGGCCGTTGAACCGGTATCGGCTCGATCTGCAGGTTCTCGGCGACGTCGACGCCGAGCAACATGATGACGAAGAGGAACAGCACCACGATCGCCCCGGCGTAGACGATGACCTGCACGGCTGCGAGGAAGTGCGCGTCCTGGGCGACGAACAGCACCGCCACACCGAACAGCGTGAGCACCAGGCTGAGCGCCGCGTGCACCGGGTGCCTGCTGACGATGACACCGATGCCGCCACCGAGCACCATGAGCGCCGCGCAGACGAAGACGAACAGCTCCATTACTGGTGATCCTCGATCGCCGCCGCTTCGCTTCGGCTCCCCGGACCGTTCGCAGGGCGGCCCACGGTGCGGACGGTCTTGTCGGCCTGGGCCTGCTTCGGCTCGGGTGCCCGGACGCCGTGACCGAGCTCGTTGCTCCAACCGACCTCACCCACGAAGTCGGCATCGCCCGAGGCCGAGGTCGCGCGCATCCATCCGCTCGTCAAGCGATCCTCACCCTCGCGCCAGTCCTCCCACGGCAGCTGCTGCGGTCGCCCGCTGTCGTCGACGACGAGCTCGGCCTTGGTGTAGATCGCGTCCTTGCGATTCGTGAAGCTGAACTCGAACATCTTGCTCTCGGTGATCGCCTCGGTCGGGCACGCCTCGACGCACAGATCGCAGTGGATGCAGCGGAGGTAGTTGATCTCGTAGACGTACCCGTACCGCTCGCCCGGCGACGTGGGATCGGCGGGATCGTTGTCGGCACCGCGCACGTAGATGCACTTCGCCGGGCACACGCCGGCGCAGAGCTCGCAGCCGATGCACTTCTCCATTCCGTCCTCGTAGCGGTTCAGCACGTGCCGACCGTGCATCCGCTCGGGCTTGGCGATCTTGTCGTCGCGCCCTTCGACGTCCTTGCCCTTCTTGGCAACGCGCCCGCCGGAGTACGACGTGGTGACCCGCTTGCCGCCGAACAGGCGGTGCTGACGCAGGGTGACGCCGAAGCCTTCCCAGTAACCCATCAGAACACCGTCCCTTCCCGTTCGCGGTTGCGGGCACTGACCATCGTCGCCGCGTAGAGGAGCAGACCCGCGACCGCCAACACGCCGGCACTGATGAGCAGCACGACCCAGCGATCCCAGTCCTCGTCCTGCTGCAACCGCAGCGCAGCGAGCAACATGAACCACCCGAGCGAGATCGGGATGAGCAACTTCCACCCCAGGTTCATCAACTGGTCGTAGCGAAGTCGCGGCAAGGTCGCGCGGAACCAGACGTACACGTAGAGGAACACGAGCAGCTTGAGCAGGAACCAGATGGTGCCGTTGAGCGGACCGAGCTGCAGGTCGCCGTCCCACTCGAGACTGCCGATGTCGACGGTGAGGGGCTGGGGTCCGCCGAAGAACAGCGTGACGATGACCGCGCTCATGGTGATCGTGTTCATGAACTCGGCCAGGAAGAAGAGCGCGAACCGGATGCTCGAGTACTCGGTGTTGAACCCACCCACCAGCTCTTGCTCGGCTTCGACGAGGTCGAACGGCGGGCGGTTCAGCTCGGCAGTGGCGGCGATCATGAAGACGAAGAACGGCAGCACGCCCGTCGTGACGACGTGCCAGTCGGTCGTGCCGCTCTGCTCGGCGACGATGCGGCTGGTGCTGAGCGTGCCGGCCAGCAGCAGCACCGAGCCGATGCTCAGGCTGAGCGCCGCCTCGTAGCTGACCATCTGCGCGGACGCGCGCACCGAGCCGAGCAGCGGGTACTTGGAGCCGGAGGCCCATCCCGCGAGCATGATGCCGTACACGGAGATCGAGCTGAGCGCGAGCAGCAGCAGCACACCGATCTGAGGGTCGGCCAGCTGCACACGCGTGGTGTGGTCGAACCACGTGACGAGCCCGCCCTTGTCGCCGGTGAAGTCGCCGCCAAGCGGGATGACCGACCACACCAGGAAGGCGGGCACGAACGACAGGTACGGCGCCAGCTTGAAGACGAAGCGGTTGGAGCGCTCGGGGATGAGATCTTCCTTGAAGAAGAGCTTGATCCCGTCGGCCAGCGTCTGGAGGATGCCGAACGGACCGGCCTTCGCGGGCCCGATGCGGTTCTGCATGCCGGCGATCACCTTGCGCTCGAACCACACCATGAGCATCGTCGCGACCAGGCCGATGACGAAGACGACGACGACCTTCAGCAGGACGATCAGGACGGGCGCGACCCACAGGTCGCCGATGAGGAGCGGATCGAGGCCGAGCATCAGAGGTTCTCGATCCGCACGTCGGTGACGGCCGCTGTGGAGTCGATGAGCTCGCCCACGGTGCCGCCCGGCTGGTTGAACGGGACCCACACGGTGCCCCGCAGCACGGTCGGGTCGGGCCGGATGGTGACGACGATGCCGGCGCGCGCGCTCGACAGCTTGACCTCGGCGCCGGCGACGACGCTGGCCCGCTCGAGGTCGAGCGGATGGACGTACGCAGCGAAGCCCGGCGCGAGGTGCGCGAGGGACGGGCTGTTGGCGGTGCCAACGGCACGGTCGTAGAGCTTGCGGCTGACCACCAGGCGGAAGTTGTAGCTGATGCGCTCGGGCTGGGGCGCCTGTGACACCTCCAGTGCCGGCAGTCCCGACGGAAGCGCCGTCAGCACACCGTCGCGAGACCGGCGCAGCAGATCGGGTGAGAGGTTGGAGTGGGCGGGCACGCTCGACTCGATCGCCGCTGTCACGTCGTCGACCGTCGAGTACCCGAGGTCGGTGCCGAGCAGCAGGGCGAGCTCGGACGCGATCATCCAGTCGGGTCGGCTCGTGCCGTGCGCCGTGACCTTCTGTGAGACCGTCGAGACTCGGCCTTCCAGGTTGGTGGTCGTGCCGGTCTTCTCGCCGTACGCCGCTGCGGCGAGCACGACATCGGCCCGGGAGCTCGAGTCGTTGAGGAACGTGTCGACGGCGATGATGCGGCGAGCGCCGGCGAGTGCACGCCGGGCGAGGTCGGCATCGGGCACGTCGGATAGGGGGTCTGCGCCCACCAGCACCAGGCACTCGATCTTGCCGTCAGCAGCCGCCTGCACGATGCCCTGCGAGTCGAGCCCGCCGTCGCCCGGGCGCATGCCGAGCTGCAACGCACCGACCACGTTGCCACGGCGATAGGCGGGCAGGACCGTGGTTCCCGGCACCGCGCCGAGCAGGGCGTGCAGCGCCTGGATCGTGGCGTCGGCGCTCTCGGCCAGGTTGGCCCGGCCGGCGATGACGACCACGGGGCCCTTGGCGAGCTGCTCGGCGATCTCGGGGTCGGCGAGCGCGCCGTTCATCGCAGCCAGCTGAGCGCCCGGCTCGTGTACCGAGCTCTTCCAGGCGTAGCGACTGAGGCCGCTCGCCTTCGGTGTGATCTCGAGGATGCGGGTGCGATGGTGCTCGGCCGCGTCGCGCACGCGCAGGTACAGGACCGGCAGCTCTTCTTTGAGGTCGGGTCCGAGCAGCACGATGGTCGTTGCAGCTGCAACATCATCGATCGTCGCTCGGGGAAGGCCGAGCACACCGACCGGCAGCCCGTCGGCCATCTGCGCGTCGACGTTCGGCGTCCCGACGACCTCGTGTGCGAGGCGGGCCCAGGCGAAGGCGTCCTCGTTGGTCCCCCGCGCGCCGCCGAGCACGGCGATCGATGAGGCGCCACCGGCCTGCAGGGCCTGTTCGATCAGCGCGGCCGCAGCAGCGAGCGCGCTGTTCCACGTGGTCTCGGCCAGACCGTCGGACGTGCGCACCATCGGGGCGGCGAGGCGACGGTCGCTGTTGACCGCCTCGAAGTTGAACCGCCCGCGGTCGCACAGCCAGCCCCAGTTGACCGGGTCGATGTCGACGCCCTGATAGCGCAGCAGCTCGTCCCGGCTCGACTGGATGACCGTGCGGCACCCGACCGAGCACGTCGTGCAGGTGCTCTCGGTCTGCGCGAGGTCCCACGGCCGCGCCTTGAAGCGATACGGCTTGGAGGTGAGTGCACCGACCGGGCAGATCTGCACGGTGTTGCCGCTGAAGTAGCTGGCGAACGGCTCGTCGGGGAACGTGTTGACCTCGGTGTCGTTGCCGCGGTTGGTGAAGTGGATGAGCTTGTCGCCGGCCACCTCGTCGGCAAAGCGCGTGCACCGATCGCAGAGGATGCACCGCTCGCGGTCGAGGAAGACGAGATCGCTGATCGCGATCGGCTTCTCGAAGTGGCGCTTCTCCTCGACGTAGCGGCTCTCGCCCGGGCCGTGGCTGAACGCCTGGTCCTGCAGCGGGCACTCGCCACCCTTGTCGCACACCGGGCAGTCGAGCGGATGGTTGGCGAGCAGGAACTCGAGCACGGCCTCCTGCGCGTCCTTCACGGTGGACGTCTCGGTGTGCACCACCTGGCCTTCGGCGACCGGCGTCATGCAACTGACGACGAGCATCGGGCCGCGCGGGCCCTCGACCTCGACGAGGCACTGCCGGCACATGCCGACGGGCTGCATCCGCGGGTGGTAGCAGAACCGGGGGACGTACGTGCCGGCGTCCTCGCACGCATCGATGACCCACTGCCCGGGCTCGGCCTCGTGCGGCCGACCGTCGACCGTGATCGACAGCGTGCGCTTCGGCTCGGGGGCCGGCGCGTCGTCGGTCACCGTGTCGGTGTCAGACATGCGTCGGCGCTCCGTGGCTGATGCCGTGGATCGGCGGGGTGTGCACGCCGTCGATCGCGCGGCCGTGCTCGATGTAGTGGAGGAACTCGTCGCGGAAGCGCTTGATCGCCGACGCGATGGGGCTGACGGCGGAGGGCCCGAGCGGGCAGATCGTGGTCTGACGCGGCGGCCACGCCATGCCGGGACTGATGCCCTCGCTGACGTCGAGCAGCAGATCGAGGTCCTCGGGGCGCCCGTGGCCGCTGAGGATCCGCTTGAGGATGCGGTCGAGCCAGGTGGTGCCCTCACGGCACGGCGTGCACTTGCCGCAGCTCTCATGGGCGAAGAAGTGCACCACGTTCCAGCAGGCGGCCACCATGTCGGTCGTGTCGTCCATCACCACGATGGCGCCGGAGCCGAGCATCGACCCGGCCTTGTCGACCGTCGGCTTGTCGAGCGGCAGGTCGACGTGCTCGTCGAAGAACCACATCGCGCTCGCACCGCCCGGGATGAACGCCTTCAGGTTGCGGCCCTCGCGGATGCCAGCGCAGTACTCGGGCGCCTCGAACAGCATGCGGAACGTCGTGACGCCGTTGGGCACCTCGAACACGCCGGTGCGATTGACGTGGCCGCTGACCGCGAACAGGCGCATGCCCGTGCTGGTGGGTGCGCCGAGGTCGTGGAAGGCCTGGCCCGACTCGTTGATGATCCAGGGCAGGTTGGCCAGCGTCTCGACGTTGTTGACGATCGTCGGCTGCATGTACAGGCCCTTGCTGGCCGGGAAGTACGGCGGCTTCAGGCGCGGCATGCCCCGCTCGCCCTCGAGCGATTCGATGAGCGC
>JBFWSW010000096.1:0-13158 GCA_050248155.1 Ilumatobacteraceae bacterium
GCGCGCAGTCGATGGTGAACCTCGCCGAGTCGCGCGAGCGGCTGCAGGAGCACCTCGGCGAGACACCGGTGATGGTGTCGGCGCAGTTCCGTCCGGTCGCGATGACGGCGAACGAGATCGTGCAGCTCCGCGTCGGTGACGTCGTCTCGTTGAGCCACCCGCTCGAGGAGCCGCTGACGCTCCTGGTGGGCGAGACGCCGACCTTCCACGCACGCATCGGGCGGCGGAACCGGCGGCTCGCCGTCCTGATCGACGGTGCGGCCGACCCGAGCGAGGCGACGACCCGACTCCCGGTGCGCATGCCCATGTCGACCGGCTCGCGCTGACCCGACGATGCCCGGGCGGCCGGGTGGCGACCCGATGACACCTGCCTGACAACCGGGCACCGAACCGCACAGTCGTCGTCGTTCATGGACCCTCCGGGGTCGCACCTGCCTCACGGCGAAACAGGAGTTGACGTGGCGGACACGCGGAATGCGCGACAGGACCTCATCGCTGGCGTGGAGGCCGCAGCGCTGGTCCTGGCCCAACGGCTGGGACTGGGTGAACAGGCTCGCTCGTCGGCCGATTGGCCGATCGACGAGACCGACGCCGTCCTGCAGATGGCGATCGCCGGCGACCCCTCGAGCGCGCTGGTCCTCGCCGTCAACGACGAGGTCGCCGAGCAGCTCCTCGGCAACGCCCCAGTCCTCGCGGACGCCTTCGGTGCCGCGCTCATGGCGGTCAACGCCGCAGCGGGCACCTCGCTCGCGCCGACGACCGTGGTCCGCGGCCAGGCGTCGCGACCGCAGCTCATCGCCGACATCCTCGACGGAGGCCAGCTCACCGCCGTCGCGGGACTCACGCTCGCCAACGCACCGGTCGCCGGTGAGGCCTACTCGCCCGCTCCGGAGGCCGTGTCGGTGCCTGCCTACGAGCCGGTGTCGTTCGAGGCGGGCGGACACGTGAACGGTCACGGTGCCGCTCCGTCGTCGCTGACCGTCCTGCACGACGTCGAGCTGGTGGTCACGGCCGAGCTCGGCCGCACCACGATGCCCGTTCGCGACCTGCTCGGCTTGACGCCCGGCATGGTGGTCGAGATCGATCGCGCCGCAGGCGCGCCCATCGACCTCCTGGTGAACGGTCGTCGCATCGCCGCGGGGGAGGTGGTGGTGATCGACGAGGAGTTCGGCATCCGGATCACCGAGATCGCCCCGACCGGCGAGCACTCGCGATGAACGACGTCGGCTTCGGGGACCTCGTCCTGCGAATGCTGCTCTCGCTCGTCATCGTCCTCGCCGTCGTGCTCGGCGCGTACGCGTTCCTGCGCCGGCGCCAAGGCCTCGGCGGGTCGGTCCGGCGGACATCGCTCGTGCCGATCAACGGCTCGGGGTCGAGGACGGCGGCGATCAGGACCGCGATCTTCGGCAGCCGCTCCGGCAAGCCCAACGGCACCCGGCGCGGTCTGCGCGTCGTCGGCCGCGTCGGCATCGGACGCACGACACAGGTCGTCGCGGTGCAGTTCGCCGAGAAGGTGTACCTGCTCGGCGCCTCCGAGCAGAGCGCGCCGTCGATCCTGGCCGAGCTCGAGCTGGCTGCGTGGCAGGCAGCCACCGAACCGCCGCCCGACGACAGCGGATCGGGGCCGATGACGACCGTGCGTGATCGTGGATCGGCGCGCCTCGCCGGCGGCGACGCGACGGCCACCGACGCGCCCGATCGACGACCGGGGTTGCTGCAAGCGCTCCGAGACGCCACGGTCCGCCGTGGCTGACCCGGACCGCATCCGTCGCGCGCTCGGTTGGGTCGCGCTCGCGCTCGTCGCCTTCGTGCTGGTCGTCACCGCGACCGGTTCGACCCGTCACGCGTTCGCCGGTACCGATCCGGTCACACCGACCGTGCCCGGGCCCGTCGTCCCCGATCCGCCCATCCGACCGGCCCCGATCACCCCGATCACGCCCGGCACGTCGGGCTCCAGCTCCTCCAGCTCCTCGAGCTCCGATGACGGGACCGGCGGCGCGATCGACGACTCGGCCGACGCCAGCATCGACGTGAACTTCCCGAACGTCACCGAGGACTCGTCGAACTCGGTCGTCATCATCCTGTTGCTGACGGTGCTGTCGATCGCGCCGAGCCTGCTCGTCCTGTGCACGAGCTTCACCCGCGTCGTCATCGTGCTCTCGCTGACGCGCAACGCGATCGGCATCCCCTCGATCCCGCCTCAACAGGTGATCGTCGGGCTCAGCGTGTTCCTGACCCTCTTCGTGATGGGGCCGACCCTCAGCGAGATGAAGGACGTCGCGCTCGACCCGTTGCTCGCCGGCGAGATCAGCACGTCCCAAGCGCTCGAAGCCGCTCAACCCCCGCTGCGGGAGTTCCTCCTCGCACACACGAGGGAGGGCGAGCTCGAGCTGTTCCTCGACGCGTCCGACACGAAGACACCGGTGGCGCGCGACGAGGTGCCGCTCAACGCGCTGATCCCGGCGTTCGTCCTGTCGGAGCTGAAGAGCGGCTTCATCATCGGCTTCGTCATCTTCGTGCCGTTCCTCATCATCGACCTCGTCGTCTCGGCCGTGTTGATGGGCCTCGGGATGATGATGCTCCCTCCGTCGTTCGTCTCGTTGCCGTTCAAGCTCCTGCTGTTCGTGATGCTCGACGGCTGGATGCTCGTCGTCGGCACCCTTCTCACCTCGTACCACTAGCTGTGCGCACCGGAATCGAAAGGCATCGCCCATGACCACTCAACAGGTGATCGACATCGGTACCCGCGCGCTCATCGTCTGCGCGAAGGTCGCCGGACCGTTCCTCGTCGTCGTCCTCGCGATCGGCGTCGTCGTCGGGTTGCTGCAGTCGGTGACGCAGCTGCAGGAGCCGACGTTGACCTTCGTCCCGAAGCTGGTCGGAGCCGCGATCGTCATCGCCGTCAGCGGCAACTGGATGCTCGCGTCCCTCGTGTCGTTCGGCCAAGAGCTGATGGCCGGCGTGCCGGCCCTGTTGAACGGCTGAACGGGCTGAACGGTTGACGGCGTGCAGTTCCTGATCGAACCTTCGGTGCTGGTGGGGTTCTGCCTCATGCTGGTCCGTTCGACGGCATGGGTGACCATCTGCCCGCCGTTCAACATGCCGGCCATCCCCGTGCGCGTGCGCGTCGGCCTCGCTGTCGCGATGTCGATCGTGCTCGCCGGCAAGGTCGGATCAGAGGTGCGATCGATCGAGACCCCGTCGCTCGTCGGCGCGATGTTCACCCAGCTGCTGGCAGGCTTCGCCCTCGGGTTCTTCGTCTACATGATCTTCTCGGTGGTCCAGTCGGCCGGCGAGCTCATCGACCTGCAGGTCGGGTTCAGCCTCGGTGGCGTCATCGATCCGTTGTCGGGCAACAACGCGACACCGATCGGCCGCCTCCACCAGTTGCTCGGCATTGCCATCCTGTTCGCGATCAACGGCCACATCATGGTGGCGCGAGCATTCATCCGCTCGGTCGAGGTCGCACCGCTGGGTTCGCTCGACCTGGCCCGGCTCGCCGAGTCGCTCGCCAAGTTGTTCGCCGTCCTCCTCGCCGCGTCGATCGAGATCGCGCTGCCCGTCCTGACCGCGCTGTTCTGCACCGAGGTGGCCCTCGGTCTGCTCGGCAAGGCGGCGCCGCAGCTGAACATCCTCGTCATCGGCTTCGCCGTGAAGTCGTTGATCGCGTTCGCGCTGCTCGGCGCCACGTTGGTGCTGCTGCCCGAGGCAGTGGAGTCGTTGCTGGGTCGCGGCCTGCGCGCCGGTCTCTCCGTGTTCGGCCGGTGATGCGTGGCGCGTCGTGAGGGCAAGACCGAGGCGCCCACCTTCAAGAAGAAGCAGGACGCGCGCAAGAAGGGCACGGTCGCGAAGTCGGCCGATCTCGGACCATGGATCACGCTCCTCGTCGCCACCTACGTCGTGCCGACGACGATCTCGCGCACGACCGAGGCGGCCGTCTCGTCGCTGTCGTCGCTGCGCGGGGTCGCCGCACAGCCCGACACGGGCCGGGCGCTCGACGTGCTGGGATCGTCGCTGCGTGCCGGTCTGATGGCGACGATGCCGTTCCTGCTCGTCTGCATGCTCGTCGGCGTCGTCACCAGCCTCGGCCAGAGCGGGCTCGTCCTCTCGCTGCACCCGTTGAAGCCCGACTTCAAGCGGATCAACCCGGTGCAGGGCGTGAAGCGGCTGCTGTCGATGCGCTCGGTGTGGGAGACGGGAAAGCAGCTCGCCAAGGGCATCGTCATCGGATGGCTGGCGTGGCCGCACATCCGCGAGATCAACGATCAGCTGTCGGCGCACGGCCGGGTGCCGCTGTGGCAAGGCCTCGGCAGCAGTGGCCATGCGCTGGTCGGGATGACCCGGACCACGTGCTACGCCGTCATCGGGATCGCCGTCCTCGACTTCGCCTACCAACGGCGCAGCAAGCTCCTCGACCTGCGGATGACCAAGCAAGAGGTGCGCGACGAGATGCGCAACACCGAGGGCGATCCGCTCGTGAAGGGACGCATCCGGTCGATGCAGGCTGCGCTGTCGCGGAGCCGGATGATGGGTGCGATCCCGACCGCATCGGTCGTCATCACCAACCCGACACACATCGCGATCGCGGTGCGCTACGACCCCGCGGCCGGCGGCGCGCCGACCGTCGTCGCCGCGGGCGTCGGCACGGTGGCGGCGACGATCCGCGAGAAGGCGCGTGAGGCCGGTGTGCCGATCGTCGAGGCCAAGCCCCTCGCTCGCGCGCTCTGGCGCTCGTGCGAGGTGGGCGACGAGATCCCCGTCGCGCTCTACGAAGCGGTGGCGAAGGTGCTCGCCTTCGTGCGTCGCCTGCGCAGCAACATCCTCGCCGCGACGGTCGTCCCGCTGCCACGCCAGTTCCACGTCGACGAGCAGTGGCTCGAGTCCCTTCCCGGCCGCCGCAGCCTGAAGCGCCGAAAGCTCGCCCCCGCCTGACCCCGGGAACTTTGGCGCTCCCGAGTCGCTCAGCGACCTCGCAGCGACAGAGTTCGGCCGGTACTTGGAACTTTGGCGCTCCCGAGTCGCTCAGCGACGTCGCAGCGACAGAGTTCGGTCTCGGTCAGCGGCGGCGGGGGAGCTGGCTGAAGGAGGGAGCCGGGTCGACCACGGCCGACACGGCGAGCTCGTCGTCGGCGACCGCGGCGGCGCGGTTCGACATCAGGATCTCCTGGTACACCTCTTCGCGGTGCACGCTCACCGAGCGTGGCGCGCGGATGCCGATGCGGACCTGGTCGCGGTTGAGCTCGAGCACCGTCACGACGATGTCGTCGCCGATCAGGATGCTCTCGCCGACTCGCCGGGTGAGCACCAACATCAGGAGGCCTTGTCGTTCGAGCTCGACGTCACCAGTTCGGCGAATCGAGCGCGGATCGGCCATCGAGAGTCGGGCAGGATGACCTGCTGCATGCGGCGCGACCGGGTGTCCACCACCAGCGGTGCCCGCAGGTTCGCGGTGAGGTGCGCAGCGCCGTCCTCGCGATGCGTCGTCACCAGCGACAGCACGCGGATGTCCGCGTCGTCGCTGATGCCGAGTGCCCGCTCGTCGAACTCGATGTCGTACTCGGGGAACGCCACCCACGGCACGATGCACAGGAAAGCCAGATCGCCGTCGTCGACGTCCTGCATCCAGTACATCGCGTGCTCGGCGGGCTCGCCGCCGTCGCGGTCCTGCCCCGGCACCGTTCCGGCTCCGAGCAGCGCGACGTGGCGCATGTCGGGGAACCCGGGGATGCCTGCGGTGAGCGCGAACGTCGACTCCTCGTCGACCTCGAGCGTCCCGAAGCGTCGTGTCTCGATCTGCATCTGACTCCTGTCCGTGCGCCGAGCGGAACGGATCGAATGGCGTCCGACCTGCTCGACAAGTGCTGCTTCCTGCGAACGGTCACGACTGTCCGGCGCACCGGAGGATGCGCATCCAGGTGACACGGCCGGACGTGACGGGAAGCGAGGACAACATTGGATCGGAGTCGACTCGGCCAGGTGGTGCTGCCGGGCGCCGTCGTGCTCGTCGTCGCGGTCATGGTCATCCCGCTGCCGTCGTCGGTGCTCGACATCCTGATCGTCGGCAACCTCTCGGTCGCGATCCTCATCCTGCTCGTCTCGATGAACGTCAGGCGGTCGCTCGACTTCAGCTCGTTCCCGTCGCTGCTGCTGGTCGTCACCCTCTTGCGGCTCGGTCTGAACGTCGCGACCTCTCGAGCGGTGCTGTCGAATGGCCATGCCGGCGAAGTGATCGCCACGTTCGGCTCGGTCGTCGTCGGCGGCAGCCTGGTCGTCGGCCTCGTGATCTTCCTCATCCTGACGCTCGTGCAGTTCGTCGTCATCTCGAACGGCTCGGGTCGCGTCGCCGAGGTGACCGCTCGCTTCACCCTCGACGCGATGCCCGGCAAGCAGATGGCCATCGACGCCGACCTGAACGCCGGCGCGATCGGCGAGGACGAGGCGCGGCAGCGGCGAAAGGAGGTCGGCGAGGAGGCCGACTTCTACGGCGCGATGGACGGTGCGTCGAAGTTCGTCAAGGGCGATGCGATCGCCGGCCTCGTCATCACGATGGTCAACCTGATCGGTGGCTTCCTCATCGGTGTGGTGCAGATGGGGTTGCCGGTCGGCGACGCGATCCAGAAGTACTCGCTGCTGACCGTCGGTGACGGTCTCGTCTCGCAGATCCCCGCACTGCTCGTGTCGATCTCGGCCGGTCTCATCGTCACCCGTTCGGCGGGAGGTGCCGACCTCGGCACCGACGTGTTCGCCCAGTTCCGCCGGCAGCGCCCGGCGATGCGTGCCGCCGGGGTGGTCGTCCTGCTGATGGCCGTGATCCCCGGCCTGCCGAAGATCCCGTTCCTCCTGCTGGGCGGGGCGCTGATCATGATCGCCAACCGCCTGCCCGAGGAGGACGACTCGATCGAGCTGACCTCGGCGGAGCCGGTCGAGGCCGCGCCGCCGTCGCCGCAGCAGATGGCCGTCGACGCGCGCGTCGAGCCGCTCGAGCTGAACATCGCCTACGACCTCATCGGCCTGGTGGACGGCGGCACGGGTGGCGATCTGCTCGACCGCGTCGGCGCGTTGCGGCGCAAGCTCGCGTCAGAGCTCGGCTTCGTCATGCCGTCGATCCGCACCCGCGACGCGGGTGACCTTCCGTCGAGCACGTACGTCATCCGCGTGCACGGTGTCGAGGTCGGCCGGGGCACGGCGCCGAGCGGCCGCGTGCTCGTGATCGGCGATCACCTCGAGAGCTTCCCCGGCGAGCCGACCCGCGAGCCGGTGTTCGGCTTGGCCGCACGATGGGTGCCGGCCGAGTACCAGGCGCAGGCCGAGATCAGCGGCAACACCGTGGTGGACCGGTCGACGCTCGTCGTCACCCACCTCGCCGAGATCGTCCGCCGCCGGGCCGGCAGGCTGTTGAGTCGCAGCGACGTGAAGGTGCTGATCGACGGCGTGAAGGCGACCGACCCGCAGGTGGTGGACGACCTCAACGCCACGGGCATCACCGTCGGCGAGGTGCAGCGAGTGCTCGCCGGACTACTCGACGACGGCGTGCCGATCCGCGACCTCGTGCGCATCCTCGAGGGCATCGGCGACCGGGCGCGGACGTCGCGCACGATCGAGTCGATGGTCGAGGCCGCCCGCGCCGAGCTCGGCCCGGCCATCACCACCGCGCTCGCGACCGATGGTCGCCTCACCGCGGTCACCCTGTCGGCATCGACCGAGCACCGGTTGCTCGGCGGCTTGCGCACGATCGACGCCACGACGCAGCTCGAGCTGATCCCCGACGACGCCGACGTGCTCGTCCGTCGCCTCACCGAACTGGTCGGCGCGACCGCGATGCACGGCACATCGCCCGTGCTCGTCTGCTCGGCCCCGTTGCGACCTGCCCTCGGCCGACTCGTGAAGGCCACCGTCCCCGGCGTCGCCGTCGTCAGCTACGGCGAGATCGGCGACCACCTCCAGATCGACGTCATCGCCAACGTCGACCTCGCCCTGACCAGCACCACGACCAACCCGACCGGCCACACCAGTTCAGAACCAGAGGAGCATCACGATGCGTACGCAGTCCCACGTTGAGTCCGAGTCGCGAGCCGTGACCACCGCTGGTGAGCGGCCCGCCGAGACGATGAGCTTCCGCGCCGACACCCTCGACGCCGCTGTCGCGCTGGCCGAGGAGTCGCTCGGCGCGCCGGTGCGTGTCGTGTCGGCCAACCGCATCCGCCGCGGCGGGATCGGCGGCTTCTTCGCGTCCGATCTCGGCGTCGAGGTGAACGTCACGCTCGACGACGAGACGATCGAGCAGGCGCTCGAACGCCTCGTCAGCGAATCGGCCGTCGACGAGCGAGCCCGATGGCTCGAACACCGAGCGGCAGAGGCACCGCCCGTCCGCTCTGCGTCCGGCCTCGCTGCGCCCCGACGGCAGGCTGCCGAAGCGGCGGTCGTGGATGCTCCACAGCGCAACGAATCCGTCGCCCGGCTCGCGCAGCGGGACGAGGAGCCGTCGATGGTTCGGGTCGAGCAGATCATCGAGGAGCTCCAGTTCCTCACCCAAGTGCCGACCGAACCCCGCCCGGTGCCGATCGAACCCGAGCCGCGGACCGTCGTCGTCCCCACGCTCCCGCCGCGTCCGTCCGACATCGCGCGCGCCGCAGCGGCCAACGCCGCCGTCTCGCAGGCGCTGGCGATCGTCGACGAGCACCTGCTCGCGCGCCGTGCCGAGCAGTCGCCCGCGCCGCATCTGCCCGAGACGCCCCGCCTACCGGAGACCAGGGCGCTGGCGACTCCCTCGACCGCAGTGCTGGCCTCACCACGTCCGCCGTGGCCGGCTGCCGGCGCAACTACCGAGGCGACGAACGCATCGTCGACCAGCGTCGGGATCGAGACCACGACCGACGCGACGCTCTCGCAGCGTGAGGTCGAGCTCGCCGTCGCCGCGACCGATCAGCTGATCGAGTCGTTGCAGCGCGAGACCGGCACGAAGCGGGTCTCGGTGCGCGTGGTCCTGCGCACGGGCGACCAGCAGGCCGTCGAGGCAGAAGCGGAGTGGGAGGCGTCGTGAGCAAGCGCGAACGCGCGCACCGCCCTGCCGGCCCACTGGGGCCGTGGAAGCTCAGCCTCTCGGTCGTCGTGGCCGCCGCCTTCACCGGCATGCCCTTGACCCGCGCCGCGACGAGCGGCGTCGGCCTCGACATGGCGCTCGCACGGTCGTTCGGCGCCGGGTTCCTCACCTGGGTCGTCGTCGGCAGCGTGAACCGGATCGTCGCCAACGCGGAGGCGGCAGCGATCCGCGACGCCGTGCAGGTGGCGCTCGAGGAGGACCCGTCGTCGATCACGCTCGGCTGAGCGTCGAGCGGGTCAGGCGTGGTCGGACAGCCACGTCCACCACAGGGGCCCATCGCGATCGGCGGCGTTCTCGCCCTCAGAGCCGTACAGGTACGACCAGACCGAGACGTTCACCTGATCACCCGTTCCCTCGGCAGCGAGGAACGCGGTACCCGGAGCCGGCTGGTCGAGCAACAGCGCGATCCGGCCTTGTCCCGAATCGACCACGGTGCCCGCCAAGGTCGGAGCCTCCGCGGACGCGGCGCTGATCCGGTCGCCCGGCGCGGGCGCGACGGGGAGGCCGAGCGCGTCGCACAGCGCCGCCCATGCCCGTTCCCGCGGACCCGGCCACGTCGCAGTGGGCAGCACCGACCGGGCGGTCCGACCCGGGAAGTGCTGCATGTGCAACTGGAGGTTGAGCAGGAAGAGCTTCCAGCCCTCGGTCATGCCGTCGTATTGCCCATCCCAGTCGTCGCCGGATCCGAAGCCGGTGTTCACGAGCCGGACGATGCACGTGCCGCCGTCGCGCGCTTCGACGAGCCACTCGAATGCGAGCCCACCGGAATCCTCGCCGCCGTCGAAGACGACACGGTGCGGGGGCTCCCACGCTGCCACCCGTCCGGGGATCTGCATCTCGGGCCCTGGCCCGAACGACGCCATCGCCGCGCCACCTTCGCGCTCTTCGACGGTGTGTGGGACGAACCACGACGAGATGCCGGGTCCGGTCGCGATGGCCTGCCACACCTCCTCCGGCGTGCCGGCGACTTCGATCTCGAGCTCGATCGATCGTGTGGGCTCATCCATGTCGTGGTCTCCTCGGGTCGGTTTCGGCGGTGGGCAGCGGGTGCGCGGCGACGACGAGTCGGTGCCAGCGCCCGCGCTGGGACTGCTCGTCGTGGTACTTCGCCGCGAGCGCGGTCACGGCAGACGTGAGCTCGGTGGTGAATGCGGCCCGGTCGGCGGCGGAGGCGAACTTGATCTCGGTGTCGAGCGCGAGCGTCGCCAGTGGCTTGCCGGCGGCATCGGCACGCCGCGCGAGCTGTGCGACCTCACCCACCATGCGCGCCGCGAGGGCGATGAGGTACCGCGTCGAGAGGCGGTCGGTGCGAGCGGGGTCGGCGGCGCTGTCGCCGAGGGCCGCCGGTGCCGTGACGTAGCTCCGGGCCGTCGCCTGCATCACCCGTTCGGTGAGCCCGCGCCGTGGGCGCTCCTCGACGACGCGCACGAGCCCGTGACGCTCGAGGGCGCGGAGGTGGTAGTTGACCAGTTGCCTCGGGAGGCCGAGGGCGGCGGCGACGGTGGTCGACGAGCCCGGTTCGGCGAGCGTGGCCAGGATCTTCGCCCGCACCGGGTCGAGCGCGGTGATGGCCGCCGCAGGGTCGTCGATGACGTCGACATCCAGCACGGCAGCAACCTTCTCATTTGACAAAGTTCATTGTCAAATCAACGGTGAACGGTTCGGTGAGGGGTTGCGCCCGGGAGGAGGTCTCGCCACGATGGCCCTGTGGCAGATGCGTCCGAGTACCGCGAACGCAGGTCCAGCGTGGAGGGCATCACCGTCTGGACCCGTGTTGCCGACGGCCCCTCGCTGATCCTGCCGGACGGGTGCATCGACGTGCTCTGGGACGGTTCGCAGCTCTCGGTCGCCGGGCCGGACACCACCGCGCACGTCGCGTCGCCGGCGACCGGCACGAGGTACACCGCGCTCCGATTCGAATCGGGTGTGGCCCCGACCGTGCTCGGCGTGTCAGCCGACGGGTTGCGTGACGAGCGACTCGCGCTGGCCGATGTCGTCGGCGCCGAGGAGGCCGATCGGCTCGCCGAGTCGTTGCTCGCGCACGCCGATCCGTCGGGCGCGCTCGAGCGATGGGCCGGACGGCGTCTGGCGTCCGCCGGGGGTCGCGATCTCACCATGCGCCGCGTCGCCGGGTTGCTTCGCGACGGTCGCCCCGTTGCCGAGGTCGCGTCGGCGATGGGGTTCAGCCAGCGGCACCTCAACCGCCGGGCACTCGCCTCGTTCGGATACGGCCCGAAGGTGCTGGCGCGGGTGCTCCGACTCGGACGCGCCCTCGAGTGGGTCCGCGCCGGCGTGCCACTCGTCGAGGTCGCGATCAACGCCGGGTACGGCGACCAGGCCCACTTCGCCCACGAGGTGCGTGCCCTCACCGGGCGGACGGCGACTCACTTCGTGGGCAGCGGTGCGAACAGATCGACGCCGTTGCCGTCCGGGTCGCGCAACGTCGCGTAGCGCTGGCCCCAGAAGGCGTCCCACGGCTCGAGGTGGCCGTCGAAACCGGCCGAAGTCATCGCTGCATACGTCGCGTCGACCTCGGCGGGATCGGCACATGCGAACGCGAGCGCCACGCGGTGCGACCCACCCGGAGGTCGTGTCCACGCGGGATCGAACGAGGTGATCGTGGCCTCGGTGTCGAACAGGATCCGGAAGCCGCTCGGCAGCACCACCTCGACATGGGGCTGGCTGTCGGCATCGGCGGGGATGTCGAGCCCGAGTGCGCGGTAGAAGGCGAGCGTGCGGGGCAGGTCGGCTGCGATCAGCCCGACGGCGGAGGGAGCTGCTGTCATGCCTCCACGGTACGGACGGGCGCACCCGCCGTCTTGTCGGAATCGGACAGACCGATCGGCGCCATCAGCCGGCGATGGGACCGTACCAACTTCGACCGCCCATCAGGTGGATGGTATCCAGTCCCAACCGGGCCTCACCGGCCGGCGGGCGTTCCGTGATCGAACTGTCGCACACGCGGGAGCACCCGACCGTCGCGATCGGAACTCGCTCGATCGTCGACGTCGTGTGTGCCTACGGTCCAGCGGATGGAGGTGCGGTTCACCAAGGGCAAGGACGGGCGGACGTGCAGCTGGATCGCGCTGCGCCCGCCCCGCACCCGGGTCCCGGGCCCGGTGATGGCAGCCGGCGGCGACGTCCCCCACGATCTCGCCACCTTCGTCATCGAGGACGCCCTGCGGATCGAGCGCGGGTTCTGGGGTTGCGTCGCCGACGGCGCGACGTTCCGGTCGTTGCGGCGCAAGCGGACGCAGCCGGGCCGGGACGTGATCCGCAGCAACGCCGGCGACCTCGACGCGGCGGAGCGCCGTGTGAACGAGATCTACTTCGCATGGCGCAACCGCACGCCCACACCGGTCGATGCCGAGCTCGATGCCGCACTCGCCGAGTGGCGCGCCCTCCCGGAGCATGGCGAGCTGGTGCTGGTGTGGCCTCGTCGGCCGAGCTGACCGAACTTCGGGGCTGGCGCCGAGGAGCGGCGGGCGTCAGCGCAGGTAGTCGAGCAGCGACGTCGGGATGACGTTCGCGGCCACCTGCAGCGCCGCCTGGTACGAGCTCTCCTGTGCCTTCACGCGGATCAGCGCGTCGACGATGTCGACGTCCTCCACCTGCGACAGCTGGCTCTTCAGCAGCGACAGGCCGTCCTCGGCGCGGACCTTCGCATCTTCGAGCCGTGCTGATCGGCTGCCGATCTCCACCGTTGCCGCGCTGAGCTGTGCCGCGGCGTTGTCGACGTTCACGTGCTCGGTCGCGATGGCCGCTCCGTCGCCGGCGGTGATCGCTGTCGCCAGCCGGTCGAGCACCTCGAACACGTCGCCGACCGGCCCGCCGGCCGTGCCGAAGATCTCGGGCCCGGTGAGGTTGATCGCGACGGTCGTCGACGGCGCGACGTCGCGCACCACCGACGCCGAGTTGCCGAGGTAGGTGCCGTTGGTGGCGTAGGCCGCGCCCGACGCCGTCCCGTTGAACAGCGACCGGCTCCCGTAGGTGGCGTTCGCATTGGCGAGCAACTCGGAGCGGATCGAGCTGATCTCTGCCGCCATCGCCTGCCGCGC
>JBFWSW010000097.1:0-12672 GCA_050248155.1 Ilumatobacteraceae bacterium
CTGGCCGCCACTCCCATCGTTCGACGGCTGCGCGGGTGGGGCGGTGGCCGCCGAGGTAGGGGTCGGGTTCGGTTCCGCCTGTGGTAATCGGGACCCGTACGGGGTGGCCGTGCTCCCCGGCGCGGATGGCGCATCCTCGGCCTTCGGTCGTCGAGGGCACGAGCCGCCAGGTTTCTGGTCCGGCGACCGGACCGTCGACGCCGTAGGAGGCGAGCAACACCTGATTGCGAGCCGAGTAGTCGAGCCACGAACGCGTGCCGACGAGCGCGTCCTCCCACTGCTCGGGCGACGTGAGCGACGTTGCCGCCCACCGGTCGAGGTGAGCGGTCATCGCCTGGAGGGTCGGGAACTCGATGCGCTGGCCGTTGTTCGCCATGCGCTGATCCTGCGGAGCGCAACTCCCGGCGTTGCTCCCGGACCTACTCCCGACCAAGCTCCCGATTCGTGCTCTACCTGGAGATTCGCGCCTCAGCGCGCGGAATCCGGAGGACAGGCGGGATCGCATCGCACGATCTCCCGCTCGCCGACTCGCTCGACCCGGCCGCCGCCCACCGGAAGCCGGGCGGCGCAACGGTCACAGAACGCAGCGACCCGATTCCGGTCACGACCGCCGTGATCAGGCTCCCGCGGTTCGTCGAGCGGGAGCCGCCCTTGCCCCGGCGCTGATGGTCGGGTCGCCAGTCGCGAGTGTGGAACTTGGTGCGCAGGTGCGGCGGCCCGGGGCCCTGGGAGGTGGCTGACCGACTCCTCCCACACGGCCGGGTCAAGCACAGGGGCGACGGGCCCTCGCGGTCCCTCTCGAGTCGGGCAGGTCCCGGTGGAGGGCGGGCTGACGGGTTTGCCGTCGGCACCTTTGGGCACGAGGGCGGCCAGGGCCTTGTCCTCCCACCAGCGAACCGCCCGCAGGTGGATCGGCGGAAGGGTGCCGTGCAGCAGGACGGCCTCTTGGCTACGCATCTGGCGGATCACGTGTGCCGGCAGCAGGTCCTCACGTTGAAGATGTTCCGACACGGTCCGTCGGCCGCCGCCCGTGTCGGCGGACCAGCCGCGCTGGGCGACGTGCTCGGTTCCGGCGACCTTCGAGACGTACTCGAGCGTGGCGAGGTCGTCGGTCCCGTTGAAGATCACCTTCGAGCGGTGACCGCCGAGGACCGCATCGGCGAGCGATCCGTACCGGTGGTTGATCTGGGCGCGTGACTGCCAACCGGTGACGAACATTCCACCCAGGCCGGCGATCGTCGACACCTCCTCGGGCAGCCAGCGCAGCTCAAGCTGTCCGGCCTCGTCGATGACGATCAGCAGCGGCTTGGTCAGACGGCGGCCGGCGATGTCCCAGGCGTGGATCTGCTCGCGCAGATCACCGAGCAGCCCGCCGAGTACCGGGGCGAGGCGGGCGAACTCGGTCGCAGGTGCGGTCAGGTACAGCGTGTTCGCCCGACCGTCGTCGCCTTCCATCAGCCAGTCCAGATCGACGTACCGCGGGGTGCGGTCCCAGAGCTCGTCAGACCAGTAGGCGTCACGCGGGTCGAGCGAAGCGGAGTGTGCGACTGATGGCTCGGTCCACGCGTCGAACGCCAGTCGAGCCGTTGCGTAGATGCTCGCCCGGATTCGCGGGTCCTCCTGCTCGAACGCCATGAGCTTCGTGACGGCGTCCTTCGCGAGAAGGCGGATCTCGAGCGGCTGGTCGGCAGCCAGGCCGGTCCGAACGAGGTCGTTCACGGTCGGGTCGGTGATGCCGACGTGCATGTACGCCCACGAGGCGAGCCGGCTGATCGTCAACGGCTCACGGTCACTGCCTTGGTCGCCGGGAAGGAGCTGGGACAGGCCGGCGAGGCACATGTAGGCGGAGGTGAGCGTCTCGCCGTGGGTGGCCCAGAAGTCTCCGCCGGTCACTCCCTGCCGGGGGATCGCTGAGGCGAGCGCTCGTCCGGCGCGCAACGCGCCCGATGTCGTGGTCACTTCGCGCAGCGGCGTCCAGCGGGCCGTCGGCAGCCCGGTGACGCCACCCGGATCGAACACAGCCAACTCGCCTCGGGCTGAGCGGGCCGCGGCGGTCGAGTCATACAAGTCCCGCTTGACCGACAGCGCAACGACCGGGCCGTCCCATCCGATGATCCCAGCCGACGCCAGCACCGTCTTGCCGGCACGCGTCGGGCCGATCAACGCCACCGACCCACGATCACCCTGAATCGCTGCCCCACGGCGACCGTGCAGCGGATGCCGCTCGCGGTCCTCGGTCGCCAACAGCGGTCCTCGCCGCGACAACCGACCAAGCAAGAGCCGCCCCGTTGGCGGCACCGACGACGACACCACGAGCGGCGCCACATCCCGCCGCCGAGCGAGGCGCGCCTCGGCGGGAACACCAAGGCGAACTCTCGACGGTGCCGACCACCGCCGCCACAGCCAGTAGACGCCGGCCGCCAGACCGACAACGGCCGCGAACACCACGACCGTGCACGCCCAGTAGAGGACCGGGCCCGGCAGCCCTTCCGCCGCATCACCCCAGGCCGCCGTCGGGTCACCCGGTGACGACGCCAACGGTCCCATGGCACCGATGGTGTCGCCCACGCCTCCCGAGACCGTGCCCCCGGCGAGGAGTGCAGCGAACCACGCGCCGCCCCACACGATCGCCGCTGAGCCCACCACGACCCCGCCGAGCACGACGAGGACCACATCGCCGCCAGCACCGGAGCCGGTCCGATTCATCGGCTGACTCACGCCAGCCAGCCCAGCCGGCATCGGGAGTCAAGAGGGCAGATCGGGACCTTGACCGGGAGCGACACCGGGACCTTCTCCGGGACCTCCGTTTCAGATTCTCCATGCACTGCAACCAACGCAAGGAGACTCCCATGAACCTCTTCAGGCACATCGAGGCCGACTACCGGCGCATCGCCCGCGACGGCATCCCCGACCAGTGGCGCATCGACGCTGCCACCCTCGACGACGCAGTCGAAGCCATCCGTGATCATCGACAGAACCAGGAACGTTCCGACGACCTCACCCGACGCCTCGCAACGATCGCCAAAACCGATCAGCGAGCCGCGGTGGTCGTGCTCCACGCGCTCGCACCGCTCCTCGGGGCGCGCCTCGGGCGGGCGGTCACCGCCGAGTACCGGACCGACGCGCTCACCGAACTCGCCATGGTCATCCTCGACTCGCCCCTCGACGGACCGCGCCTCGCCCACCGGCTCGTCAACCGAGCCCACACCCGCGTCTACAAGGCCGCTCGCCGGGTTGAACGACGTGGCGTCGTCAACGTCGTCGAGATCGCCCCTGTCGACCCAATGCGGATGGACGCGAGCATCGGGACATGCACGCCGGACATCGCAGATGGGGTCACCGACCGGTTCGCGCTCGCCCGGTTCAACGACGCCGTTGTAGCGGCAGTCGATAACGGAGACCTGTCCGCAGCCGTGTGGGCCGCATTCCGGGATCATCGCCTGCGCCGCGCCATTGATCCCTCGGGGCCGACTTCGACAGGGGTGCAGCGCAAGCTGGCTTCGAGAGCCGCGTGGCGGATCCAGCCACTCGTTGATCAGTACCTGCACGCAGCATGACGCACCCCGATCTCGGCGAGACGCGACACGGCCGGGCCGAGACAATCGGGGTCACGCCATTGTCGGGCTCGTGAGGTCACCCCCGGGCAAGCTCGGCGCCCAGCGCTCGGGGTGACACCGGCGACCCTGAGCGATCCGCAGCCCCCTCGGCTCCACGGTTGCCGAGAACGGAAGACGGATTGAGATGTAGCGCCAGTTGGTGTCGTTCGATTGGGTCGCGGGGCTGCAGTTGTCGAGTCCACCGACTCGCATGCTCCTCTCCGGTCTTGTGGCACATTCTCGGCGGGCCAGGTGCGGCGTTGCAGGCGGGTCAGTCGTCAACTCACGGCCGGGTCGACGGTCAGGGTGCCTGCGTCGGCGTCCATGGTTGCGACCGTTCCGATCGGAACTGCGATCGGGTGATTGCCGTGCCCGATGCGAAGGCCGCCGAGGATCGGCACGTTGAGCCGGCCGATGCGGTCGCGCAGCACGTCGAGCACCGTCCAACTTCCCTGGGTAGCAGCATCGGGTTCGCAGTTGGTGTACTGACCGATCGCCACACCGCGCAGACCGCGAAGGTGGCCAGCGTTCGTCAACATCGTGAGTTGTCGATCGATGTGGCCAAGTCGCTGGTTTTCTCCCTCGAGGAGCAGGATGGCGTCCCTGAGGTCTGGCAACGCCCAGCCGGCTGAGGTGGCGAGCGCGTCTTGGTTGCCGCCGATGAGACGTCCCGTCGCTCTGCCCGTGGTCGTCAGAACCGCCGTTGGCTCGTCGGGATCGGCGGTGATCCGGATCGCATCGACGGTGAACACGGCGGCTTCGAACGACGACGCCGTTGGAACGCCGAACTGCTGGGGTGGCCAGCAGGCACCGTGAACTGCAGCCAGTCCACAGTGCTTCAGGAGCGCCATGTGGAGAATGGTGATCTCGCTGAAGCCGACGAGCAGCTTCGGGTCGGCGCGTGCAGCTTCGAAGTCGAGGCGGTCCGCTATGCGGTACGCGCCCTTCCCGCCTCGCGTGGCGATGATGCCCCGAACGTTCGGGTCGCGGAGAGCCGCGTTGACATCGCCGAGGCGGTCTTCATCTCGGCCGGCGAGATAGCCCCACGTGTCAAACGCGTGGGGCCCGACCTCGACGATCAGGCCGAGCGACGTCATGTACCGGCGAGCGCGATCCACCGCTGTGGGTTCGGGTGTGCTGGCCGGCGACACGAAGCGGACGGTGTCGCCCGGGCGCAGCCTCGGAGGCCGCAGGACTCCTCCCTGGGGGCTGCTGAGCGACGTCATCGACCTCGATCCTCGCGGTTGCCCCACCCCGGGTTCGAATCCTCGACGTTGTCGCGGCCAACAGCGCACGGAACGGCGATCCATGCGCACCAAGCAGGGCGTCCCGAACGCATGCCCAGCAGCACCTGGCGCGTGTGACGCAACACTCGGGCCCGGACGGTCAGACCGCTCGCTGCTGAGCGAGTTGGCGCCGTCGCCTTCGGCGATTGATCTCGACGGTCGGGTGTTGACTCTGACGCGATGTGAACCCGTACCGTCGAGCCCCATGTACTCGATTGGTGACCTCTCGCAACTCGGTGGCGTGACACCCCGAATGCTCCGGCACTATCACGAGCTCGGGCTCCTCGTCCCGGCCGAGATCGATCGCGCCACCGGGTATCGCCGCTACGGCGAGGCCCAACTCGCTGACCTGCTCCAGGTCTTGGCGCTGAAGGGTCTCGGGTTCGCGCTCACCGACATCAAGCGGGTCGTCGAAGGAGGCATCAGCCCGTCTGAGCTTCGCGGGATGCTCGTGCTTCGTCGCACCGAACTCGAGTCCGAACTCGACCAGGCCGCCGCGCGTCTTCGACGCGTCGAGTCACAGATCCACCGATTGGAGAACCAGATGAACGACCAACGACCAGCCAGCGACATCACCGTCACCGTCAAGCAACTCCCCGCCGTCCATCTCGCGGTTGCGTCGGGAGTCAGTGTCAGCTTCGCGTCGGCCGACATCGGCCCGGTGATCCAACCGCTCTACCCAAGACTTCTCGACGCGTTGAATGCGGCAGAGGTCGAGATCGCCGGACCATCGATCGCCTACTACGACGACAGCGCAGACGGCGGCATAGGTGTCCACGCGGGCTTCCCGATCGACGAGTCGGTCACCCAGGTGCCAGGGCTCGAGGTCGTCGACTTGCCGGAGATCGGCCTGGCTGCCACAGCGGTCCACCACGGCGACATGGCAACCGTCGACGTCGACACGGTCGCAGCCATCTTCGACTGGATGCGAGCTAACGGGTTCCGAACTACTGGATACTCCCGCGAGCACTATCTCGACTGCCCCGACGACATCTCGCAGTGGCGAACTGAGATGCAGTTCCCCATCCAACACGACGAGGCCAGCTGAGCACGCTGCCAGTGGTTGCCATCGCTCGGCGGTGTACCGCTCGACCCGGCTGAAGGTAGCGACCGGAGCGCACGGTACGGGCCGGAGTGCAGAGAGTGCTCGACCGGGTGGGCGTCGTGCGCTAGCACTGCGATGGGTACGGGCGGCTACTGAAGGGGCGTCTGCTGGGTTCAGCCGGGGGGTCGGTAGATCGTCCGGTCATGGCTGAAGAGCGCATCGGTGATGGGGAGTCGCCGAAGACGGGCAATGGTCTCGGCAGCAGCGTCCCGGTAGGTCTCGTCATGGATGTTGTCAGCTGCCACCGCCTCCGCCTCGAACTCGGCGCAGGTGTAGCAACACTGGCCGACGATCAGCTGCGCTCGACCGTCGGGGCTGTGGACCAGGAGGGACTGGTGGCCCGGGGTATGACCTGGGGTGGCCAAGATCTGAATGCCGGGAGCGATCTCTTCGTCGCCGTTGAGGATTCGTCGTCGGTCGGGTTCGATGTGCGCCCACTCCGCGATTGTGTAGTGCGGTAGTTGCGCGGCGATGAGTTCGGCAGCTTGGACATACACCGGCACCGACGGCAGGGCGCTGTTCTGGCCGCAGTGGTCGAAGTGCAGGTGGCTGTTCACGATCGCCGTGACGTCGCGCTCATCGACGCCGACCGTGTTGAGCGCGGTGATGATCGGGGTGATGCGGGGTTTCGCGTAGAGGTCGTCGATCACTGGGTGGTCGCTGCCGATTCCTGTGTCGAACACGACTACGCCGTCGGGGTGACGGATCACGAACGCACGGACAAGAGCGGTCACGTCGCCGACTCGCGGATGCCATTCTGGTAGCTGGACCTCACCGAGTTCGAGGACGTCGACCACGAGTGTCACGACCGACCCGCCGCCTCGTGCCGCGTTCGGTCGTCGCTCATGGCGACATCCTCTCAGATTCGTCGTTGACGGCAGGAGTGCGTTCTAGGGTTCGGTGATGGCGCAAAACGTGTACGACGACGAGTCCTTCTTCGCCGCGTACGCACGGCTCGCGAGATCGGTCGAGGGTCTCGATGGCGCACCCGAATGGCCGGACTTGCGTGGGATGCTCCCACCGATCGGGGGGTCCGCTGTGCTGGATCTGGGATGCGGTTACGGCTGGTTCTGCAGGTGGGCTGAGGCGAATCATGCCCGCAAGGTGTTGGGTGTCGATCTCTCGGAGCGAATGCTGGAACGGGCGAGACGAGACACTGCGTCGATACCGATCGAGTACGAGCGTGCTGACCTCGACGAGCTCCAACTGGCTCCGAACTCGTTCGATCTCATCTTCAGCTCGTTGACGTTCCACTACGTCGCCGATTTCGCCCGGCTCGTGAACGAAGTGGCCGCGGCAATCGTGCCAGGTGGTTCCCTGGTGTTCTCGGTCGAACACCCGATCTTCACGGCGCCGACGAAGCCGAGGTTCATCGACGACGATGGTCAGATTGTGTGGCCGCTCGATCGGTACCTCACCGAGGGCCGTCGCGAGACCGACTGGTTGGTGCCCGGCGTCGTCAAGTACCACCGCACGATCGAGACGTACCTGCGTGAGCTGCGGCGGGTTGGACTGGTGGTCGACGAACTCATCGAGTGGGGCCCTTCGGCTGAACAAGTCCTGGGAACGCCACCATGGGCCGTCGAGTTGGACCGCCCACCATTCCTTCTTGTCACCGCGCGGCGACCCTGACGCACGCCGATGCTCGGCATCTCGAGCGATGTCGAACGCCCGCCCAGTGGGACCCGGGCCGAAGCCGGGCTTCAAGGCTCCTCAGTCCAGGTCCCACCAGAAATTGACATCGCCGAGCGGTTTGCGATCTCCTCCGAGCGACTCGTAGAGAGCCTGTGCCGTCTCGTTGTGTCCGCCTGTCGACAGCCAGAACTTCGTTGAACCGTTCCGGCGAGCGATGGTCATCGCCTCGGTCACGAGAGCCGAGGCGATGCCTCGACGCCGCCAACGCTCACGAACGTCCAGCTCGTGGAGGTATGTGGTGAGGCGCCCGCTCGGTGACCGCATCTGCAGGCCCCATGCCAGCCCTACGGCCGTGTCGTCAACGTACGCGCCGAGCGCGAAAGAACTCGGCTCCCGCAGGAACGCTTCCGGTTCTTTCAGCGCATCGACATGAGCGGTCGGTGAGTCAGGTAGCACCGCGGCGAACAGTGCCACCAGATGGTCGGCTTCGCCTGCGACGAGTTCTCTTATCTGCACCTCGGGGAGTCTGGCACCGTCGCGCCACTGCGGGCTGGCCGGTGAAGCTGAACGGGCGGCGTACATGCCGGTGCGGCCCGGTGCGTCCGGGCACAGCGCCCACGCCGACAACAGGGTGACGGGGCTCAGGAGGATGTCGTGGCCCTCGTCCCACCAGTCTGCAACAGGCATCATGGCCTCGGAGACCTGCCGGAGCGCCGCTTCGACCCCTGCATCGGCAAGCGAGCCACCATGCTCGGAAATCGCGAGTACGTCATCGCTGAGGTCTCCTGGTCGGCAGGGTCGACCGAGTCGGTCGGCTGTCCGATCGCCCTGACCGGCGCGTTCCCATGGCAAAGGACGCGCTCGGTCGGTCACCGTGCCGCGAGGATTCGCTCCAGGGTTCTGGACATCACGGCGCCGAGGGGATGCTTCCTCGGTACGTAGTGGAGGACACCAGCGACAGCGTGTTCGAGTTCGAAGGTGCGCCCGCGGATCCAGGCCGCCTCATCGGCGCCGACCGACTCTCTGAAGAACGGCAGCTCCGCAGCGGTGAGCACTGCCCATGCCGGGGCGAGGTCCTGGGCGAGGTCATCTCGACCGGCGCCGCCCCAGTCGATGATCGAGGTGAGCCGACCTCGATCGACGAGCAGATTCCCAGGGATGAGGTCGCCGTTAAGCAGCCTTCGGCGAATGTTCGTCGACGACCTCGAGCGGACAACCGCGGAGCGCTTCCGGAGGGACTGTCGGTTCCTGCATGGGTCTCCGAGATGGATCGTCTGGGGCTACGTCGTGAGATGCAATCGCGTCTCGGCCGGCGCGACAACGTGGTGTTGAACGTCCGGTGCGAGTGCGTCCGCCCAGCGGGTGCTCTGCATCGCCCAACTGTTCAGGTCGAGCCCGGTGGGCGGCTCAACGATGTCGATTGGTCGTCCACGAGCCTGCAGCAGATCGGCGATGCGCGTACCCCAGGCTCGGCCGGCAGGATCGGCGTCGACGATGGCGATGAGGCGTGGGTCGGTTCGCTCGGCATGCCTGCCAAGAACGTCAGCGACGCGATCGTCGGGTGCCTGCGATCCGAGGATGCCGACAGCGGCGTAGCCGGCGCCAGCGGCGGTGAGAGCGTCGGGAATACCTTCGGTCACGAGCAGCAGCCCTGGGGTTGTGCGGCCGTCGGGTGTGCGGGTCCAGGCCAGCCGAGGGTTCGATCCGAGGCTGCCGGCGGGGTTGTCGTACTTGTCGGAGCCGATCGGCTCGAGGTAGCGGGCTTGGACGTATTGGACGTTGCCGTCGGGGTCGAGCGCTGGGAAGGTGGCGGCGAGCGAGTGGCCGTGGGGGAGGCCGCGCTGGCGCGACATCATCGATCGGCCGGGGTCGGCGCCGACGTGGTTGGCTCGGAGAAGGTCATCGTCGAAGCCGCGGGCGTGGAGCCAGTCGCGCACGGGAGCGCCGGTGTGTCCCCAGAGGATCTTCTCGCAGGCGTGCACGTAGCGGACCACGGACGGATCGAGCGGGACCACGCTCGGCCGGGCTCGCTGCGGCTTGCGTCGTGCGGGCGGTAGTGGTTGATCGGGGATCATCCCGGCGCGGTTGGCGAGCCATGCGATGGCGTCGGCACGGTTGACGCGTTGGGTCGCGACGATTAGGTCGATGGCGTCGCCGCGGTGTGTGTTGTCCCCGGACCAGCAACGCCATCGTTCGTGGCCGCGGTGGTCGGTGTGCATGGTCACCGAGGCGTGTTGGTCGTCGTGGTCGGGCATCGGGCAGTGCCAGCGGCGACCGCGAATGTTCTGGGTGGCGGGCGTTGCGAGCTCGTCGAGGAGCTGGGAGAGGTTGGTGCGTGCCAGCACATCAGCGATCTCCCACCGGGGCTGCCGAGTGCGCTCGCCGGTGCCCATGGCGCTACGCCAACATCGACCGATCGGTGTCGCACACCTGCCGTTCGGCGTCGGTGAGGACGGTGTGAACCACCGCGCCGCGGCGTTGGAGACGCCACAGCGCTCGACCCCGCACCATGGTGGCCACCCAGTCGCGCTCGCGTTCGGAGAGCCCGAACAGTTCGGCGGCGGTGTTCACCTGGTCGGGCGGTTGGTGGAAGATGATCCGGGTCTGGACGTCGGAGAGAAGTCCGGCGGAGATCTTGGCGGTGGCGGTGCCGTCGTCAGACTGTGCAGTGAGGTCGGCTGGTCGGTGGCAGATCAGCCAGGTGGACACGCCGAAGGTGCGAGACAGCTTGATCGCGGCTTGGAAGTGCCGGGCGCCGTGACGGACTGCGGCCCACGCTTCGTCGATGACTTGAAGAACTCGTCGCGGTGAGTCGCGCTGCAGAGTCGCGGAGAGCCATGACGTGGCTGCGAGCATCACGAGCGGGAGCGCCTCGTCGTCGCCCCACACGGCGGAGAGATCGATGACGAACCCAGGGCCGTTGTCCCAGTCGATGTCGACGGTGGTCGGGCCGTCGAACATGCCGGCGAGCGTCCGTGAGAGCAGTTTGTCGACGGCGAAGATCACCGGTGTCGCTGCGTGTGTGAGTTCGAGCGGTGTCCGTCGGGAGAGCGCCACCAGTTCCTCCGCGGGGTCTGCGAGTGTCGCGGCGACGTCGACGAACGTGAACGGCCTCTCTTGACGCGCGAGCGTGGTGATCGTCCACCCGAGCACGGCGTCTTCGATTGGGTCGAGGCCCCGACTGAGCACACCGGCGACGAGGGCGGTCGCCAATGACTGCCGTCGCACGGTCTCGGTGGGATCGCCGCGTGCATCGAGCGGGTTGAGCCGGTCGGTGCCGCCCGGCCGCAGCCTGATGACGGGCAACCCGTGCGCGGCAGCGAATGGTCCGTACTCGCCTTTGGGGTCGAGGATCGTGACTTGGCGCTTCGACCCGTAAACGGCGAGCTCGCGGCCGAGCATCGCTTTCACGAGCGCGGACTTGCCGAACCCGAGATCGCCGACGATCGCAACGTTGGGGTTGGTCAGATGGGTCGGGTACAGCTCGAAGGGATCGTAGAAGAACCCGCTCCCGCCTCCCGTGACGTTGACCCCGATGTACGGCCCTCGCTCGCCGAACCCGGTGTCGGTGTGGCACGGGTACACCGATGACAGGTGTGCCATCGTCGCCCGGTGGCGTTCGATTCGTAGCCCGGAAGTTCGGCGCCAACCGGGCCGGCCATCGTCGGGCAGCTGGTCGCTGGTCGTGCTCATGACGCGAATCCAGGGGCAAGGGCGCGGCCGAGTGGGAGCGATGCCACCCAGCCCTGGTCGTGGCGGGCGTCGAGCGGTCGGAGATCGAGCAGGCATTGTGCTGCTGCCTGCTCGAGGACGGTGCAGTCGTCGTCGAGGTCGTCGAGCGTCGGGGCGGTGACGTTCACAAGTCCGACGAAGCGGAACTCGGCGTGTCCTTCGGACAGTTCGTGCTCGCGGCGTTCGGCATCAGCGAGCCGCTTGCGTTCGCGTGCGTTGACTCGGAAGCCTTTGCGTTCCTTGAGGTCGCTGTCGGCTTCGCGAGCCATCACCTCGCGGTCGGCGGCCCGCGCCGCGCGCCCCATCGGCACCGGCTCCATCACGACGCTGACCGTGCGGACGCAGTGAGTGTCGGCGAGCAATCGCGACAACCAGTCGGCCGGCACCGGCAGCTGTGGCCAACCGGCGACTCGGTAGGAGCGGTGGAACGCGTCGTCGACGTGCACGTGGCGCCAGTCGGGTTCGACGACCATCGGTCCCCACTCGAACGCTCCCCGCCCTGCCGCTGCCGCAAGAGAGCGCGTGAGCGCCAGCACCTGAGCTGCACGGTCGGGTGCGCTGCGGACCCGGGTCGCACTTGCGAGTTCCAATGCCGACATCGGAGGGTCGACATCGAGGCCTGCTGCTTCGAGCCGTGACGCCAATTGACGCGACTCGTCGAAGAGCGTGTCGACGGCAGCACCGAGCGGCGACTTCATCGACCGTCGCGAGCGGACGCGCCGCAAGTCGATCGTCACGGCGACGAGCACCTCATGTGCGATCGTCGCCGGCGCCTGTTCGTCGACGAGCGCCAGGTAGTCGGCCACTGCGGGGTCGTGGCGTCGCTGGTCGATCCCGACGGCGTCGAGGAACGCACGGTGGGTGTCACTGGTGACGGGGTGGCTCCACTCGTGCCACACCACGTGCCGCACCGGGGACTGCTCACGAGCGAGCGGTGAGAGCGCAGCTCCCCAGGCGCCGAGCATCGTGTCCTGCTCGACCGCCCCCGCCAACGGGAATCCGTAGCCGCGCACCCGAAGCACTGCGGTCACCGTGCCGGCGGCCTTGTCTCGGATGACCCCGAGCGGTTGGTCGGATGGTTCGAGGAGCTCGAGCCCACGAAGCGCGCCGGGCAGCGCATGGTTGGTGTTGTCGCCGACGAGTGACGGCCGGACCCAACGCCCACGGCGGATCGCCCGCCGCCCGTAGAGTCGGGCACCAGGCACGAGTGTTTCTGCAACGGGGGCGCCCCGCCACCGCCCGAAGGCCAGGACCGAACCGACTGCCGGACCGATGAGACCGACCAGAGGGTGCAACGGCGTCTGGAGCGTGACGGCGA
>JBFWSW010000098.1:0-12669 GCA_050248155.1 Ilumatobacteraceae bacterium
GACAGCGGTGCGGACGTGCCCGCCGGCCCGTACGGCGGGCTCACCTCCCGGGCGATGGCCGCCAGCACGTTGGGCACGGCGTGGACCATCGTGCTCGCGCCGGCCTGACGTGGCGCGCGCGTCGCGCTCGGGTGAGTCGAGGGACGGTGTCGCGCTCAGCAGTCTCGACGACGAGCTGTTCCACGGCGCCGGTCTCACGAAGCGCGCGCTGATCGACTACCTCGACGGTGTCAGCGATCGCATCCTCCCCGAGCTGCGCGACCGTCCGCTGTCGGTCATCCGCGCGACGGGTGACGAGCCGTTCATGCAGAAGAACGTGCCGAAGTACACCCCCGAGTGGGTGCAGACCGTGCCGCTGTGGGCCGAGGCGTCGCAGCGCACGGTCCGGTACGCGCTGTGCAACGACCGGCGCACCCTGCTGTGGTTCGGCAACCAGCGAGCCGTCGAGTACCACCCCACGCTCTCGCTCGCGCGGCAGCTCGACCGGCCCACGCACCTCGTGATCGACCTCGACCCGCCGTCGGTCGACGAGTTCGGGCGAGCGGTCGCGGTCGCCAAGCTGGTGCGAGCCGCGCTCGGCGATGCCGGGCTCACCGGAGCGGTGAAGACGAGCGGCTCCAAGGGCCTGCACGTCTTCGTGCCGATCTCGACGGCGTCGATGGAGGATGCGGCCGCGGCGACGCGTGCGATCGCCGGCCGTGCCGAGGTCCTCGATCCGTCGATCGCCACCACAGCGTTCATGAAGACCGATCGAGGCGGCAAGATCTTCCTCGACGCGACGCGCACCGGCGGTGCGACGGTCGTCGCCGCCTACAGCCCTCGGGTGCGTCCCGGCGTTCCCGTGTCGTTCCCGGTCGCGTGGGACGACCTCGATGCGGTGTCGCCGCACGACTTCACGATCACCACAGCGCTCGACCGGTTGGGCGACCGCAACCCATGGGCAGATGCGATGCCGTCGCCGCAACAGCTCCCCGCCGACCTCCTCGAGGAGGGCCACGCGATCCCCATCCCGCGCGTCGCCGCGATGCACGAGGGCAAGCGACGGGCGAGAGCGCGCCGCGACTCGGGGGGTCAGTAGGCGACTGCGGCGATCAGATCGCCGCGGCGACCTCGGTCAGGGTCGCCCGCATCCACTGATGGGCGGGATCGTTCTCCGAGCGGGGACTCCAGTGCATCATCTGCACCAGCTCGGGGATGGCGACCGGAGGCTCGCGCAGCTCGAGCTCGTACTGCGCGGCCAACATGCGCGCACCGCGCTCGGCCATCATGCTCACCATGTCGGTCCCGATCAGCAGCGCCGGCACGAGGGCGAAGTTGCCCGTCGAGACGGTGCGCACCGGCCGGATGCCCCGCTCGTGGAGCGCTCGATCCGCGAGGTTCGGGATCTGCTCGACGCCGAGGAGGTACGCGAGGTACGGCGCGGCGCGGAGCTGTTCGACGCCGATCTCGGCGCCGGCCGACGCCGACCCGGCCCACAGCACCAGCTGCCACCGATCGCGGAAGAGCTCGGACGAGTGGAGCCCTTCGAGATCCCTGAAGCTCGCCGGTTCGACGATGAAGTCGATGGTGTTCCGGCGCAGCAGGTCGAAGGCATCGGGATGGTACGGCAGGAGGTGCACGTGCACGCCGGGCGCCTCGTGTCGAAGGCGGCGGACCAGCGGGGCCATCAACACGAGGGTCAGGTAGTCCGAGCAGCAGATCGTCACGTCACGGCTCCCGGTCGCCGGATGGAACTCGATCGTCGCGTGCAGCGCACGATCAGCCGCCGCGACGACCTCGCGCACCTGCGGCGCGAGGATCTCGGCCTTCGGTGTCAGCTGCATGTCGTGGCCGACACGAATGAGCAGCGGGTCGGCGAACAGCTCGCGTAGTCGAGCGAGCGCGCGGCTGCAGCTGGGTTGCGTGGACCCCAGTCGCTGCGCCGCTCGCGTCACGTTGCGCTCGGTGAGCAGCGAGTCGAGCACCACCAGCAGGTTCAGGTCGACGTCGGCCACGCGCACGGGGGGACGGTAGCGAACGCGCCCGGGCGTGGTCGTCGTCAGCCGGCGGCGCCGAAGATGGACTTCACCTCGAGGAACTCGCCGAAGCCGGCCTCGCCCCACTCGCGGCCGTTGCCCGACGCCTTCACGCCGCCGAAGGGTGCGCGCACGTCGGGCGGGGCTCCGTTGACGTGCACCATGCCGGTGCGCATCCGGCGGGCGACCGACATCGCTCGGTCGTGGTCGGCCGACGACACGTAGCCGGCGAGCCCGTACGGGCTGTCGTTGGCGATCGCGACGGCGTCGTCGACGTCGTCGTAGCCGATCAGCACCACGACCGGTCCGAAGATCTCGTGGCGGGCGATGGGCATGTCGTTGGTGACCCCGGCGAAGACGGTGGGGCGCACCCAGTAGCCGGCGTCGAAGCCCGGCGGACGTCCGAGGCCGCCGGCGACGGCCACCGCCCCCGACTCGAGCCCGGATCGGATGTAGCCCTGCACGCGCTCGTACTGCCGCGACGAGACAACCGGCCCGATGGCCGCGGGATCGTCGTCGTCACCGAGAACGACATGCGACGCGGCGTCCGCGGCGAGGGCGACCGCTTCGTCCAGCCGGGCGTGGGGCACCAGGATGCGCGTGCCGGCGGCACACGACTGGCCCGCGTTCGCGAACGCTGCGGCGACATCGCGCGAGATCACGTGGCCGAGGTCGGCATCGTCGAGCACGATGTCGGCCGACTTCCCACCCAGCTCCTGCACGACTCGCTTGATCGTGGGTGCGGCGAGCCGGGCGACCTCGGCACCGGCCGCGGTCGATCCGGTGATCGAGATCATGTCGACGTCGTGATGCCGCGCCAGCGCGGCGCCGACCGTCGGGCCGTCGCCGTGGACGAGGTTGAACACGCCGCCCGGAACGCCGGCCGCATCGAGCACCTCGGCGAGGACGATGGCGTCGAGCGGTGCGAGCTCGGACGGCTTGAGCACCACGGTGCAACCCGTGGCCAGCGCTGCGCCGAGCTTGCTCGTGATCTGGTTGAGCGGCCAGTTCCACGGCGTGATGAGCGCGCACACCCCGATCGGCTCGTGAAGTACGACGGTCGAGCGACACAGCGTCTCGAACTCGAACGAGGCGAGCGTCTTGCGGGCCACGACCAGATGGCCGAGACCGGCAGGCACCTGCGCCGTGGACGCGAACGCGCGGGGCGCACCCAGCTCGGTGGTGATCGCATCGACGAGATCGTCGCTCCGCCGCCGGTACTCGGCGATGACCGCGTCGAGGAGCGCGAGGCGATCGGCGACCGACCATGCGGCGAACGACTCGAACGCAGCGCGCGCCGCGCTCACGGCACTGTCGACATCGGGCGCGTCGCCTGCAGCCACCCATCCCGACGTGCGCTCGGTGCGTGGGTCGACGAGGTCGAGGCGTCCGCCGCCGCTCGGGCTCACCCACGCGCCGCCGATGTACAGCTCGTGAGCGTGGTGACGTGCGAGGTCGGCGTCGGCCATCACGTGGGATGGTGGACGGCGTCGCCGAGCTGCTCGACGAAGTGGAACAACGTGCCGTCGGGATCCTTCGCGAACAGGATCTTCCATCCGCGCGATCCGTCCGGCGACATCACCGTCGCAGGCGGCTGGACGAACTCGACTCCCTGAGCCGACAGCGTGTCGTACCGCTCGTCGCAGTCGTCGCAGAGGATCGAGAAGCGGCACAGCCCCGGATCTCGCATCGAGCGAGGCTCGGCGTAGCCCTCCGTCGGCGGGTTCACCCACTGGATGAGATCGAGCAGCGACTCGTTCGGCTGGTCGGGGTTGATGCGCATGTGGGCGAACCGCACGGTGTCGCCGCCGTCGACGAAGAAGGCGTGGCCCACCTGCGGGTTGGTGAAGCCACCCTGGTCCTCGAGACAGAACCCGACCTTCTCGTAGAACGCGATCGTGCGATCCATGTCGGTCACGTTGATGCCGACGTGCCAGAACCGGTAGGTCATCGTGTGCTCCTGGTGTTCACGCGCCCATCGGCGCTGGATCTGGGACGAACACGGCGATGCGACGATCGCCGGCCGTGGGGACGGTGGTGACGCGCACCCGCGCGCCGCACCGCACGGCGTCGGGACTCGGCTCGACGTCGAGCAACAGGCCCATCATCCGAACATCGGGGCCGAGCTCGACGAGCGCGGTGACGAACGGCGTCAGCGGGCGGAGGTGTGCCATCGCGGTCTGGTGCTGGATGCAGAAGGCGTGCACCACGCCGCGCCCCTCGTGCGCGACCCACCCGACGTCGACCGAGCCGCAGTGCGGGCAGAGCGCGCGGGGGTACCAGACGTGGCGACCGCACGAGCGGCACTGCGGCAGCCGCAGCTCGTCGTGCTGCAGGCCCTCCCAGAAGGGTGCTGCGTCGGGGCTCGGCGACACGGGGAACTCGACGGCGCTGAGGTCGAGCATCAGGTCCTCCCCAGCACGAGGGTGGCGGCGCTGGACAGGTACCCGCCCATGCCGTTCACCACGGCGATCTCGGCACCGTCGACCTGCCGCTCGCCCGCTTCGCCGCGCAGCTGGCGCACCGCTTCGATCATCAGGAACATCCCGAACATGCCGGGGTGGGCGTAGGACAGACCTCCACCACTGGTGTTGAGCGGGAACTCACCGCCGGGTGCGGTGCGTTGACCGCTGACGAACTCGCCGCCGGTTCCCTTCGGACAGAACCCGAGGTCTTCGAGGGTCACCAGCACCGTGTACGTGAACGAGTCGTACAGCTCGGCGACGTCGACGTGCGCGGGGGTGAGCCCCGCCTGCTCGAACGCTGCCTGGCCCGACACGGCGGCCGGCGTGGTGGTGAGGTCGGGCATGCTCGACACGCCGTAGTGCGTGTGGTGCACGGCCGAGCCGAGGACCTCGACGACGGGAACGCCGAGCGTGCGGGCTCGCTCGGTCGAGGTCAGCACGACTGCGCCGCCGGCATCGGTGACGAGGCAGCAGTCGAGCACGTGGAACGGGTACACGAACCAGGGCGAGCTCATGACCTCGTCGACCGTCAACGGGTCGCGGTGCTTCGCCATCGGGTTCAGCGATGCCCAGGCCCGTGTGGCGACGGCGATCTCGGCCAACTGCTCGGAGGTCGTGCCGTACTCGTACATGTGGCGTGAGGCGGCCAGCGCGTAGGCGGGTGGCGGCGTGATCACGCCCCACGGGCGCTCCCACTGCCAATCGGGGAACCACGGATCCTCGTGCGCCGGGCGCGTCGCCACACCCCGCTTCGCGTTCGAGCGGCGCGTCTCACCGTGGGTGATGAGCACCACCTCGCACGCACCCGAGGCGATCGCCTGCACCGCCTCGTGGGCGTGGGCCACGAACGACGACCCACCGATCGAGTTGCTGCCGCTGACGGCCGGCTGCAGGCCGAGGTACTCGGCGACCAGCAGGCTGGGCATGAAGTCGAGGCCGCAGGTGAAGAACCCGTCGACGTCGCGCAGCTCGAGGTTGGCGCTCGCCAGCGCCGCGATCGCGGCGTCGGCATGCATCTCGAGCGCGCTCTTGTGCGGCGCGGTCCACGTCCGCTCGGCCTCGGCCGCGCCGACGAACGCGACCCCGCTGCTCATCGGCGAGCCGCGTCGACCGTGTGCGCGGCGATGTAGTCGAGGTCGAGCTCGAGCCCGAGACCTGGCCCCGACGGGACGCGGTAGCGACCGTCGACGAACGCCTGGCGGTTGGCGATGATGTTCCAGAACAGCGGATCACGCTCGGGATCGAACGTCTCGAGGTAGGTGCCGTGGGGGATCGCGGCGAGCAGGTGAGCCGACACCTGCGGCTCCTCGTGGTGGGCCATCTCGACCTCGTACGCAGCGGCGATCGACGCCATGCGGAGCCACTCGCTCGGGCCTCCGATCCAGCTCGCGTCGCAGTTGCACACGTCCACCGCGCCCGACACGATCAGGTCGCGGACACCAGCGCGCGTCGACTCGCTCTGACCCGCTGCCACCGAGATGCCGGTGGCCAGCCGCACGTCGCGCATCGACAGCCGGTCGTTCAGCCAGCGCACCGGCTCCTCGAACCAGCGCAGACCGAGGTCGGCGGTGAGGCGAGCGAACCGGATCGCCTCCGATCGCGTGTACCCCTGGTTCGCGTCGACCATCAGCACGAAGTCGTCACCGGCTGCCTGCCGCGCGAGGCGGACCCGCACTGCGTCGTCGTCGGGGTTCAGCTTGCCGATCTTGAACTTGCAGCCGCCGAAGCCGAGCTCGCGGTACCAGTCGATCTGGCGGGCGATGTCGGCGAGGTCGTCGGTGTAGTAGCCGCCGATGCAGATGGCCGTGAGCGTGTCGCGGTACCCACCCCACAACTCGTACAGCGGCACGCCGAGGCGCTTGCCGATCGAGTCCCAGAGCGCGGAGTCGACGCACGCGATGGCCTGCATCGACAGCCCGCGGTCGCGCAGGATGTTGTACGTCGGCGGCAGCATCGCCTCCCACGCGGCCTCGATGCCGGTTGCCGGCGCACCGATCAGCAACGGCGCGATCTCGTCGCGGATGATGCCGACGATCAGCAGCAGCTCGTCGTCGCTGTCGCCGTTGTAGGACTCGCCGACGATGCCGTCCGACGTGTGCACTCGAGTGACGATCGTGACCCGGTTGTCCATCGAGTAGTGGCTTCCCGAGAAGCGCCGGACGAGGGGAACTCGCACCGGGACCACCTCGATCCGTTCGATCGTGACCCGCGGGCGGGTGGAGGGGCTGGTGCCGGCGGTGGCGCGGGCGCTGTCGGTGGAGGTCATGGGTTCCTCGTCGTGGGAGGGGCGGTCGGGAGGCGGGGTGGGGCGTAGCACTCGAGCAGCCGGCATCCGTCGTCCGACGCGACCGCGTGGTGCGGCTGGTCGCGTGCGACGAAGAACGAGCCGCCCGCCGTGACGTCGAAGTGATCGCCGCCGCTCCAGACGCGCAGGCTTCCCTCGACGACGTACCCGAACTCGTCGTTCGGATGCGCGTGCTCGGGTACGACGGCGCCGGGGGCGAGCGTGAACAGCGTGGTCGACAGCTGCTCGCCGGCCAACGACCGAGCGGTGATCGCCGGTGTGAGCTGTGCCAGGTCGACGCCGTCCCAGTCGACGGGGCCGGAGAGCCACTCGGCACGCCGAGCCGTCGGTCCGGTGGTCACGCCGCCGTCACCGGCATCAGATCGTCGGCGAGTCGCGAGATCTCGTCGAGCGCGCCGTCGATCGAGTCGTGCTCGAACGACGTGTCGGCGATGAGCAGTTCGACGCCGAGGCTCTCGTACCACGCGATGGTCTCGGCATCGAGCGTCGCCTGGCTGACGGGTCGTGCCGACAGCGTGATCTCGTCGATGGTCCGGCCGTGCTCGGCCAGGTAGCCCTTCAACCGCTCGATCTTCTGCTCGAGCTCGTGCGGGGCGATGTACAGCGGGTGCCACCCGTCTGCGGCCTCGGCGACCCTTCGCAGGACCCCGTCGCTCTTGCCGCCCGACCAGATCGGGATGGACGGCTGTCGGGTGGGCTTGGGGTAGAACTTGAACCCGCTGTAGCGGAAGTGGTCGCCCTCGAAGTCGATCGTGTCGGCGCTCCACAGGTGCTTCATCAGCTTGATGAACTCGGTGGTACGGGCGCCGCGCGTCTCGAACGGGTAGTGCAGCATCTCGAACTGCTCGCGCATCCAACCCGTGCCGACGCCCATGATGGTGCGCCCGCCGTTCAGCGTGTCGAGCGTGGCGAACGCCTTCGCGGTGGCGACCGGGTCGTGCCATCCGGCGATCAGCACGGACGATCCGACGTTGATGCGCTCGGTCGCCGCCGACGCCCACGTGAGCACGCCCACCACGTCGAGGTAGGGGGTCTCCGGCGGCCAGAAGAACTTGCCGTCCTCGCGGTACGGGTAGCGGGTCTCCTGCGTCACCGGCAGCGCGATGTGGTCGGTCATCCAGAGGCTGTCGAAGCCGAGCTCTTCGGCCTTCTGCGCGAACGCGCTGATCTCGCGGGGGCCGGCGAACGGGCCGGCGCCCGGCAATCGCAGTCCGTACTTCACGGTGACTCCTGTTCGATGTGGGAACGGTCGGGGAGGTGGCGGCCGGCGAGATCGGTCTCGAAGCGCTCGAGGCTCACGTGGCCGATGACCATCCGCTGCACCTGGGCCACGTTGCGCGAGCGGAGCGAGGCGAGGATCGCCCGGTGCTCGGCCAGCCATTCGTTGTGGCGAGCGACGCTCGAGCGCAGGCCCACCGACAGCGACAGCCACGCCTCGCGGAGCAGCAGCTCGACTTCGTGGAGCCAGCTGTTGCCGGTGATCTCGATGATCGCGAGCTCGAAGGTGAGTGGCTCCCAGATGAAGCCGGGGTCGTTGCGGAGGGCTCGTTCGTAGTCGTCGAGCATCCGCTCGAGGCGGTCGAAATCGTCGTCGGTGCCGCGCATCGCCGCCGCGGTCGACGCGGCGAGCTCGATGCCGAGGCGCGTCTCGATCAGGTTGCGCAGCGCGTGCTCCTCGGTCGCGTCGAACAGGCGGGTCGCCTCGTCGCGGGCCGAGCCGAACGGCTCGGCGACGTAGGTCCCGTCGCCGTGACGCACCTCGATGCGGCCGGTGGTGGCCAGCACCCGAAGCGCCTCGCGCACCGACGAACGGCTGATGCCGAGCTGCTCGATGAAGACCCGCTCGGGCGGCAGCCGGTGGCCCGCCCGGAGCTGGTTGTCGCGGATGTACCGCTCGATCTCGGCGACTGCCAGGTCGGCCACCCGGCCGCCGCTGATGCGCTGGATCGTGTGCAGCCGCTCGGCGAGGTGGTCGGGGGGTGCGGCGTCGGTCGGGTCGTCCATGCGTCGGAACCGTAGGTCTCGAGCTCCGAGGCGGGGGCGGACGTCCATCGACAACGACCATAATGGTCTGATGTCTGTTCGTCAACCGTCTCTTTCGGTGTGCCTGTCCTCGCCAAGCTCGGCCACCTGCAGCGATGAGGTCGCCAATATAGCCACGTAGAATACTATATATGTCGAAAATGAATGTTCGTGCTCTTGTGGTTTCGTCTTGACGAATGGTCTGATGACTGGTAGACCTCAGACAACTCACCCAAGGGGGATCGATGTCACCAAGGAACGCCCAGCGCTCACGTGCCCGCCGACTGGCGGCCCTCGCCACGCCATTTGCGCTCGTCGCCCTGGCGGCGTGCGGCGGTGACGACGACACCTCCGCCGCAGCGGCCAGCGTCGCCGAGACCACGGCCGGCACGGAGGACGCCAGCTCCAACAGCGAGCCACCCACCACGTCGGCCCCCACGGGTGGGACGACCGAGACCTCGGCGGGCGCGACGACCGTCGCCGACACCGCCCAGCCCGCGACGGGCGAGCCGGTCACGGTCGGGGTGATCAGCTCGTACACCGGCAACTTCGGCATCTACGGCGACCCGATGGAGCTCGCCCTCACGCTCAGCCTCGAGAGCGCCGGATCGTCAGCGGGCGGCCGCCCGATCGAACTGGTCTTCGAAGACGACGCGACCGACCCCGCTGTCGCCGTCGAGAAGGCCACCAAGCTCGTCGAGGACGGAGCGAGCGTTGTCGTCTGCTGCGTGAACGCCGGGTCGACCTTCGCCGTCGCTCCCATCCTGGCGGAGGCCGGGGTCCCGCAGATCACGCCCATCGCCAACCCGCTCGGGCTCGAGGACAACCCGAACGCCTTCGTCGCCGCACCGAGCGTGAACTACGACGCCGAGCGCATCGGGACCTACGCCGCCGAGACGCTCGGGTACTCGACAGCGGTCGTGCTCGGGATGGACATGGCCTACGGCCAGGCGGTCGCCCAGGCATTCACCGAGGGGTTCACCAGCGCCGGGGGCGAGGTCGTCTCGACGATCATGCCGCCGTTCGGCACGCAGGACTTCGGCTCGTTCCTGGCCGAGATCCCCGACGCCGACATGGTGTTCGGCGGCTTCGCCGGGGCCGACGGCATCGCCTTCATCCAGCAGTACGACCAGTTCGGCCTGAAGGACGAGATGCCGTTGATCGCCCACGGGCCGTTGATCACCGAGCTGCTGCTGCAGGCCGAAGGACCTTCGGCAGCCGGCACCACCGCCGGCTTCTACTACTCCTCCCAGCTCGACCTGCCCGAGAACGACCGGTTCAAGGCGGCCCTCGGTGGAGCAAAGCCGGACCTGCCGCCCAGCCACTTCACGGCCGGGTCGTGGGCGACGGGGACCGTGCTGCTGCACGCCATCGAAGTTGCTGGTGCCGACGCAGAGGACGGCGACGCGATGCGCGCGGCGATCGCCTCGACGACGATCGACGCACCCTGGGGCCCCATGTCGTTCGACGCCGACACGGGGTACGTGTTCGGTCCGACCTACGTCTACACGGTCGTCGACGAGGGCGGCGTGCTCCGCCACCGGATCGACGCGACGATCGACTGAGCCCGACCGGGACGACGAGGAACCGACGCCATGGTCGCCGCAATCACGCCGGATGGTGTGCTGGTGCACACCCTCATCGGGCTGTCGTTCGGCCTCCTGCTGTTCCTCGTCGCCTCCGGGTTCACGCTCACCTTCGGCCTGGCGCGCTTCGTGAACCTGTCGCACGGCGCGACGTTCCTCGCGGCTGCGCACGTCGCGGCCGAGGTCGACCGGCGCACCGATGCCTTCGGTCTCGCCGTGGCGGCCGCGGTGGCGACCGGGCTCGTCGTCGCGGTGGCGGTGTTCGCCCTCGCCCGTGTGCGCTGGGCCGCCGTCACCGTCGATCCGACCCGTCAGGTGCTGTTCACCTTCGGCTGCCTGCTGATCATCGCCGATCTGGTGCGCAACCGATGGAACGGGATCCCGCTGTCGGTCATGCTGCCCGGCGGACTCGACGGATCGCTCCGCATCGGTGGCACCGACTTCCCGGTGTACCGGCTGTTCGCGATGGGCGCCGCCGTGGTCGTGGCGATCGGTGTGTGGTGGTTGCAGGACCGCACCCGATTCGGTGCGATGGTCCGCGCCGGCGCCGACGATCGTGAGCAGCTCGAGGCGATCGGCGTGCGCACGGACGTGCTGTTCCTCGCGGTGTTCGCACTCGCCGGTGCGCTGGCCGGTCTCGCGGGAGGGCTCGGCGCCCCGCTGCTCGGCGCGACGGTCGGACAGGAGTTCAGCATCTTGATCATGGCGCTCGTCGCCGTGGTCGTCGGCGGGCTCGGCAGCCTGAAGGGAGCCTTTGTCGCCAGCGTGCTGGTGGGCCTCGTCGATGCCTACGGCAAGGCGTGGCTGCCCACGTTCGCCAGCTTCACCGTGATGGCCCTCGTCATCGTGGTGCTGGCGTTGCGCCCCGCCGGGCTGATCGACCGGATGGCGGGGGCTCGCTGATGCCGTCGTGGCGCCTCGCCGTCGTCTGCGCGGCGATCGCAGTGATCGCCACCGCGCGGCTCGACGGGTTCGACGTCCTGCTGCTGACGCGGGCGTACTGCTGGGCGATGCTGGCGCTGTCGACGTGGTTTCTGCTGCGGGTCAGCGGGCGAGCATCGCTCGGCAACGCCGCGTTCCAAGGTGTCGCCGCGTACGTGGTGGGCGTCGCGGCGACTCGTTGGGACATCGACAACATCTGGGTGGTCCTGGGGATCGCCGTCGCGGGCGCAGCGGTGGTCGGCGTCGTGATCGGTTCGGTGTCGGCACGGCTGAGTGGCTTCCACTTCCTCCTCATCACGCTCGCGTTCGCCGAGATGCTCCGGTCGCTCGCATTGCGCTGGCGGACGCTCGGCGGCGAGGACGGCATCTCCGGACTCACCCGGCCGAGCACGTGGCCGGTGCCGCTCGATCTCACCGATTCGCGGCACATGGCGTGGTTCGTGCTCGGCCTCCTCGCGGTCGCCGTCCTCGCGCTCGTGGTCGTGCTGCGCTCTCCATTCGGTGCGGCCGTCATCGGCGTGCGTGACAGCCCGACCCGCATGGCGGCGCTCGGCTACTCGCCCGCCCGGTACCGCATCGGCGCCGTCGTGGTCGCGTCGGCGATCGCGGCGCTCGCAGGCGTCGCCAACGCGTACGCCGTGCGCTTCGTCAGCCCTGCCGACTTCGTGCCGCTCGTGTCGGCGAAGGCGTTGCTGTTCGCAGTCGTCGGGGGCGCCGGGCTGCTCGGCGCCGCCGCCTCGGCTGTCGTCCTCACCTTCGTCGAGAACGAGCTCAGCGGTCGCTTCGACCGGTGGCCGATGGTGCTCGGGCTCGTGTACGTGGCGATCGCGATGATCGGCCCGGCACCGATGCGCGGCCTGCGGGCGCGGTTGGCGCCGGTGCTGCACCGACGTCGATCGACTGCGCCGGCCCAACGCCGTGCGCTCGCCGGGCGCCCGGCCGAACCGGTGTCGGTCGACCGATGAACGGGCCCACCACGCTCGCGCTCGACGACGTCTCGTTCTCCGTCGGCGGCGCGCAGCTCACCCATCGGGTCTCACTCGAGGTCCGCTCCGGCGACCGGCTGGCGCTGATCGGGCCCAACGGCGCCGGCAAGACGACGCTGATGAACCTCGTGTCGGGGGTGTGCACGCCGACCGCCGGGCGCATCCGTCTCGGCGGCCACGACATCACCCGGTGGAACGTGCAGCGGCGCTCGCACGCCGGCCTCGCCCGCACGTTCCAGATCACCAACCTCCTGCCCAGCCTCACCGTCGCCGAGAACCTCGCCCTCGCCGCGGGCGCGAGGCACCGGCACCGCAGCAACCCGCTGAGGTCGTGGCGCCGGGTGGCCG
>JBFWSW010000099.1:0-12358 GCA_050248155.1 Ilumatobacteraceae bacterium
CTCGGCCCGGATCGTCTACTCGCGGCGACGCCACAGCGCGCTCGGCACCGGCCGGTCGCTCGCTCCGGTCCCGCTCGCCGGCAGCGGCAGCGATGAGCTGCGTGCGGGCCGCTCCATCCAGGTCGAGCGCGTCGAGCAGGAGTGCCACGGTCGTCGCCCGCGGCGCACGTCGCCGGCCCGACTCGAGCGCAGCGATGCCGGCGGCGCTGATCCGGGCCCGCTCGGCCAGCCGCTCTTGCGTGAGGACCGCGGCGAGCCGCGCCCGCCGGAGGAGCACTCCGAACGACGCTGCGTCGTCGACCTCGATGGATCGGAGCCCGGCCTCGATCATGAGCGTGCCGCGATGCCCATATATCGATCCAACGTAGTGCCCGACGTCGACTCGAGGAGCGGTCGACCGACCTCGTGTCGACGGCATCGTCACCGTCACCGTCGCGCATGCGCAGGGGCCTCAGGCGGTTGATGCATTGTTGATCGTCCAGCCATTGATTCCCTCGCGCGGTGGCGGTGTACTTCGACGTCGGCAACTCGCACGCGGACTCGACCCGTTGCAGCCCGTGGGTGCGGTCGGGGCGTCCGAAGCGGGCGAGCGAGAGGTGGCAGCGTGCGGGCGAGAGCAAAGCGATCGGTGTTGATGCTGGTGGTGATCGTTGCTGCGCTGACGTATCCACCACTCGGAGGCGTGACGAAGGCCGACTCGACGGCGGAGTGCGTCGTGACCGACCTGCTGGTGAACACCTGCCGGCCGTGGCTCGGCGCTGCCGCAGGCGTCTACCCCGATCTCGCCTCCGACACGCAGAGCCAGATCGCCGGCCACGAGGCTCGCATCGGGCGAGCCCTCGATGTCGTGCACCTCTACCACAGCCCCGGCACGCGACCGTTGAACGCGGTGGACCGCTTCTACGTGCGGCGTCCGAACACGATCGTGATGCTGAACTGGAAGCCCGCAACGCGCTGGCGCGACGCAGGCGGGTCGACCGACTCGGTGAACGCAGATCGACGCCACCGCCGATGCCATCGCGTCACTCGGCTCGACCCGGGTGCTGCTCGCGTTGTTCCACGAGCCCGAGGACGACGTCTCGGGCGGGGCCAGCGGTTGCACGAGCTACAAGGGTTCCTCTGGCACCCCCGCCGACTATCGAGCCATGTGGCGCAACGTCCGCGAGCGGTTCGCGGCTCGAGGTGTCACCAACGCGGTGTTCGTCATGAACTACATGGGAGCACCGCAGTGGGACTGCATGGTCGACGACCTGTGGCCGGGAGATGATCTGGTCGACTGGGTCATGTGGGATCCGTACAGCGAGTCGACGCCGTGGAGCCAGACGGTCGGACGCTTCTACGGGTTCCTCGAAGCGAGCACCGATGCCGCTCATCACTACACGTCCAAGCCGTGGGGTCTCGGCGAGTGGGGCGTGTGGCGTGGCGCGACCCAGGAGTTCACGTATCGGTTCTACGACGACGCGCGGGCGTCGATCTCGGCCAACGAGTTCCCGAGGCTGAAGCTGTACAGCGTCTTCGATCACGGTGCGACGGCGCCGGGGACCGCCCGGATCGGCTACGACTCCCGCGAACTGTCGGATCCGGTCGAGGTCGAGCACTACCGCGCGCTGGCGAACGATCCGGTCTTCGGCGGCGCGGCCAACCCGAGCGTGCCGACGCCCGATCCGGACCCGGTCACCCCGACGACAGGTCCGTCGGCGCCCTTCCAGATCACCGCGTCGAGCACTGCCACGAGCGTGACGCTGCGCTGGCAGTCGGCCGGCGGCGGGTCCGCCGCATACGTGATCCGTCGAGACGGCGAGATCGTGGGCGCGTCCTTCGACGATGCGACGTACGAGGACCTCGACGTGCACCCGGGGAGCACCTACTCCTACACGGTCGAGATGGTGGACGAGCTCGGCAACTGGAGCCCACCGTCGCCGGCCCTTCTCGTCTCGGTGCCGACTGCGACCGACCTGCTGCCGCCCACTGCTCCGTCGGGTCTACGCGCCACTCGCTCTGCGGTCGGTGTGAGACTGTCGTGGTCGACCAGCCTCGCCGACGTCGGGGTCGTCAGCTATCGCATCTACGACGGCGCCAGTTGGGTCGGCACGACGTCGGCGACGACGTTCGAGGTCGCCGCGATGACGCCGGGCGTTGCACACATGTTCTCCGTCCGGGCGATGGACTCGGGCGGCAACCTCAGCGGGCCCTCGAACCTCGCAGCCGGATGACGTGCCGGTGACAGCGCCGCGGCCCGGCGGCCGAGTCGGAGCTGCAGGTCGGTCTCCCCCATCTCTTCATCCTCGACAGTTCGATGGGTGTCGCAAGCAGCCCCTCATCTGACGAAATCGTCCCGAACGAGTGACGGACGTGTGGCGGTGGATGGAACTGCCCGAAAGTGGGAACGACGTCCCCATGAGACGACAACGTTCGGGCCACCTCGAGTTGAGCGCCCGATGGCGACGATCCTGGTGGGAGCGCCTCCGAACCGGCTTCTGGTTCATCCCCATCGTCTGCATGGCGCTGGCGATCGCCGCCGCGATCGGGTTGATCACGCTCGATCGCTACCTGCAGGGCGAGCCCGGCTGGGTCTATGCAGGGGGTCCGCAGAACGCGAGCGACACGCTGACGACGATCTCCTCGTCGATGATGACCTTCGTCGGCCTGGTGTTCTCGATCACCGTGCTGGTCCTGCAGCTGACGAGCTCGCAGTTCTCGCCGCGGGCCCTGCGCAACTTCCTCGCCGACCGTGTGTCGCAGTTCGCCCTCGGCATCTTCGTCGCGACGTTCGTCTACTCCTTCGCCGCGCTGGCGGCTGTGCGGGTCGCGTCGGGGGAGGATCCGGCCTTCGTCCCGTCCATCGCCGTGACGGTGGCCTTCGTGCTGGTGGCGGCCAGCCTCGTGATGTTCATCAAGTACATCCACCACATCTCGCAATCGATCCGCGTCGTGTCGATCATCGAGCGCATCGCCGAGGAGACCCGCCGAACGATCGACGAGGAGTATCCACCTGACGCGGGCGATGTTCTCGAGCCGCCCGACATCCATCTGCCGGATCCGCCGCAACGGACGGTCCCTGCCCCACGCGCCGGCGTGGTGGCCGACATCGACCTCGACGCGATGGGCCGGATCGCCGGACGGCACGAGTGCATCGTCCGCGTCGTACAGCCGGTCGGGAACTACGTCTGCGAGGGGGAACCGCTGGTCCAGGTCTGGGGCAGCGACAGCCTCGACGAGGGCGACGACGTCGACGTCGACTGGGCCGAGTTGGTGAGGCTCGAGCCGGAGCGCTCGATGCGCACCGATCCGGCTTTCGGGTTGCGGCAACTGGTCGACATCGCCGAGCGGGCCCTGTCACCGGGCACGAACGATCCCACCACCGCCGTCCAGTGCATCGACCGAATCCACGATCTGCTTCGCCGTGTAGCGAAGCGCCCGACACCGATCTCCCGCGTGGCCGTGTGCGACGGCATCGTGCGAGCGTCGGCTCCGGTCCAGACCTTCGAGTCGATGCTGCAGTTCACGACCGAGGAGCTGTGGCACTGGGGTTCCGATTCGATCCAGGCGCGTCGCAGCCTGGTCGCGATGCTCGACGACCTCCAGCGTGTCCCGACGGACACCGATCGGGCCGAGTACATCGCCCAGGTGCGGGCATCCCTCGAGGCTCGGTAGCCGCATCCCCCGGCACGGTTTGATCGGCCGGCGGCTGGGGACGCTGCATCACGACATGGCGGAGCACGGACGAGGAGGAGCCGGCATGAAGGCAGTGGTGTGGCACGGACGCCAGGACGTCCGGACCGAGACAGTTCCCGACCCGACGATCCAGTCGCCGACGGACGCGATCATCCGCGTCACGAGCAGCGGGCTGTGCGGGTCGGACCTGCACTTGTACACGGTGATGGCGCCGTTCATGACGAGCGGCGACGTGCTGGGCCATGAACCGATGGGCATCGTCGAGGCGGTCGGCAGCGGTGTGACGAACCTGTCGGTCGGCGATCGGGTCGTCGTGCCGTTCAACATCTCGTGCGGTCACTGCTTCATGTGCGGCAACGGGCTGCAGTCGCAGTGCGAGACGACCCAGGTCCACGAGCACGACACCGGCGCGGCGCTCTTCGGCTACACCAAGCTGTACGGGCAGGTGGCCGGCGGCCAGGCAGAGCTGCTCCGCGTGCCGCACGCCGACTACGGCCCGATCGTGGTCCCCGAGGGTCCACCCGACGACCGCTTCGTGTTCCTGTCCGATGTGCTGCCGACTGCGTGGCAAGCGGTGCAGTACGCGGCGGTGCCGAAGGACGGCTCGGTGGTGGTGCTCGGCCTCGGGCCGATCGGTGACATGAGCGCGCGCGTCGCGCAGCAGATCGGCATCTCCAAGGTGATCGCCATCGACCTGGTCCCCGAGCGGCTCGACCGTGCTCGGGCGCGCGGCATCGAGGTGCTCGATCTGCGCGACTTCGACCGCGACACCGATCTCGTCGAGGCCGTCCGGCAACGGACGGACGGGCGCGGACCCGACTCCGTCATCGACGCGGTCGGCATGGAGGCACACGGCTCGCCGGCCGCGGCAGCCGCCCAGAAGGTGGCCGGCTGGATGCCGAACGCGCTCACGGAGCGACTGATGATGAAGGCGGGAGTCGACCGGCTCGCCGCGCTGCAGATGGCCATCGAGATGGTGCGCCGCGGCGGAACGATCTCGATCATCGGCGTGTACGGCGGCATGACCGATCCGCTCCCGATGATGAAGTTGTTCGACAAGCAGATCGCGATCAGGATGGGACAGGCCAACGTGCGACGGTGGGTCGACGACCTCATGCCGCTTCTCACCGATGACGACCCGCTCGGCGTCGAGACCTTCGCCACGCATCACGTGCCGTTGAGCCAGGCTTCGGAGGCGTACGCGACGTTCCAGGCCAAGCGCGACGGCGCGGTGAAGGTCGTGTTCCGCCCGGGCGAGGGCTGACCCGTGCACGTCGTCGTCGTTGGCGCGACCGGCAACGTCGGCTCGGCATTGCTGCGCGCGCTCGACGCCGAGAGCCAGGTGACGTCCGTGCTCGGTGTCGCCAGACGCATCCCCGCCCGCGACGCGACTCCCGCGTCGTCGAAGGTCTCGTGGCACGCCGCGGACATCAGCACGGACCCATTGCACTTCGTCGAGGGCGCCGACGCGGTGGTGCACCTCGCGTGGCTGATCCAGCCGTCGCGCGACGAGCGGCTGATGCGCGCGACCAACGTCGACGGCACCCGTCGTCTGACGAACGAGGTCGTCACCCACGGCGTCCCTTCGTTGATCTACGCGTCATCGGTCGGCACCTACTCGCCTGCACCGAAGTCGCCACCGATGGACGAGCGATGGCCGGCTTCGGGGATCAGCTCCAGCACGTACTCGCGCCACAAGGCAGAGGTCGAGACGTTCCTCGACGAGACTGCGGGGCAGTATCCCGGACTGCGCGTGGTGCGCATGCGGACGAGCTTGGTCTTCCAGCGCGCCGCCGCATCCGAAGTGCATCGGCTCTTCCTCGGTCCGCTCATGCCATGGCACCTGCCGCGGCCGCTGCGCGCCGTACCGGGCCTCCGCCGCCTGACGTTCCAGGCGACGCACGCCGACGACATCGCGGCCGCGTACGTGCAGGCGCTCGTTCGCGACGTGTCCGGTGCGTTCAACGTCGCGGCCGATCCCGTCCTGACACCGCGCCTCATCGCCGACGCGGTCGGAGGACGCGTCCTGCCGCTCCCCGAGCCCGTGCTGCGCCTCGCGGTCCGTGCCGGGTACGCCACGCGACTGGTCCCGACGGAGGCCGGCTGGCTCGACATGGCGACGCAGACACCGGTGATGGACACCACGCGCTCCCGGACCGAGCTCGGTTGGACGGAACGAGTGAGTGCCGTCGACGCGCTGTGCGAACTGCTCGACGGGATCGGCGACGGCGCCGGTTACCCGACGCCCGCCCTCGCTCCGCGCTGACTGTCGACCTCCATCGTTCGCGGTCCGAATCGGACCCGTTCGTCCGCACGGCACCTGCATTGCGCGGTGCTACCGTCAGCTTCGAGGCGGGGGGTGTGGACACGATGGGTCGCGACCGCAGGCGCGGACGGATCGGGGTTGCCGGGGCCATGGCGTTGCTGTTCGTCTGGACAGCTGTCGTCCCGTCGGCTCCCGTGCACGTGGAGGCGGATGGACCGCCGGTCGTCTCGATCGACGGCAACGACTTCCTCGTCGACGGCCTGCCGTTCGTCCCACGAGGCTTCAACTCGATCGCGCTCTTGAACTCGCAGTGGTGCACCGAGCGCCGCACCCTGGCCGCAGCCGACGGCTTCACCCTCGACGAGATCGACCGCGCGAAGAACATGTGGCTCGCCAACACCTTGCGGTTCCAGGTCAGCCAGCCCGTGCTGTCGGGGGTGAACGGCGCTGCCTACGCAGCCGAGATCGAACAGGACGTGGCCCCCGCGCTGGCGGCCGGTTTCGTCGTCATCATCTCGATGCAGGACCAGTCCCGTGCTTGTGGCAGGGCGACGCCGTTGCCCGCCCAGGCCACCAAGACCGCGTGGACGACGCTCATCACGAACACCGATCTCGAGACCAACCCGTCGATCATGTTCGAGCTGTTCAACGAACCGCAGAACTCCGAGCTGACCACACCGACCACCAACCCGCGTCAGTTCACGTGGGTCGACTGGTTGAACGGCGGGCGGCTCATCTCGCCGTCGTCGGGCAACACGTGGACGTCGTACGTGCCGGTCGGCCACCAGGAACTGGTGGACCTCATGCGCAACGACCTGGAGGTGACGAACGTGCTGATCGCCGACGGCGGTCGGCACGCGGCGCATCTGGAAGGCATGCCGATGCTGGTCGACCCGGGGCCGTCCTACCAGATCGCGTACGCGGTGCATCCCTACTACTACACCGTGGCGCAGAGCCAATGGGATCTGCGGTGGGGCGACCTGGCGCGCACCAACGCGGTGGTGGCGACGGAGTGGAACTACGTCGCGAGCGGCTGCGGAACCACATCGCAGAGCATGGCGCCACAGTTCTTCGACTACATGCGCAACACGATCAACGTCGGCATCCTCGGGCACTCGCTCGACAGCTACGACGACCTCACCACGGGGCCGGCCCTGCTGCCGACGAAGTGCGGCACGTCGACGCCCGGTGCGGGTGCCGACTTCTTCAACATGTACATGGCCACGTTCGCTCCGCCGATCGAGATCCCGACACCGACCGATCTGGCAGGCACGGCGGTCGGTGGGACCCGGATCGGCCTCGCCTGGGCCCCGCCCGTGCTCGACCAGTCGACGCTCGGCGGATACCGCGTCTACCGCAACGGCACCCTCGTCGCGACCGTCGTCGATCCTGCGTACTCGGACATGTCGGTGCAGAATGGGACGACCTACCGCTACCGGGTCGATGCCTTCGACACGATGTGGCGGACGAGCCCGCAGACCGATGAGGTGCCGGTCTCGACGCTGGACGAACCCGCCGCACCGACCATCGGCACCGCCGTCGCAGGCGACTCGTCGGCGACGGTGCGGTGGAGCGGCCCGTCGGACGACGGAGGTTCGCCGATCACGCGGTTCGACGTGCGCGTGATCGACAACGCGACCAGTGCACAGGTGGGTTCGCTGCGGACGGCGCCGGCCTCGGACAGCTCGTTGGTGGTCACGGGACTGACGAACGGGAGGGCGTATCGGTTCCAGGTGGCGGCGGTCAACGACGTCGGCTCGTCACCGTGGTCCGCGTCGTCGAACACGGTGACGCCGCTCGGTCCCGCCCTCGTGCCGGACGCCCCGTCGATCGGCACGGCGACCGCTTCGAACGCGGCAGCGACGGTGCGGTGGACGGCGCCCGCCGGCAACGGCGGTCCGGCCATCACCCGCTACGAGGTCCGTGTGCTGAACGACTCGACGGGAGCCCAGGTCGGCTCGCTCCGCACCGCTTCCGCGACCGCCTCCAGCCTCAGAGTGACCGGGCTGAGCAACGGCACCGCCTACCGGTTCGAGGTGCGAGCCGTCAACGGCGTCGGACCGTCGTCGTGGTCGGTGGGCTCCAACTCGGTCACTCCGGCCAACGTGCCCTCGGCGCCGATCATCGGCACGGCGACGCGCGGGGCCTCGGGTGGCGCGCTCACGGCAACGGCGAACTGGTCGGCGCCGTCGTCGACGGGGGGCTCGCCGATCACCGGCTACCGCGTGTACACGTTGAGGATGAGCTCGAGCTCGTCGAGCGCCTCGGTGCGCAGCACGACGTTGTCCGCGGTGCTCGGCCCCACCGTGCGCCAGCTGTCGCTCACGCTGGCGAACGGCAACTACCGCTTCCAGGTGGTGGCCATCAACGCCATCGGCACCAGTGCCCGGTCGGCTCGCTCGAACAACGTCGTCCCCCGCTGAGCGAAGCGCATCCCACCTGAGGCAGCTCACCAGGTCGAACGGGTAGCATCCGGACCCGGCCGTCGGGGCGGCCGTTCCTCGTGCCACAGCAGTCGCTCGCCCACCAACCCGCACTCGACGGTCTGCGCGCGGTGGCGGTCGCGCTCGTGCTCCTCTTCCACGCCGGGCTGACGTTCCTGCCGGCCGGCTACCTGGGTGTCTCGATGTTCTTCACGTTGTCGGGCTTCCTCATCACCCAGCTGCTGCTGCGGGAGCACGCCGTCACGGGCACCATCGATCTCGGGACGTTCTGGTCGCGGCGGCTCCGGCGGCTGCTGCCCGCGAGCCTGCTCTGTCTCGCGCTCATCGTGCTCGCCCGGCAGCTCGGCGGGTTCGCCCGCGTCGAGGGTCTGCGCGGCGACCTCACCGGCGCCGTGCTGCAGGTGTTCAACTGGGTCGAGCTCGCCGGCGACCGCAGCTACGGCGATCTGTTCGGGTCTGCCTCACCCGTCGATCACTACTGGTCGCTCGCGATCGAGGAGCAGTTCTACTGGTGCTGGCCGCTGGTGCTGTGGGGCCTGCTCGCCGTGGCTCGCCGTCGCGGCTGGTCGATCACCGCGATCGTGCTGACCCTCACGTCGGTGCTGTCCGTCGTCGCCGTGGCGATCGCATCGGCCGCAGGACCGGACGCTGCGTACTGGGCCACGCCCGCGCGCCTGCCCGAGATCCTCGTGGGTGCATGCCTCGCGTGCTGGACGTCCAAGCGCCCCACCGTCCGACGCGTGCCCGGTCTCGCGCCGGCGTGCCTCGGCGTCGTCGTGCTGCTGTCGTGCTGGTGGCCGTCGGGTTCGGGTCCGGCGTACGACGGTTGGTTGCCGGCCGTGGCGATCCTCAGTGCCGGCATCGTCTGGGGGCTGCAGTCGCCCGGCGTGCTCCGCTCGGTGCTGTCATGGCGACCGGTCGTCGGGATCGGCCGCATCAGCTACGGCCTCTACCTCTTCCACTGGCCGGTGTTCGTGCTGCTGCGCGAGCGCGGGTGGGACCTGTCGTCGCCGCCCGGGCTCGCCATTGCCCTCGGCCTCACCTTCGCGATCGCCGCGGTCTCGTTCCACGTGGTCGAGCAGCCGATCCGTCGCGCCACCTGGCCTGCACGCGCCACGGTGCCCGCTGCGGCGCTGGCGTGCGCCGGCACGTTGCTGGTCGTCACTGTCGCTGCGTCTCCGGTCGAGGTCATCCGCGCCGACGACGGACTGCTCGCCGCCGCATCGATCGAGGCGGACGTGTCGGTCGCGCCCCTCGTGCCGTCGACGTCGACGACGATCGCGCCCCTCGTGCCGTCGACGACGGTGGGTGCCATGTCCGTCAGGGTGACGCCCCGCCCGACCGTCGACGCCGCGCCGGCCAGCACGACGTCGACCGTGCCGACCTCGATGTCTCTCGACGTCATGCCGCCGCGCCCGGTGCGGATCCTCGTCGTCGGCGACTCGACCGCCCTGTTCGTCGGCGAGGGGCTCGCCGCGTGGTCGCTGGCGCATCCGCAGGCCGCCCAGGTGAACGTGATCTGGTACCAGGGCTGCACGTTCCTGCTCGAACCGGAGATGGTGACCTTCGACCTGCCGCGGCTCGTGGAGGACTCGCGCGACACGCTGCAACGCCGGATGCCGGACGCCATCCGCGATCTGCAGCCCGACGTCGTGGTGTTGATGGTGACGATGAGCGACGTCGCCGACCGGCAGTGGTCGGCTGCCGAGGGTCCGCTCAGCCCCTTCGATCCTCGCTACGTCGAGCGGCTGTCGGCCGCCTACCACGATCTGACCAACCGCATCCTGGCGAGCGGGGTGGGCGAAGTCGTGTGGGTCGTGCCGCCCACACCGAACCACCTGTGGCTCGAGCCGTCGATGAACGAGGCCGACCGCTACGCGATCCACCACTCGGTCATCCGCGACGTGGCTTCGTCGTCGGGCGATCAGGTGGCTGCGGTCGATCTCGATGCCTGGCTCACCGCCGCCGGCCACGCCGACGACCCGCGGTGGCGCGAGGACGGCGTGCACCTGAACGACGGGTCGGCGGCCGAGCTGGCCGAGCTCTACCTCGGTCCGGTCGTGGTGCGGACGGCCCTCGGCGAGTGATCAGCGGGCGTAGTCGTAGAAGCCGCGCCCGGCCTTGCGGCCGAGCAAGCCCGCTTCGACCATGCGCGACAGCAGCGGCGGGGGTGCGTACAGCGGTTCCTTGAACTCGGTGTAGAGGCTGTCGGCGACCGCCAGCGTGGTGTCGAGGCCGATCAGGTCGGCGAGATGCAGCGGACCCATCGGGTGGTTGCAGCCCTCGACCATGCCGGTGTCGATGTCGTCGGCCGTGGCGAAGCCCGACTCCATCATGCGGATCGCCGAGAGGATGTAGGGGATCAGCAGTGCGTTGACGATGAACCCGGCCCGGTCCTGGCTGCGGATGACCTTCTTGTCGAGGACACCCGTCGCGAACTGCTCGGCGCGGGCGACGGTGTCGGGTGACGTGAGCAGGCTGGTGACGAGCTCGACGAGCCGCAGCACCGGCACGGGGTTGAAGAAGTGGATGCCCACCACCTGCTCGGGGCGGCGGGTGGCGATGCCGAGCTTCATCACGGGGATCGAGCTCGTGTTCGATGCCAGGATGGCCTGCTCGTCGAGGACGACCTTGTCGAGCATGGTGAAGACCTCGGTCTTCAGGGCCTCGTCCTCGACGACGGCCTCCACGACCAGTTGCCGGTCGGCCAGGTCGCCGATGTCGGTGGTGAACGTGAGCCGGCCGAGCGCGGCATCGCGGTCGGCTTCGCTCAGCTTTCCGGAGCGCACGCCGCGATCGAGCGAGGAGGTGAGCCGCTTCTGGCCGGCCTCTGCAGCGGCGGCGTCGATCTCGCGCACGATGACGTCGAGCCCCGCCCGGCTGCAGACCTCGGCGATGCCCGATCCCATGAGGCCGCACCCCACGACGCCGATCCGTTCGATCCGTTGGTTGTCGCTCATGCGGTCGATGATTGCACGACCGCGAGGGCGGCGGCGATTGCGTGCCCGACGTTGAGCGAGTCGACGCCCTCGCGCATCGGGACACGCACGCCGCGATGCCGGTCCAGCAGCGCGGGCGACAGACCGGGACCCTCGGCGCCGGCGAGCAGTGCCAGGCGTTCGGGCGTGGCGATGCGATCGATGCGCTCGGCGTCGGACCGAGGTGTGAGCGCCCAGATCTCGAACCTGCGCACCGTGAGCTGTTCGGCGATCGCGTCCATCGAGCCGCGGGCGACGGTGATGTGCAGCACCTCACCCATCGACACCCGCACGGTGCGCCGGTAGTACGGATCGGCGCACGTCGGGTCGAGCAAGAGCGCATCGGCACCGAGCGCCCGCGACGTGCGTGCGATCGCACCGAGGTTCTCGGGATCGTTCACGCCTTCGAGGACGACGACGGTCGAGCGCGCCCCGAGCCCCTCGAGCGCATCCTGCAGCGACGGCAGCGTGGGCCGCGTGGCGACGGCGATCGCTCCCCGGTGCAGGTCGAAGCCGACGATGTCGTTGAGGGTTCGTTGCTCGGCGACCAGCACCGGGGCGGTGACCGACGCGAGCGATGACGCCAACCGTTCCGACGCCGCGGGGGTGACGAGGACCGATCGCACCTCGAGACCCGACGCGACGAGCCGCTCCACCACCGTCGGGCCCTCTGCCCAGAGCACCTCGCCGCTCTCGCGGGCTCGCAGCGAGCGGAAGTCGTCGACCCGCGGATCGGCCGCGTCGTCGACGTGCTCCATGACCTGCGAGTCTGCCATCTGCGGCGCATCGCGGCTTGCGAACGTGTGTTCGATCCGCGAAGCTCGCGACCATGTCCACCGTCGCCGTCCTCCCTGCCGACTACTCACCGGGCTCGTACCAGGCGTCGCTGTTCGGCCTCGACGATCCGTCATGGCCCGCGCTCGAACCGCACCGGCTGCAGCGCACCTGGCTGGACGACGAGTGCTGGGTCGACCTCGTGCCGAGGTGGCTGCGCG
>JBFWSW010000100.1:0-12026 GCA_050248155.1 Ilumatobacteraceae bacterium
CACATCGTGTGCACACCCCGGGCTCAGATCTGGAGAACGACCACGTTCGGATGGTTGGCGGCGAGTGCCTTGAGATCGGAGGGATCGTGCGTCGCAATGATGCCGCCGCCGAGGCGGATCGCAGTTGCGACGACGAGCGCATCGATTGCCAGTGCGCTGTCAGCGTCGATACGCGCCAACAAGTGCCCAGCGATTCTCGCCATCCGAGCTCCGGTCGTGACGACTTGCGCGAATCCACGAGCCAGCACGACGTCGATCGCTTCGTCGCTTCCGCGACCGCGGTACAGCTCGACCAGCACCGCAGCCGGTATGCGGACCGGGGCGTTGCGCAGGTGGGCACTGCGCATCGCAGCCCGCACACGATCGTGACGGGCCGGATCAGTCCGAGGCCGAGCGAGCGCTGAGACCGCTTCGCTGTCGAGGACTAGGACGGCCACTGTTCGTCGACGCTCTCGATGAGCTCCGCAGGAACGGGGCCGAACTCCGCGTCGAGCTCATCGAGGTACTCGTCGAGCAGATCGCGTTCCAGCTCGTGCTCGACGGCGCGAGCGACGAAGCCGCTCAGCCCGCGATCACCGACACGAGACTCAACACGCGCCGCGAGTTCCTGCTCCACGCTCACGGACCACTTGGTCACCGCCATACAGCAATCCTACCCCGGTAGGAATCGAGTCGACAGCATGATTCGAGCGACGTCCGTCCGTTGCTGGCCGACCTGCGAAACTTGTCCAGGGGGCAAGCCCATGGTCTGTACTGCGTGCCAGCACGACAACCAGCCGAACGCCAAGTTCTGCTCGGAGTGCGGCGCGTCCATCGCCCGGCCGTGCCCGACCTGCGGTCACCAGCAGCTGTCGACGGCGAAGTTCTGTGACGAGTGCGGCACCTCACTGACCGCAGCACCACCCACCGGCCCGACTCCCGTGCGGGCTGCTGCTCGCAAGCGCGTGACGGCGCTGTTCGCCGATCTGGTGGGCTCGACCGCGTTCGCCGAACGACTCGATGCGGAAGCGGTTCGAGCGGGTCTTGCGCCCTACTTCGACCTGTTGCAGTCGACGATCGACGACCACGCCGGCAGCGTGGTGAAGTTTCTCGGCGACGGTGTGTTCGCGCTGTTCGGTGTCCCCGAGGTCGCCGAGGACGACGCGCTCCGGGCGGTCACCGCCGGAATCGACCTGCAGCGCCGGTTCCGATCATTCGCTGACGGGATCCGGGGTCGGCACGACGTCGAGCTCGGCCTGCGGGTCGGCGTCAACACCGGTGAGCTCGTCGTCGGTTCGGACGATGTCGACCTCGTCGGCGACGTGCTCAACACAGCGGCACGGCTCGAGGCGGCGTGCGAACCGGGTCACGTCCTCGTCGGCGAGGACACCTGGCGCCTCACCCGCTCGAGCGTGTCCTACGAGGTGCTCGGTGGGGTGAGGGTCAAGGGCAAGGTCGAACCCGTCGCGACCTTCCAGGTCGTCGAGGAGGGGGCCGGCGTCGCTGACGAGGTGACGCCTTTCGTCGGTCGCACGAGCGAGCTCGACACGCTCAGGTCCGTGTTCGACGATGCGGTCGCGTCGTCGGTCGCCCTGCTGGTGACGGTGATCGGCGACCCCGGCGTGGGCAAGACACGGCTCGCACAGGAGCTGCGCGCAGGGACCCAGGCGAGATCGTTTGACCTGCGGTTGGAGCGCCGGGGGTCCACGACGTTCGCACCGATCGCCGACCTCCTACGGGAGGTGACCGGCTCCGGGTCCGTCGATGACGTCGAGCGGCTGGTCGACGGTCACCCTGAGGCCACCCGGCTCGGGCCGGTCCTGGCCTCGTTCCTGGGTCACAGCGAGCAGCGAACCACAGAAGAGTCGTTCTGGGCGGTACGCCGATTCCTCGAACTGCTCGCAGCGGACGGTCCGGTGATCGTCGTGGTCGACGACATCCAGTGGGCCGAGCCGCTGTTCTGGGAACTGCTCGATCATCTCGTCGAGTGGACCGCAGCCCCGGTGCTCCTGATCGCGCTGGCACGTCCTGAGCTGCGCGAGCTGCGCCCCGAGCTCGCCCAGTCCGGTCGGCGCGTCAGCGCAAGCATCGCACTCGAGGGTCTGGACGCCGGCACAACGCTCGAGCTCGCGGCGCGACTGCTGGGCATCGAGGAACTCCCGCCCGAGCTGGCCGAACGGCTCCCGGCGTCGACCGAGGGCAACCCGCTGTTCGTGCGCGAGCTGGTCCTGATGCTGGTCGACGACGGCGTGCTCGCCCGCGACGGCGACCGGTGGCGTCTGACGATCGACGCCGATGCGATCGAGGTGCCTCCGACGATCCTGTCGCTGCTCGCCAGCCGCGTCGAACGGCTCCCGGACGATGAACGGCAGCTGGTCGAGCTGGCGTCGGTGGTCGGTTCCGAGTTCGACCGCGGGACCCTCATTGCGATCGCCCCCGCTGACCTGGCCGGACGGCTCGGTGGCGTCATCGACCGCCTTCGACGGAAGGATCTCGTCGAGCCGACCGGCCAGTGGGCAGGCGACCACCCGGTCTACCGGTTCCACCACGTCCTGATCCGCGACGCCGCCTATCGGCGTCTGTTGAAGGGCCATCGAGCCGAGCTCCACGAACGTGTGGGCCGCCACGTCGAGACGACCGGAATCGCCGACGACGAGCGCGACGTGATCGTCGCCCACCACTTCGAGCAGGTGCTCCAATACCGATCGGACCTCGGCACGGTCGACGACCACACCCGCGAGCTCGCCGTCGAGGCCGCGGCCCGTCTGCGGTCCGCTGCCGAACAGTCCCTCGGCCGCGAGGACCTCGCGTCAGCAGGCGGCGCAGCGATTCGGGCACTTCGCCTGCTCGACTCCGGCGCCGGCGCCGAACGTGACGAACTTCTGCTGATCGGCTGCGAGGCGCTGCTCTCGTCGGCCGACGTGACGCGCGGCGCTCCCCTGGTCGACGACCTCCACAGCCGAGCCACGAACGGCAGGCTCGCTGCATGGGCCGACTGCTTCCGGGCGCAGCTGTGGTCGCTCACCGCCGCCGATCGCGTCACGGAGGCCGGTGAGCTCGCCGCCGACGCTGCCGATCGTCTCGCCGCGATCGGCGACCAAGCCGGCGTGGCCAAGGCTCGGCTCGTCCGCGCCGGATGCCTGGCGCGGCTCGGACGCGTGGGAGATTGCGAGGCCGAGCTCGACCTTGCGCTCGGCGCCGCCAGAGCTGCCGGAGACCGGCGACGCACCGTCGCCGTGCTCGGTGCCGCCCCGCTCGCTGCGCTGTGGGGTCCGAGCCCCGTCGCCCGAGCTGGCGGCAGGTGCCTCGACGTGCTCCGCCTCCTGCGCATCACGACGGCATCGCCCACCGTCGAGGCCACCTCGATCCGCTGCCAGGGGATGCTCGAAGCACTGCGCGGCCGGGACGACGCCGCACGTGCCAAGTTCGAGACCTCGCGGGCGATCGCCCGCGAGCTCGGTCTGCAACACGCGCTGTACGAGACCGAGCTCTTCGCCGGTCTCGCCGAGCTCCTCACCGGCAACGCGGTCGAAGCGGAGCCCCACCTGCGCGCCGCTCACGAGGGCCTCGGCCGGCTGGGCATCGGCGCCGATGCCGGCCAAGCCGCCGCCCTGCTCGCCCGTTCGCTCCTGCTCCAAGGGCGAGTTGCGGACGCGGACGAGCTGGCCACTTCTGCACTCGCCACTGCCGGACAGAACCTTCAGACCGCGATCGCCGCCCGCGCCGTGCTCGCCGAAGTCCGCGCCACCCAAGGCAACCACGACGACGCGCGGGCGCTGGTCGACGAAGCACTCTCGATCGTCGCCCCGACCGACGTCACCCTCGACCACGCACTCACGCTGCTCGCGGCCGCCCGCGTCGCGGTCGCGGCGGGCGGCCACGTCGAGGCCGCCCGACGCCAGACTCAGGCCAACGAGGTGCTCACGTCCAAAGGCGTGAGCCTGCGCTTCGACGCAGCACCAAACCCCGTCCCCGTCGGCGGGCCCCCGCCCAACCTCGATTCCGCACGATCCGAACAGACCCGGCCGCGGATCTGGAACCACGCGCTCGAGATCGCCCACCGTTCGACCGAGCTGGCGACCGCTGGAGATCGGGAGGGCTTCCTCGCGTGCTACGCCCCCGACTTCACCACCGTCGAGCACGGCGGCACCGCCACGGTCGCCGGCTACGACGGCCGCGTCGGCGCGGACACCTGGGCCGACTTCGCGCTGTGGGTCATGGCGCAGAGCGAAGGATCGGTCGGGGAGCCCGATCCGATCGCCATTCGAGGCGACCGGCACGCGCTGATGCGCTGGACGCTGCGCAGCCCGACCACCAGCTTCGAGCGCCTGGTCGTGATCGCCGCCGACGGTGTGGTGCTCCGACGCGCCCACTTCTACGACCACGATCAGCTCGTCGAGGCGATCGACGACCTGGAACGGCAGTGGGTCGAGCACGATCCGTCGGCCATCCCCTACTCGACGCTCACAGCCGGCAGCCGAGCGAATTGGGCGGTGGCCACGGGCAACCCCGATGCGATGCACGCTCTGTTGACCGCCGACTTCGTCGCGGTCGATCATCGACAGGTCGGGCTCGGCGAGCGACACCTCGACGATTGGGTCGAGTCGAACGACATGTCCGCGACCGGACGCCCGTTCCTCGTGATCGCGACCGAGATCCTCGCCGGCGACGACGGACGCTGCCTCGCACGGCTCGCAGCGAGCGTAGGTGACGACACATGGCATGTCTTGAGCCTCATGGAGGTGCGCGACGGTCTCGTCTCCCGCATCGAGCACTTCGACGAAGCCGACATCGACGCGGCCGCTGCGCGGTATCAAGAGCTGGCTCCACGCGGCCGCCATCGCCGCGCCTTCACGAACACCGCGTTGGAAATAAGCCAACTCGCGACCGAGGCGTTCCAGCGCCGCGACGCCGACAGCATGCGAGCGCTGCTGGCCCCCGACTTCCGAGCGGTGTGGCACGAACGACTCGCCGAGACACCGCTGGAGGCCGACCGGGAGACCTTCGTCGATGTGCTCTTCGAGATCGACGGTCGCGGCGACCCCCGGCGCCATGAGGTGCGTCCGTTGGCGTTGCGCGGCGACCATCTCGCGCTCGCGTGGACCCGGGTCACCGTGGAAGGAGCCGAGCAGTGGGTGCGGTACCGGGTGAACGAGACCGTGGGGCGACAGCAGATGGGTGTCGAGTGGTTCGACGAAGACCAGCTCGACGAGGCAGTTGCCGCGCTCGACCGCCGCTGGATCGCCACCTGCGGCGTCCCGTCGGATTCGGTGGTCGTGCGGGCGTGGCCGATGACGAGATCGACGCGAGCGGGCGACATCGCGGAATTCGTGCACCAGGAGTTCGAATACACCGACCATTGCCGACTGCGGACAGATGAGCACGGTGGCGACCTCGACGAGTTCGTACGTCGCGGGTGGGTCGAGCCCGAAACGTGGTCGCTCGTCACGAACGTCCATCGGTTCGACGAGTCCGGTGCTGTGTACGAGCGGGTCGAGTACAACGACGGCAACGAGATCTGGCTGGTCTGGGTAGCCCAGCAGGCCGACGGGGCGATGCGCCGCCTCGACCGGTTCGACCACGACGACCTCGATGCAGCGATCGCCCTGTTCGACTCCCGCCGTGCAACCAGCCCGCAGACACGCCGAGCGTTGTCGAACACCGCATCACGCCTCGCCGACGATCTCGCGGCGCGGGCCGCGGGAGACCGGGAGCGGCTGCTCGCCGTCGCCTCTCCCGACTTCGTCATCCGGGCCCACGGCCGGTGGTCGACGTCGTTCCCCGAGCTGTCACGAGAGGAGCTCGCCGAGGCGCTGGGACCCGACCGTGGCGAGAGTGAGCTCCCGACCGTCGTTGCGATCCGTGGCGACCATCTCTGCCTCGTACGGAATGCTGGAGCGGCGGGAGGCGGACGGGGTGAGGGCTGCTTCGTGGTCGAGTCGGACGACTCGCACGTCACGTCGATCGACTGGTACGACAGTGAGCTCCTCGACGAGGCCACCGCCGAGCTCGACCGCCGGTACCTCATCTCCCAGGGACTTCCCGCCGAGCATTGGGTCGTCGAGCACTGGCATCGAGCGTACGGCACGTCGTTCGACGACTTCGCCCCGATCCTCCACCCCGAGTTCGTGATGACCGATCATCGAAGGATCGTCGGGGGCCCCGGCGGCGGCGTCGATCACCTGCACCACGTTCTCGCCGTCAGCGCGGGCGCGAGCCGCATCACGCTGCCCCGTATCCTGCGCGTCTCTAACCGGGGCGCGGTGTACGAACACCTCGAGACGACCCTGGGCGAAGGGGACAGCGTCGAGAACCTGATGGTGCTCGGCTTCGTCGACGAGCTCATCTGCTCAGTCGACCTCTACGACGCCGGCCACCCCGACGACGAGTTCCGTGCCCTGGCCCGCTACGACGAGATCGTCGGCAAACCGGCGCACGAGCGGCCGCCGAACCGCGGTTACCGGATCGCCGACGAGTTCGGTCGGGCGTCGATCCGCCGTGACCGCGACGCGATGCTCGAACTGCTCGCCGACGACTTCGAGTTCGACCATCGGGGTCGAGCGCGAGCCTCGTTCGACCTCCGCGCCGATCGCACCAGCTTCGTCGACGCGCTGCGCACGATCGTCGCCGAGGAGGGTGTCGCGGCGATGTCGCGGTCGTTGGTGGCGACGCGTGGCGACGATCTCTACCTGGCGAAGTCGGGATCGACGACCGCCGACGGTGACGAACTGCACGTCTACGCGCTCGGCGAGTCGGACGGGACTCGAATCCGGCGCATGACCTACTTCGACGAGTCGCAGTCGCAGGAAGCCGTGGACACGCTGGGCCGGCGTTACCGGCTCGCCTGTGGGATCGGCGACGACCACTGGATCGCCACGAACTGGGCTGCGCTGACGTCGTTCGACGCCGATCGGTACGAGGAGTTCCTCGCCGCCGACTTCTTGAGCGTCGACCACCGCTCCATCGCACTCGGCGTCGTCGGGCGAGCGGAGTTCCTCGAGTGGCTGCGGGTCACCCCGACGGCGGCGTCGTGGTCGATCCCGGCCATCCATCGGCTGAGTGGCCGCGGGATGGTGGTGGAGCACATGGAGTCGTGGGCCGACGGGGCCGGCGTCACCCGGATGCTGCTCGTGGCGGACTTCGGCGACCACCAGACCCGACGGGTGGATGCCTACGAACCCGACGATCTCGACGCCGCGCTCGCCCGGTACGACGAGATCTCGGGCGCGTCACGGCGGCCGTTGACGAACGACGCCTGGGAGTCCGCTCGACGGCGACGAGCCGCGCAGTCACGTCAGGACCGGGCAGAGTTCGCGGCATTGTACGACGCCGGCTTCGCCGCCCAGTTCCACGACCCGCGAACCACCGCCGTTCACGACACGGCGCAGTTCGACAAGCCCGGCTTCATGGAGCTGGTTCTGCACCCCGACATGACCAGCGAGGGTGCCGGATCCGAGATGGAGCTGGTCGCGATCCGCGGCGACGACCTCTGCTTGTACCGGGTCGGGATGATCAGCCCGGACGGCGACCGCACCGAACGCCTCATCGTCGACGCCGTCCACGACGGTCGCTGCACGCGGATGGACGTCTTCGATCCCGACCAGCTGCTCGACGCCCAGCTGGAGCTCGACCGGTGGTACCGACGTGCGTGCGGCATCGATGACGACCACTGGCTGGCAGGGGCCGCCCGGACTCCGTACACGACGGACTTCACGAGCCTGGCATGGTTCCTCCACCCCGACTTCGAGTACGTCGAGCGCAGGCCGCTGGCGTGGCCGAGCGGCCATGCGGACAGCCTGCGCGAGTACATGGCGACCTACGGGAACGTGCCGGAACTCATCATCCCAACCGTCCACCGGCTCTCCGAGCGGGGTCTCGTCTACGAACGTCTCGAGACGGCCGACGACCACGCCGTGACCGACGTGATCATGGTCTGCCACTTCCAGGACGAGCGCTTGCGGCGCCTCATCGCCTACGAGCTTGAGGACCTCGACCGTGCACTCGCCGAGTTCGACGCCTATGTCGCTCGCAGGTCGAGTCGGACGCTCACGAACCGGGCCTGGGAGATCGCTGAGGACGCCCAACGCGTCAGGGTCAGCGGGGATCGTGACCGCTTCGCATCCTTCTTCGCCGAAGATTTCGTGGTCACGAGCCACGACTCGGTCATGGCCCAGGTCACCGGCGGCGCCTACGACAGGGCGCTCTGGTTGGAGGCGGCGTTCGATCCGTTGGTGTTCGGACCGACCAGCAGCCAGGATCTCGAGCTCATCGCCGTTCGCGGTGACGACCATTGCCTCTTCCGCTCCCTGGCATCCACCCGATCGGGAGATCTACACGAACGCCTCAACGTGCTGGAGGTGCGCAACGGCCTCGCCGTGGACATGGAGGTCTTCGCGCACCACCAGCTCCGCGAGGCCCAGATGGAGCTCGACCGGCGGTACCGAAGGGCGCGTGGGTTCGGAGACGTTCGCTGGATGGCTGAGGAGGGGTCGGCGGCGCTCTACGCGACGGACTTCGCCGACATCGAGCCACTCCTCCATCCCGTCTTCGAGTACGTCGAGCACCGTCCGCTCTCGTTCCCCGACGGCGATGCCGTTGACGTGCAGCGGGCCTTCGAGGCGTTACCTGTCGAATGGGAGGTGATCGTCCCCGTCGTGCATCGGCTCTCGGAGCACGGGATGGTCTGCGTGCGGCTCGACCGTTACCACGACGGCTCGACGTCCGAGCAGGTTCACGTCAGCCACTTCGAGGATGGGCGTCTGCGACGCCTCCTCGTCTACGAGCTCGACGACCTCGGACGGGCACTCGCCGAGTTCGACACATTCGTCGCTCGACGTGAGGCCGGCGAGCGCCTCACGAACGCTGCGTGGGAGCTCGCACAGAACGCCATTCGGGCGCATCGAGTCGGAGATCGCGATCGCTTCGCGTCATGCCTCACCGACGACTTCACGGGAACGGCCCACGACCCGATCATGGCGTCCGTCGACGCGGACGGCACCATCTTCGACCGGACGCTCTTCGTCGAGGCGTCGTTCGATCCGCTGCTGTACGGACCAGGCAGCACGGGCGACGTCGAGCTCATCGCGGTACGTGGCGACGAGTCCTGCCTGTTCCGAATCCGAACCACCTCGACCGAGGGAGATGTGAACGAGCGCATCCACGGGCTCGAGGTTCGCGAGGGACTCGGCGTGCGTTGGGACTCCTATGGGGGTGACCAGCTGAGGCAGGCACAGATCGAGCTCGACCGGTGCTGGCTGGCCTCCCTCGGGTTCGACGAAGGGGACTGGGTGGTCCAGCATTGGGATCTCGTCTACGGCATCACATTCGACGAGTTCGAGGACATCCTCCACGACGACTTCGAGTTCGTCGATCACCGCCCACTCCACTTCCCGAGCGGCGGCGCGGATGCGTTGTCGACGACCATGCGCTCACTCAGCCACGACGTCGAGGTGCTCGTCCTGCAGGTTCATCGAATCTCCCCGTCGGGCGGGGTGTTCGAACGGATCGAACGTGCCGTCGGCGATGTGCTCGGCGAGGAGCACATGATCGTGGTGAGCCACATCACCAACGGGACACTGCGCCGCCTCGAGTCCTACACGGTCGACGACCTCGCGTCAGCGCTGGCCCGGTACGACGAGTTGACCGCGACGGCGCATCCGCAGGTGCCGCCGCTCACGAACCGGGCGTGGAAGATCGCTGAGGCATTCAACGCCGCGTATGTGGCGGGCGACCGCGATGCCATCGACCGACTTGTCGATTCGGACGGCCCCGTTGAGCACCGCGTTCGACTCAGCGTGGTCGAGACGGGAACGGTGCGCGACTTCGTCGACCACGTACTGTCGTCGCACGCCGAAGCAACCGAGAAGCGACAACAGCTCGAACTCGTCGCCGTTCGCGGCGAACACCACTGCCTGGTGGTGGTCGACGGCTGGTATGACGCCGCCAACCTCCGGAACTGCCTGGTCGTGGAGACCGACGCCGAACGTGTCACCCACATGGTCTGGTTCGACGACGACCAGCTCGTCGACGCTCAGCTGGAACTCGACCGTCGCTGGCTCGCGTCGATCGGCTACGCCGACCACTGGTTCGAGCCGATCCGTCTCGTCATGTACGACCCACACCCCGACGCGATGTTCGAGCACCTGGCTCCAGATTTTGAATACGACGACCATCGCCCGCTGATGTTCCCGAGCGGCGACGCCGAGGTGCTCCGCTCAACCATCCACTCGCTGCAGTACGACGTGGTTTTCACCATCCCGCGCATCCATCGAATCTCTGACGCCGGTTCGGTGATCGAGCGCATCGAGACCGCGGTCGGCGACATCGGCCAAACCCATGTGGTGTTCGTCAGTCAGTTCGTCGACCAGCGCGTGCAGCGGATGGAGGCTTTCGACATCACCCAGCTCGACCAGGCACTCGCCCGCTTCGACGAGCTCACTGCCGGCAACGATCCTCGTCCGGACGAAGAATCCGAGTGACGCGAGGTCGACTGGAGAGGCATGAACATGTGCCGGGCCCCGAACCGCTCGAGACCCCGCCGACCTTCTGTGCACATTTCGTGCACATCAACCCACGGTCGACGCTGGCGAGCAACCGGCCGAGATCACATATCACCAGTTCACGCTGGGTGCTGTGTACGTTGGGCAGGCGTGTTGTCCTACCACCTGTGCTACCATCCCAAGTCATGGCGCAACGTGAGAAGCGATCGATCTCCCTCCCACCAGATCTCGCCGCCGAGATCGACCGTGCCGCCGCGGCCGAGGGCACCACCGTCAGCGCCTGGATCGCGGACACCGCAGCGCACCGGCTCCGACTCGAAGCGGGCCGGCGCGGCGTCGCCGCATGGGAACGTCAACACGGAGCCCTCACTGCCGACGAGTTGGCGGACGGCCTTGCACGCGCCCGCGCCATCCTCGGCCGTGGAGCGCCGAAGCGCAGGGCGTCATGATTGGCGTCACCTACGACACGGGTGCACTGATCGCTGCCGACCGCAACGACCGGACGATGTGGGCGCTGCACGCCGGGTTCCTCGCCGAGGAGATCGCACCCACCGTCCCGGCGCCCGTGCTCGCCGAGGCGTGGCGCGGCGGGAGCCGGCAAGCGAACCTGTCCCGGTTCCTCGCACTGTGCATCGTCGAAGACATGGATGACGAACGCGCCAAGGCGGTAGGTGTGCTCGCAGGCAAGGCCGCGCACGACGACATCGTCGACGTCGCCGTCGTCGAAGGCGCGGTCCGAAGAGGAGACGCGATCATCACCTCGAACCCGACCCACATGCGGGCGATCGCAGACGCCACTCGGACACGGATCCACATCGAAACCATCTGACACCGCCGCCGACACCACGCCGATCGACCGCTACTCCGGGACGTCCCGGGTCACGTCCCGAATCGTGGCGGCACGGTCGCTCGGGTCGCAGCCCGAGCGTGATCACCACCTCCACGTCGACGCCCTCGGCCGCGAACCTCGGTGGCAGTGAGAAGGCCAACTCGCCGATCGGCTTGTTCGAGCGACGCGGCGAAACCGTCGGCACCGGCCTGCAATGACTCGCCGCCAACACCGTGAGCATCACCTGGAGGACAGTCGACAGGCTCTCTCGACGATCTCATCGGCCGACAACGGCCCGACCAAGTCCCCCGACGGCACCGCCATCGTCGCGTTCCGACTCGCTCCAGCCGAATCCCGACTGGCGACGTGACACCAGTCCGCGAGCGCTGATGCCCGACCGGCCAGGAGACACCCAACCATGCAGGAGGTCATCGTCCAATACTTCGATCCCGCCGACGACGACCCCTCCGAGACCGAGTCTCGTGGACGGCACGTGCCGCTCGTCGAGCAGTCCCTGGTCTCGAGTCGAGGGGGCCTGAGCCAGCCCGGGACTGGCGCCACGTCGCTCGCTTGGAACCGCTGCCCGCCCGATCGACTAGTGCCTTGACCGGATTCGTTGGGGGTGTCGCGTCCGCGTTCTGATCGGTCTGATCTGTTTTGATTGGGTGATGGCTGAGCGGGTGAGGGTGCGTGAGATCTCGTCGGAAGAAGGGCGCCGG
>JBFWSW010000101.1:0-3332 GCA_050248155.1 Ilumatobacteraceae bacterium
CTCGAGTCACTCGCCGGCGCGTGAACACGTAACGGTACGCTGACGCCATGCCACCAGCATCGACGCAGGCGAGGTCGGCGCCCGCGATCGCATCGCTCGCGCGACACGATCGACACCTCTCGATCACGTGGAACGATGGCGCAGAGAGCACCTACCCGTGGATCTGGCTGCGCGACCACGCCCACGACGAGTCCACGTTGCACCCGGTGACCCAGCAGCGCCAGCTGTTCACGGCCTCGATCTCGCCGACGCTCTCGGCGCGTGACGTGGCTGCCGTGGGCCAGTCCGTCGCGATCGAGTGGGACGGCGACGATCAACCTTCGGTCCTTCCCATCGAGTTCCTCGTCCGGTTCCGTCGGCCGTTCGAACCGAAGGCAGCCATCGACGAGCCCCGCGTGCTGTGGGATGCCGAGACGGTGCTGCCGCCACCGACGGTGCCCTACGACGAGGTGATGGCGAGCGACGAAGGGGTCGCCAGATGGCTGCGCAAGGTGGCGGCCTACGGGTTCGCGATCGCCACCGGCACTCCCCCGACGGCCGAGGCCACCGAGGCACTGGCCAGGCGTGTCGGGTACGTGCGCGAGACCATCTTCGGCGGGTTCTGGGAGTTCACCGCCGACCTCAGCAAGGCCGACACCGCGTACACGAACCTCGAACTGCGGCCGCACACCGACGGCACCTACTCGCACGACGCGCCGGGATTGCAGATGCTCCACTGCCTCCACTTCGACGGCGAAGGCGGGGCGAGCACGATGGTCGACGGGTTCCGCATCGCCGACGAACTGCGTCGCGAGGCGCCACACCATCACGCAATGCTGTCGCGCATCGCCATCCCTGGCCAGTACATCGGTGACGGATCACACCTCATGGCTGCGCGGCCGGTGCTGCGTCACGACCACGCCGGATCGCTCGTGCAGGTGTCGTTCAACAACGCCGACCGCGCGCCGTTCCTCCTGCCGCCCGACGAGATGATCGAGCTCTACGACGCACTCCGGGCCTTCGATCTGCTCGCGAACGACGAGCGCCTCCAGTGGCGCCACGTGCTCCGCCCAGGCGAGGCACTGCTGTTCGACAACTGGCGAGTGCTCCACGGTCGCACGTCCTACTCGGGGAGCCGGAGGCTGTGCGGTGCGTACCTGAACCACGAAGACTTCGAGAGCCGGCTCCGCCTCGCGAGCGCGAGCTGACGCGGTGACCGCGACCGACGCACCCATCTCAGGCTTCGCCGCGCTCGGCCTGCGCGACGAGCTGCTCAGCGCGCTCGACGAGCTCGGCTACGAGGAGCCGACACCGATCCAGCGCGAGACCATCCCGCTGCTGCTCCAGCACCACGATCTGCTCGGACAGGCCGCGACCGGCACCGGCAAGACCGCCGCATTCGCTCTCCCGATCCTCGAGCTCATCTCGCTCGACGAGTCGCCGTCACCGATCGCGCTCGTGCTCGTGCCGACGCGCGAGCTGGCCGTGCAGGTGTCCGAGGCGATGTACCGGTACGGGCGACGGTTGCGAGCCGAGGTGGTGCCCATCTACGGCGGCCAACCGATCGGGCGTCAGCTGCACGCGCTCGAGCGCGGCGTCCACGTGGTCGTGGCGACACCGGGTCGTGCCCTCGACCACATCCGCCGCGGCACGTTGCCGCTCGAGGGCGTGCGGGTGGTCGTGCTCGACGAGGCCGACGAGATGCTCGACATGGGCTTCGCCGAGGACATCGACGAGATCTTGAAGGTCACACCGACCGATCGTCAGACGGTGATGTTCTCGGCCACGCTGCCACCGCGCATCAACGCCATCGCAAAGCGTCACCAACGTGAGCCCGTGCGCATCCAGATCGGGCGCGGCGACACCAAGGCGGGCCGCGCTCTCATCCGCCAGCGCGCCTACGTCGTGTCGCGCGCCCACAAGGCTGCGGCGCTCGGGCGCATCCTCGACGTGGAGGCTCCGACAGCGGCGATCGTCTTCTGCCGGACGCGCACCGAGGTCGACCAGTTGACCGAGACGCTGAACGGCCGCGGCTACCGCGCCGAGCCGCTGCACGGCGGCATGAGCCAGGAGCAGCGCGACCGCGTCATGGGACGCATGCGGGCCGGCACGGCCGAGCTGCTCATCGCGACCGACGTCGCCGCGCGAGGGCTCGACCTCGATCAGCTGACGCACGTCGTCAACTACGACGTGCCCTCGGCGCCCGAGGCGTACGTGCACCGCATCGGTCGCGTGGGACGCGCCGGGCGAGAGGGCGTGGCGATCACGCTTGCCGAGCCGCGCGAGCAACGCCAATTGGCGAACATCGAACGGCTCACCAAGCAGCAGATCACGATCGAGAAGATCCCGACCGTCGCCGACCTGCGCGAGCGACAGATGCAGCTCACCCTCGCCACCTTGCGCGACGCGCTGCTCACCGGCGACGTCGACCGCTTCGGGCCGGTGGTCGACGCCCTGTCCGACGAGTTCGAGCTGCGCGACGTCGCGCTCGCCGCGATCCAGCTCGCCCACGAGGCGAGCGGGGCGACCGAGGACGAGCACGAGATCCCCGATGCGACGGTGCGGATCGAGCGACCCGCTCCCGATCGAAAGGGACGAGGGCGCGAGCACGTCGAGCCCGCGGACACGGGTCGCATCTACATCGGTCTCGGTCGCAACGCCAACGTCCGACCCGGCGATCTCGTCGGCTGCATCGCCAACGAGACCAACCTCACCGGCCGCCAGATCGGGCCGATCAAGGTGGCCGAGCGGTTCTCGATCGTCGGTGTCCCCGAACAGTCCGTCGACGAGGTGATCGCTGCGCTCAAGCGCACGACGATCAAGGGCAAGAAGGTGACCGCCCGCCGCTACGTCGAGGACACGCGCTCGCGCCGCTGACCGGTCGTCGACGCCCACCCCACGCCGTCCCCGCCTGCAGCTGCACCCGTCTCGGGCGAGTCGTCCCGCCACCCCGCTGCGAGATCTCTGTGACCGCACAAACGCTCCGGGGCCGTGGGGGCTCACGAGAATCTCGCCAACCCGACTCACGTGAGCGCACACGAGCGCGGAGCCCTTGTCCGAGACCCGGGCTGGACCGGATCGGGTGCTCGAGCATGCGTGACCGCACAAACGCTCCGCGGCCGTGGGGGCTCACGAGAATCTCGCCAACCCGACTCACGTGAGCGCACACCCCCGCGGAGAATTTGTGTGAGAGGACGCGAGAGGGCGGTGTGCCGTGTCGGGACTGGTCAGGCGGTGGCGAGCTGGCGGGCGCCGGCACCCATCAGCTCGAGGAAGTTGTCGCAGTAGAAGCGCTGGCGCACCGACTCGGGAGCGTCACCGAGACTGCGCTCGAAGCGCTCGATCGGGCGTCG
>JBFWSW010000101.1:3432-11827 GCA_050248155.1 Ilumatobacteraceae bacterium
GTCAGGCGGTGGCGAGCTGGCGGGCGCCGGCACCCATCAGCTCGAGGAAGTTGTCGCAGTAGAAGCGCTGGCGCACCGACTCGGGAGCGTCACCGAGACTGCGCTCGAAGCGCTCGATCGGGCGTCGTCCGCCTTCGACGTGCGGGTAGTCGGAGTTGAACAGCAGCACCTCGGGGCCGGCCTCGCGCGCGATCCAGCCGACATCCTCGGTCGGGTACGGCGTGAACTTCATCCGCTCGCGCACGTAGTCGCTCGGCCGCATCAGCAGCGCCCGCACTCGCTCCTCGTGCTTGTGGAACGCCTCGAACGCGCTCTCCATCTGGCGCATCCAGCTGGGCACCCAGATCGCGCCCTGCTCGATGACGCCGATGCGCAGGCGCGGGTGCCGGTCGAAGACGCCGTCGAAGACCATCGTCGCGATCGTCTGCATGGGCGGGAACGGGATGGCCATGTAGTCGACCGAGCGGAAGTTCTCTTCGCCGCCGTGGAAGTCCGGCGGGATGGGAAGGCCATTGATGAAGTAGTTGCGGTCGATCAGATCGCCCGTGCCGCCGACGTGGAACACGAGCGGGATGTCGGCTTCCTCGATCCGGCTCCACACGGGATCGAGACCCCGGTGGCTCGGCGAGTGGCCCGGCGGGCAACTGCTCGACACGAGGATCGCCGCCGCACCCATCTCGATCGCTTCCGACGTCGCTCGCGCGGCACGATCGAAATCGGCGAGCGGGACGAAGCACGTCGGCAGCAGTCGTGGATCGACGCTGCAGAACTCGACCATGCCGCGGTTGTGCGCCGTCGCCGCGCCGTAGGCGAGATCGAGGTCGCCCGTGTGCTCCCAGTCGCGCAAGCGGCGGTTGTGGAACGTGTTGAACACGAGCTGGCTCGAGAACCCGAGCAGGTCGAGCGCACGGGGACGGTCGTCGGCGACGAACGAGCCAGTGGCAGCGAAGTTCTTGCGGGCCATGATCTCCGCTGCCTCGGTCGAGCGGTACTCGTCGGAGGCGTGGCGCTCGGCGAGACGACGGAAGGTGGCATCGAGGTCGGCGAGCTGCGCGTCGGGGTCGCCGGTCTGGCGCAGCTCGTTGCCACCCGTGAGACGGACGGGCGCGATGCGTTCGCGCACGCCCGGGTCGGCGTGCTCGCGCAGCCACGTCGGCGTCTCCATGATGTGCGCGTCGGCGTCGTGCACCACGCGCCCGAGTTGGTTGTAGGCCACGCTCCACGATGCCACAGCTCGGCGGCGGGCCCAACCGCGCAGCGAGTGAGCACGAACGCCCCGATGCGGGGCCGGAGTGCTCACACGCTGGTCGAGCGGGCGGGGGTGACGGCGACGTGAGCTGCATCGGGGCGGCCGAGCAGTGCAGTCGCGAGCGAGAGGACGACGACGCTCAGAGCCACGATGACCCACGACCCGGCCACGGACATCGCCAGCCCAGCTGCCGCCGAGCCCGCTGCGTTGCCGAGGAGCTGCTGCGCCTCGAGCAGTCCGAACACCAGGCACGCGTGCGACGGGCGGATGTGTCGGTGGAGGCGGACCCAACCGGCCACGAGGACGATCTGCATCCCGGCACCCACCGTCACGAAGGCAGCGATCGACCACACGGGGCCTCCACTTCGTGTGCACAGCACGAGCGCCGCGCCAGTGACGAGGGTGCCGAGACGCATCGTGGCGCGCTCGCTCCACCGCCGGAGCATCACGCCGGCAAGGGAGGCGCCCGCCAGCAACCCGCCTCCCGCACCGGCGATCAGCGCGCCGGTTCCCGCTCCACCTTCACCGATCAGACCATCTCCTTGTTTCGTGGCGAGGGTCTCGACCACCCCGAGCACGACGGTCATCAACCCCAGCACCGAGAAGACCACCACCATCGCACCACCACCTCCCCCGCCATCGGCCCGCAACGCGTGGCGCATCGCGGGCCGGCGCGGCGGCCAGCTGGATGCGTCGTCCGAGTCGGCCGCATGCCAATCGGGCATGCGGATGTCGAGGGTGGCCAACGTCGCCACGGCGAGCAGCGCGGTCGACAGCCCCAGCACCGCCACCGTCGTGAAGCGCAGCAGGAGCAGCGACGCGGCGAGCGGACCGACCAGTTGTGCCAGCCCGGACACGAGCCCTGTTGCGACGTTCGCGGCGACCTTCACATCCGGCGCTGCCCCGGCGAGGACTGCGTGGTGCACGGGTCGGCTGAACACGGTCGCCACCGTCACGAGCGCGGCAGCCATGTAGAAGAGGACGGGCGCCGCATCGCTCTCCGCCACGCCCATCGTGACGAACAGGGCGGCCAACTGCAGCCCATACCCGGCTGCCAGCGGGCGGCCGAGTCGAAGCCGCCCGGACACCTCCTTGGCCACGAGCGGCGCGACGACGGCGGCCGGCACGAGGAGCGCGGCCGACACGATGCCCGCCTCGCGGACACCGCCTCGCTCGAACGCGACGACCAAGAACGTCACCCAGGCCGCGTGCTCGGCGATCGAGAAACATCCCAGCGCCACGACCGCGCGCAGGTGCTGCGGTTCACGTCGCAGCAGCGCGACGGTCGTGGCACTGGGTGGGCTGGGGGCCATCGCCACACCGTGCGCCACGACACCCAACGCTTGCATCGGGAGATCTCCCACTACGCGCTGACGACCCAACCTCGGTCGCCCGTCGGGCACCGTCCGACAGCGCAGTGGTCATCTTCCCGATGCGACGCACCGCCCAACTCGTCACCATCGCTGCATCGGACCCGCGACATGGGTTCCGCCGCCGAAACGGAGACCGCGATGATGAACCGCCCCAGCTACGCCCAACAGACACTCGAGCGCACCCGCGCCGCGCTCGAGCGGTTGCCGGTCGACCTCGCACCGGCGGTCAGCGGCGTCGTCGTCGAGGCTCACGACCGGCCGACTCGCGGACTCCGCTGGCGCCGGAAGGGCAGTTGCGCGAGGCCGGCTCGGCAGTGACGGACGCGCGCAGGTCCCCGTGCGCTTGCCACCTCGATTTGTGGCAGCCTGACCGGCGATGCCGGTACGAGGTGGACCTGCCGCGCGCGTGCCACCCTTCGTCGGCCGCGCCGACGAGCTGTCGGCGATGGTCGACGCCTTCGATGAATGCCGCCGCGACCAGCGCTCGATCGTGGTCGCGGTGGGGGGCGAGCCCGGCTGCGGGGCGTCGCGCCTCGCCGGTCAACTGCACGTCGAGCTCGAGCGGCGCCGGTTGGGGCACGCGTGGTGGGTCGGCCGGTGCACTCGAGGCGTGCCCCTGCCGTACGAGCCGATCGGCGGCCTGCTCCGTGCGGTCGACGGCGGGGCGTCCGCGTGGCTGCGCGAGGCGTCGACGGTCGCCGGGCGAGACGGCGAGCACGGCGCGTTCGCGCTGCTCGTCGGTCTGGCAGATCGGATGCGCGCTGCGGCTCGCGACACGCCGCTGGTGGCCTTCGTCGACGACGTCGACGGTGCCGACCCATCCACGATCCGTCTCCTCGCCGGTCTCCCTGCACTCCTCGACGACAGCCCGGTGCTGCTCGTCACGGCCGGCCGCCGGGGCAAGGACGCAACCGTTCCGGCTGCCGGGGACGAAGCGATCGTGCGGGCCGATCTCGAGGTGCTCGTGAAACCGCTCCCGCCCGACGACGCCGAGGCGCTGGTGCGCGCGATGGCACCGGGCCTGACCGACGAGGAGGTCGCCGGCGCGGCGCGGGCGTCGGTCGGTCGCCCGGCGCTCGCCGCCGCGCTCGCCGAGAGCGGCGACCACCGTGATGCCCTCGGTTCGGCCCTCGCCGTCGCCGGACCGCAGGCCGCAACTGCCGTCTGCGTCGCATGGATGACGGGCGGCTGGCTGGCCGACGAGCAGGCCGCCGCGCGTACAGGACTCGATGCCACCGCGTGGCATGCGCTGCGCGAACGCAACATCGTCGTGCCGTCGAGCCGCTCGGCTGGTGGCTCGGTGCCGGCCTCCGAACTGTGGGTCGACGCAGCCCTCGCGAGCGTCGGCGCGTTGGTGCGCCCGTTGGCCTCTCGCGTCGCCGAGGCGCTCGCCGAGGCATCGGCGCCAGCGGCTGCGATCGCGACGTGCTGGGAGCACGCGGGTCGCGACGCCGAGGCCGCGTCCGCGTGGGAGCAGGCCGCCGACGAGGCCGAGCGGGACTTCGCGATCGCGACGGCGGCGGCAGCGCTCCGGCGCGCGGTCGAGCTGGGCGGTACCGACACGCTCGTACGTCTTGGCCGCCGGACCGGAGAGCTGTCGCTGGCTGCAGGCGACCGAGAGGACGCGGATCGCGTCGCCGAGCGGTTGTTGCCCCGTCTCGCTCGCAGCGCGGCGATCGACACGATCGGCGTCCACCTGCTGCGGTACCGCGCCCGCTCGGAAGCAGGCCTCCCCGGCGCCGACGATCAGCTCGACGCAGCCCTCCAGGTGCCAGCGCCGCCATGCCGCGAGCACGTCGACGCCCTGGTCGTCGACGCGTTGCGCCGCGTGCTCGACGACCCGGCACACGCAGCGGAGCAAGCAGCGGCTGCGATCACCGAAGCGGACGGGCTCGGTGATCTCGCGGCGATGGCGGCAGCGCTCGGTGCGGCCGGCCTCGCCGCGGCGATCGCCGGTGACGTCGACGGGGGACTCGCGCACCTCGACCGTGCCGTCGATGCCGCCGCCCGAGCTGGCGACGGCGCCGCAGAAGCGAGGCTGGCCAGCAACAGGGTCTACGTCCTCTGGCGAGCGGGCTGGCCCGCCGATGTCGAGCGCGCGGCCGCGCTGGAGCTCGATCGATTGGCCGTGCGCGGCATGTCGGCGCTGGGCGATCAGCTCGCGGTCGGCCGCGCCGCGGCACTCGTCACCCTCGGCCGGTACGACGATGCCGAGCTCGCCATCGCGTCGGGGCGAACGATGCGGACCGCGTCCGACGCGACCGCTCTGCTCGACCTCGTCGACGCCGAGCTGGCGCTCGTGCGGGGTGAGGTCGACCGAGCACGCACCCTCATCGATCGCGCGGCGTCCTCGCCAGCGCGGGCTGTACCGGAGGTGGCAGCCGACCTGCACCTCCGCCGAGCTGAGCTCGCGCTGGCCCTGGCCGACCCGCGATCCGCGGCGGAGGCAGCGATGGCTGGGCTCCATTCCATCGGTGGCGCCGATTCCGTCGCGGCCGCACGGCTCGTCCTCGCGTGGTGGCGAGCCGGGGGACCGAGCAGCGATCGGGAGCGCCGGCTGCTGCCCGGTTTGACGGCCGTCGGCGCGGAGGCCGAAGCGGTGATGGCGACGATCGCGGCGATCACTGCCCCTCCGGCTGCCAAAGTCGACGCGTGGCACCTCGCGGAGCGATCCTGGGCCGCTGTCCCCAGCCCGCTCGAGTCGTGGCGCTGCCGCGTCGCGATCGCGCGCGAGACAGCCGACGTGGCGACGCTCGATCGTCTGATCGACGAGGCGCGCGCCATCGGCGCGTTCGGCCCGGCTCGAGAGGCCGAGGACGCCTGGCGGTCAGCCGGCGGCCGCCGCTCGGTGCGGCGAGGCGGTGGATTGCTGACCGATCGTGAGGTCGAGGTGCTCGAGCTCGTCGGCCAGGGGCTCACCAATCGTGCGATCGGCGAGCGGCTGTTCATCAGCACACGCACCGTCGGCGCACACCTCGAGCGGTGCATGGCCAAGCTCGAGGTGTCGACGCGCGGGGCTGCCGTGCACGAAGCACGGCGTCAGGGGCTGCTCACTTCTTGATCCCCATCGACGCCATGGCCATCGAGCGAGCGACGACGGTCACCTGCGTCCGCTTTGCCTTGGCGAGGTCAAACACGACGTGACTGCCGACGACGACGTCGCCGTTGCCGGGCATCCCGAGCGGTACCCGCACGGTCGCGAGCTCCTCGGCGGCTGCCAGCACTCGCTCTGCCAGCGCGTGAGCGGCGGATTCGTCGGCCACCAGGACGTCCTCTTGCACGCCGTCGACGTCGATGAGCACGAAGTGCTGTACGCGGTCGGGCGCACCGGTCTTCATCTTGGGCTTCGGCATGCCGCACGGTACCTCACCCCATCGGGTGTGTCACCGAGGCATCGAATCAAGAAGCCGTCAGCAACCGATCATGCCCATAGGGCAGCCCAGCCGTACCGGGCCTCGAACGACATCGTTTCGCAACACAACCACGACCAATCGTCACGAAAAATAGGTCGAAGTGACTACTTCCCGCCCTGACCTGGAGGAGTACGCTCTGTGGTGGACAACCACGTCCGGTGACGAGTCGCATCGGCACGGGAGTGGGCGGAAGGAACGTCGGGCACGCGGGTGCACCGGCGCCGTGGCGGAGCGGAGGCACACGTGAATCGACGAGGGTTGATCACCTCGGCAGTAGTGGCGATCGTTGGAGCGGGCATCCCGATCGTCGCCGTCTCGGTGCCGGCTTCGGCGGTGGCCACGCGCACTGTCGCGTTCTATGACATGAGCGAGCCCGCGGGCTCGACCGTGCTCGTCGACAGCAGCGGGAACGGGCTGAACGGCACGAGCGGTTCGGGCAACACCAAGGGGCTCACGTACCAGGGGGCGACGCTGCACCGCTGGGCGTACCGCCCGCCGTCGGACCCACCGGCCGAGCCGCAACGCCTCGACCGCGTCCGCGACAACATCCTGCTCGATCCCGAGAACCAGGACTACGCCGTCACGATCCGGTACCGGACGACCCGACCGTTCGGGAACATCGTCCAGAAGGGCCAGAACGCGGCGACCGGGGGCTCGTGGAAGATCGAGCTCCCGGAAGGCCGGCCGACGTGCCTCTTCAAGGGCATCGTCAACGGCAACCTCCGCCAGGTGGCGATCGCCGCGCCACCCGGCAACGAGATCAACGACAACCAGTGGCACACCGTGCGCTGCGAGCGGACCGCCCAACGCATCACGGTGTTCATCGACGGTCGCGAGATCGCGCACGTGAACGGCCGCACCGGCAACATCAACAACACCTGGGACCTGACGATCGGCGGCAAGCCCGACTGCAACCAGGTGACGGTCACCTGCGACTACTACACCGGCGACATCGACTGGGTGCGCATCGAGAAGGGTCAGAGCACCGAGCCGGTCAACACCCCGCCCACGGCGAGCTTCACCTCCAGCTGCACCTATCTCGAGTGCACGTTCAACGGCGGCGCGTCGTCCGACCCGGGCGGCTCGATCCTCCAGTACGCATGGAACTGGGGTGACGGCACGCCCGGCACCACCTCCACCAGCCCCAACGCGTCGCACACCTTCCCGCAAGGCGGCAACTACACCGTGCGATTGACGGTCACCGACAACCAGTCCGCGACCGGCACCACGACGCGCACCCTCTCGGTCTCGCCCAACACACCGCCGGTCGCCCGGTTCACGAGCAATTGCACCAACGCGACGTGCACGTTCAACGGATCGACGTCCAGCGATGCGAACGGCCCGATCGCGTCGTACGCATGGGACTTCGACGACAACGGCACCACGGACGCGACCGGCGCGACGCCGGCAGCGCACACGTTCCCCGGTGCGGGCGACTACCCGGTCACGCTGACGGTCACCGACGGTGCTGGCGCGCCGAACTCGGTGACGCACACGGTCACGATCGCACCCGACACGCCACCCACTGCCCTGATGGCGGTGACGTGCAACGACCTCGCATGCACGTTCGACGGTTCCGACTCGAGCGATGCCAATGGAGCGATCGCGCACTATGCGTGGGACTTCGGTGACGGCACCACCGGCATCCCTGACGCCGCGATCGTCACCCACACGTACGCGGGTGCCGGGCCCTTCACAGTCGAGCTCGACGTCACGGACGGCACCGGCAACCAGGGTTCGGCGGTCCCGCTCCTCCTCGACCTCACCAACGAGCCCCCCGTTGCCGGCTTCACGTCGTCGTGCACCGACCTCGACTGCACGTTCACGTCGACATCGACCGACGGCAACGGCCCGATCCAGACCTTCGCGTGGGACTTCGGCGACGGCACCATCGGATCAGGCGCGACCGTGACGCACCACTACGACGCCGCCGACACCTATGACGTCATCCTCACCGTGACCGACGCGTACCCCGGCGCCCCGGCATCCGACACGGCGGGCGACACCGTCACGGTCACCGAGCCGGTGGCCGCCACCGTCGAGCACGTCGCATCGGCAACAGGCTCGGCCAACGCGACGACGCACACCGTCACGATCCCGGCGTCGGTGCAACCCGGCGATGGGCTGCTCCTCTTCTTCACCGACGCCTCGAACGTGACCGTGAACGCACCGACGAACGTCACCGGATGGACGCAGGTCGACCGCGTGAGCAACAACACCGCATCGACGACGCTGTGGCGAAAGGTCGCCGCGGCCGGTGATGCGGGTCGCCAGATCCGGGTGACGGTGTCGGCCCTCTCGAAGGGCTCGTTGACGGTCATGGCCTATCGCGGGACGTCGTCGACGAACCCTGTCGCAGG
>JBFWSW010000102.1:0-6626 GCA_050248155.1 Ilumatobacteraceae bacterium
GCAGTCGGCGCGTGATCGACGTCGTGCACCGTCACCGTGACGGTCGCCGGCTCGGACGTCGCCGACCCATCGGATGCGGTGTAGGTGAACGTGTCGATGCCCGACCAGCCCGGAGCCGGTGCGTAGCTGCGCTCGGCACCCTCACCGGTCACCGTGCCGTGAGCCGGGCCGGCCACGATCTCGAACGACAGCTCGTCGCCATCCGGGTCGTCGCCGTGCAACTCGACCGCGACGGCGAGGTCCTCGTCGGTCGACACGGTGAGCGGCGATGCCGTCGGCGGGTGGTTCACCGGAGGGGTGGGTGAATCGTCGCACGACGTCGTCGATCCGAGATCGAGCACGAACGTGTCGGTGTATCCCTCGACGTCGCCCGGCACCAGGTTGGTGGCACCTGACGTGAAGAAGGCGAAGCGGCCGTTCCCGGACAGCACGCCTTCGAGCGACGTGCCACCGTCGGCCTCGATGCCGTCGCGCGCCTCGACGCTGATGCGCCGCGTGGTGCTGCCGTCGCGGAGGAAGAGGTCGTCGAGCTCGTTGGTGTCGCCACCGACCAGGTCGGGCGAGTTCGACCAGAACACGGTGCGGACACCGCACCGGTCGGCGAACGCGCCCTGTGCGCCGCGCGACCCCACCGTGCCGGACGAGGTCGCGCTGACCAGCGCGAAGGTACCGGTCTGGCGGTCGAGCCGGAACACGTCGACGAAGCCGTTCGTGTCGCCGGGGACCAGGTCGGGCGCCTCGGACGAGAAGGTGACGTAGCGGCCGCCGTCGGACACGTTCACGTCGTGAGCGATACCGGCGTGCGTGGTCGACGCGAGCTCGCTGCGCGCGCCCGTCTCCAGGTCGACGAACCAGAGCTTGCCCCAGCTGCCGTAGGCGACGTACCGACCGTCGGGCGACATGCCCGCGCCCGACAGCACGTCGGCGACGTCGGTGCCGACCCGCTCGGTCACGAGCGTCGTCGTGCTCGTGGTGAGATCGCGCATGTACAGCTGGTAGCAGGGCTCTTCGGTGACGTCCTTCGTGCCGCACTTCCAGGTGTCGAAATCGTTCATGTTGCGCGATGCCGACTGGAACAGCACCTTGGTGCCGCCGTTCGTGACGCCGAGCGCCTCACCCCCGCGATCGGCCTTCTGGCCGGCGTTGTTGAGCGATGCCAGCGTCGAGACACCGGTGTCGAGGTCGCGCACGAGCACCTGCATCGCTTGGAACCCGTTGACGTAGTCGAGGGTCGAGAAGGCGACGGTGCGACCGTCGGCCGACAGCACACCACCGAGGGGGAAGTCCTCACGCTGGCCGTCGGGGCGGATGGAGACGATCTCGTGCGCGCCCGTCTGGAGATCCAGCACCCCGAGCGGCGTGGGCATGCTGAACTCGCCCTCGTTGTCGGTCACCCGGTACAGCAGCAGCCGGCCGTCGTCGCTGACGTCGACCGCCTCGACGGGCTCACCGTCGACGAGGATGCGGCGCAGGGCGCCGAGCTCGCGGTGCGGGGCGATGTGGACGGGTGCGACGGCTTCGACGACGTGGCCTGCCGCATCGGTGACCCGCATGCGGGCCTGGCCGTCGAAGGCATCGGGGTAGGTGTGGTCGGCCCACGTCAACCGGCCCTCGTTCGGACCGACCTCGGCGTCGAACACGCCGTCGTCGGTGAAGTCGAACTGGTAGCGGACCGCGTCGACGTCCGGGTCGTTGGCGCGACCCTGGAGCCGTGCCGGGTACCCGGCTTCCCCGTTCAGCGGCTCGAGCGCGGGGGCCGGCGCGCTGCCCTCCCACACGTCGATCGTGGTCGTGAAGGTCGCGGCCTGGTACCCGTCGTTGCCGTCGAACGTCACCACGAGATCGTGCGTACCGGCCGCGACGTCGACGGGGACGTCGGCCTCGAGACGCCCGTTGTTCACGGTCGACTCGACGGTGTGCGTGCCGAACTCGAAGGTGGCGCTACCGCCGTCGACTGCCTCGAGGCGTGGGCCCTCGACTCGCAGCACCACGTGCATCGGCAGCCCGGTCGTCGCGACGCGCGGGACGGGCGCCTGGTAGGTCAGTGTCGTCACGGCCTTGCCGACCGTGATGTTCACCGTCGCCGGAGCGCTCCACACCTGCCCGTCGTGCACGCGATAGACGAAGGAGTCGGGACCCTGGTAGCCGTTCGCGGGCAGGTAGTCGTAGAACGGACCCTCGCCGCCGAGCTGCCCGTGCGCGGGCAGCGTGACGATGTCGAAGGTGAGCGGCTGGCCCTCGGGATCGGCCGCTTCGAGGTCGATGCGGCTCGTCATGCCCGTCGGCACCGTCACCGTCGCGCCAGATGCGACGGGCGGATCGTTGCCGGGGCCGTCGGTGCCGATCTTCACGACCAGGCCGGTCGAGACGATCCGATTGAAGTTCGGGTTGTCGGTCGAGACCTCGATGACCACCGGTCCGGGCACGAGCCCCGTCATGAGGCCGGAGTACACGCCGTCACCGGCGACGGCATCGGGCGCGACTCCGTTGTCGCGCAGGTCACCGATGAGGTCCTCGCGGCCCGAGTGGTCGGTGGCCGTCGCCATCATGTAGCTGCTCGGGCTCGACGGTGGCGTGCCGGTGACCGTCGCGGTCACCAGCACCTTGCCGGTGATGCCGATCTGCTCGGCGTGCACCTCGAGTGACGTCGGCGAACCGCTGATCCACACGACCGACGGCACGTCGACATCGGTCGTGCCATGGTTGGTCAGGCGGATCGTCCACGACCCGCTCGCCGGATCGCTCGTGCTGAGCGTCCGGAAGTCGATGCCGTACGCCGGATCGGTGCCCGTCGTGGCGATGACGTTGCCCGACTTCACGAGCTCCACCTCGATCGACGCCGCACCGAGTGCCGACACGCCGAGCACGGCAACCCCCTCGGGCACTTGGACCCCGTACGAGCCGGTCTCTCCGGGCGCGAGTTGATCGTGGGTCGACGCGAGCAGCTGCGGTTGCGGATCGACGGCCGCGCTCGCGGCAAGGCTGCTCGCCCGCGAGGTGACGGCAGGGACGAGGCCGGCCGGAGCGGCAGGTGCGGTCACCCCCGAGAGCCGCGGCCGGACGAACTCGTCGAAGAGCTGCGCGGAGAACGTCATGTCGGTGTGCAGGATCGGGTACACCGCGGTGTCCTCGACGCCGTACAGCGCGCTGTCGAGCGGAACGACCATGTCACCGGGCCCTGGCTTGGTGCACGTGAACGACATCGGGTCGCCTGCGGCGAGCGAGAAGGGCACGCCGCGGTGATCGGTGATGCTCTGGTTGAACTGACGCATCACGTCGGTGCGGAGCTCGGCGGTCATCGGCACGCGGAACAGGTCGGCGCACGGCGAGCCCGCGTTGGGCGTGCCGAGCATCACGAGCGAACGCGCCGGGCGATGACCACTGTTGTCGGGCATCAGGTTCTGGATGTAGTAGCGGGAGATCAGGCCGCCCATCGAGTGGGCGACGAGGTCGACCTGCCAGGCGTTCTCCTGGCGCTGGATGCCGTCGATGTAGTCACCGAGCAGCGCCGCGTTCTCGGCGACGCTGTTCGGCAGCCACGGCTTGGTGTCCATCGTGTCGACGGCGAACGCCTTCCAACCGACGTGCGCGTTCGACACGAAGGCCGGATAGGCGCCCCACGTCGACGCGTCGCTGTTCATGCCGTGCACGTTGACGACCGGTCGTGGGATCACGCGGATGCTGAACGGCGTCGATGACATCAGCTGGCCGTCGGCGGATCGCATCTCGATCTTCACCTCGATCGGACCGGCGTCGGCTCCGTTGTCCCATGCGAGACCGTCGGTCTCGAAGGGCACGTAGGTGTGATCCTTCTGATCGGGTGCGAGGGTGAGCGAGCGTGGCTCGTCCATCGGTTGACCGTCGGGACCGACGAAGGTGATGCTCACCGTGCGCGTCGTGTCGTCGTGGTTGGTCACCTCGGCGAAGAGCTCCGCCGGGTTGCCCTCGACGATCTCGTCGCCGGCGTCGATCAGGTAGTCGGGCCGCGGGAACTCGGCCTCGTAGACGTGCGCGTCGAGACACACCTGGCAACCAGCGTTCGGCGGCACCAGGACGGCAGTCACAGGGCTCGCGCCGGACCATCCCGTCACGACGATGGAGCCCTGGTCGTTGATCGCCTCGCCGAGCGCGAGGCTCGGTCCCACACCGTTGCCGAACCCGAGCGCGTGGTTGAGGTCGAACACGCGGTCGCCGCGCCACAAGGTCGCGCTCCCGTTGATGTGCCCGACCATGTCGCCGTTGCCGTTGATGTCGAGCACGAAGCTGAACGGGCCGAGGTCGACCATGCCGCCCGCCGCCGTCCAGGTGAAGCCGTGCGTCGGGGTGTTCGGTTCGCCCGACATCACTGCGCCGGCGACGACGCCGTCGTCGGAGACACCGGCCACGTGGACGATCGGCATGCCGAGGATCGTGCCGATGTCGGTGATCGTGCCGTCGGGCGTGCGGATCCAGCCGTGCGTCTCGTTCGCGCCGAACTTGCTCGTGCCGACGATCGTGCCGTCCTCGGAGACGTCGACGGCCATCTCGTCCGGCGCGCCGAGAGCGGTGAAGGCTTCGAATCCGGCCGTCGCAGTCGCCCACCGACCCGGGACCTTGTCGAGGTTGTGGCCCGTGTACTGGTACCCGACGATCTCGCCGGCGTCGCTGATCGCGGTCACCCCGACCGAGGTGGACGGGCTGAGGATCGTGTCGACGCCGTGGTCGCGCATGCACGAGTCGGCGCCGCAGTCGCCGACGGCCTGGTCGTTGGCATTGATCGCGTAGGGCTGGAAGTTGCCCTTCGTCCCGGCGAAGCCACCGTCGCTGATGCGGTAGGCCCAGCCGAGGTTCGTGTCGGCATCGGGGCTGGCGATGCCGACGACGTAGTCCGTGCCGATGCCGGAGATGTACTGGACGAAGTCGATCATCGGGATCGAGCGGTACTCGAGATCGAGTGGCGTGTCGTCGTCGCGGATCGTGCCGGTCGCTTCTGCGTTGGCCAGGTCGGCACCGTCGGCGGAGATGCCGACGGTGAAGCTCTCGTCCTGCTCCTCGTCGTCGTCGTCCACGACGGTGACGGTGATGGTGCCGGTCGTCTCACCGGCCGGGATCGTGATGCTCGCACCGGGCTCGGCGTCGACGTAGTCCGTGATGTCGGCCGTGCCGGGGAGCAGCGAGTAGTGCACGACCACCGGGTGGGCGGCCGGCTCGGTGAGGCTGACTGCGAAGTCGATGCGCTCGGTGCCCTCGGTCGCCTGCGCGGCGGCGATGGCGACGCATGGCTGCGGCACGATCGTCACCGCATGTGCTGCGTAGGTGAGATCGGCGCACTCCTGCAGGCCGTCGACCGTCGTGAACGTTCCTTCGATGGCGCCGTTCGCGGTGAGCGCGTCGAACGCCTCCGTGGGCAGCGCCCCGTTGTCGGCCAGGGCGATCTCGAGCGTGCCCGCGAGCGTGGCGTTCTCGGTGACGGCGATCGTGCCGTGGTGATCGCCGTTGACCTCGATCGCGATGGTGCCGTTGGCTCCCTGCTCGAACAGGCCGAGCACGTCGATCGTGCCGTCGGTGGCGATGACGCCGTCGTTGTAGACGGTGCCGACGAGACCGCCGGTCCCGTCGATCAGGCCCTCGTTGCCGACTTCTGCCTCGATGCCGCCGATCGTCGCACCGCCCACGAGCGTGACCCACGAGCTCTGCGCGACGCCGATCGAGGCGTCGGCGCCGAGCTCGATGTCGTGCTCGATCTCGCCGCCGGCGGAGACGAGCATCTCGCCGTCGACGATGAAGCTGCCGCGTTGCACGAAGTCCGACCTCGTCTCGAGCGTCGCGTCCGCGGCGACCGTGACCGAGTCATCGGTGTCGACGGTCCAGGGAGCATCGATGGTCAGCGTGTCCGCGGTGACCGACACGATGCCTGCGTGGAACGATGCCGCGGTGCCGGTGCTGTCGTTGATCAGCGTCGCGATGGCGGTCGTCATCGCGCCGCTGACGTCCAGGTGCGCGCGGTCCCCGAGCAGCTCGACACCGGCCTGCTGGCCGTTCTCGGCGACGAAGGAGAGCGAGCCGGCTCGGAAGGTGACGTCCTGGATCGGCAGCGTGCCGCTCGCCGTGACGGCACCGTCGACGCGGATGACGTCGGTGGCACCGTCGCTGCCGACGAGCACGCCGTCGTCGAACGTCGCGTTCCCGCTGACGACGACCTCACCGTCCGCCTGGAGCACGCCGCCGGTCTGGTGGAGCGCGTCGGCGGTCAACGAACCAGCGGCGTCGACCTCGACGCCGCCGTCGACGATGGTGAGCGTGCCGGCCGAGGTGGCCCCACGCACGACGAGCGAGCCCTGGACCGCGTCGAGGTCGGTGACGTCGACCGTGCCGTCGGCGACGAGACCTGGCTCGTCCGTCGCCGACACGGTGAGATCGCCCTCGCCGATGATCCGGCCCGTCGTGGTGAGTTGCGAGGCGCCGCTGACGTCGACGTTCGTGCCGGCGCGCGTGAAGATGTCGCCCGCGAGCACGCTCCCCGCGCCGACCTCGACGTAGCTGTCGGGGCCGAGGAGATCGAACCAGGCGTCGTCGGGGGTGGTGGTCGCGACGCCACTGATGAAGTTGGCGCCCGCCGCGACGTTGACCCCTCCACGGTTGTCGAA
>JBFWSW010000102.1:6726-11274 GCA_050248155.1 Ilumatobacteraceae bacterium
CGCGGCGAGCGTGCGAGTGGGATGTGTGCGAGGTGGTGGGGGCTGGCGTGCTGCTCATGTCGATCGTCCTCCGCGAGATCGGTCGTCACCCGACGACGGAGGCGAGCGTGAGGTTTCACGCTTGTGGGGGGCTTGACAGCCGCTTGCACCCGGAATCAAGCGCGTGAGCAGCCAACTCTCGACCTCATCTGGAGGTCGAGCACTCGGCTCGCGCGGGGCCGTCGACCGCCGCGCGGCAACGAGACCTGTTCGACGTGGAAAGCTGCGGGCGTGCACGCGCACTTTCGGCACGGTCCTCGAGGTGGGATGAGTCGTCCCTGTCGGAGGAGTCACGGATGCTGAGCCGCACCGTCACGAGAGCGATCATGGCCGTGGCCATCGTCTGCGCGACCGTGGCGTGGTCGGGCTGGGCGTACCTGAACACCGCAGCGTCACCGCATCGGGTGGAGGACGTGGCCGACGCCGTCGTCGCCGACCCCGAGGCCCGCTTCGAGCTGGCCGGTCCGCTGGCCGACCAGATCGTCGAGTCGACGGCACTCGACCCCGCGTTCACGCCGCAGATCCGCGCCGCGGTCGCCGACACGCTCGCCGATCCGCGCGTCTCGGCCAACATCTCGGACGCGTTCGGTTCCCTCCACTCGCGGGCGGTCGGCGTGGACGACGAGCGGCCGACCACCATCGACGGAGCGACGCTCGTCGCCGCGCTGCGCGACCACCTCGCGACGGTCGACCCGGCACTCGCCGCGCTCATCCCCGATGGCGCCGTGCCCGACCTCCACCTGCCCGATGTCCATCCGCCGTTCGTGGCGTCGCTGCGCAGCATCGCCGTCACCTGCACGAACTGGCTCGCCGGCTTGGCGGTGCTGCTGTTCGCTGCTGCGCTCATCGTCGGTGATCGTCGTTACGCGCTGCGTCGGTACGGCATCTGGGCGATCGTGACGGGCCTGCTGTGGGCGATCGGCCCGCGCATCCTCGTGCTGCTCGCGCACCGCTGGACCCCCGACTCCGATGCGACCATCGCGGCCGCGGTCGGAGCAGCGACCAAGGTGATGACCGCTGCCGCGACTGCGCTCGTCGCCTCGGGCGTCGTCGCGATCGTGGTCGCGCAGTTCGCCGGGCTCGGGCAGCGCTACGTCGACGCGCCACCGCCCACCGCCGCTCCGGCGCCTGCACGCGCGCAACCGGCACGAGTCGCGGCGGTGCCTGCCCACGCAGCACCCGCGCGTCCCGCTCCCGCACCGCGGCAACCGGCACGCCCCGCACCCGCCGACGTGTACGAGCCGGGGTGGGTGCACACCTCGCAGCACCCGCTGGCCCCGCCCGTGCCCGCACACGCAGCTGCCACGACGGTGATGCGGCCCGACGGATGGGGTGTCGGCCAGTTCACCGCGCCCGCTCCCGAACCGGTGCCGGCCGACGACGACGTCGACCCCTGGGCGCACTTCTCGGGGCCCGCCGTGCGCCCCGACAACCTGCGCTGATCACGCCAGACCATCGCCGAGAGTTCACCCCGCCGGGCAAGATGCAACCGACCGGCGAGGGCTAGCATCCCCGCCGACGTGGAGCAGCGCATGCAGTTCAAGGTCCTCGGCCCCCTCGAGGTGATCGACCCGAGCGGCCGGAGCATCGAGCTCGGCGGCGCGCAGTCCCGCGCCGTGCTGGCGATGCTGCTCGTCTCGGCAGATCGCGTCGTGCCGCTCGACGCGATCGTCGAACGGTTGTGGCCCGACGGCCCGCCCGGGTCGGCCACGAGCACGTTGCAGAGCTACGTGTCGAGGCTGCGCCGGGCACTCGATCGCGCGTCGGGCGAGGCCGGCGGCGGGACCAACCTCCTCACCTGGGAGTCGACCGGTTACCGCCTGCACGCGCACGGCGAAGCGGTCGACTTCATCCGCTTCGAATCAGGGGCCGACTCGGGTCGGGCGTTGCTGGCCCAGGGCGAAGCCGCGACCGCGCGCGACGAGCTCGCCGATGCGCTCGCGCTGTGGCGAGGTCCCGCTCTGCAGGAGTTCGCCGACCTGCCATGGGCTCGTGGCATCGCCACGCGGCTCGATGAGCGACGGCTGGCCGCGCTCGAGGACCGCATCCGGGCCGACCTCCTCCTCGGCCGACACGAGGTGCTGATCGGCGAGCTCTCGGGTCTGGTCGACGAACACCCGCTGCGTGAGGGTCTGTGGGAGCACCTCGCTGTCGCCCTGTACCGATCGGGACGGCAGGCAGAGGCGCTCCGCGCGCTCGACGATCTTCGCAAGCGACTCGTCGACAACCTCGGCGTCGACCCGAGCCCGCGCATCCGCGAGCTCGAGTCGCAGATCCTCGACCACGACCCGTCGCTCGCGCCGCCGGTGTCCGCCTCTGCCCTGGTGGTCGATGAGGGATCTGCGCTCGGCCCCGTCGTCGAGACCGACGGTCAGTTCGTGTCCCGCCGGAGTCGCCACTTCCCGGGGATCTTCACCGACGAGATGGTCGGTCGTGCAGCCGAGCGTCGCCTGCTCACCACGGCACTCGCCAGCGCGCGTGGCGGCCGCACGCAGTGGGTGCTGATCGAGGGCGAGCCCGGCATCGGCAAGACCCGCCTGATGGAGTTCGTCGCCGAGGAAGCCCACCGCCAGGAGTTCGAGGTCCTCTGGGGCCGCAGCTACGAGTCCGGCGCGACGCCGGCGTTCTGGCCATGGCTCGGGGTCTTGCGCGGCATCTGCGACGCCGCCGATCCGCTGCCGAGCGGCATGCAGGACATGGTCGACCGCCTGCTGTCGAGCGACAGCGATGCGACGCTCGATCCGGTCGACGTCGGGCGCTACCGGCTGTTCGAAGCCATCTCGATGCTGATCGAGAAGGCCGCACGTCGGCGGCCGCTGATGTTCGCGCTCGACGACCTCCAGTGGGCCGATCCCGCCTCGCTCGAGCTGATCGAGTTCCTGTGTGGCCACATGCTCGGGGCCCCCGTGCTCATCGTGGCAACCGTGCGTCAACTCGAGATCGGCCGCAACGACGCGGTCGTGCAGGCGACGGCGAGCATCTCGCGGCGGCCCACCGCGCACCGGATCATCCTCCGCGGCGTCAGCGCCGACGAGTCGGCCGCGCTGGTGCGCCAGGCGATCGGCGACGACGTCTCGCCGGCCTTGGTGCACGCGCTGCATCAACGATCGGAGGGCAACCCGTTCTTCATCGGCGAGCTCGCGAGGTTGGTGGTGGCCGAGCCAGGTCTGTCCGAGGCCGAGCTCGTGCGCCGAGCGGGCATCCCGGCCAGTGTGCGCGATGTCGTGCACCGCCGACTCGGCTCGCTGCCCGCGGCCACGACCTCGCTCGTGCAGATGATGGCGACGATCGGCCGCGAGACGCAGCTCGGTCTGCTCAGCCGCGCATCCGGTCTGCCGCTCGACCGTTGCATCGACGACCTCGACCCCGCACTGGTCAGCCGGTTGATCATCGACGTGCCCGAGCACCCCGGCACCGTGCGGTTCACGCATGCGCTCATCCGCGAGGTGGTGCTCGATGACATGTCGCTGCTGCGCCGCTCGCGCCTCCACCTCACGATCGCCGACGCGATCGAGGCCACGTCCCGCCTCAGCGACGACACCGCCGAGATCCTCGCCGAGCACCTCTGGCAAGCCGTCTCGTTGGGTGTGGCCGACCGGGCTGCGCGTGCCCTCGAGCGGGCGGCCGAGGTGGCGCTGCGCCGCTATGCCTACCGCACCGCGGACGACCTGCTCGACCGAGCGCTCGTGCTGCGCCAGGGCATGTTGCCGGAGGACGCCGACCTCGACGCCGAGCTCGACACGATCAATCGCCTGCTCACGGTGCGACGCCTGCGCTTCGGCTTCGAGCGGGCGCGGATGAACAGCCCCATCGAGCGTGCGAAGGAGCTCGCCCGCAAGACGAGTCGCGACCGCGTGCTGGCCGAGGTCGTGTGGACCGACTGGGCCGGCGCGGCCACGTCGTGCGACCTCGTCTCGTCCGAGCGGCTCGCCCGCGACCTCGTCGCGCTGGCCGAGGTGTCCGACGATCTGCTCATCCAATCGACCGGGTACGCCGCGTGGGGCATCCACTGCTGGCACATCGGACGGATCACCGAGGCCGTCGAGTTCGTCGACCGCGCGGTCGGCATCGCCGACGTGTGGGCCGCCGACAACGAGCCGATCGAGAATGGTGCCGTCACCGGTCTGATGGAGCACCTGTTGCTCACCCGCGGGTTCCAGGTCGTGTACCACGCGCTGGCGGGGATCCCGTGGCCCGGCGGCTCACCGCTCCCCGACCTGGCCCGCCGGCAGAGCGATCCGTATGCGCGGCTCCTCCCGTGGGTGTCGCACACCTTGTCTGCGCTCATCATCGACGATCTCGAGATGGCGCTCGACGGGGGCCGGGAGGCGTGCACCGGCGACCTCGGCGAGAACTTCGAGTTCTTCTCGGCCGGGGCCGTCTGCCTGCTCGGTTGTGCGCTCGTCGACCACGGCGACGCCGAGGAAGGCGTCCGGACGGTGACCCGGGGCGTCGAGCAGTACACGGCGGTGGGCGTCCTGACACTCGTGCCGTTCTACCTCGCCGCCG
>JBFWSW010000103.1:0-4495 GCA_050248155.1 Ilumatobacteraceae bacterium
CCGACGCGGCGTGCACGCCGGCGATCGACACGAGCCCGGCACGCGTGCCCTGGGCGCCGCTGCGCGCCACGATGTAGAGGACTGCCGGTCCGGGGACGACGAGCAGGACCAGCGATGCGACGGCGAAGACCGGGAGCGTGGCGAGCGGCGGCACGGGCGCGACGGTACCGAGCGGCCGCGAGCCGTCAGACCCGAATTTCGTCCGCTCGAGCCATCGATGAGAGCCGGTCGAGCAGGTCGTGCAGCTGATCGAGCTCGGCGGCACCGAAGCGCTGCTCCAGCTGCTCGTACGCCGACTCGCTCAGCGGTGAGACCGTCTCGAACAGCCGGAGTCCAGCACGTGTTGCGGTGATGACCGCCCGACGGCCGTCGTGGTCGACCGACGATCGCGAGACGAGCCCCCGGGCTTCGAGCGATGCGAGGATCCGCGAGAGGCTGGGCCCGAGGAGGCACGTGCGCTCGGCCAGCTCGCCGATGCCGAGTCCGTCCGGTTCGTCGACGAGGGCGCGCACGACGCGCCACTGCTGCTCGGTGACGTCGTGTGCGGCCAGGATCGGGCGGAACTCGGCCATGACCGCCTCGCGGGCGCGCATGAGCGCCATCGGCAACGATCTCGAGAACTGGCGCAGCGTCATGGATCTCCTCCGGTGCGGGCAACTACTTAACGTGTTATCATATCTGATCGCCCCTGTTCGGCAGGGTGAGGGTCCGATGGGAGAGAGATGGCCGGCAGTGGCACCTTCGACGACAACCGACGCGACGCCGCCGAGCAGCTGGCACGATTCCGATCGGTCCCCGTGCTGCACCTCGTCGCCGGCGAGCACCGCGCCGGCGTCAACGGCGAGACGTTCACGAACCGCACGCCGATCGACTGGAGCGTCCTCGGAGAGGTCGCCGCGGGCGACGACGACGATGTCGCCTCGGCGGCGAGCGCAGCCGACGCCGCGTTCGGACCATGGCACCGTACGAGTGGCGCCGAACGTCGCCGCCTGCTGCACGACTTCGCCGACCTGATCGAGGAGCGTGCGCGCCAGATCGCGCTCATCGAGAGCGTCGACACCGGTCAGCCGATCCGGTTCATGAGCGCAGCGGCTCTCCGCGGCGCAGAGAACTTCCGCTTCTTCGCCGACATGGCGCCCAGCGTCGCCGACGGGCAGTCGCTGCCCACCGACGAGATGATCAACTACACGACCCGCCGGGCGATCGGTCCGGTCGGCGTCATCACGCCGTGGAACACCCCGTTCATGCTCTCCACGTGGAAGATCGCTCCCGCCCTCGCAGCAGGGTGCACGGTGGTGCACAAGCCGGCCGAGTGGAGCCCACTCAGCGCGTCCCTGCTCGGTGACCTCGCGCTCGAGGCGGGGTTGCCGGCCGGCGTGTTGAACGTCGTCCACGGCATGGGGCACACGGCAGGGCGAGCCCTCACCGAGCACCCCCTCGTCACGGCCATCGCGTTCGTCGGCGAGTCGGCGACCGGATCGGCGATCCAGGCTCAGTCGGCCGCGACCCTCAAGCGTTTGCACTTCGAGCTCGGCGGCAAGAACCCTGTCATCGTGTTCGCCGACTCCGATCTCGACCGTGCCCTCGATGCCGTCGTCTTCATGATCTTCAGCCTCAACGGCGAGCGGTGCACCTCATCGAGCCGGCTGCTCGTCCAGCAGTCGATCCGCGACGAGTTCGAGGCACGGCTGTCCGAACGCGTCGCCGCGTTGTGCGTCGGGCACCCACTCGACCCGGCGACCGAGATCGGGCCGCTCATCCACCCGGTCCATCGCGACAAGGTGCGCGGCTACCAGCAGGTGGCGACGTCGTGTGGAGCGCGTGTCGTCACCGGCGGCGCGACCGTCGACATCGAGTCGAACTTCGTGAACCCGCTCCTGCTGCTCGATGCGACGAACGACATGGCCATCGCCCGCGACGAGATCTTCGGCCCGGTGCTCACCTGCATCCCCTTCACCGACGAAGCGGATGCGCTCGCCATCGCCAACGACACCGACTACGGCCTCGCGGGGTACGTGTGGACCGGTGATGCCGGCCGCGCCCACCGGGTCGCGCGCGACCTCGACGTCGGCATGGTGTGGGTGAACTCGCACAACGTGCGCCACCTGCCCACCCCCTTCGGCGGGACCAAGCGCAGCGGCATCGGCCGAGACGGGGGCGACTGGTCCTTCGACTTCTACACCGAGACCAAGAACATCGCCGTCGCCTTCGGCGATCACCCCATCCCGAAGCTGGGCGTGGTCCGATGAACGAGATCGACGTCTTCAACCGCCCGGCGCAGACGGTGAAGCGTCACGACCTCCCCACCACGGCCGCGGCCCGCGACACGCATCATCTCGCCATCCACCGGTCGGGAGGCGCACTGCGGCTCGGCCCGTCACCTGTCGACGCCGCCGCGGTGGCCGTCGCCGTGCACGGCCGGTCGCTGTCGCCGGAGTACATGGTCGAGCACCTCGTCCGCCGCGTGCAGTCGGCGCATCCCGACGAGATCGCGTGGGTCCTGCCCCGGGCCGACCAGAGCAGCTGGTACCCCGCAGGGTTCCTCTCACCGATGCACGAGAACCAGCCGGCGCTCGACGATGCGCTCGCGGTGATGCGCGAGATCGAGGGCGAGCTCGCCAGCATCGAGGCGCGGCGGGTCGTGTGGATCGGGTTCTCGCAGGGCGCGTGCATGGTGGCCGAGCACGCGGCGCGCTCGCCGAAGCGCTGGGGTGGGCTCGCCGTGCTCACCGGCGGTCTCATCAGCGCCCTGGGCGACGAGCTCGGGGCCGGAACCTTCGACGGGATGCCGGCGTACTTCAGCAACGGCGACGACGACAGCTGGGTGCCCGCGTGGCACACGCAGGCGACGGCAGAGCAGTTCCGCCGAGCCGGTGCGCAGGTACATGTCGATGTGATCGCCGGGCGGGCTCACGAGATCAGCGACCTGGAGGTCGAACGGGTCCGCGCGCTCGTCGACGGCGCTACGGCGTGAGCAAGCGCTCGGACAGGAAGTCGATCACGCGGCGGACGCTCGTCTCGTCGCGCTGTTCGGTGAGCACGCTGTGCGCCCGCGGTTCGGGGCTGGGCAGCTCGACCGCGATGAACGAGCTGCCGAGCAGCTCGCGGAGCGTGTCGAAGCGCTCGCCCACCAGTCGATCGTCGCGGAACCTGAGGCCCAGCACCTGACAGCCCTCCTCGGCGCGGCGGGCGACCTCGAGTGCATCGTCGGAGGACAGACCCACGTCGCGGCTGCGCGCAGCTCTGCCGGGCCCGATCGCGAGGGGCAGCGAGGGCTGCGAGAGCACCGGCGCGACCATCACGTCGTCGACCATCATCCCGAGCGCGAACCCGCCGCTGAAGCACATGCCCACCGCACCCACGCCTGGGCCCCCGCAGTCGAGGTGCATCGATCGAGCCAGCGCACGCAACCAGGCGATGACCGGTGAGGTGCGCCCCGTCGCCCAGTGGGTGAACTCGCGCGCCACGCACATCCGCACCATCGATGCGAGGCCGTAGCCGGTGCTGAGCGGACGACCGGGCGTGCCGAGCAACGACGGCATCACCACGGTGAACCCTGCCGCGACGACCTCGTCCGCGAAGGCGATGACCGCCGGCGTGATGCCCGGGATCTCGTGCACCACGACGACGCCGGGACCGCTGCCGCGCCGGAACGTCTCGTGCGTGATGCCGGCCGCGGCGAACGAATCCCTCGCCCACGCGTCGAGTGAGGTCTCGGTCGTCATGCGAAACGACGGACCGCAGCGAGGGCTCGCTCGGCCAACGTGTCGGTGCCGTCCTTCATCTGCTCGAGATCGATCTCCTGATCACCCATCGCCCCGTGCAGGTAGCGCGCGTAGACGCCCTCGCCGATGACGGCCAGGCGCCAACACGAGAAGGCGACGTAGTAGTCGATGTTCGACAGATCGCGACCGGTCCGCGAGGCGTACCGCTCGAGCAGGTCGGCGTACGTGGGGAAGCCGCCGGCGGAGGTCGGGTCGTTTGCCCGGAAGGTTCCTGTCGCTGGGTCGTACCAGTACACGCCGAGGTAGCCGACGTCGGCCAGCGGATCCCCGAGCGTGCACAGCTCCCAGTCGAGGACCGCAGCGATGCGGCCGCGGGCGACGTCGGTGAGGCAGTTGCCGAAGCGGAAGTCGCCGTGTGCGATCGAGACACCCACTTGCTCGGGCATGTGTTCGCGCAGCCGGTCGGCGACCTCGTCGATCGCTGCGAGCTCACGCGTCTTCGAGCTCTCCCACTGCGTCGACCACCGGCGGACCTGGCGTTCGACGTACCCGGTCCGCTTCCCGAAGTCGCCGAGGCCGACTGCGTCGACGTCGACCGCGTGCAGGTCGGCGAGCACGTCGATGAGGTGCTCGGCCGCGGACCGGCGCAGCTCGATCGGGAGCTGCTCTGCCCGTTCGACGCTGTCGAGGACGACGCCGTCGACGTACCCCATCACGTAGAACGGCGCGCCGTTGACGGCTTCATCCGTGCAGAGGCCGAGCGCCGGGGG
>JBFWSW010000103.1:4595-11229 GCA_050248155.1 Ilumatobacteraceae bacterium
GACTGGTGCGGCAGGTAGACGCCTGCCTTGCCCCACGCGTACTTGGTGAGCCCCGAGCAGTCGAAGGCCACACCCGGGGACTCCGCCGCGAACTTGTAGGCCACACCGAGCTGGCTCTGCGCGGCGTTGATCGCGATGCCGGCGAGCGACGAGGGAGGCGGGACGCTGGGTGCCGGCGGTTCGGGCGTCGGTTCGACCGCGCCGCCACCGCCACCGCCACCGCCTCCAGTCGAGTCGCCACCACCGGAGCCTCCGCTGCCACCACTGCCGGCGCCCGGATCGGTGGTCGTGCCCGGCGCTGCGGCACCGCCACCCGCACCGCCGCCGGTCGTGGTCGGCGTCGCCGGCGCTGCGGCACCACCGCCGCGCGAGGGGGTGGCGACCACGGGGTGGTTCTGCTGTTGCTGGGCTTCGCGCGCCTGCGCCTCGGCGATCGCTTCGGCGGCCCGGCGCTGCTGCTCCTCGGCGAGCGCGTTGCCCAGCTCGATCTGGGCCTGTGCGTACTGCTGCTCGTACTGCTGGACGAGGGCCTCGCCCTGCTCCTGCTGCTGTTCGAGGGAGGCGAGCAGGTCGGCTTGCTCGGTCTTGCGGGCCTCGAGGGTGTTGGTCTCGGCGTCGAGGTCGGCGACGAGCGCCACCATCTCGTCGGTCGTGCCGGCGCCTTGGTCGAGCGCGACGCGCGACAGCTCACCTCGCTGGAGCTGATCGGTGACCGTGCTGGCCGAGCCGAGCAGCGGGGTCGCCCCGCTGGCACCGCCCGACATGAACTTCTGCACGGCGATCGTCGAGAGCTGCGCCTGCAGCTGGTTCAACTGCGCCTGCTGCGCGTCGACCTTCGCCTGCGAGACCGCGATCTCGTCGGTCAGCTGCTCGACACGGTCGAGCGCGGCCGCGTGCTGCTCGTCGAGCTCGCCGATGCGGTTCTCGAGGTCCTCGAGCTGGTCGGCGATCTGCTGGACGCGCTGACGCTCCTGATCGACCGACCCGGCGTACGCGCCGGGAACGGCGGCGGCCGCACTGAGCAGTCCGACAACGACGACCGTTGCCAGGACATGGAGACGTGAGCCACTCCGCATGACGGCCGAGACCCTAGCAATGTGACGAACAGGTTGCGAAGCGCCCCCGGGTGTCACACTTCACCCGCCGTTCGACCTCCCGAGCCGCTACTCGCCCGCGACTACTCCCACTCGATCGTGCCGGGCGGTTTGGAGGTGACGTCGTAGACGACGCGGTTGATCCCGGGGACCTCGTTGATGATCCGGTTCGACATCGTCTCGAGCAGGTCGTAGGGCAGCCGGGCCCAGTCGGCCGTCATCGCATCGTCGCTCGTCACCGCACGGATGATGATCGGATGGCCATAGGTGCGCTCGTCGCCCATCACGCCAACCGATCTGATGTCGGCCAGCACGGCGAACGCCTGCCACAGCTCCCGCTCGAGGCCCGCGCGATGGATCTCGTCCCGCACGATCGCGTCGGCGTGCTGCAGCGTCGCGACCTTCGCCGGCGTGACCTCGCCGATGATGCGCACCCCGAGCCCGGGACCCGGGAACGGGTGGCGGAGGACGATCTCGTCGGGCAGCCCGAGCTCGTGGCCGAGGCGGCGCACCTCGTCCTTGAACAGCGTCCGCAACGGCTCGACGAGCCGCAGGGTCATGTCGTCGGGCAGGCCGCCCACGTTGTGGTGGCTCTTGATGACCGCAGCCGTGCCGTCGCTGCCGCCGCTCTCGATGACGTCGGGGTAGAGGGTGCCCTGGACGAGGAACTCGGCGTCGGTCAGCCCGCCGGTGTTCTCCTCGAAGATGCGCACGAACAGCTCGCCGATGATCTTGCGCTTGGCTTCGGGGTCGGTGATGCCCTCGAGCCGCTCGAAGTAGCGGTCGCCTGCGTTGATGTGGATGAGCTCGATGCCCATGTGGCGCTGGAAGGTCTCGACGACCTGATCGCTCTCGTGGAGGCGCATCAGACCCGTGTCGACGTAGATGCACGTCAGCTGGTGGCCGACGGCCCGATGGACGAGCGCCGCCGCGACCGCCGAGTCGACTCCGCCGCTCAGCGCGCAGATGACCCGTGACGATCCGACCTGCTCGCGCACTGCAGCCACCTGCTCGTCGATGATCGAGGCCATCGTCCACGTCGAGGGGCAACCCGCCAGCGTGTGCACGAACCGGTCGAGCACGGCCATCCCGAAGGGGGTGTGCACGACCTCGGGGTGGTACTGCACGCCCCAGATCCGTCGAGCGGGGTCTTCGAGCACGGCGACGGGTGCGTCGGCAGTCGTGGCGGTGGCCACGAAGCCGGGCGGCACGTCGGTGACCGCGTCGAAGTGGCTCATCCACACGTCCTGCTCGGAGGGGACGCCGTCGTCGAGCAACGTCGAGGTCGAACCGGCGATGCGGCTGAGCCGGGCCCGGCCGTACTCACCCCGCATCCCGCGGCCCACGGTGCCGCCGAGCTGCTGGGCGATGAGCTGCGCGCCGTAGCAGATGCCGAGGATCGGGATGCCGAGCTCGTAGATGGCAGGGTCGAGCGACGGCGCGCCGTCGACGTGGACGCTCTTCGGGCCGCCCGACAAGATGAGTGCCGCCGGTGCCCGTTCGGTCACCTCCGCGGCCGTGATCCGGTGCGGCACGATCTCGGAGTACACGCTCAGCTCGCGCACCCGCCGGGCGATGAGCTGGGCGTACTGAGCGCCGAAGTCGACGACCAGCACCGGGTGTTCAGCGGGATCCGCGGCCATCACCCGATGGTACGTGGCACCGCGCGCGAGCGGCGTCGTCCGAGACCAAGATCACGTGCGCCACCCGCGGTGCGAACAAGTCGTCGCCCTGGCACGATGTGGTCGTGCTCACGCCATCCCCCACCATCGTGCGCGCCCGGGTGCGACTGCTGGCTGGGCGCGCTGCGGCGATGATCGTGATGGCGTTCGCACTCCTGGCCGCGCCGGTGGTCGTCACGGTCGCCCAGGCCACCGCGCCGCCGCCCACGATCCCCGGCGACGACGATGCGGGCGTCGGGACCAACCCGTTCATCCCCGAGGACGTCAACATCGGCGACTGCGTCAGCGCGCTCCCTCGACCCGACTGCGGCAGCCGCGAGCAAGGGGGGTCGCGCCAGTACCTCGTCCTCGTCGTGTTGCTCGCCGCCATGGGCTTCATCGGCTGGCGCGTCGCTCGTGGCGTGCGCTCTCGCGAGAGAGGCCGCACGGCCCAGTAGCTCCGGACCACTAGCTTCGGCCCGGTGACGCCCGACGAGTTCCGCACGCACGGCTACGCGCTCATCGACTGGATCGCGGCCTACTTCGAAGGAGTCGAGCACTACCCGGTCGGTGCGCAGGTGAAGCCCGGCGAGATCCGATCGATGCTGCCCGAGCACCCGCCGACGCAGCCCGAGCCGTTCACCGAGGTCCTCGCCGACCTCGACCGGGTCGTGATGCCCGGCATCACCCACTGGCAGCACCCGAGCTTCTTCGCCTACTTCCCGGGGAACTCGTCGTACAGCGCGATCCTCGGCGAGCTGGCCTCGGCGGGGCTCGGGGTGCAGGGCATGAGCTGGGTCACCAGCCCGTCCTGCACCGAGGTCGAGACGCTGATGCTCGACTGGATGGGCGAGCTCCTCGGCCTGCCCGAGAGGTTCCGGTCGACCAGCGACACCGGCGGCGGTGTCATCCACGGCAGCGCCAGCGAGGCCACCCTCGCGTCGATCCTCGCCGCCCGCTGGCGCGCGACCGGCGGCACGATCAACCGCGACGGCGACACGACGCACCTCGTCGCCTACGCGACCTCGCAGGCGCACTCGAGCATCGAGAAGGGCCTCCGCATCGCCGGCATCGGCACCGACCAGCTGCGGATCGTGCCACACGATGATCGCTGGGCGATGCGGCCGGACGCCCTGGCCGGGATGGTTCGGGCCGATCTCGCGGCCGGGTTGCACCCGTTCTGGGTGTGCAGCTCGCGCGGTACCACCAGTTCGCTCGCCTTCGACCCCACCGAGGCGATCGCGGAGGTCGCGGGCGAGTACGGCATGTGGCTGCACGTCGACGCGGCGATGAGCGGGATCGGCGCACTGGCGCCCGAGCTGCGCTGGATCAATGACGGACTCGAGCGCGCCGACAGCTACTGCACGAACCCGCACAAGTGGATGGGCGTCAACTTCGACTGCGACCTCTTCTACACGGCCGACCGCGCCGCGCTGCTCGGCGCGCTCAGCATCCTGCCCGAGTACCTCCGATCCCAGGCGGCCCAGTCGGGCGCGGCAATCGACTACCGCGATTGGCAGATCCCGCTCGGTCGGCGCTTCCGCGCGCTGAAGCTCTGGTTCAACATCCGCGCCGGCGGCGCGATCGAGGCCGTCGACATGATCCGCCGGCACGTCGCCCTCACCCAGGACCTCGCCACGTGGGTCGCTGCCGACGAGCGGTTCGAGATCGTCGCGCCGCACCCTCTGAACCTGCTGTGCATCGCGCTGCGCGCAGGTGACACCGAGACCGACCGGCTCATCGAGCAAGCCAACGACAGCGGCCGCGCGCTGTTCACCCGCACCGTCCTCGACGGGCGGGTCGCGCTCCGATTCTCGATCGGCGGCCGCATGACGACCGAACGTCACGTCCGGGCGGGATGGGAGCTCCTCCGCGAGCTCGCATGATCGAGGTTGCCGTCGGCCGCGGCCGGCGCTTGACTGCGGCGCCTGCCGGGCACCACGTCCGGCACAACAGCAACAGGAGCATGATGAGAGCAGTCCTCTCCGTGCTCGTCGCGGTCACGAGCTTCCTGACCGTTTCCTCGCCGGCATCTGCCGGCTCCGCCCACACCGCCACCGGTGATCTCGCCTACATCCGGCGCGAGCTCTACTCGGTGTCGATCACCCAGTTCACCGCCGACGCCAACTCGACCGGCGATCGCTGGTTCGACTGGTCCACCGACTGGTGCTCGGCACCGCTGGTCGGTAGCACGGGTCGGTCCTTCGACTTCCGAGCCAGCTGTCGTCGGCACGACTTCGGCTATCGCAACCTCCAGTTGCTCGAACGGCGGTACGGCGCTGCCGGCCGCTACTGGAACGGCACCAGCCGGTTGCAGGTCGATCGGCAGCTGCTCGAGGACATGAAGGCGCACTGCACGGCGAGGCCGTGGTACGAGGAGGCGACCTGCCGACTCTGGGCCGACACGTTCTACGCCGCCGTGAGGGTTGCCGGCGGGCCCTGAGCCAGGGCTCAGCTGCCAGGTTGCTCCGGTTCGTCCACCCCGTGGGCGAGCCGGAGCAGCTGGTAGGCGATGCGCGCTGTGGCTCCCCACACCGTCTCGTCGTCGAGCTCGAAGAAGTACAGCGGCCGCTCGACACCATCGAACTGCCACCACTCCTCACGGAACGTGCCCGGCTGCAGCAGGTCGTCGAGCCGCACCCACAGGAGGCGATCGACCTCCGACGGGTGTGGCTGGAGAGGCGGTCGCTCGGCGACCGACCCGACGATCGGCACGATGTAGCTCTTGCTGACGACGGTGGCGAGGTGGTCGAGCTCGCCGTGCACGGTGACGAGCGCGGGGTCGAGGGAGACCTCTTCCCATGCCTCGCGCAGCGCCGCCTGGGACGGCGACTCGCCGGCCTCCATCCGGCCACCCGGGAAGCTCATCTCGCCCCGGTGGTTCCGCATGTGCATCGGACGCCGCGTGAAGAGCAGCTCGACACCGTCGGGGGCTTGGTGCAGCAGCACGAGCACGGCCGAGTTGCGCGCGCCGCTGAACGAGGGCGCGATGGGCGACTCCCCGCGCTGCGCCACCATCGCCGCGATCGACGCAGCAGTCGGCGACTGCTCGGATTGCGCGAGGGGCTCCCACGGTGCGGGGGAGCCGAGCCGCCACGTGTCGGGGCGGGGGATGTGCTGTGCGCCTCCCGGCCGCCGCTCCGCCATCAGCGATCGTCAGCCGGCAGATGTGGTGCCGGCAGGGGTCCAGCCCGAGTCGCGGAGCTCGGCGAGCACGGCCGGCAGCCCGGCGGTCTTGAGCCGCGACAGCACCTTGCCCGGTGCCTCCTCGCCGCGCTCCCACTCGTCCCAGGCGGCGATGAGCTTGGTGAGGTCGGGGGCCGGGGTCTCGAAGGGCATGCCGCCAGGCTAGGGCCGCGGCGCCCGCACCGCGGCCCGGCGGGCTCAGCGCTTGCGCAGGCGGCGGATCATGTTCACGCCGTCGCCCACCGCGCGACCGGCCAGGCGCCCGACCTCCGTGCCGCGACCGCCCTCCGCGGAGATCGGTGCGCGAGTGCGAGTCCGCTCGGCATAGCTCGTCTGCCACCAGATGAACGCCATGACGAGTGCGATCGCAGCCATCACCACCCGGGTCGTCGATTCGATGTCGAAGGTCGGGAGCGCAGCGAAGGCGAGCACCACTGCGATCACCACCACGTCGAGCACGCGATGGGTGGAGCGGCCGACGACACGGAACGCCGACAGCGAGCCACGCACGATCGCCGCGTTCACGAGGATGAGGCCGCCCGCGATCGCCGGCATGGCCGGTGTCGGGCTCTGCAGTCCCTGCGCCACGAGCACTCCACCGAGGAGGTACTCGGCCAGCTGGTGCATCCAGAACGGTCGCTTGCGTCGTTCGGCGGTCGCTCCGGCGGGCACGAGGCAGCAGGCTAACGGTGC
>JBFWSW010000104.1:0-11098 GCA_050248155.1 Ilumatobacteraceae bacterium
GGCTCGGCCAGGACCTGCAACACGAGTCGTGCCCGCCGGAGATCCGTCAGCTCGGACGCACCATCCGCCGTTGGAAGCATCAGATCGCTGCCTGGCACCAGGCGCATCTGACCAACGGGCCGACCGAAGCGGCGAACAACCTGATCAAGCGGATCAAACGCGTCGGGTTCGGGTTCACCCGGTTCCGCAACTACCGGATCCGCGTCCTGCTCTACGCCGGCCGACCCAACTGGGAACTCCTACCAACGATCACTCCCCGCTGAAATCCGAAGAGCCCCTTACCGGCCATTCGCGCCACCACGACACCGCCGTCGTTGCCGCATAGACGGTAGATGTCGGTAGACGGCCGGTAGCGGGTCGAAAACGCCGCAAGACCCCCGAACCCTCGGAGGCCTTGCGGACACTGCATTTCACTTGGTGGCGGGGGGAGGATTTGAACCTACGACCTTCGGGTTATGAGGAGCATCTCTGTGAGGTGAGGGGCGATCGTGGCCCACTCACCGAGGGGCAGGTAGTCCGCGCGGGTGGGAAATCTCCCGGCGACGCCTCCCTTGTTCCCTGGTTCGAATCCAGGCAGGCCCACCGATCTTCAGTGCAGCGTGACCAGCAGCTCGTCCAGCTGACCGAACGTCTCCTGCATCGCATCCGCCGCGCCGGTACCCGCGGCGTCGAGCGCTTCCTTCGAGGGATACAGCTCGCTCATGACGAGCAGCGTCCGGCCGTCCTCCTCCTCGAACGTCACGGTGGTGACGGAGCCGTTCTCTCCGCCTTCCTCGTTCGTCCAGACGATGCGCGAGGGCGGCGTGACCTCGATGTACCGGCCGAAGAAGTCCATGCCGTCGCCGAAGTTGAGCCTGTATGTGCCCCCGGTGCGCACGTCCATCTCGCAGGAGTGCAGCTTCATGCCCATCGACTTCGGCACCCACCACCTCTGGAACAGCTCGGGCTTCGACCAGGCCTCGAACACCAGGCGCGCCGGCGCGTCAAATGAGCGCGTGACGACGAGCTCGCGGTCGGATCTCCGTTCCACGGTCGTGCGTTTCGTGGCCGCGGGCTCACTCTTCCTTCTTGCGTCCATCCAGCCTCTCCTTCCGTTTCAACTCTTCGACGACCTTGTCCAGCTCGCAGAACCGCGCGTCCCAGAGCTGGTGGTACTTGTCGATCCACGCCGCCACCTCGTCGAGTCGGCGCGCGCCGATCCGGCAGTTGCGCACGCGGCCGACCTTCTCCGTGATGACGAGGCCCGCCTGCTCGAGGACGCCGACGTGCTTCCTCATGCCCGTGAGGGTCATGTCGAACTTCTCGGCGAGGTCCGTGATCGAGGACTCGGTGTGTCCCAGCTGTTCCAGCACGCCGCGACGGGTGACGTCCGCCAGCGCGGCGAACGAGGCATCGAGGTGGGCATTCGAATACTGAACCATGTGGTTCAGTATGAAAGCACACGTTTCAAAGCGGGGCAAGCGGGTTTTCGAAACTACGGGCTCGCGGTGCACCGGGCCCCGACATGCTGGTCTCGACAGGCCCCACCAATTTCCTCAACCGAGTCTGCTCGGAAGACGAACCCCGGCGACGATCAGCTCAACGAGCCCGAAGCTCAGGCCTTTCACGTCACCGCCGGGATCCCTCCCGAGGCCACGCTATGTGACCGCCCCACCAGCAAAGGGGGACAGTCACATCAATACGTGGTTCTCTACTTGGTGGCGGGGGCCCGAACCGCGCGTTGACTGCAACGCTCGAGCTCGATCGGTGACCTGTTCCTTGTACCGCTCAGCGGCGCGCTCAGACAGACCGTCACCCGTCAGCGTACGGCCACCGAGGTCCACCGCGTTGCGGAACGCACCGCCCAGCAGGTTGCGTTTCGATAGGGAGCTCGCGTGCAAGGAATGTGACCTTCGCTCCGCCAGAAAGCACGACGAGATGCGCCTACCGCTGCTCACGGGCCGTTTCGCCAAGATGAATCCTGAGGTCGCTGTCGATCACCGCCGACCGGTAGGACTCTTCCCAACCGTGGTGCTCCCGGTCGTCGGGATCAAGCCTCCGTCGCTCACACCAACTCGAGACCAGTGACGGCATGGGAATTGTGGAGTTCCCCGACGGCCGCAGGATTCGCGGCCGAGGGCTACGTCGCCCGCTACCCGCCGGTCCCGAACCACACTTCGGCGTCTACCTCGTCGGCCGCGATCCGGGGCCATTCGGCTGGGATCACCGCTGGGTGAGATGGCCAGACTTCCGCACGCCGAGCTCGTCCGACGACGCAGTCGCCGCCCTCGCAGCCGCCTACACACGAGCCGAGAACGAGCGCGTGGAAGTCGCCTGCGGCGGTGGCATCGGAAGAACCGGAACGGCGCAGGCCGCGATCGCCATCCTCGCCGGTGTAGAACGCTCAGAAGCCGTCCACTGGGTGCGTCCGCACTACCACCGACGCGCCGTGGAAACACCATGGCAACGACGTTGGGTCGAGAACGTCGCGACCATCGCCCCCTGAACGACCAACGACGGCGCCAACAGCATCACAACCACCGCGCTTCTCGCGCCACGCTGGTCAATCCGAACACGACGAAATCGAGGCTCCGGCATACTCAGATCGGGCTACTTCCCGCCTCAGTCCTGGTCGCACAGTGAGGATCCCGGCCACGTCGAGCCGGCGCGAACGCCAGCGGGCGTCGAGGAGCTGAGTGGCCATCCTGAGCGTGGTGCTGGTTCAGCCGTTGGCAGCCTGCCGTGCTCGTCGCCAGAACGCCTGCAACTCCGGCTCGCTTGGCACGAGAGCGCGGAGCGTTTCCCACTGGGGTTCTGCGTGGACCTGACGCAACGCCCGCGTGACGGCGGGGGCGTTTCCGACGAACTGGCGCTTGAGCTCGCGGATCCGGCGGACGAGGTCCTGGACGTGCGGGTCGGCAGGATCAGTGCCCGTCTCGAATGCGGCCTCCAGCGCCGACATCGCGTCGGCGGCATCCAGGCGCCATGCCTCGACGCCCGGGAAGCCGAGGGCCCCGCGATCACGTTCGAGTTGGACCAACTGCTCAGCCGTGAGGTGTTCGTCGTACATATCCATCGCCTCCATGACTCCCACAAGGTCCTCGGTCGTGATCCGACCGGCGCGCTCAAGAACAGCGGCAACAGAAGCCAGGCGGTCCCGCAACTGCTGATCGCGGCACACCTGCTGCTCGATCGCGTCCAGATGATCTCGTACCAGCGCCAACAGGTCAGCTGGCGGCTCGTTCGCCAGCCATGTCGCGATCGCCCCCAGTCCGAGACCCAACCGACGTAGTGCGACGACCTGGTAGAGGCGGCGAACGTCTCCAGCCTGGTACCGACGGTGACCTGCCGCTGTGCGTGTAGTCGGAACGACCAGCCCGAGCCGATCGTAGTGGTGCAGTGTGCGAACCGTCACCCCACACGCGGCCGCCAGCTCGCCGACACTCCATGTGCGTGACTCGCGGTCGTTCATCACCTCGTGCACGGTACGGCATGCCGTCGCGTCAGGTGCAAGGCCCGGACGCCACCGGCGAAGGTGTACCAAGCGCTCCGATGCCACCGGCAGGGCGCGCCGCGACGCGCAGTCCAACGCGCGAATCCGAGCACCCCGAAAACGAGACTCCACCGGCGAGAGCGACCCGGTGTAGCTCGCGGTCGGCCTCCTACCCGTCGGCCACCTGATCGGCTGCGAGCGAGGTGTCACGCTGGCCGGTGCTCGGGGGTGGGTAGTTGTGCATGGGGCAGGAGTCGACGACGGCTATGGCGGACAGCGAGCGTGTGGTGGCGCTCACGCCGGCTGCGGCAGTGGTGTTGGACGAGATCGTGCGGGGGTACCGGCGAGCGCACCGGCTCGAGGCAACGTGGAAGACGGATCTGGGAGACTTCGGGGATGAGCACGGCCCGGCTGGCGTGCGCGGCGTACATCCGCACGAGCACCGACGATCAGCAGTCGCCTGAGGACTCGCGCCGCTGGCAACTCGACATCGCCCAGCGGCTCGTCGCGACGGCCGGCGGGCACATCGTCGCCGTGTATCACGACATCGACGTCACCCGGGAGCTGCCGTGGTCCCGCCGCCCCGAGGCCTCCCGACTGCTCCGGGAAGCGGCCCATCCCGGGCGGGAGTGGTCAGCGTTGGTGATCGCCGAGCCGCAGCGAGCGTTCTCCGGCGGCCAGTTCCAACTCGTGTTCCCCCAACTCACCCACGACGGGATCGAGTTGTGGGTTCCCGAGCTCGGCGGGCGGATCGACCCCGACAGCGAAGGCCACGAGATGCTGATGAGCCTCTTCGGTGGGCTGTCGAAGGCCGAGCGTCGACGGCTGCAGATCCGCACCCGCAACGCGATGCTCGCCCACGCCGCCGCCGGACGCTGGTTCGGCGGGCGCCCGAACTACGGGTATCGACTCGTCGACACCGACCAACCTCATCCGCAGCGTCAGAAGGCCGCTGCCGGGATCCGCCTGCGGGTGCTCGAACCGCACCCGGAGACGGCGCCGGTGGTGCGGCGAATCTTCGAACTGTTCGACGCCGGGGTGGGCTACCGATCGATCGCGAACCGCCTCGAAGCCGACGGGCTACCAAGCCCCGGTGAGGTCGGCCCCGCCCGGCACCCCCGCTCGCCCGGTGTGTGGTCCGGCTCGGCGGTGCGGGCGATCCTCACGAACCCTCGCTACCTCGGCCACCAGGTCGCCCGCCGGCAACGTCGCAAGGATGAACTGCTCGACCCGACCGACCCCGCCGCCGGCACCACCAGTCGGCAGCGCTGGCAACCCACCGACACCTGGGTCACCTCCGACGGACCCGCCTGGCCAGCGATCGTCGACGCCGAGCTGTGGGAGCGGGTGAACGCCAGGATCACGAACACCCGCGGCCCAGAGCGGCGTCGGCCGCGAGCGACGCCGGGCACGTATCTGCTCGCCGGGCTGGTGCGATGCAAGGTCTGCGGCCGGTCGATGCACGGCGCCACCCTGAAGGGGAACCCGTACTACCGGTGCAACCGCGTCCGCCCGGACTACGCCGACACGGGCCACCCGCGCACCACCGCCATCCGCGAGGCTCGCATCGTCGGCGTGCTCGACAAGTGGCTCGGCCAGCTCACCCAGCCCGAGCACCGGGAGACGACGATCGCCGCGGTCCTCGCCGCCGACATTGCACACGCTCCCGAGCCGCCGGAGGTGCAGACGGCCCGGCGGGCGCTGCGCGACCTCCCGGTCGAGTTCGACCGTGTCCTGGCGGCGATCCGGGCCGGGATGGACCCGAACCTCGCTGTCATCACCACCAAGCAGATCCAACGTGACCTCGCCGCCGCCGAGGCCACCGTCGCCGCCTGGGAGCAGCAGCACGACACGTCGACACCGCTCACCGCCAACGAGATCCGGGAAGCACTCGACCACGCCGGCAACCTCGCCGCCATGCTGTCCGAGGCCGAACGCGAAACGAGGGCCCGGCTGTACCAGGCCCTCGATCTCGAACTGCTCCTCGACCCTGTCGGAAACTCTCCGACCCTGGATGTTCGGTTGCAGCTATGTGATGGCGGGGGCAGGATTTGAACCTGCGACCTTCGGGTTATGAGCGATGAGTACCCCGTCCACGGGGTGACGTTCGGTCCATCGGGTGTCGTCGAGCAGGCGCGTCGCGTTCGTCCTGTCCATCAGGTGCAGTTGAATCCAGCTGATGCCGACAGGTTGGTTAGACGTTTGGTTAGACGGCGCTCGCTCGACCGGCAGCGCTGCTACGCCGTCGATAGAGGAACGGGGTGCAACGCTTCCGCGAATCGGCGGGAGCCCGGACCGACCGGCGCAGGCAACGACCCTTGCGGGGGTGAGAGTGGGCGCACGAGTCGAATGATCTCGCGGGCCATGGACCGCAGTTCGGCGCGGCATCCTTGGCTGCTCGGCTCAACGCGGGAACAGGCAGTTGTGGGTGGCCTCGACGTGCCGTCGGTCGACAGCGAGGGCGTCGCTGGCGCTGACGGTGTCGACGATGAGACGGGCCTGAGCGAGAAGTGCGTGGACGCGGTCGCCGTTTCCGCTCGCGGTTGCGGCATCGACGACAAACGCGATCATCTGCAGGAGGTAGACGGCGACCGTTGGCTGGTTCCTTGTGGTTTGGCGGAGCTCGGCGAGCGCGAGTTCGGCTAGGTCTTCGTCGGTGAGTGCGTGGGGTGTCAGGAGGTGCCGACCGTGCTCGTCGCAGTAGGCGGTGGGGACGGCCGGGGACGTGAGCCGGTCGACGAGGACGGTACCCAGGTGGAAGATCGCGTCTTGGGCGGTGGTCGGATCGTTGATTCCTGGCGAGAGCGCGCGAAGCGCTACGTCGACGAGTTGCCGGATGCCGTAGCCGGGGTCGTCGCTCATGGTGCGCGTGGAGCCGAGGCGCACGAGGCGTCGAACATCGACGGTGATGGCGTCGAGTCGCTGTTGGGGCACGGCGGGCCAGACGGTGCAGATGGGCGTGGAGCGGATGGCGTACCGGCCGGGCTCGGTGTCCAGTCGGATGGTGCTGCCGGGCGGGATCGCGGTGAGCAGGCCGCGACGGTCGATCTGTTGGATCCAGCCGTCGGTGTCGAAGCGCACGACGGTGACCGGTTGGCCGCCGGGCATCGGCGAGTCGGCGGGGGATGCGATCCGGATGTGGTCGTCGGTCGTGGGCTCGGTCGGATGGGTGGTGGCTTGTTCGACGATGCCCCCGAGGATGACGCTGACGTCCATCTTGCGCGAGGTGTGGTTGATGGCCGCGACGACGGCGAGGACGGACAGCACGCCGAGCAGTAAGCCGACGGTCACAGCGAGTTCCGGTACGACTTCCTCACCGCCTTCGGCGAGCGGGCCGCGGACGCGTTGCAGCGAGACGAGGCAGTACGTGAACGTTCCCACGACGAGCGCGATGACGCGGCGGTTGAACGGGTCTCGGACGAGGCCGTGGATGACGCGCGGCGAGAACTGGTTCGAGCCTTGTTGCATGATCAGGAGCGATACCGAGAACGTGATGCTGGCAAAGGTGATCGTCGCGGCCGCGGTGGTTGACAGGACACTTCGCGCGCTGTCGACCGTCGATCGCCCGACCCAGTCGCCCGTCTTGACCCCGACGAGGAGGCGGGCGGCGACGAATGCGACGACGATCGCGACTGCAGGGAGGAAGAAGAAGCTGGTGCGTAGCTTCTCGGTCAGCGCGCCCATTCGCTGGACGGCGATCGACGTGCGGGCGGGCGACGTCATGACGACTCGTTGTTCAGACGGTCGAGGAGGACCTCGATGTTGGTGAGGTCGCGCAAGGTGACGACCCCGATCACCGTGTTCGACGTCGTTACCGCGACGGCCTCGCCGTGCGCGGCGCGCATCCGGTCGGCGACGGCGGCGACCGTGTCGGTCGGTGCGGCCGGTGCGACGTCGGTGCGGGCGACATCGCGGGCTTTCAGGTTCGGCCACTCCGCCATGGGTACGAGCGAGATGTCGGTGACAGCGATCAGGCCCGCGTAGCCGCTTCCGTCCACGACTGGTGCCCACCGTCGGTTCTGACGCAGCATCGTGGCAACGACCGCGTCGAGGTCGAGATCGGCATCGATCGTGTCGGCGCTCGGCGACATGATGTCGCCGACAGCGAGCCGCGACAGCGGCTCGACATCGGGAAGACGTTCGTTACGTTGGTAAGCGCTGAACGACTTACCGCCCATGACGAGTTGTCCCGCTGCGGCCGCCAGGAGAGCAGGCACGAGGAAGCCGGGCTCACCGGTCGCTTCGGCGACGAAGGCGACGCCGGCGAGCGGTGTGCGGTAGCCCGCGCCGAGAAAGGCGGCAATGCCAATTGTGGGGAACAGATGGGGATTTGGGGAGTCGACGACGTGTTCGAAGATCGAGCCGACGATCGCGCCCTGCGTCACAAGGGGGATGAACAATCCGCCCATGCCGCCACCGGCCACGCCGAGCCACGTGGCCACGGCGCGGAGCGCGAACAGGCCACACAGGACGGTCACGGTGCGGTCCGGCTGGGCGGCCCATTCGATGGCGGAGTAGCTCGGGCCGAGGTGGAGAGGCGCATCGAACCACCACAGTGCGATCGGCGCGAGCGCGACCATGCCCACTGCGGACGCCGCGACCCGCCACCAGCGCGGCAGCGCGAGGCCCTTCGCGTGGCCGATCGCCTGCGCCCCGAGGCGGGCCAGTAGGCCACAGACGAGACCGAGTGCCAGTCCGCCGCCAAGGTCTCTCAAGTCGAACGGTGCAGATCCGCCGGTCGGGAGCAGCGGTGTTGTCCCGATGAGCGCTACGAACGTCACGTAGGCAGACCCTGCTGCGACGAGACTTGGCAGAAGCGCCCGCCGAGCGAGGTCGGAGCGGTACGGAACCTCGAGCGCGAAGATCACGCCGGTGAGCGGCGCCTTGAAGACGGCTGCGACGCCAGCCGCCGCACCCGCGACCATCAGCACCTTGGCGTCGTCACGGCGAAGCCGCGACGCGAACCGTGCGTCGACGGTTGAGCCGATCGTACCTCCAATCAGCATCGACGGACCCTCGAACCCGAACGCGTTCCCCGATCCGAGCGTGACAGCGGACGCGATCGTCTTGCGCCACAGCGACGACAGACGAAGGGTTCCGCCGCGCTGGTGATACGCCCGCACATATGCGTCGGTCGTCGCCGTGTCACCGTCGCGCCACGCCACCGTGAGCATATTGACGATGACCAGACCGGCCGCGGGTACGAGCGCGACCACGAGCAGTGACTGATCGGCCAGCGTTTCGATCGTCGGCTGCACCACGCCGTCGAACCCGGCCACCCCCAATCCGGTGAGAACCCCGATCGCCATCGACAACACCAGTGTGAGATGAAACCGGCGGCCCATCTCGGCCGCGTAGCGGCTCGCGCGGTCCAAGCCCGGGCGGCGCCGTTCGGGCGAGTTCACCACGGGACCGACGGGACAACGTCGTCCTCACCGGCAGCCTCCCGGAAGACAGTGAGCGCGTCGATGATGGCGGTGCGCTGCGCAGCAGGCACCTTTGCCATGATCAACCCGATCTCCCGCCGTCTGCGCCGTGTGACGTCTTCGACGAGATCGCGACCCGTGGCTGTGAGCATCATGGTGACCTCGCGACGGTTGCCTGGATTCACCCGGCGACGGGCCAGCCGACGCCGCACCAAGCGATCGCACAAACGCGTCGCAGTCGAGGGCTGAATGCGCAACTCGTGCGCGAGTTCTCCGATGTTCAGGCCTCCGTCTGCGTTGTGGAGCACGACGAGCGCCCGGAACTGGGGCAACGTCACGGAGTCGTCCGCGGCAGCGATCGACCTCGACGCGACAGCCACCAAAGCCCGCGACGACAGCAGCACGGCGTCCGTCACCGCGTCCAGTTCGGCATCGATGATGTTCGGCGCAGCCATGTATGCAGACTACAACTGTTCGTCAGGCCACACGTTGTGCGGCTGGGTTGTCCTTGCGGGATCGGGCCCACGGCCAGCGGCCCTCGAGTTCGACCTCCAGGCTGAAGCTCAGCGCCGTTCGGATCCCCACGACGATCGCCAAGACGCCTGCTGTCTCCAGGGTGGGTCTGACAGCAACTGTTCGGATGATGTCTGCGGCGACGAGTAGTTCGAGTCCGAGAAGTATCGCCTTGCCGACGTGTTGCCGGTAGCGGCGGTACCGAATCGAGCGCGCTCGTGCTTGGTGATCGAGCCGCGGTCCAGGTTGCGACAAGGATCCCAACCACGAGCATTGCGACGCCGGCCACATCGATGGCCTTACCGACGTTCTCGATCGCTTCGTGGAAGGTCATCCGTCGTAGTCCGCCGCGGTCAACTCAGGAACGGGTCGCGCCTCGGCTTCGGCCGCTGTCGTTGCCTTCCCGTTCTCGTCGATGTCGGCCAAGAGCCAGTTCATCTCCTCGATCTCCCGCTTCTGCGCGTCGACGATCTCCTCGGCGAGTTGGCGCACGCGAACGTCGTCGAGATCGGCACGCGTGCTCGTGAGGATCGCGATCGAGTGGTGCGGGATCATCGCTCGCAAGTACGACTCGTCCTCCACCGTGGCCTGACTCCTGACAAGCCACAACGCCATCGCGAACACGACGACGCTGCCAACGATGATCGCCGCGTTGATCTTGCGACTCAGGTACATGCCCAGCATGAAGCCGAGCATGATGACCGCCATCGTCGCGCCCATCACGAACATCATGTAGAAGCGGGTCTCGCTCCACTTCACGTCGTGCAACCGGTACGTGTTCACGTACGTGAGCGCGAACATCGCGGCCATCGAGGTCGCGATCATCGCCGCGAACCGCCAGTAGCTCCCGCCATGCCCGTGACTGCCCCGGCGGGCGCCCTCCTCGCCGCCGCCGGAGTCGGGCTGAGCCGACGCAGGCCCGTCGTCCATTTCGTGCGGTCGCGCGTCCGTGCTGTCATCGGTGAACATCGCTGTGCCTCCTGAGTGGCCGAACTCCGGACTGTTACCCGCTGACGGGGCAACCGGAACATGTGGTTGGTGCAAGCGTTGCCTCGTGCACATTTTGCCGTTGGATGGGTTCAGCGCGTCCTGGCGGGCAACGGGACCCAGACGCCGCCGAGGCTCACATCGACGCTGTCGCGGTGTCGATATCGACCAGTGCGGGCGCCGCATCCATACGGGTGGTCACGGCTTTGACGCCCCCGGGCGCCGCCTTGCGGTGTGTCCCCGAACGAGCGGAGACCGGGCACCGTCGATGGGGCCCAGCGTGTCGACACCGATCGCAGCGACTGGCCTGCACTCGCGTTGGAGAAGCCAGCCCGACGGTGCGCTTTCGACGTCGTAGCCCGATCCGGCGAGAGATCCGCGCGGGAGGTGGCTAGACGGTTGGTTAGACACTCGGGCGTCCGTGCGCGCCGTCGCTTCGTGGAACCCGCAGGTCACCGGACATTTCGTCGGTCAGAGCATGCCGGTCTCTTCGGCAGCCAACCCGAAGGTGACCGACGGAGCGGACGAACCCCGGCTGACCAGGGGCGATGCATCGGATGTTGGCGGCCGTCTTGAACCCGAAGTGGGTTGCGAGAACGACCGAGGCCCTCTCTGAGTTCACAGAAAGGGCCTCTGGCCTGCGCTTTCGCGCACTTGGTGGCGGGGGCAGGATTTGAACCTGCGACCTTCGGGTTATGAG
>JBFWSW010000105.1:0-11073 GCA_050248155.1 Ilumatobacteraceae bacterium
AGCGTGGTGAGCGACTTCATCGCTGCCCGCTCGGTCATTCCCGACGGCGCCGTGAACGAGCCCGTGGACGAGTACCTCTGCGCAGCGAAGATGCCGACGAGTCGTGCGCCGGCCGTCGGCACGCTGACCGACGGCAGCGTCAGGGTCGTGTTGTCACGTGATGCTGTCGACGACGCCGCCACCGGCGCGGTCGCGTTGACGTTTCGGTACACGAGCAGCACGCCTGTCTTGTTCACTCGCCCGGTGGGGATGGTGACGGTGCTCTCGGTCCCGTTCGAGATGCGCGAGTACACGACGATCCGCGGCTGCCTCGACGAGGCGGGCACGAAGTCACGCACGACCGAGAACCCGCTGGGCGTGGTGAGGGTGCGCACTGATCTGTCGATCTCGATCGCGACCAGCAGGAGGTCGCCTGCGACCCGAGCCGACGGGATCTGGAGCACCAACGAGGACGATGTCGCCTTGTCGCCTGCCTGGCTCGAGCCGACGAGCGAGATGCTGGGCGGAGGCGCCGGCGATTGCACGGTCACGGCGACACCCGCGGACGTCGTCGGCGTCCCGTCGTCGTCGACCGCACGCGCCGTCAGGGTCACTGGACCTGCGCTCGACGGCACCCACGACACGGTGTACGGGGCGGTCGTGCCTTCGCCGAACTTCGTGCCGTTCGCGAGGAACTCGACGCGTGCGATGGTGCCATCGGTGTCGGTGGCCGCCGCCGTGACGGTCACCGACGATCCGGTCGTGACCACCGCTCCCGGCTGCGGTGCCGTGAGCGACACGGTGGGCGGCGTGTTGGGTGGTGGCGCCGGCGCCTGGACGACCACCGAGACGTCGGCAGAGGTGGTGGAGGCACCTGCGTCGTCAGTGGCTCGGGCCGACAGCAGCACCGTTCCGGCCGTCGTCGGGACCCACGTCGCAGAGAACGGCGCAACGGTTCGCTCGGCGAACGGAGCGCCCCCGGCCAGGAACTCGACGCGAGCGATGGTCCCATCGGCATCGCTCGCAGCGACGGTCACGGGTACCGGAGTGCCGACGACGACGACTGCACCCGTCGACGGCGACGTGATCTCGACCGTGGGCGACTGGTTGGACGGCGGCGGTGGCGGTGCCGGCGCGCCCGGGCGAAGTCCGACGAGGACTCCAGCGAGCGCGGCACCGGTGGCCGAGAACGTGGCAGTGCGTCCGCCGGTGGCACCGGCGGCGACCACCCCGTCCGCCGCGGAGATGCCGAGCCAAGCCAGGGTGTTGACCGCGGCGCGCTCGACCATCTCGGGCGGCGGTGTGAACGTGCCGGCCGACGCGTGGTTCTGCGAGGCGAAGATCCCGACCAACTGTGCTCCGCCGGTCGGCACGACGATCGAGGGCACCGTCACGGAGGTCCCGTCCTTCGAGGTCGCGGACGACGCCGCTACCGGCGACGCCTGATCGACACCTCGATACGCGAGCAGCACACCCGACTTCCCCACCCAGCCGGTGGGAATCGTCAACGCTGGCTCACCCGATGCAGCAACCTTCGAGATGACGAGCAACCGAGGGTGCCACGACTGGGTGGGGACGAAGTCCTGGACGACGGACCAACCCTCGGGAGCGCCGACGCCGGTCACCGATGTCGACACCTGGACACCGGCCAGCAGCACGTCGCCCTCCACGACGCCGGGTGGGACCGGCAGCACGAGCGACGCCGACGAACCGTTGTTGCCGGCCTTGCTGGCCCCGACGAAGCCGATCCCCGTCGATGGGAGCGGTGCCGGCAGCACTTCGACGCTGACCGGCGCCGACAGCGTCGACGCTCCTCCGGCGTCGAACGCGCGGGCAGTGAGGGTGACAGTGCCTGCGCTGCTCGGGATCCAGTCGACCCCGAACGGTGCTGCGGTGGGCTCGCCGATGGTGGCGCCGTCGGCCATCAGCACGACGCGCGCGATCGTGCCGTCGGGGTCGCTGGCGGTCGCTTCGACTCTCAGGACGCTGCCGACCTGTGCGGACGACCCTGCAGGCGGCGCTGTCAGCGCCACCACGGGCGGATCGTTGGGTGGTGGTGGTGGGCCGCCGCCGTTGAAGAGCGCGTCGAAGGCGTTCTTGGTGAAGGCCGCCAGGCGCGCGTCAGTGGCCATCTTGATCGGCCATTCCATGGTGGCCGTGCTGAAGACGGTCGCACCGGACGCGTGGGTGTAGCGGACGCAGTGCCCGGCTGGGAGCTCCTCGCCGGGGCTGCCGACGTACGAGAAGAACGTCGTGAGGTTGGCGGGCGAGACGCCGGGCACCACGGTGTCGTATTCGTAGCCGACGACGTCGGGAACGACGTCGCCGCTGACGAAGCCGGTGCCGCTGAACCAGGGATCGCTGAGTGCTGCCGGCACCACGTCGTAGGTGCGGTAGCCGTTGGGCATGCCCCACATGAACTGCACACCGATCAGCGAGGCTTCGGGTCGAGGCGGCACGAGATCGCGGAACTTCACCGTCGCCCGCGACGGATCGCCGATGGGGTCGGGCGCGTAGTCCTTGTACGCGACCACCGTGCGCTCGGTGTCCTCCAGACGGATGTTCCAGTACGCGAGGTTCGCGCCGACGAAGGCCAGGTTGACACCGGCCTGCACGGCACTCTCGAAGCCGTCGCGAATCGTGGATGACCAGTACTCGTCGTGGCCGTTGACGATGACGAGGCGGTACTGCGAGAGCAGCCCGGGGTCGCGGTGCGTGTCGACGCCGGTGGTGTACGCGACGTCGTACCCGATCCGTTCGAGCCATTGGGCGAACTGTGCCTCCCACTCGAACACGTTCTGGTTGCCGACGACGTTGTACGGCCGCAGGAACGAGACCTTCGAGGCTGGCACCTTGCTGCTGCTGTTGTAGTCGTAGAGGCTCTTGCCGTTCCGGGCGACGCCCGGCCAGTTGTTGTACGCCTGCCACGTCGTCGCGCTGGCGTGGACCAAGCCGACCTTCGGTCGCGACGGCGGAGCGGTGACCACGAACGGGTAGAAGTTGTTCTTCTCGTTGTTCGCGCCCCCGACGACCTCGAACAACGCCATGTAGTAGCCCGACACCCAGTCGTCGGGGACCGTGAGCGTCACGGCCGCGGGCCACGACGGCGAGATGCGCCCCGTCGCCGGGTCGGGGCTCGGGATCGGTTGGGGCGAGCCGGCCAGCGTTCCCGAGCCCGGCAGGGTCGCCATCAGTCGCGATCCGCGTCCGCCGTAGTAGCCGATCCTGTAGATCTCGATGCGGTACGACGCGGCGGGTGCCGTGCTGACGTGGAACGAGATCTGCTGGCCGGGGCGCACGCTCGTCGCCGACGCGTACCCCTCGATCTCACCGAGCTGTGACTGGTTGGAGAACACCTTGTACCAGCCGTACGAACCGAGCAGGGCGTTCTCGTTGGTGATCGGGTTCGAGTCGGCCGCGGCCACGGCGTCGGCGAGCCACGGAGTCATGAATGCCGCGCCCGCCGTTCCCGCCAACCACTGGACGAAGGCGCGGCGTGTCCAGTGGCCTCGGCGCTCCGGATCGATACCTGACTCGTCCATGACCCACCCCCCGTCCGCCGATGATCCGCGTGTCGATGCTACTGCGGCCGCGATGGGCCGTCGGACAGCGTGGCGAGCGTGTGATCGCGGTCGGCTACAGTCGCCGGAGCGGACAGCGGGGCAGTCGGAGCGCAGCGGTGGGCCTCGACGGTCGAGGCCGCCGGAGCGGAGGGCGAAGGGACAGGCGGGTGCGGGTCGGCATCATCGGGTGCGGGTACTGGGGTTCGAAGCACGTACGCGTCATGGCGGGCATCCCCGGCGTGCAGGTGACCGCCATCGACGCATCGGCCTCGCGTCTCGACGCCATCAGCTCGACCTTCGGTCCTGTCGTCAAGCTCGCCCAGCGCCTGTCCGACGAGCTGCGATCTCTCGATGCCGTGGTGGTGGCGACGCCTCCGGAGACGCACTTCACGACGGCGGCGGAGGCGATCCTCGCGGGCAAGCACGTACTGGTCGAGAAGCCACTGGCGACGTCCTCGTTCGAAGCACTGCGCCTGGTCGAGATGGCCGACGCAGCTGGGATCGTGCTGATGGTCGGGCACACGTTCGTGTACAACCCGGCAGTCGAGTACCTACGAGAGATCGTGCAGTCGGGCGACCTCGGGCGCATCTACCACGTCGACACCGCTCGGTTGAACCTCGGGCTGTACCAGCAGAACGTCGACGTCGTCTGGGACCTCGCACCACACGATCTGTCGATCATCGGCCGAGTGCTGGGTCGCGACCCGGTGACCGTGCGGGCGTGGGGCGGCAAGTACGCGCATCATCGCTTCCACGACGTGGCGTACCTGCAGCTCGACTACGGCGGCATCGGTGCGCAGGTGCACCTCAGCTGGCTCGAGCCGCGGAAGGTGCGTCGGGTCACCGTCGTCGGCAGCTCGAAGATGGCCGTGTACAACGATCTCGCCGACGACGATCGCTTGCGCATCTACGACAAGGGTGTCACTCCGCCGGTCGACCCCGAGCAGCTGCACGCGGTGCCCGCCACGTATCGCAACGGCGGCATCGTGTCGCCGTACGTTCCGTTCGAGGAACCACTGCTGCTCGAGGACCTCGACTTCGTCCGTGCGATCGACACCGGGTCGCTACCGCTCGCGAGTGGACTGAGCGGTGTCAACGTCGTGCGGGTGCTCGAGGCCGCGTCCCTGGCGCTCGACACCGGCGACACGGTCGAGCTGGCCCTGCCCGTGGGCGAGGGGCTCATCGCGTGAGCACCATCGAGTTCGTCGATCTCCGCGCCGCGCACGACTCGATCCGCGGCGAGCTCGACGACGTCTGGGCGACGACGTTGTCACGATCGGGCTTCATCGGCGGACCGTGCGTCGACGAGTTCGAGCGCGACTGGGCAGCGGCGTGCGGTGCTCGAGCTGCGGTGGGTGTGGGCAACGGCACCGATGCCCTCGAGCTCGCGTTGCACGCGGCAGGGGTCCGGCCCGGTGACGAGGTCATCGTCCCGACCAACACCTTCGTCGCGACGGCGTCCGCCGTGGTGGCGGTGGGGGCGCACCCGGTCTTCGTCGATGTCGATCCTGCAGATCTGCTGCTCAGCACCGACCACGTGGCCGCAGCGATCGGCCCGCGAACCACGGCCATCGTGGCGGTACACCTCTTCGGTCAGATGGCACCGATGCGCGAGATCCTCGACATCGCTCGACGGCACTCGCTCAGCGTCGTCGAAGACGCGGCGCAGGCCCACCTGGCGTCACGCGACGGCCGCGCTGCTGGGTCGTGGGGAACCACCGCTGCGTTCAGCTTCTACCCCGGCAAGAACCTCGGTGCGCTCGGCGACGGGGGTGCCGTGGTGGTGGGCGACGACGACATCGCCGAGCGGGTTCGCTCCATCGCGAACCACGGCCGCAGCGCGCAGTCGCGTCACGTGCACCTCTTGTCGGGCCGGAACAGCCGGCTCGACGGCCTCCAGGCCGCCGTGCTGTCGGTGAAGCTGCGGCGGCTCCGCGAGTGGAACGACCGCCGCCGCCTCGTGGCTTCGTGGTACGAGCAGGCGCTGGCCGATCTGCCGGTGACGCGTCTGCGTCGCGGTGCCGAGGACGACGTCTTCCACCTCTACGTGGTGCGCACCCCCCGCCGCGACGAACTGCTCGCCCACCTCGGCGCGAACGCGATCGGGGCAGGCGTCCACTACCCCGTGCCGTGCCACCTCCAGCCGGCGTTCAGCACCGACCGGCCCCCGTCGCTCCCTGTCGCCGAGCAGGCCGCTGGCGAGATCATCTCGCTCCCGATCCACCCGCACATCACCGAGTCGGATGTCGAACGAGTCGCGTGGTGCGTCGCCGGGTTCTTCCGTGCGAGACATGTCGCCTGATCCCGACGCCCGCGACGAAGCAGCCGTCGTCGGCGCACCGGCGCATGCCGATCCGGGGGTGACGCTGGGGTACGAACCCGGCAGGTCCGTGTGCGGGCCGTTGGTCCTCGGCGAGGGTGCACAGCTGCGATCGGGCTCGGTGCTGTACCGCGGGTCGCGCATCGGCCGCCGCTTGCAGACCGGGCACCACGTCGTCATCCGCGAAGAGTGCGTGATCGGCGACGACGTGTCGGTCTGGAGCAACTCGGTCATCGACTACGGATGCCGGATCGGTGACAACGTCAAGATCCACGCCAACTGCTACGTCGCCCAGTTCACCACCATCGAGGACGGCGCCTTCCTGGCACCGGGCGTGTCCATCGCCAACGACCTCTACCCCGGCGATGCCGAGTCTGCAGCCGTCATGGGCGGCCCGCACATCGGTGCCGGAGCCCAACTCGGGGTGAACGTGACGGTGCTCCCGTACGTCGTCATCGGTGCCGGCGCCCTGGTCGGCTCGGGGTCGGTCGTCACCCGCGACGTCGGCGCAGGGATGGTTGTGGCAGGGTCGCCGGCGCGGGTCTTGCGACGGGTCGCCGACCTGCCACCGATCGGTGCACGGTTGCGCGCTCGGGAGCGGTCCGCATGAGGGTCGCCGGCTTGCTGCGAGCTCTGGCACGGCGCGGCTGGGTCATCGTGCTGACCGTGGTCGGGGTCACCGTCGTCGCCGTCCTGGTGTCGACGCTCGAGGACGACTCGTACGAGGCGACGACCGTGATGTACGTACCGTCGGGAGCCGAGTCGGGCGAGCCCGGCAACGCGTACGAGGCATCCCACCTCGCGGCGTCGTACGTCGAGGTGGTGATGAACGACGAGCAGCTGCACCGCGTCGTCGGCGAGGGCACCGGGGTCACCACGGATGACGTCGACGATCGGCTCTCGGCGCGCCAGCTCGGCACCACCGCACTCCTCGAGATCACGTACTCCGGCGCGTCCACCCCCGCCGAGGCCACTGCGGCGCTCACCGTCGCGACCACGCACCTGCTGCAGGGGAGCGCGTCCATCCCGCGAGGGAGCCTCGTCGCGCTCGACATCGAGCCGAACGCCGAGCAGAGCCGCCGCTACCTCGGCAGTGCGGGTTGGCTCGGCGCCGTGCTCGGTCTGTTCCTCGGTTGCGGGTTGGCGGTCCTGCTCGAGCGCAGCGACCGCCGCATCGACCAGGCCGCCATGGTGCGGCTGCTCCTCGGTGTCGCGGCCACCGACCTCGACAAGGCGACGGCAGCGACCGCAGGGATCGCAGTCACCCGGTGGGCCGAGCTCACCAACGCACCGCGCCCGCTCCGCGTCGCCTGCGTGCCGTTGCCCGGCACCACCCGATCGACCGCCCGACGCGCCGCGGCGCTGATCCAGAACCTCCTCCCCGACTCGGTGTCCGTCGACCCGTCCGACACCCACGACGAGGCCGCCGCGATCCTCGAGCCGACCGAAGTCGCTGGTCGAGACGGGACGGCCGAGCAGACCGCGCTGTCGTCCGACGCAACCGTCCTGGTCATCGCGCGAGGCAGCCGAGAGGTCGACGTTCTCGACGGAGTCCGGCAGCTGCAGGACGTCGGCGTCAAGCCTCGATGGGCGCTGGTGCTCGATCGTGCTCGCCGCTGATGCATGGCCCCGGGCGGGGCGCGTCGTTGACGACCGCCCCTTCGTCGTGCAGCGGCGAAGCACGGCACCACCTGCCTGGCACGCAGTCGTCGCCACGACGATCGGCGTCCTCGTCGTCGGAGCAGCGGCCACCCGAGGACCGGTGGCCGGCGCGATCGGCGTCGCCGCCGCGCTGGGGATCGCCGCGATCGTGCTGCGCCCGCATCTCGCAGGACCGGTGCTGGTCGGGGTCGTCCCGGCGGTGTCCGGGCTCGCCCGCGGTGTGCCTGCGCCGGGATTGCGCATCTCCGAGCTCATCCTGGTGGCGACCGCAGCCGTGGCGTTGCTGGTGGGAACGAGGCCTCACACGCTGCCGTTCCGCGCGCTCGACTGGACGCTCCTCGGGTACGCGGCGACCAACCTCGTCATGGGTGCCGTCGGCATCGTTCGCAACGACAGCAACGCGAGCTTCGACCTCGTCAGCGCGTTGTTCGGGCCCTTCCAGTACGCCCTGTTGTTGCGCGCCGCGACCGTGTCGCTCGCCGGCTCGGGTCGGCGCGACAGCGCGCTCCGATGGCTGCTGCTCGGCAGCGTGCCCGTCTCGTCGCTGGCGATCGCGCAGTACTTCCACGTCGCAGGTGTCGACCGGCTGCTGACCCGCTTCACGAGCGAGAAGTTCGAGTTCTACGGAGGGTTCCTCGAGCCGCGTGCCACCGGTCCGTTCGAGCACTGGCACCTGCTCGCCGGCTACCTGCTGGTGGTTCTGCTCGTTGCGATCGAGCTGTTGCTCCGCCGGTCCGATCTCGTCTCGCGAGCCACGTTCGGGATCGTCATCGGCCTCGGCACCTGCGCGATGTTGCTGACCCTCACGTTCACGACGTTCATCATCGGTCTCGTCGGCGTCATGGTCCTCGCTGCCCGCAAGCATCGGCTCGGAACGGTGCTGCTTCGCTCGATGCTCGTGCTCGTCCCCGCCGTGTTGGCTTTCGCCCCGTACATCCGTGGCCGGCTCGCGGAGCAGTTCTCCAGCGGCACGCCATCGGGTTCACCGCTGCCGCAGACGCTGGGCTACCGGGTGGAGGTGTGGTCGAGGGACTACCTGCCTGCGCTCCGAGGCCGCGTGCTGTTGGGCTACGGGCCAGAGCTCCCGCCCGATGTCGTCTGGCGCTTCACCGAATCGGTGTACATCGAGCTCGTCCTCCGCGGCGGCGTGGTGCTCCTCCTCGCGTTCGCTGCGTTCATGGTGACCGCGCTGGTGACGGCAGTCTCCGCCGTCCACTCACCCGACCCCGACGTCGCGGCCGCGGCCACGGTCGTGGGCCTGCTCGTCGTGCTGCTCGTCCCGATGCATGCGGTGTTCCCGTACTTCCTCACGACCGGGCTGCCGCACGCGTTCATCGCCGTCGCCGCCGTGATGGCGTCGGGTTTGCCGCGGTCCGTCGACGATCCGAGCCGAGCGTGAGCCTTCGTCGCGACGGCATCCGTGGCGGCCTGTACCTCGGATCGCGCGAGGCGGGCGGAATCGTGATCCGCCTCATGGGTGTGCTGTTGCTCACCCGGCTCATCGGTCCCGCCGACTACGGGCTGTACGCCGGCAGTCTCGCCGTCGTCTACGTGCTCACGACCCTGGCGCAGCTGGGCACCGAGGCCTACCTCATGCGGCTGCCGGCCGACGAGGCCGTTCCCGAACGGTTCCACCAAGCGTTCTCGTTGGTGCTCGTGTCGTCGACCGTCGTGACGATCGCTTCGGTCGCGGGGATCGTCGCCATCGGGGCGATCGCTGGCGGCGGCTCGTACGTCGCACCGTTCGCGCTGCTCTGCGTCAGCATCCCGGTGAACGCGCTGTGGGCGCCCAGCCAGGCGCTGATCGAACGCGACCTGCGCTACCGGTCGATCGCCATCCTCGAGGTGGTCAGCGACGGGGTGCTCTACGGGGTCGCGTTGCCGATGGCGTGGGCGGGCGCGGGTGTGTGGGCTCCGATCTGCGGTTGGATCGCCTCGCAAGCGTGGCTGCTCGCAGGAAGCGCGCGTGTCGCGAGGTTCCGTCCGCGGTGGGCGTGGGACCGACACGAGGCGCGCAAGATGACCCGATTCGGCCTCGGCTACTCGAGTGGGAGCTGGATCCTCGCTCATCCCACCGAGATCGTGAACCCGCTCATCATCGGTCCGCAGCTCGGCGCAGCTGCCGTGGGCCAGGTCGCGCTCGCCCTGCGGCTGATCGACACGCTCGGTTTCGTGCAGCGCGCGACCCGCCGGCTCTCGCTCGTCATCTTCGGCCGGGTGCAGCGCGACCGCACCCGCCTGCAACGAGCGGTCACCGACGCCGGCGCGCTGCAACTGGTGGCGGTCGGCCTGCCGCTCGCGCTGTTCGGGTTGGTGGCCACCGATGCAGTGCCATGGCTCTTCGGCGACGAGTGGCGCGAGGCCGCGGTGGTGTTCCCTTTGCTGTCACTGACGTTCTTCGTCACCGCCTTGTTCAACGTGCAGTCCTACGCGCTATCGGTGTTGCAGCGCAACGCCCCGGTGGTGGTCGGGTCGGTGCTGCAGGTCGCCGTGCTCGTCGGCGCGGCGTTGGTGCTGGTACCCCGCAACGGACTCGAGGGAATCGGTTGGGCGCGGCTCGCGGGTGTGGCCGGCCTGGTGGTCATCCCGTTGGCGCTGCATGCCAGCGCTGCCATCTCGGTGGGGCCGAGCCTCGTCTGGATCGTCGCGCTCGGTCCCGTCATCTCCCTGGGCAACGCCGACTGGGCGTGGCGCGGCCCGGCCATCGCGTTCGCATGTCTCGTCGTGCTGCTGCCGTCGGCTCGACAGCAGGTGCGCGAGGTGGTCGATGTGCTGCGTGATCGAGCGCCCGAGGCTCGCCGTTCGCCCGTGGCCCCCGGTGTTCAACCGTGACCGTCGCATCGGGCATCCCCGACGCGTTCGCCGCTGCAGTTCTGCGACGACACAACAGAGCGCGCTTGGCAGTCAAACGATCGCTCGACATCGCGGCGTCGGCGGCGTTGCTCGTCATCCTCCTGCCCGCGCTCGTGGTGGTGGGGATCGCTGTGCGGCTCGACAGCCCCGGGCCTGCGATCTACCGCGGTCGACGGGTGGGACTGAACGGCCGCCCGATCACGGTGCTCAAGTTCCGCTCGATGACGCACGGGGCAGACGACCGCCGTCACGTCGATTACGTCACGCGGCTCGTCCGCGAGGGCGGCGACCCGACCAGCGAGATGTTCAAGCTCGACGACGATCCGCGCATCACCCGGCTCGGTCGCTGGCTGCGGCGGACCAGCATCGACGAGCTCCCCCAGCTCGCCAACGTCCTGCTCGGCACGATGAGCCTGGTCGGGCCCCGGCCCGAGGTGCCGCAAGTGCTCGACGCGTACGAGCCCTGGATGTTTCGCCGCTTCGCGTGCAAGCCCGGCATGACGGGGCTGTGGCAGGTCAGTGGTCGGGCATCGCTGTCGCCACGCGACATGCTGCGGCTCGACGTCGAGTACGTCGACACCTGGTCGCTGCGCAACGACCTCAGGATCCTGGCGCTCACTCCGTCTCGCGCCTTGTCGAAGGGAGGAACGCGATGACGCGCCCCAGGGCATGCATCGTGCGTCAGGGACCGACCGA
>JBFWSW010000106.1:0-10895 GCA_050248155.1 Ilumatobacteraceae bacterium
CCCCGTGCCACCAGACGCCTGTGCCCTTCCTCGCCGTGTGAGTCGCTGGCTCGTCGCGCTGCTGAGTGTCGTGTTGCTGGTGGGGGCCCCCTCCGTCGCCGCCGCGAGCGGGCCATCGACCGCCGGGCCGGGTGAGCTCACGTCGACCGTCATCGAGGCGGACGCACCCAGGTCGACGTCGTCGCTCCGCCGCTGCGCGCAGCGCATCCTCGGATGGCGGAGGCGTCGTGGTCGACGCCGTGCTCGGTCGTTCCGCCTGGCCGTCATGACCGATGCGCTCCTCCCGACGCAGTGGGACGATCGCGTCCCGCCACCGTGGCGTGGGCCGCCGGCGGGCTCGGTCTCCGTGGTGCTCGTGCGCTGACGCGCCGCATCACCAGTCCCACCCGCTCTCCCTGGAGGATCTCCATGCTTCACCAACGTTCGTGCACTCCCACTCTCGGTCCCTGTCGGGAGACCATGTGATCGCTGCTCTCACCTCACTCGTCCCAGGGCGCCTCGCTGCGGAGGCGTCCTCCGACGACAACTTCGCCAAGTTCGACGTGCCGCTCTGGGTGTGGCTGGTCCTCAGCGCGACGATCATCGTGCTGCTCGTGGCCGACCTGCTGTTGGTCCATCGGACCCCGCATGTCATCTCCATCAAGGAGGCGAGCATCGAGTCGGCCATCTGGATCTCGATCGGCCTGCTCTTCGGCGTGGTCATGCTCGCCTGGCAGGGCGGCCAGGCCGGCAGCGAGTACTACGCCGGCTTCCTGATCGAGAAGAGCCTGTCCGTCGACAACGTGTTCGTCTGGGCGGTGATCTTCTCGTTCTTCTCGGTGCCCCGCCAGTACCAGTTCCGCGTGCTGTTCTGGGGCATCTTCGGCGCACTCGTGCTGCGCGCCGTCTTCATCTTCGCCGGCGTGTCGCTGATCGAGCGGTTCGACTGGATCCTCTACGTGTTCGGCGCCTTCCTGCTGTACACCGCGCTGAAGATCGCTCGGCACGACGAGGAGCGAGAGGTCGACTACAACAAGAACATCGCGATGCGCCTCGTGCGCCGGCTCGTGCCGACCACGAACGAGTACGACGGGCAGAAGCTCTTCACCCGGCAGAACGCCCGTCGCGTCGCGACGCCGCTGTTCGCTGTGCTCATCCTCATCGAGGCAACCGACGTCGTGTTCGCGGTCGACTCGGTGCCGGCCGTCCTGGCGGTCAGCCGCGAGCCGTTCATCGTGTTCGCATCGAACGCCTTCGCGATCCTCGGGCTGCGTTCGCTGTACTTCCTGCTCGGCGGCATGCACGGCCGGTTCCGCTACCTCAACACCGGCCTCGGCGTCATCCTGGCGTTCGTCGGCATCAAGATGCTCCTCATCGGTGAGCCCTTCGAGGTGCACATGCCGACCTTCGTGTCCCTCGGCGTCATCGCGCTCGTGCTCGTCGTGGCGATCGGGGCCTCGGTGCGCGCCGACCGCCGCGATCGCGAGCGGGGCATCGAGACCGAGGACGGTACCCACATCGTCGACGCGTCGTCGGTCGACGAGCCCGGCGGCGTCGATCCGTCACGGCATCACTGACCCGCGGGTCGAATGCGGGCAGCGCACGGCCATGACGGCCGTCGGATGCCCGCATTCCCCACCGCTCGCTCGGATCGGGGCACCACACGGCCACCATGGCCGCCTGTTGCCCGGGTCAGCGGGTGGCGTCGTCGGGTCGCGCGACGACGTCGGGCTCGGGACGTCCGGCGCGCTCGGCGCGATCCAGCACGCGTGACACGCGCAGCCGGTTGTAGCGCTGGATCGCGATGAACGGCGCGTTCACGACGATGCCGTAGATCACCATGAGCAGCGCGATCGCCTGCTCGTTCCACAGGAAGAACAGCGGGCCGCCGGCCATCGCCGACCAGTGGCCGAGCTCGGCTCGACGGGTCTCGACGGCGAAGCGGCGCAGCCCGCCGTCGGCCTCGGACGGCAGGTGCCGCTTCGACATCCCGCCGTCGAAGAAGTCTCCTGCCTCCGGCAACCGGTCCTTCCAGCGGCGGATGCCCACGCGGCGGTAGAAGCCGCCGTCGGCCTCGGCGTCGCGGATGTGGAGCAGCCACCCGTCGCGCTGCAACCGCTCGACAGGCAGCCGGTGCACGACGTACCCCGTGAGGGTGTGGATGACGATCCACGCGCCGATGTCCACGAGCACCGTGGTGAGCGGCGAGAACTGCAGCGGCGGCATGGGTCCAGTGTGGCCGGTCAGACCGCGATGTCGCGACCGCGCCAGCGCACCCGCCCGCGAACGAAGGTCAGCCAGAGCGAACGTCCGAACAGGGCGACGAACGCGCACATCGGGACCGGGTGGAAGATGGCCGTCGACCACCCGAACGAGCCGATGCGGCGCAGCATCCACCGCAATTCGAGCGTGACGGCGATCCAGCCGGCGAGTGCGGCGACCGCCGCGCCCAGCTCGAGCGATCCCGGCTGCAGCACTGCGCCGATGCCGCGCACCCCGATGGCCAGGCACGCGGTGAGCCACCATGCCGCGGCGAGGACTGCGACCGGGCTGACCAGTCCGGCGCCGGGGGCCAGGCTCTTGGTCCAGCCGTCGATCAGCTGCCCGAGGCCACCCGGGTACATGCGGAACGAGAGCGCGTCGCCGCCACCGAAGGCGTGCACCGGCAAGCCGTGCTCGGCGTACCGCCGAGCGAGGTGGACGTCCTCGATCACCTCACCTTTCACCGCGGTGTGCCCGCCGACGGCTCGGTAGTCGTCGGTCGTGGTCAGGAGGCAGGGTCCGTAGGCGATGGGCTTGCGCGTCCGCGGCCACACGGCGAAGACGCCGGTGCCGACGATCGCCATCACGTTGCACGTCGCCGACAGCGATTCGTAGGAGCGCTCGATGCGGTGGTGCGGTTGGACCGAGACGAGCCCGCCATGCCGTGCCTGCGCGTCCAGCAGACGGTCGAGCCCGCCGGGTGCGACCGTGACGTCGGCGTCGAGGAACAGCAGCACGGAACCCGTCGCCACCGATGCGCCTCGGGCGCATGCGTGGGCTTTGCCGGTCCATCCTGGCGGCGGGTCACCCTCGAGGCGCACGACCGTGGCGCCGTGCGCCGCGGCGACCTCTGCCGTCGCGTCGGTCGACGCGTCGTCGACCACGATCACCTCGTGCACGATGGGTCCACTCGCTCGCAGCGAGGTGAGCAACGCAGGCAACGTGGCCGCCTCGTCGCGGGCCGGTACGACCACGCTGAGCGCCTCGGCGGCGCTCTGTCCCGTTGCACGGGCGAGCGGCAGGGAGCGCAGGCCGGCGAACCACCACGCCCCGACGGCGAGACCGAGCGCGACGAGGATCGTGCTCATCGGCGCACGGGACGACGGAGCTGACGCGGTGCGTGCACGGATGGGAGCGTACGAGCACCGAGGTCGTTTCGATCAGGCCAGCGCGCGCAGCGGTGGGTTGCGCTTGATGGTCTTCATCGTCGTCATCGACGTCAACGTCTGCACCTCGGGCAGCGCAGCGAGCGTGTCGATGTAGAAGGTCTCGAACGCTGCGCTGTCCGGTACCGCGACGCGGATGAGGTAGTCGGGCTGGCCCATCATCCGGTGGGCTTCGGTGATCTCGTCGAGCGACTCGAACGCAGCCTCGATCGCGGCCAGCGACTCGCGCGTGACCGTGCGCAGCGTCACCCACAGGAGCACCTCGTACCCGCGGCCGATCGAGATCGGGTCGACGATGGCCGTGTAGCGCCGGATGGTCGCGTTCGATTCGAGGAGCCGCACCCGCCGGTGGCACGGCGATGGGCTGAGACCGACACGGTCGGCGAGCTCGTTGTTGGCGATCCGACCGTCGAGCTGGAGCTGGTACAGGATCTCGCGATCGATGGCATCCATGGAATCGGATTCTACGAATCGTGGAAAGCGTGGTGAAGTACGCAATCGCACTCCACTCTTCGTGGCTCACGATGGCCACGTGCCGACGAGATGGTCCCGTGCTCTCGACCCGCGATCCGCGGTTGCTGCTGCGGCGTGCCTGTTCGGCACGGCGAGCGTCGCCACGCGCCTCCAGGCGAGCACGACCGACCCGATGGTGCTCGCCGGATGGCGCGTCGCGGTCGGCGGGTGTGCACTCGTCGCCCTCAGCTGGGTCGCGGGCTGCCCTCCCTGGCGTCGGCGAGCACCTGTCGCGTCGGTCGCGCTGGGGGCCATCTCGGTGGTCGGGTTCCAGGTCGCGTTCTTCACCGCAGTCGACCGGCTGGGAGTGACACAGGCGACGGTCCTCACGATCGGCACGGGTCCCATCGCCGCCGGCGTGATGGATCACGTGCGAGGCCGCGCCTCGTTGACGCGCCGGTGGCTCGGCGGTGTCGGATCGGCGATCGTCGGAGTGGCACTCGTGGCAGGTGGCTCGTGGCACCCGATCTGGTTCGGCTGGCTGTCGGCGATCACGGCAGGGACAGCCTTCCCCGTGTACGCGGGGGTCATCCGCGATCTGAGCTCGGAACGGTCGCACCTGACAGCGGTCGCGACGGTCTTCGGTGGCGCTGCACCGCTCGCCGCGATCGTGGCGGTGCAGGCGCGCGAGCCCATGCCCACCGGAGGCGAGCTGGTGGCGCTCGCGTACGTCGGCCTCGTCGCGACCGCCCTTGCTTACGCGCTCTGGAGCAGCGCGTTGCGCACGATCCCGGTACGCGACACCGTTGCCATCACGATGCTCGAACCGGTGACCGCGGCGATCCTCGCTGCGGCCTTCCTGGGCGAGACGCTCCGGGTCGCGGCGGTCGTCGGCATGCTCGCGGTGGTGGGTGGTGTCGTGGTCGCGTCCACCGAGGCTTCACCGTCGACGGCGAGGACCTTCGGCCCTAGGCGGATGCGACGTCGGGAGGTTCGCTGAAGGCGGTCAGACGAGAGGACGTGACGTGCCGCTCGACCTCGACACCGCGGAGCGGACCAGGCTCGACCGCCTGGCCTTCCGGCGAACCCTCGCGGGGCTTGCGCTGGTGATGGCCGTGGCGGCCGTGGGCGGAGGGCTCGGTCTCGCGATGGGTTGGATCGACATGGGCAGCACCATCGACGAGCGTCTGCCCTTCGACAGCCCGGTCCTGGCGGGCACTGCGCTGGCGGCCATCGTCGCCCTGCCGATGGCCGTCACCGCGTGGCGGGCGTGGCGCGAGGACGGGCGGGCCGGTCACACCGGCGAGCTCGCCGGTGTGATGCTCGTCGGCTGGATCGCCGTGCAGCTGGTGGTCATCCGTCAGTTCAGCTTCCTGCAGCCCGTCTGCGTGGCGTTCGCGCTGGCGCTGCTGGTGCTCGCCTGGAACTCCGGCTCACACCGTCAGGCCGGCTGAGCCTGCGGTGGCCTGTGCCACATGGTCAGGCGCTGGATGCGCATGTAGCCCATGGCCTCGTAGACGGGCTGGCCGAGATCGCTCGCGATGAGGACTGCGGGCAGGGTCGGCTCGGTGAGCGTCGCTGCCCAGGTGATCGCTGCGCCGATGCCACGGCCGCGGCACGTCGGCATGGTCGAGACCCACTCGACGTCGTTGAGGCCCCGCCCGACATGGACACCGGACGTGGCGACCGGCCGACCGTCGAGGTGGCCGACGAACAGTGAGATCGCGCCGCCGAGGATCGAGGGATCGGCCAGCGCGGTGCCAGCGGCTGATGGGATCGGGTACGCCTCGGTGATGACGGTGACGAACTCGTCGAGCGACTGCTCGTCGTCGACGGCTCGGATCTCGAAGCCGGCCGGGAGCGGTGGAGCCGTGCCGCCGGCCGGCCGGACCATGAGCGGCGGGTGGCCCATGAGCTCGAGACCGTGACCGGAGAGATCGGGCGTGGGCCATGCCGACATCAGGACGAAGTGACGATCGGCGGGGTAGAAGGCGAGCGTCCGCTCGACCACGTCGTCGAGGTTCACGTACGCGGGAGGTTGCAGCAGGACCGCGGCGTTGTCGAAGAAGACGGGTGAGGCAGGGTCGGCGACGGCGAGATCGTCGGACCGGTCGAGCCGTCCGTGGGCGCTCTCGGTCAGGAGGTGTGAGCGGTCGACGAGCGACAGCACGAAGGCCCGGAGGATCGAGTCGCTTGCCGGAAGGTCGGGCTCCCAGCCATGGGTGAGGTGCTCGTCGGACATGTCGCCTCCGTCAGGTGTCGCGCTGCCAGTTCGGATCCCCCCCTCGCTCCCACACCGCTTCGAGCAGCTGCGGGGTGAGATCGTCCTTGTTCACGTACGCCCTCGCCCCGCACGTCCGGGCCTCCGGTGGCAGATCGTCACCGGCGTAGGTCGAGATCAGCACCACGAGCGTCGATGGCCGATCGCGCGTGATGCGGCGTGTCGCCTCGAGCCCATCCATCTCACCGAGGTTGATGTCCATGAGCACGAGCGCGGGGTGAAGCTCGGACGCCAGTTCGACGGCAGCCTCACCCGACGTCGCTTCCGCCAGGAGCGCGAAGCTCCCCGTCCGCGCGAGCACGGCACGAGCGGCGGCCCGGAACGGTGCTTGGTCGTCGACCAGCAGCACGCCCACTCCGGTCGCGGTCGCTCCGGCCTCGGTCGATCTCACGCGGTTCATGGGTGCACATCATGCGCTGCTCGGGCGTCGAGGGGAAGCCTGCTGCCATGCGCGTGGGGTGTGGGCAGCCTCACCCCCTCTTCCGTCGCGTGCCTGCCCTAGGACCATCCCCGATGGGTCTTAGGTCCCTGTCGGCGTCGCCCCGCGCGCTCGATCCTGAATGCGTCATGAACGGATCGATCCCATCCGCCTCCCGGGCCGTCGTCGACGGCAACGAGGCTGCCGCGCGCGTGGCACATCTCCTGTCGGAGGTGATCGCCATCTACCCGATCACACCTGCCTCGTCGATGGGCGAGCTCGCCGACGACTGGAGCGCGCGCGGGCGCGCCAACCTCTGGGGTGTCGTGCCCGAGGTGATCGAGATGCAGAGCGAGGCCGGGGCCGCAGGGGTGCTCCACGGCGCAGTCACCAAGGGTGCGCTCGGCACCACGTTCACGGCCAGCCAGGGCCTGTTGCTCATGCTGCCCAACATGTTCAAGATCGCCGGCGAGCTGACGCCCACGGTCATCCACGTGGCAGCGAGGGCTGTGGCGACCCACGCGCTCAGCATCTTCGGCGACCACAGCGACGTGATGGCGGCGCGCACGACCGGGTTCGTGCTGCTCTGCTCGAGCAACGTGCAAGAGGCCTCCGACCTGGCAGCGGTCGCGCATGCGGCCACGCTCGATGCGAAGCTGCCCTTCCTCCACTTCTTCGACGGCTTCCGCACGAGCCACGAGCTCGACACGATCCGGCTGCTCGCGCCGGCCGAGATCGAGCAGCTGATCGACGACGACGCGCTCGCCGAGCACCGCGCGCGTGGTCTCGATCCCGACCATCCGGTGCTGCGCGGCAGCGCGCAGAACCCCGACGTCTTCTTCCAGGCCCGCGAGGCCTGCAACCCCTTCTACGCGCAGGTGCCGTCGATCGTGCAGGCGAAGATGGACCGGTTGGCCGAGCTGACGGGTCGCGCGTACCACCTCGTCGACTACTACGGCGCCCCCGACGCAGATCGTGTGATCGTGCTCATGGGTTCCGGCGCGGGCGCGGTGCGCGAGACGGTCGATGCACTGAACGCCGCCGGGGATCGTGTGGGCGTGGTGGTCGTGCGCCTGTTCCGTCCGTTCCCCACCGGTCAGCTGCTCGCGGCGCTTCCGCCGAGCACCCGCACCGTCGTGGTGCTCGACCGCACGAAGGAGCCCGGTGCCCCGTTCGAGCCGATGCACAGCGATGTGCTCGCCGCGCTGTGGCACAGCGATGCCGCGTCGTGGGTCGACGGCCAGAAGCCGCGGGTCATCGGGGGTCGCTACGGGCTCGCGAGCAAGGAGTTCACCCCGGCGATGGCGAAGGCCGTGTTCGACGAGGCCGCCGCACCGGCACCCCGTGACGGCTTCACCGTGGGCATCGTCGACGACGTCAGCCACACCAGCCTGGAATGGGATCCCGCGTTCCGCACCGACACGGCACCCGTGCGGGCTGTCTTCTACGGGCTGGGTGCCGACGGGACGGTCGGTGCGAACAAGAACACGGCCAAGATCGTGGGGGCGAACACCGATCTCGAGGTGCAGGCCTACTTCGTGTACGACTCGAAGAAGTCCGGTTCGATGACGGTGAGCCACCTCCGGTTCGACACCAAGCCGATCGAGAGCACCTACCTCATCGATCAGGCCACGTTCGTGGGCGTGCACCAGTGGGGGTTCCTCGATCGGCTCGACGTGCTGTCGGTCGCGGCGCCCGGCGCGACCGTCCTGCTGAACAGCCCGTTCCCGCCCGATCAGATCTGGGACCGGCTCCCCGTGGAGGTGCAGGCGATCGTGCTCGAGCGTGACCTGCGCCTGTACGCGATCGACGCCGCGAGCGTCGCACGCGCTGCGGGCCTCGGTGGACGGATCAACACCGTCATGCAGACGTGCTTCTTCGCGCTGTCGGGCGTGCTGCCCACCGACGAGGCCATCGCCAAGCTGAAGGACGCGATCGAGAAGACGTACGGCAAGCGGGGTGACGTGGTGGTCGAACGCAACGTCGCCGCGGTCGACCACTCGCTGGCGAACCTGCACGAGGTGAAGGCTCCGGCGGTCGTCAGCGCGACGCGGCATCGCCGGGCGACGGTGTCGACCATCGGCGACGGCCCCGGCGGGCGGGCGACGGCCCGCATGCTCGCGGGTGAGGGCGACCTCCTCCCCGTCAGTGCGTTCCGACCCGACGGTTCGTTCACGACCGGTACGTCCAAGCTCGAGCGCCGCACGATCGCGGTCGAGATCCCCATCTGGGAACCCGATCTCTGCATCGACTGCGGCAAGTGCACCATCGTCTGCCCGCACGCCGCGATCCGCATGAAGGTGTACGACGGCGACGCGCTCGACGCGGCGAGCGGGCTGAAGACGAAGTCGTTCCGCAGCCGGGAGGTGCCCGGCCTGTCGTTGACGATCCAGGTGGCGCCGGACGATTGCACCGGGTGCGGGCTGTGCGTCACCGCCTGCCCGGCTCACGACAAGACCGAGGTGAAGCGCAAGAGCATCAACATGCGCCCGATCGACGAGCACCTCGATCGAGAGCGGGTGTCGTGGGAGGAGTTCCTCCGCCTCGACGTCGCCGATCCCGCGCAATGGGACCCGGCGTCGGTGAAGACCAGCCAGCTGCGCGAGCCGCTGTTCGAGTTCAGTGGTGCCTGCTCGGGTTGCGGCGAGACGCCGTACCTGAAGCTGCTGACACAGCTGTTCGGCGACCACTTGCTGATCGCGAACGCGACCGGATGCAGCAGCATCTACGGCGGCAACCTGCCGACGACGCCGTACACCACGAACGCGGAGGGCCGCGGTCCGGCCTGGAGCAACAGCTTGTTCGAGGACAACGCCGAGTTCGGGTTGGGCATCAGAGTGGGGTTCGAAGCACAACGGCGCATGGCGCTCGAGCTCCTCGAACGGCTGGCCGGTCGGCACCCCGGGGTGTTCGGACCCGATCTCGTGGCCGCGATCGAAGGCGGTGTCGACGACGGAGGTGACCTCCCGATCAGGGCCCAGCGCGACCGGGTTGCGGTGCTCAGGGAGCGCCTCGCCGAGCTCGACGACGCCGAGGCGCGCCGGCTGCTCGACCTCGCCGGATCGCTGGTGCGCAAGAGCACGTGGATCGTGGGCGGCGACGGCTGGGCCTACGACATCGGCGCCGGCGGCCTCGACCACGTGCTCGCGAGCGGCCGCAACGTCAACATCCTCGTGCTCGACACGGAGGTCTACTCCAACACGGGCGGTCAGGCATCGAAGGCGACGCCACGCGGTGCCGTCGCGAAGTTCGCAGCGGCGGGAAAGCCGACCGGGAAGAAGGACCTCGGGCTCGAGGCGATGTCGTACGGTGACGTGTACGTCGCCCGCGTCGCGATGGGTGCGAGCGACATCCAGACCGTGAAAGCGCTGCTCGAGGCCGAGGCGTACCCGGGGGTGTCGCTGGTCATCGCGTACAGCACGTGCATCGCCCACGGCTTCGACATGGCCCAGTCGATGACGCAGCAGAAGGTCGCCGTGCACAGCGGGCACTGGCCGATGTACCGGTACCGCCCGGGTGATGGCGAGACGACGCAGCCGCTGCAGCTGGACAGCGCGGCGCCGTCGATGCCCTACGCGGACTTCGCCGCCAGCGAGGCTCGCTTCTCGATGCTTGCCCGCAGCGATCCGGAGCGTGCAGCCGAGCTCACCGCATTGGCGCAGACCGATGTGGAGAACCGCCACCGCTTCTACGAGCAACTCGCGGGTGTCGAGCGAGCCGCGCCCGCCCATGCCGACCCCGTCGTGCTCGACGACGACCCCGAGTGACGGAGGATCCGATGGTCGCGATCACCACCCAGTACCTCGGTCTCACGTTGCAGAGCCCATTGGTCGCCTCGGCGAGCCCACTCACCGGTGACCCGTCGATGTGGGAGCAGTTCGAGCGCGCCGGTGCCGGCGCTCTGGTGCTGCCGTCCCTGTTCGAGGAACAGGTCGAGCGACAGGCGTTCGCCGTCGAGCGCATCCTCGAGCAGGGCACCGAGTCGTTCGGGGAGGCGATGTCGTACCTGCCACAGCTCGATGCGTACGACAACGGTGCGATCAGCCACCTGACCCTCGTCGAGTCGGCACGGGAGCGCCTCTCCATCCCCGTGATCGCCAGCCTCAACGGCGTCTCACCGGGCGGGTGGGTGCGCTACGCGCGCCATCTCGCCGAGGCGGGCGCGCACGCGATCGAGCTGAACCTCTACGACGTGGTCGTCGACCCGCGTCGTTCGTCGCTCGAGGTCGAACAGCGCTACCTCGAGCTCGTCGAAGAGGTGAAGGCCGAGATCGACGTGCCGCTCGCGGTGAAGATCGGACCGTGGTTCACGGCGCTGGCGCACTTCGCCGCCGCC
>JBFWSW010000107.1:0-10399 GCA_050248155.1 Ilumatobacteraceae bacterium
ACAACAAGCTGCCGACGACTGCGATCGCGAGCCCACCGAGCAGCAGCGCCTTCGAATGACCCCGGTCGGCGAGCGGTGCGAGCAGCAACTGGCTGACGAAGCCGACGACCATGCCCGATCCGGCGATGAGCCCGAGTCCGGAGTCGGCGAACCCGTACTTGTCCTGCAGGTCGGACAGCACGGAGAAGACGACGCTGTTGGAGATGCCGATGGCTGCGGTGGCGAGGAGGAGGGCGTACCAGCCGTCGGGCCTGTGCCCCTTCACGAGCCCCATCGCGTGGGCCTGTCGGCGCGCACCCTGACGATGTCGGGCTCGTCGGGCGTGCGGTAGGCGCGCACGATGTACTGCTCGCCGCCAGCGATGAGCTCGGCCAGCGCCCAGGAGTGCTCGGAGTCGGGCAGGCCGTCACCGAGCGGATGGAGCGAGTCGACGTCGAGCCCGGCGGTGTCGGCCTCGGCGTGCCACAGGTTCACCAGGCCGCGGCGCAGCTCGGGCTCGATCATGAGGTCGCTCCCGGCCAGGCACAGCTCGACGTTGGTGATGCTGACGAGTTGCACCGATCCGAGATCGACGGGCTCACCGCCCAGCGCGCCGTCGAGCATCACGACGACCGGACCGTCGCCCCCGTTGACCCCGCCGACGAATCCGTACTTCACCATCGGGAGGCCGTCGTCGGCCGTCGTCTCGATGCGCACACGGTCGCCGGGGCGGAGGATCACGGCATCGCCCCCGCGCCACGTACCTCGGCGATCACTGCGTCGCTGAGCTCGGGCCACTTCGCCAGCGCCTCGGTGGCCCACTCGTCGAACGGGCGATCGGTGAGCGCCACACACGCCACAGCAGACGGTCGTGCAACCCCCAGATCCACCCACAGGAAGGTACCGGCCCCACCGAAGTGACCAAACGCGGTCGATGAATTGGTGGTTCCCATCCAGTGCGGGTGCTTGTCGCCCTTGATCTCCACCCCGAGCCCCCACGGACAGGGATCGAATCGGCCCACTCCGGGAATGATGCCCGCGAGCTGGGGAAACACGGGATTCGTGGCGGCATCGGCCGTTTCGCGGCTGATGAGCACCGGGTCCATCAGCTCGTGCGCGAACCGGCACAGGTCGTGCACCGTGCTGCGCACACCGTGCGCAGGTGAACCGCGGAGGCTCGACGACGCCATGCCGAGTGGCTCGAACACGGCCTCGCGCAGGTAGCGGTCGAAGGGCATCGCCGCAGCCTCGGCGACGGCGGCGGCGACGAGCTCGATGCCGGTGTTCGAGTAGATGCGGCGGCGGCCGGGAGGGCTGATCGGACGTTCACCGTCGAAGCCGTAGCCGCCCGCGTGCGCGAGCAGGTGGCGAATCGTGCACCCTGGCTGTCCCGCCGGATCGTCGAGGCCGAGCAGTCCCTCCTCGATCGCGACCAACGTCGCCCATGCGGTGATCGGTTTGGCGACTGACGCGATCCGGTACTCGCGGTCGGGGTCACCCCATGTTGAAATGGCCGGCTGCGGGTCCCTGTCCAGGCGGACGACCGCGAGGCTGGCGTGCTCGACCGGCCACGTCGCGGCGAGATCGAGCGACTGCATCGTCAGCGACCCGGCCTCGGTGGCGCAGTCCGATGGACCTCAGACCAGCCGGCTGGCGCGCAACGACTCGGCGACGTGGAACGCGAGGTCGAGGCTCTGTCGCGCGTTCAAGCGCGGGTCGCACACCGTCTCGTAGCGGTCGACGAGCTGCGAGTCGAGGATGTTGTCGGCGCCACCGATGCACTCGGTGACGTTGTCGCCGGTGAGCTCGATGTGGATGCCACCGGGCCACGTGCCCTCGCTCTGGTGCGCGCGCACGAAGCCGTCGATCTCGTCGCAGATGTCGGTGAAGCGACGCGTCTTGTGGCCGGTGCTCGACGTGAACGTGTTGCCGTGCATGGGATCGCAGGCCCACACGACGGGGTGACCGGAGTCGCGCACCGCGCGCAGGATGGGCGGCAGCCCGGCCTCGACCTTGTCGTGCCCCATGCGGCTGATGAGGGTCAACCGGCCGGGGATGCGGGCAGGGTTGAGCGCCTCGCAGAGCTCGAGCACGAACTCGGGTGTGGTGGTGGGACCGATCTTGCAGCCGAGCGGGTTGCCGACGCCGCGCAGGAACTCGACGTGCGCGCCGTCGAGCTGGCGGGTGCGCTCGCCGATCCAGAGCATGTGCGCCGAGCAGTCGTACCACGCGCCGGTGAGTGAGTCCTGACGGGTGAGCGCTTCTTCGTAGCCGAGCAGCAGCGCTTCGTGGCTGGTGTAGACGTCGACTTCGCTGAGGCGGTGGTTGTTCTCGGTGTCCACTCCGCACGCGCGCATGAACTTGAGGGCCCGGTCGATCTCCGTTGCGATCTGCTCGTAGCGCCGTCCCTCGGGGCTGGACGCCACGAACTCCTGCGTCCACGCGTGCACCCGGTTGAGATCGGCGAAGCCGCCCTTGGTGAACGCGCGGACCAGGTTCAGGGTGGATGCCGACTGGTGGTACGCCTGCACGAGCCGCTCGGGGTTGGGCGTGCGAGCGGCGTCGGTCGGCGTGGGATCGTTGACGATGTGCCCACGGAAGCTCGGCACCTCGACGTCGCCGATCTTCTCGAACGGCGCGGAGCGGGGCTTCGCGAACTGCCCGGCCATGCGCCCGACCTTCACCACGGGCACGCCGAGGGAGTACGTCAGCACGACAGCCATCTGCAGGATGACGCGCAGCTTCTCGCGGATGTTCACCGCGGAGAACTCCTCGAAGCTCTCGGCGCAGTCGCCCGCTTGCAGCAAGAACGCGTTGCCGGCGGCGACCTGGGCGAGCGACGACTCGAGCGACCGCGCCTCACCGGCGAAGACGAGGGGTGGGTAGCTTGCGATCTGCTTCAGCGCGCGATCGAGGTCGCCGAGGTCGGGCCAATCGGGTTGCTGCGCGGCCTCGTGGCCGTGCCACGACGACGGCGTCCAGCCAGATCTCTGGGTCGATGCCACGGGCGAAACTCTACCGACGCCCCTGCAGCAGGTGGCAGAGGGTTTCATCCGTCGGCGGCGCGCCCGGTCGCAGCGAGTCGCCGGGCACCATGGCGCCAGGTGGGGTGCCGAAGCGGAACAGGCTCGTGCGGCCCTCGACGGCGACGAAGAACTGGCCGATCACCATGTCGTCGACGACGGTGACGGCGACGTCCACCCCGGCCACGTCGATCCACTCGCCCGTGGTGGCGGTGCCGTCGTCGAACACCGCGCGTGCACGATCGCCGTCGCGCTCGAGGGTCACCGTCCACGTGTCGCTGCCTGCGACGAACTGTGCGTCGCGCGGTGCGAGGTCGATGGTGCCGCGCACCTGGCTGGTTCCATCGAGGCGCTCGAGGGCGACCCACGCGCCCTGCTCGGCGATGTACACGGCCTCGCACTCGGAGGTGTCGGGAACGAGTGCGAGGCCGACGATGCCGTCACGGGGCACCGAGGAACCTGCCTCGATCACCTCGAGCCCGGGCGACGAGCCGCCGAAGAGCGCGCTGTCGACTCGATAGCGCAGCTCGGTGAAACCGGGCTCCTTCAAGTTCTGCGTCCACGTCGCGAGGGCGACGTTGCACCACGCGGCCCAGGCGACGCAGGCGACGGCAACCACCTGCCACAGGCGGCGCCACCGTTCGACATGGGGGAGCGACACCGCGACCATGGCGGCAGCGGCAGGCAGCAGCAGCAGCGGCATCATGTCGACGAGGTAGCGGTTGGCGATGAACCCGATCGTGAACGTCGGCACCGCCGCGATCGCGGCGCCCGCGACCAGCGATCCCCAGATCGCGTCGCGCCGGCGCGCGATGACCACCAGGCCGACAGCGGCGACGACACAGAGCAGCGTGGCCGCGGCGGTCAGCGAGGATGCCGGCGTGACGGACTCGACTGGGTACGACCCGCGGTCGCGGGCGAGGGGACCGTAGCGGAGGAACGGGACGAGACGTTCGAAGCGGATCGTGTCGGGACGGAGGTACTGCACGAGCGTCGTCGGGAGGAAGCGGGTGCTGAAGAAGCTGTCGTGGTTGCCTGCGAACCACGCCGCCCGCGTCGGATCCTGCAGCGTGAGCACTTGACGATCGGCGGGCAGCGCGGTCGGTGATCCGAACTTCGCCCAGTTGATCGCGGCGTGGACGGCGAAGCCGCCGATGCAGCCGACGAGGAGCACGATGCTGCACCGACGAATCCGTCGCCACGAGACGAGCGCGACCAGTCCCACGCCCGCGGCGACTCCCAGGCCGACTGACGCACGTGTGAGCGTCGTCGCGGCGACGAAGGCTGCTGTGAGCGCCGCATCACGTTGGCTGCCGGTCATCACCGTTCGCAGGGCAGCGACGAACGCCCAGACAGCGAAGGTCGCGGCCCAGAGCTCGGTCTCGTGATACACGCTGACCCAGCCGGTGAGGAACAGCACGGGCGAGCACGCGGCCGCAGCGACGAACACACCGGTGCGCCACGCCGACACGGTCGCGCTCACAACGGCCCATCGCTCGTGTGCCCAACGCTGCGCGGTCGTCACGAGGTGGTAGGCGCCGGTGCACCAGACGACGAACCCGACGATCATCGAGATACGGGTCAACCGTTGCGCGAACACGTCGCCGAACAGCGCGAACGGCAACCGCACCAGCGCGAGGAACGGCCCGTAGTAGAGGTAGGTGCGCCCGTCGATCAGGAAGCCCTCGTGCCCGGCGACCTCCGGCCGGACCGCGAGGCGCAGCCGGAGGAACGAGCGCGCCTGCTCGTCATAGAAGTCGGTGCTGAACCCGGCCTCGTCGAACAGGTCCCATGGCCGCCATCGGCACACGAGCAGCACGAACAGCACGGTGGCGACGACGGTGATCGTCCGAGCGGTTCGACGCGCGGTTCGATCGGCGCCGTCAGGCTGGAGTGTCGCTCGCCACATCGAGGGCGGGGCTGACCATCAGCTCGTAGACGAACTGGTAGGCGAACATCGTCGGCCACGCGCGCACGAGCGCACGGTCGACGAGTGACATGACCTTGCCGAAGGGACGGTCGGTGCGCAGCCGCAGGGCGTCGAACGGCAGTCCCGTGTGACGATGTGCGACCGGCTCGAGACCGACCTGGTGAGCCATCCGAAGGAACGACCGGCGGGTGAAGAACCGGAGGTGCGTGGAGTCGAGGATGCCTCGCTGGTCGTAGTCGAACATCCCGGCCGCCGCTCTCGCCCTCGGGTACCAGTGAGCGATGTTCGGCACGCTCGCGATGATCGTGCCGCCGGGGCGGAGGCGACCGGCCATCTGCGCGAGCAGACGATGGGGGTGGCGCACGTGCTCGACGACGTCGGCCGCGACGACGACGTCGAACGCGTCACCGACCGCATCGGGCAACCCCGCCTCGAGATCGACTTGGACGAAGGTGGCCATGCGATCGGGCGCCTCCGGGTCGGCCGTCACGTCGACGCCCGTCACGGTGTGGCCCTGTTCGGTCAGTGCAGCCGCCAGCCATCCGGGGCCGCAGCCGACGTCGAGCACCCGCATCGGCCGGCGTGGCTGCATCATCTGCAGCACTCGACCGTGCGAGCTGTGCGGTGACGGCTTGTACGCATACGCGCCCTCGACGTGACCGAGCGTGCCGCCACCGAACCCCGAGCGCCCGATGCGATGGCGGACGGTGTCGGCCATGATGTCCCGTGCGTACGCGATGCCGTTCACGCGGCAGATCTCGTCGCCGTAATAGGTCGGGATCGGCACTTCGATGATGCGCTTGCCGGCCGCGTGCAGCTGCAGGATGATCTCGGTGTCGAAGTCGAAGCCGTCGCTGTTGCCGATGAAGGGCAGCTCGGCGAGCGCGCTCACCCGGTACGCGCGGTAGCCGGAGTGCCATTCGCTCAGTCGCAGACCAGTGAGGCGGTTCTGTGCAGTGGTGAGGATCCGGTTGCCGACGTACTTGTAGAGCGGCATTCCCCCTCGCCGCGCGTCGCCCTTGACCATCATGCGCGAGCCGAACACGGCATCGGCGCGACCGCTCACGATCGGTTCGATCAGATTCCCCATCACCTCAGGCGCATATTGCCCATCACCGTGCAGGAGGACGACGACGTCCCACCCGTGGTTGATCGCGTAGGTGTAGCCGGCCTTCTGGTTGCCTCCGTAGCCGAGGTTGGACTCGTGTCGCAGGACCGTGAGCGGCAGCTCGGTCCCGCTGTGCAGATAGTCGCTCGCGACGGAGAACGTTGCATCAGTGGAGTGGTCGTCCTGGACGAGCACCTCGGCGAGACCGGCTCGCACCGAAGGAGTGATCCGGTCGAGCACCCCGATCAAGGTCGTCTCGGCGTTGTACGCGACGACGAGCACGCCGACCTTCATGGGAAGGGCAGCGTACTCGTCGACAGGAGTACGGGACTGGTGTGATCGAGATCAGGCAGCGAGGATGCGGACGGCGTCCTCGCGCAGGCCGGCGACGGCCCGGCTGACGAGACGACGTGCGGCCTCGGCGGTGACGCCCAGGTGCTCGCCGACCTCGCGGAAGCTCTTGCGCTCGCCGTCGAGCAGACCGAAGCGAGCCTCGACCGCGTAACGGGCCCGCTTGTCGAGCGTGCCGAGCAGCTCGTCGAGCAGGTCGCTGTCGACCATCGCCATGACGGCGTCCTCGGGGGTGCCGTCGCCGTTGGCCATCAGGTCGCCGAGGGTGGCATCACCGTCGTCGCCGATCGTCTTGTCGAGCGACACCGGCGTGGTGAGGCGGTGCAGCTCGGCATTGCCGACGTCGAGGGTCTCGCCGTCGCCGGAGGCCTGGCGCAGCGCAGCGCGGAGGCTGGCGGAGCGATCGCCCGGGATGCGGATGAGGCTTGCCTTCTGGTCGAGGGCACGACCGATGGCCTGACGGATCCAGAAGGTGGCGTAGGTGGAGAACTTGAACCCACGACGCCAGTCGAACTTGTCGACCGCGTGCTCGAGGCCGAGGTTGCCCTCCTGGATGAGGTCGAGCAGGTCCATGCCCTGGGGGAGGGGGTAGCGACGGGCGATGCTGACCACCAGACGCAGGTTGGAGCGGATGAAGCGGTCCTTCGCGTCGGCGGCCTTGGCGACGGCTGCCTTCAGTGCGGCGCCCTTCTCGCCCTTGGCCAGGCGCTCGGCGGCCTCGCGGCCGGCTTCGATGACGCGGGAGAGCTCTCGCTCCTCCTCTGCGTTGAGCAAGGAGACCTTGCCGATATCGTTCAAGTACAAACCGATTGAGTCATTCATGGCATCTCTCTTCAACTTCGGGGTGCGTCGTCGCATTCCTGATGCCGGCCGTGGCCGATGGCACAGTGCCTGGTGAGGCGGCATGAGTGGGTGACGCCGACGACGTCGAAGCGGTGGGGCTCGTCACCTGGGGAGGAGTACGCAAGGGGGGTGTGTGGGGGGACAAAGTACAGTACTACACGTGTCAATGGCTGTCCTGTCATAAAGTGTCCGTTCGGTGTCCGGTCGGGCACGAATCGGCCCGCTCAGGCTCCATGACTGGCAGGACGTACACTCGCCCCTCGTGTCTACCCCGGAGGCCGCGCTGCGAATCGGGCTGTTCGGGGGTACCTTCGACCCACCTCATGTCGGTCACCTCGTCACCGCTGTCAACGTCCGCTATGCGCTCCAGCTCGACGTGGTCGTGCTGATGGTGGCGAACGTCCCGTGGCAGAAGCACGGTTCGAGGGCCATCACCCCTGCCGAGGACCGCTTGGCGATGGTGCAGGCCGCTGTCGCCGAGGTGAAAGGCCTGGAAGCGGGCGATCTCGAGATCCGTCGTGGCGGTGCCAGCTACACCGCCGACACCCTCGCTGCGCTCGCCGAGTGCCATCCCGGAGCCCAGCTGTTCACCATCGTCGGTGACGACGCCGCAGCCGGCATCACCACGTGGGAGCGCTACGACGAGGTCGTCGACCGGTCGGCGCTCGTGGTCGTCGATCGGCCGGGCGCGCCTGTCGAGCTCTCCGATCGGTTCGACTGGATGCGGGTCGAGGTGCCGCGGCTCGAGGTGTCGAGCACCGACCTCCGAGCCCGCGTGCGTGACGGACGACCACTCGACTACCTCGTCACCGAGCCCGTGCTGCAGATCGTGCGCGAGCGGTCGCTGTACCAGGAGGTCGAATGACGGCGCTGGCGCGCCGCCGGCGCAACCGCACGTGGGCGATGCTCGCGACCACGCTGCTGGTCGCGATCTCGATCCCGGTGCTCGGGTACGTCGGGGCGAAGGCGATCTTCGATTCGACGGGTGGCCGCGACGCCGGCGCCGACAACCTGCCGGTCGAGCGCTTCCCGTCGACCCCGTCCGCGCTGTATCTCACCCACGACGACGCCGGCGTGCTGTCCAGCGTCAGCGTCTTCGTGCTCTCACCGACCGGTGTCGGCGGCAGCATCATCTCCGTACCTGTGAACGCCGACGTCGGGCTCTCGGCCGGCTCCCGTCAGTCGCTCCAGCAGGTCTACGCCGAGGGCGGGGTCGAGGCCACTCGGCTCGCCATCGAGTCCTTGTTGCTCATCACCGTCGACGTCGATGCCGACGCCGATCCGTCTCAGGTCACCTCGTTCCTCACCCCGTTCGAGCCGATCACCGTGACGCTCACGACCGAGATCCCCGCAGCACAGGAGGGCGACTCACCGCTGTCGCCGGGCACGGCGGTGTTGCAGGCAGCCACCGCCACACGAGTCCTGACGGCTGGAGCGACGGACCCTGTTCAGGCCTCGCGACAGGGCAACCTCGATGCCGTGTGGGTGGGCGTCGCACAAGCCATCGGCACCGGCCGCACCGTGGCGACGCCGTCCGACACGCCACCCGCCGACTTCGATGAGTTCACGACGAGGTTGTTCGCAGCGCCGGTGCAGACCCGAGGCCTGTCGGCTGTCGCGTTGACGGGCTCCGAGAACCCCACGTCGGTCGACGTGGTGCAGGTCGATCGGTCCGAGGCGGTGCTGGTCTTCGCGAGCATCGCCCCCGGATCGATGTCGGCGCCGGCGCAGGGCCCCCTCATCCGGCTCGAGGCACCACCCGGGTACGACGAGCAGGTCAAGCTGACGATCGACCAGCTGCTGTTCCTGCACGCCAACGTCGTCTCGGTCAGCACGACGGCCGAGCCGCAGGCGAAGACGATCTTCCTCGTGCCCGACGAGGCCACGCGAGCGCAGGTCGCGACGACCGACGAGATGTTCGGACAGATCACCTTCGGCAACCCACAGGTGCGCATCGACGGCGTCGACGTCACCATCCAGCTGGGCACCGACTACCTCGACGGGTTGACCTCGTGACCTTCGAGGGCCCGCGCTCGTTGGCCTTCACGGCAGCGCTCGCCGCAGACGACAAGAAGGCGGTCGACACCATCGTCCTCGAGGTCGGCGGCCTGCTGCAGATCACCGAGTTCTTCGTCGTCACCGGCGCCGCCAACCGGCGGTTGGTGCGAACCATCGTCGAGGCCGTCGAGGAAGAGGTGCGGTTGCACCACGATCGATCGCCGATCCGCGTCGAGGGGTTGTCCGAGTTGCAGTGGGTGCTGATGGACTACGGCGACGTGGTGGTGCACGTGTTCATCGACGAGATGCGCACGTACTACGAGATCGAGCGGCTGTACCGCGACGTGCCCCACCTCGAGTGGCAGCGGGCGTGAGGTCCGATGGGCCGGGGCGCTCGACGCAGTCCTGACCCCGCCGGGCGACGTGCGGTCGCCGCGAGTCCATCGCTCACCGGTGCGATCGACACCGCCCGGCTGCCGCGCATCGCCGCCGATCCGGTGACGGTCACCGTGGCGCGGCGGGTGCTGCCGGGGTGGGAGGCCGAGTTCTTCCGGTGGGCCGACGAGCTGCTCGCAGCGGTGCGCGAGTTCCCCGGGTGCCTCGGCGCAGCGGTCTTCTCGCCAGGTGACGCCGGCGGCGAGTATCAGATCGTCGTGCGGTTCGCGAACGGCGTGCTGCTGCGCGACTGGGAGCGGTCGGAGATCCGCAACCGGCTGATGGACCGGGGTGACGAGTTCGTCACCGAGGTCCGCCTGCAGCGAACGGTCGGTGTCGACGCCTGGTTCGAGGCAGCCGCGCACGCGCCGACGCCGCGGCCATGGTGGAAGCAGCTGCTGATCGACGTGGCCTGGCTGTACCCGGTGTCGATCGTGATGGCGATCTGGGTGGCGCCGGCCTTCGCCGACCTCCACGTCGCAGTTCGAGTGGCTGTCACCGGTGTGATCATCGTGTTCGTGTTGCAGGTGTTCGTCACCCCGTTGCGGGCGAGACTGCGGGCCAGACGACGCCTGTGATCGCGTTGGGAACCCGACAGTGGGCGCGGTAATCTCTGTCGTCCCATTCGGGGCTGTAGCTCAGTTGGCAGAGCGCTTCCATGGCATGGAAGAGGTCAGGGGTTCAATTCCCCTCAGCTCCACGACATTCTTCCTGGTCAGGAGATCGCGTGAG
>JBFWSW010000108.1:0-10339 GCA_050248155.1 Ilumatobacteraceae bacterium
CCCTGCTACACGTTGAAGCGGAACTCGGTGACGTCGCCGTCGACGAACTCGTAGTCCTTGCCCTCGATGCGGAGCTTGCCGACCTCCTTGGCCTTGGTCCAGCTGCCGATCGCGAGGAGCTCGTCCCAATGGATGACCTCGGCGCGGATGAAGCCGCGCTGGATGTCGCTGTGGATGCGGCCGGCGCACTCGGGCGCCTTCGCTCCGGCGCGGAACGTCCACGCCCGCGTCTCCTTCTCGCCCGTCGTCAGGAACGTCCGCAGGCCGAGCAAGTGGTACGCCGAGCGCACCATGCGGAACAGCGCTCCCTCGCCGAGTCCGAAGCCCTCGAGCATCTCGGCACGCTCGTCCGGATCGGTGATCGCCGCAGCCTCGGCCTCGAGCTGCACGCACATGCCGATCACCTCGACGTTGTCACCCGCCGACTGCAGCTCGTCGCGCACCCGCTGCTCCATCTCGGGGATCCGGTCGAGCTCGTTCTCGCCGACGTTGACGACCGCGAGCACCGAGCGGTTGGTGAGCAGGAAGTGCGGAGCGAGTTGCTCACGCCATTCGGGCTTGAGCCCGGCCCGATAGAGCGGCTTGCCCTCGCTGAGGGAGTCGTACGCGGCCTGCAACGCGTCGATCTCGGTGCCGAGCGAACGGTCGAGCTTGGATTGGCGCTGCGCCTGGGCGAGGCGCTTCTCGACGGTCTCGAGGTCGGCGAGGGCGAGCTCGATCTCGACCACGCGGAGGTGCTCGAGCGGATCGTTCGGGCCCGTGACGTCGTCGTCGACGAACGCCCGCAGCACGAAGACGATCGCGTCGACCTCGCGGATGTTGGCGAGGAACTTGTTGCCCAGGCCCTCGCCCTTGCTTGCGCCCTCGACGAGTCCGCCGATGTCGACGACCTGCACAGCGGCGTGCACGACGTTCTTCGACTTGCTCATCGCCGCCAGCTGATCGACCCGGGTGTCGGGCACCTTGGCGACCCCGATGTTCGGGTCCTTGGTCGCGAACGCGTACGGCGCGGCGAGCGCACCGCCGCCCGTCAACGCGTTGTACAGCGAGCTCTTGCCCGCGTTGGGGAGGCCTACCAGGCCGAAGCGTTCCATGACGCCCGCAGGCTACCGGTCCCCCGTCGTAGGATCGGGGGCGATGACCCCCGTCGCCGCCTTCGAACGCGTGATGCACTACATGGACCGGGCGGCTGCTTCCGGATTCAAGGTACGGGCGTTCGCGACCGCGCTCGAGACGGTGCGGGCCACGCCCGAGGACGAGCTGCGTCAGCGGGCCGAGGCCAACACGCTGAAGGAGCTGCCCGGCATCGGCGATGCGTCGGCGCGATTGATCACGGAGTCCTTGACAACCGAGCACCCGCCCTACCTCGACAAGATCGAGGCCGAGACGCGCATCGAGGTCTCACCCGAGGCGCAGGCCTACCTCGACGCGCTCAAGGGTGACTGCCACATGCACAGCCGGTGGAGCGATGGCGGCGCCACGATCGAGGCGATGGCGCGCACCGCGAAGGAGCTCGGTCGCGAGTACATGGTGCTCACCGATCACTCCCCGCGCCTCACGGTCGCACATGGCCTCAACCGTGAGCGGCTGCTGCAACAGCTCGCCGACGTCGAGGTGCTGAACGAGCAGCTCGCGCCGTTCCGCATCCTCACCGGCATGGAGGTCGACATCCTCGAGGACGGGCTGCTCGACCTCGACGACGACCTGCTCGAACAGCTCGACGTGGTGGTGGCGAGCGTCCACTCCAAGTTGCGCATGGAGCACCACGCGATGACGGCGCGCATGGTGCGAGCGGTGGCGTCACCGCATGTCGACATCCTCGGTCACTGCACCGGTCGGCTGATCGACAAGCGCCCGCAGTCGACCTTCGACCCCGACTACGTGTTCGCCGCGTGCGCCCAGTTCCACACAGCGGTCGAGATCAACAGCAGGGTCGAACGTCGCGACCCGCCTCCGGAGCTGCTGGAAGTCGCGCTCGATCACGGGTGCTGGTTCTCGATCGACTCCGACGCCCACGCCACAGGTCAGCAGGAGTGGCTGGCGCACGGCAGCCAGATCGCAGCCGACGGCGAGGTGCCGCTCGACCGCATCATCAACACCCGCTCCGCCGACGACCTCATCAGCTGGACGCGCTCAGCCGCTTGAGCATGCCGGCAGCTGACGTCTCCTCCATCCCCGGCACGCTGAGCTCGACCCAGACGCACTTGCCGCCATCGGTCCGCTCGACACCCCACCGGGCGCTGACCGACTGCACCAGGCCGAGCCCGCGCGGCGGGTCGGGGCGGCCGAACGTGGTCCGGCGCGGCCAGCCTCCCTGATCGTGCACCTCCACGACGAGGCTGCCGTCCTCGACGACGACGAGCAGCGTGCACGGGCTCTGCGCGTGACGGATGGCGTTGGTGACGAGCTCGCTGACCACGAGGAGCAGGTCGCCGAGCACGTCTGCCGGGATGCATCCACGCAGCCGTTCTCGCACCTGCCGCCGGGCTCGCCCCGGCGCCGACGACTCGCACGGGAGGGACAGTTCGACGAGGCTCGCCATCGCCCGCGTGTACCCGACCGCGCTCGGTGTCGAAACGACACCCTCGAACCAGGTCCGGCCCGAGGAACACCCGTCGGCCACCGTTAGGCTTGCGACCCATGTCGAAGAAGACGAAGAAGCGCAAGGCGAAGCTGCGCCGCAGCAAGGCCAACCACGGCAAGCGTCCCAACATGGGGCGTGGCTGACCAGGCACGACGCGTGCCTCCGCCCACCCGGCGCGAGGACGTGATCGACGCCCTGCACGGCGTCGAGTTGACCGACCCCTACCGCTGGCTCGAGGCCGGCGACGACCCGGCCGTGGCCGAGTGGGTCGATCTGCAGAACCGATTCACACGACAGGCGCTCGATGCCCGCCCCGATCGGAGGCGATGGCACGAGCGCCTGTCCGCGCTCGTCGCCCTGCCGACCGTCCTCTCGTGCAAGGTGCGCGGCGACGCACTGTTCGTCCTCGAACGCGATCGCGGTGCCGATCAGTTCGCGCTGGTCGTGCGTTCAGCGGTCGATCCCGACGCCGCTCCGCGCGTACTGCTGGACCCCGCGACCTGGGCGGCGGACGCCGCCGTGGCCATCGACTGGTTCCAGCCGTCTGCCGACGGTTCGGTGGTCGCGCTCGGTCTGAGCGAGGGCGGCACCGAGGACAGCGTCCTCCACGTGCTCGACGTGGCCTCGGGCGAGATCGATGCACTGCGCATCCCCGACACCCGTGCTGCGTCGGTCGCGTGGGCGATCGACGGGTCGGGCTTCTGGTACGCCCGATATCCGCCCGACGACCAGTACCACCGGCACATCCGGTTCCACCGGCTGGGTACGGACCCGGCGTCCGATGATGTCGTGTTCGACCGCCTGCCAACCGACGAGGCGTGGCCCGACGTCTCCATCTCGCCCGACGGCGCACACCTGCTCGTCGAGGTGCAGGTGGGTTGGAGCCGCAGCGACGCACATCTCCTCGACATCGCTGCCGGCGCGTGGACGACCATCGTCGAGGGTGTCGATGCGCTGAGCTCGTTCGTGTTCGCCGACGATCAACTCATCGGCCTGACGACCCTCGACGCGCCGAACGGTCGGCTCGTCGCAGTCGATCGAGTCGCGCCCGATGTCGGCCGCTGGCGGACGATCGTGGCCGGTCGGGACGGAGTCGTGCTCGGTCACCCCGCGGTGGCCGGCGACCGGCTGTTCGTGGTCGCGAGCCGCGCAGCTGTCGACACCATCGAGCGCCGGAGGCTCGACGGCACGCTGATCGACACGATCGACGACCTGGGCATCGCGGCCGTCCAGCAGATCGCTGCCGATCACGAAGGCGGTCGGGCGTTCGTCGTCGTGTCGTCGTTCCAGTCGCCCACGTGCATCTGGCGTGACGACGGCGCGGTCGGCCGCTGGTGCCCGCCGGCGCCGACGACCGACGAGGTGGCGACGCTCACCGTCTCGCATCGCTCGTATCCCTCGCTCGACGGCACCGAGATCGGGCTCTTTCTCATCCACCGGTGCGATGTCGAACCGTCGGCCGAGGTGCCGCTCATCCTCAACGGGTACGGCGGCTTCGCGATCAGCGAGTCGCCGGCGTGGGTGCCGAACCTGGCGGCGTGGTGCGCGGCAGGCGGCGTGTGGGCCATCGCTGGTCTGCGCGGCGGGTACGAGCACGGTGAGACGTGGCATCAAGCGGGTCGGCGCGACCGCAAGCAGAACGTGTTCGACGACTTCCACGCCGCCGGCGATCATCTCGTCGCAGAGGGGATGGCGTCGAACGATCGGCTCGGCCTGGTCGGCGGATCGAACGGTGGGCTCCTGGTCGGTGCGGCGCTGACACAGCGCCCCGATCTCGCTCGTGCCGTGTGGTGTGCGGTTCCGTTGCTCGACATGGTGCGATTCCCGCAGTTCCTCATCGCTCGCCTGTGGACCGACGAGTACGGCGACCCCGACATCGCCGACGAGTTCGAGTGGCTGCACGCGTACTCGCCCTATCACCGCGTCGTCGAAGGCACGCGCTACCCGGCAGTGCTGTTCACCACGGCCGAGGGCGACACGAGGGTCGACCCCTTGCACGCGCGCAAGATGGCTGCGCTGCTGCAGCACGCCGCTGGCGATCAGGACGAACGGCCGGTGCTGTTGCTGCAGGCCGGGCGCGCCGGCCATGGCGTGGGCAAGCCGGCGTCGATGCGCGTCGAGGAGGGGGCCGATGTGCTCTCCTTCCTCGCCTGGCAGCTCGGGCTCGATCACGCATGACATCCATCGTCGAGCTGCTCGTCCGCTCGCCGGTCGAACCCTGGCAACGCATCGGTCTGTCGTTCGACGACGGTCGCGCGTGGGTGGGTGGCGTCGCGATCCATGTGCGCGACGAGGACGGCGAGCCCGGGCTGGTCGGCTGGACCCTCGACGGATCCGTTGCTCGTCCCGACCGCATCGACGGCCTGCCCACCGAGCACGTCGACGACGCCCAGGTCCGCGCCGGCGAGCACGACCTCGGCGCGATCGCGATCGACCATGTCGTGGTGCGGACGTCGTCGCTCGAGCGCACGTGCGGCGAGATCGAGCGCGTCACCGGCGAGCAGTTGAGGCGGGTGCGCGAGGCCGGCGCGGTGCGCCAGGGCTTCCACCGGTTGGGGCCGGTGATCGCGGAGGTGGTCGAGTCGGACGAGGCCGAGGGTGACGGCGCATCGTTCTGGGGCTTCGTGCTGGTGGTGGACGACCTCGATTCCGTCGTCGCCCGTCTCGGTCCCGAGCTGATCGGCGGTGCTCGCCCTGCGGTGCAGCCGGGCCGTTCGATCGCCTCGTTCACCCGTCACGCCGGACTCGGACTGCCCGTCGCGCTGATGACGCCGCACCGGCGGTGACCCGCGGATCGACGCAGCGCGCCGACTCGTACACTGAGCGTCGATGTCCCCGGCGATGCGCATCTTCCTCGTGGTCGCCGTGCTGCTGGTCGGCGGCATCGGCCTCGTTCGCGTGATCGACGGCGGGACGTCGGGCGCCGACCCGGTCTCGACGGCCGCGGTGGCGCCGATGACCACCGCGCCCGCGGCGACGGAGCCGTCGACGGCGGCGGCCGTGACGACGTTGCCGGCAACGACCCAGCCGTCCTGGCAGTCGTCGTTCTGCCCGGGCGGCGGGCACGGCGCGGTGATCGACCGCGACCGGCAACGAACGTGGCTCTGTGACGACGGTGTCGCCGGCGACGAGCTGCCGTTCACCGGTGCGATCAGCCAGCCCGACCCCGGCACCTACGAGGTCTATGCGAAGGACTTGCGGGCGAGTGACTCGTCGCAGCGAGGCGTCAGCACGATGACGCACTTCGTCGCGTTCACGCACGGCAAGTTCCGCGGCGCGCGCATCGCCTTCCATTCCTTGCCGGTGTGGGCGAGCAACGGCGAGTGGGTGCAGCCACCCGAGTCGGTGGGCGACATCGGTCGCCGGGGCGAGTCGGCGGGATGCCTGCGGATGCTGCCCGACGACGCCGCGCGGGTGTGGGACTGGCTCGCGGTCGGTGATGACGTCGTGGTCATCAACTGATCAGCATCCGGTCAGTCGGCATCGTCGAAGCCCTGCGAGCCGTCGTCGTCGATCATCGCGAGGTGCGCCCGGCCCTCGGAGCAGGCGGCGAGCACGTGGCACCAGCGGCAGCTCGGGCCCGTGCGCTTCTGCGGAGGCCGCTGGTCGACGACGAGGTCGACGTGTCGCTCGACGGCATCGATCAGCCGGGCGAGCGCGGATTCGAGGACGGCTTCGGTGACCACCTCGGCGTCGGCGACGGCCGACTCGAGGTAGTAGGTGACGAGGCGTCGCGGGGGTACGCGCCGGACGAGCGTCTCGAGCAGCGCGTAGAAGCGCAGGTCGTCGCGATGGTGCGCGCTCGGGCGGCCCGACTTGAAGTCGACGATGAGCTTGGTGCTGGCCCGACCGTCGGGGCGGCCGATGACCAGATCGGTCTTGCCGGACAGCTCGATGCAACCCGACGTCCAACGCGTGCGTGCCTCGTAGACCGGGTGGAAGCGGCCCGGGACCGGTGGGAAGTCCTGCAGGAACTGGGTCACCCGCTCGACGGCGACGCAGCGGAGCTCGGCCCGGTCGCTGTCGCTGAGGCCGGCGACCCAGTCGCCCCGCTGCGAGGCGTCATCGGCCAGCCGGGCGATCGCTTCGTCGACCAGCACCTCCGGTACGGGCTCGCCCTGCCAGTGCACGCCCAGCTCGATGGCCTTGTGCGCCACGAACCCGCGAGCTGCGAGGGGCGTCCACGCGAACGAATCGGGCTCGAGGTGGCGTGTCTCGCACCCGAGCACGTTGACGAGGAAGGCCTTGCTGACGAAGAGCCGCTCACCTCCGAGACGCTGGGAGCAGTGCGCCATCGCCTCGTCGGCCCTGCCGACGAGGTCGGCCACGAACGCCTCGTCGAACACCGTGGGCTCGGGGTCGCGTCGCAGATGTTCGAGCACCCGTTGCTGGGTCGGGGTGAGCTGGGCGGGCGCGTCCACACGCGCACACTAACGAGGGGGTGCGACGCCCAGCCGGAAGCGTGTCGCACCCCGCGTTCATCATGTGGGCATGACGGCGTCCACCCTCGGCTCCACCTCCGGCTCCACTGTCGACTTCTCGCACGCAGCCAGGCTCCTGGCGCGAGAAGCGCGGCGCCGTGGGCTCGTGGCGCCGAGCTTCCGATCACCGCCGCGGGTGGTCGGTGTGCAGCGCACGCTGCGTCGGCACGCCAGCGGGGGCGTCGTCGCGGTCCAGGTGCGCGGGCGCCCGTGGGCCGCGGTGGTCGCCGACATGATCGAGGGGGTCGTCGTCGTCAACCGGCTGGTGCCGCCGGCCGCCGACCGGTTGCGCACCGACCTGTGGCAGGCCATCGGCACGCCCGTGCCACACCTGCGCGAGCGGGTCGCGTGAGGGTCAGTCGCTCGGCAGCGTCAGCAGCACGATCAGCGTCTGCCCCGCAGGCACCGCGTCGGCGAGGCCCTCCAGGTCGGGCGAGTCCATCGAGTCGTGGCCGATGGCCAGCACGCTGAACACCTCACCATCGGATTGCAGGTACACCGCCTGGTTCACACCGTCGATCGGCTCCTGCCGTCCACCGACGAGGAAGCCGGCGTCCTCGAGCGCGTCATCGTAGGCGTCCAGCACGTCATCCGGCGCGAGCGACGAGGTGCGGAGCTCGCTGTAGGCGAAGGTCGGAGCCAGGCCGAGGATGCCGTTCACCTCGGCCGAGGCGTAGATCTCGCCGACACCGTCGGGCACCGGGAGGTCGTCCCACCAGCCGGGCCGCGGGATGTCGGGATCGGGGTCGCACGTCGCTCCCTCGTCGGGCAGGTCCAGATCGACCAGGACCGCCGCCTCGATGTCGGTGACGCAGGACGAGACGAGCATCTGACCGTGTCCTTCTCCGGTGTAGGTCAACAGGCGGGCCGACGGGCCCATCGCCTCGGTCATCTCCTCGGCCCAGCGGAAGGGCGTCGCCGGATCGTTGGTGCCGCCGACCACCACGATCGACGCGTCGCCGTTGTAGGCCAGCGCGGGCGGCGTGACGTCGGGCATCATCGTCGAGCACGAGTCCGTGAAGTCGTCCGGTTCGATCCCTTCACTGAAGCGGGGCGCCAACTCCTTGAGCTTCGCGACCAATGCCTCGGGGTCGTCGGGTACCGGCGCATCGAGCCCGCTCGCACAATCGATGATCGAACCCGACTGCTCGATGGTCGAGTACGTCCCGTCGGAGTCGCGGCCGATGTAGTCATCCGCCAGTCGGAACAAGGCGGTCGGATCGCCGTCGCGAACCGCGGCCAGGGCATCGGCGAGCACCGGCCAATCGGTGTCGCTGTACATCGCCGAGATGGTGGCCGTGCCCATCACGGATTGGTTGGCCATCCGGCCGTCGTCCGCAGGCACCGGCGAGGCGTCCAACTGGTCGTACAGCTGATCCCACGCACTGCCGACATCGTCGGTGCGGAAGGCGCAATCGTCGCTCGACTCGCACCACGCCGCCCAATCGTTGAACGCGCCCTCGAAGCCGACGAGTTGTGTCGTGTACTCCTGCTCGATCGTGTCACCGGTGGGCTCGTAGGCCGAGTCGAGCACCATCGCTCGAACGTGGTCGGGGAACAGGGTCGCGTACATGCCGAACAGGTAGGTGCCGTACGAGATGCCGAGCAGGCTGATCTGATCGTCGCCGAGCGCGATCCGGAGGTCGTCGATGTCGCGAGCGGTCTGCTCGGTGGAGTAGTGGCGGAGCGAGTCGCCGTACTTCTCGATGCAGGCCTGGTCGAACTGCGAGTCGGCGTCGTCGAGCGCAGCCTGCTCCTCAGGGGTGTCGGGTGTGTCGTCGAGGTAGGCGACGGCGTCCTGCTCGGCATCGGTGAGGCAGCGGATGCCGTTCGAGCGATCGACGCCGCGCGGGTCGAACCCGATGAGGTCGAAGTCCTCGAGTCCGAGCTCGCTCGAGATGGTGGTGCCACCTTGCGCGATGTAGTCGAAGCCCGAACCGCCGGGACCACCCGGGTTGAACACGATTGCCCCGACGCGGTCGGTCTCGTCCTCGGCCGGCACCCTGACCAGCGCGATGTCGATCGTGTCGCCCGACGGGTTCGCATGATCGAGCGGAACAGGCAGCGTGGCGCACTCGAGCTCATCCTCGGTGACCATCTCGTCGTCGCAACGTCCCCAGTCGAGCGATGCGGCCGGCGTGTCGGTGGTGCTGTCGGGGGGTGGGTCGACCGTGGTGTCGGTGGTGTTGGTGGTGTCGCCCGTGTCGCGCAGGGGCGCGGCGTGCTTCGACGACGTGCACCCGGCGACCATCGCGAGTGCCAGCAACGCGCAGGTCATCGCGCGGCGAGAGATCATGAGCGCACGGTACCGGCGGCGGGAGCCGTTACCGGGTCAAGGAATCGTCAGACGACGCGGCCGAGGAAGTTGAGGAACTCCGTCTGCGTGTCGACCCCGGGCGCCGAGTCGACCTTGGGCCCGAACACGCCGGGGCGGCGGATCATCGCATCCATCGGCTTCAGACCCGAGTACGCGCCCTCGACCGCTCTCGGGTCGAGCGACTCGTCGGCGCCGATGGCCCGGGCGAGATCCCAGGTGTGGACGAGGATGTCGGTGCTGATGATGCGTCCGATCATCTGCTCGGCCGGCATCGGACCCATCGGGCCGGGCATCGAGGTCGAGAGGTCGCCGTTCGAGAGCGCGTCGAGGAACTGGTCGCGGCTCTGGTTCCAGGCGGCGACGATGTCGTCGTCGGGTGCGACCTGCGTTGCTTCGGTGCCCGTGAGCCCGGCGCTGAGGTTGCGGAAGTTGTTGGCGACGTGGACGACGACGTCTCGTGCTGTCCAGTCGGCGCAGGGCGACTGCTTCGACCAGTCGTCGGTCGATGCTGCCTGCACCCGCTGGTCGAACTGCCCGATCAGGGCGGTGACTCGGTCGATGACCTCTTGGCTCATGGCCGCGGACGATACATCACACCAGTCGGTCGCAGAGGAGTCGGCACGTCGTGGTTCGGGTACAGGTGGTGGATGACGACCACGAACCAGCCCGGCGTGACCTTGACCTGCACGAACGACGACTGCCCGTGCGAGCTCCAGATCAACGTGGCCTGCCCGCACGGCGACACGTACACGTGCGCCTGCGGCCATCGGCTCGTCGCCGCGAGGCCCCGGAGCGGAGAGACCCTCGGCGAGCGTGTGCAACAGGAGGGCATCGTCGATCAGCAGGCAGTGGTGCTCGACGAGGCGGCGGCCGACGGCTGACCCGACATCTATCCTGGTCCTCCACCTGTCGCCCGGGTGGTGGAACTGGCAGACACGGGGGGCTTAAACCCCCCTG
>JBFWSW010000109.1:0-3386 GCA_050248155.1 Ilumatobacteraceae bacterium
GCCTCGCAAGCGTTGCGCGCCGCAGCGCACACCGTCCCCCAGGGTCGGTTGCCGCACTCCCTGCACGGCTACTTCCTGCGACCGGGCGACGCGACGCTCCCCGTGCTCTTCCACGTCGACCGCAACCGCGACGGCCGCTCCTTCTCGTCGCGCCGGGTCGCCGCGACGCAACGCGGCGAGGTGATCTGGGAGATGTCGTGCTCGTTCACGGAGCCGATCGATGGGCCCGAGTTCGTGCAGCCACCGCGGCGCGACCTGCCCGAACCGGAGCGTTGCGTGTCGTCTCCACACCCATGGTGTCCCCCGGCCGAGATCCTGCGGGCCGTCGAACCCCGAAACGAACCGCGCGTCGAGCCGTGGGCCGACCGCCTCTGGACGCGCTTCATCGGCCCGCTCCCCGACGATCCGATCGTCCACGCCTGCCTCCACGCGTTCTTGAGCGACATGGGCGCCGGATTCGGAGACCTCGAGGTCGACGGGGTGCCACCGCTCGGCCCGAGCCTCGACCACGCGCTCTGGTTCCACCACCCGTCCCGCGCCGATGACTGGGTGATCTGGGACTGCGTCCCGTCGAAGGTGGGGTCGCACCGGGGGTTGTACACGGGCACGGCACACGACCGCTCGGGTCAGCTCGTCGCGATCGTGGCCCAGGAGATGCTCCTGCGGCCTCCCCGCTCCGTCGGCTGAGTCGGCTGGTTCGAGCCGACGGTTCAGCGGCCCGTGAACCTGGGCGCGCGCTTCTCGACGAAGGCCCGGAAGGCTTCGCGGCAGTCGTCCGACCCGATGATCCTGCGATGGTCCTCGGTCTCGACGGCGATGTACTCCGCGAACCCGGTCGATTCGGCCGCGACGTAGTGCTGCTTCATGGCCCGCCGAGCGAGCGGCGCCTTGGAGGCGAGCGTGGCGACCATCGCGGCGACATCGTCGCGGAAGGTGTCGTCGTCGAAGACCCCGTTCACCAAACCGATCGCCGCTGCTTCGTCGGCTGACAACTTGCGCGGCAGGAGGGACAGCTCGCGCGCCTTGCCGGCGCCGACGATGCGGGGCAGCGTCCATGGCAGCCCCATGTCGCCGGCGACGGCGACATCGAGGAATGCGGTGTTGAGCCGGGCCGACCGGGCGGCGAAACGCAGGTCGCAGCCACACGCCCAGCCGAGCCCGGCGCCGGCGCACGCGCCGTTGATCGCGGCGACCGTCACCTGCGGCATCTCGTGGAGCATCACCGGCACGTCGAAGTACGCGGGCCTGCCCGGCTCGCCCTTCTCGCCCGACGTGTAGTGCTTGAGGTCGGCTCCAGGACAGAACGCCTTGCCGGCACCCGTGACGACGACCACGGTCAGCGTCTCGTCGTCGGCCACCTCGTGGAGCAGTTCGTGGACCTCGCGCAACATCGTCATCGTGATGCCGTTGAACTGCGCAGGCCGGTTGATGGTGAGCGTGCCGACGCCCCCCTCGCGCTCCCACAGGATGGTCTCGTACGTGCTCGTCATGGCTGACCTCCGGTCGTCAGTCGATCGATGGTGGAGGCAAACTCGCTGACGGTGTCGGCGATGATCTCCGCCACTGGCTTCACCGCCTCGATCCGACCGGCGACCTGGCCGCTCAGGGCGATCGCAGCCTCCATGTCGCCTCCGAAGTACAGCGCCTGCGGGTCGCCGAAGTCGCCGAACACGTTGTGCTCGGCGTGCTGCAGCGCGGTCGTGCGCGTGGTGCGCAGCGCCCGCAGGGCGGGGGAGTGACGGTCGTTCAGGAACAGCGTGTCGGTCTCGGCGGCAGCGATGATCGCCTGCTTCCAGTTGTCGTGCACCGGCGACTCGAGCGACGACACCATGCGCGTGCCCATCTGCACGCCCTCGGCGCCGAGGGCGAACGCGGCAGCCATCGTCGCGCCGTCGACGATGCCGCCGGCGGCGATGATCGGTACGTCGACCTTCGAGCGCACGAGGGGCAGCAGGACCATCGTCGACACCGGTGTCGGGCTCTTGAACCCGCCGCCCTCTCCGCCCTCGACCACCAAACCGTCGACGCCCGCGTCCACCGCCTTCAACGCCGCGGCGAGTGTGGGCACCACGTGGTACACGGTGAGGCCGGCCGCCTTGAGCACGCTCGTGTACTTGGTGGGCGATCCGGCCGAGGTCGTCACGAACTTCACGCCCTGGTCGATGACGAACTCGGCGATGTTCGGGTCGCGGACGAAGGCCTGGGCGATGTTCACGCCGAACGGCTTGTCGGTGAGATCCCGCATCAACCGGATCTCGTCCTTCACGGCGTCGAGCTCGCCCGACGATGTCTCGATGATCCCGCACGCGCCCGCTGCCGACACCGCCGAGGCGAGCCGGCTGCGGGCGATCCAGCCCATCGGTGCCTGCACGATCGGGATCGCGACCCCGAGATCACGTGACACGCGGTTGAGGAACGCGGGTGGAAGGGTCATCTGCTCATCTTGCTCGGTGCGGCGCAGCGGCAGCGGGTCGACATCACCCGCTCGGTGGCGTCCACGCGACCGGCAGGTGCTTGATGCCGTGGAGGATGTCGGACAGGAGCACTGACGGCTCCGCGGTGGCCTCGATGTCGGGCACCTGCCGGTGGAGCTCTGCGAACGTGACCGCGATCTCGCGACGCGCGAGGTTGGCGCCGAGGCAGAAGTGCGGACCGCCCGCACCGAAGCTGATCTGCGGGTTCGGGTCGCGCAGGACGTCGAACCGCCATGGATCCGCGAAGGCTGCCTCGTCGCGGTTGCCCGAGGCATACCACATCGTCACCTTCTCGCCGGCGGCGATCCGTTGCCCTGCGATCTCGGTGTCCTCGGTCGCCCGGCGGCGCATGTACATGACGGGACTCGCCCAGCGCATGATCTCCTCGGTCGCCGTGCGGGTGCGCCCGTCGAAGTCGGCCCACCACGTCGCCCGCTCGTCGGGATGCCGGGTGAGCGCAACGACTCCGTGGCTGATCGCGTTGCGGGTGGTCTCGTTGCCTGCGGCGGTGAGAAGGATGAAGAACGAGGCGATCTCGGCGTCCGACAGTCGCTCGCCGTCGACCTCGGCCTGCACGAGCTCGGTCGTCAGGTCGTGGCGGGCTCGGGACCGGCGGCTCTCGGCGAGGGCCATGCCGTAGGCCGCCATCGACTGGGTGGCATCGATGAACGTCTGGAAGTCGGTCGTCACATCTGGATCACCGATGCCCAGCAGCACGTTGGTCCAACCGAAGATGCGCTCGAGATCGTCGTCGGGGATGCCCATCATGTCACAGATCACCTGCAGGGGCAGCGGTGCTGACAGCGCAGCGACGAGGTCGCACGTTCCGTCGGTGTGGTCGCGCACCATCTGCTCGACGAGGTCTCGCGCTCGATCGCGCACGTAGCCCTCCACCTGCGCGAGCACGCGTGG
>JBFWSW010000109.1:3486-10207 GCA_050248155.1 Ilumatobacteraceae bacterium
GGGAACGATTTTCGAGACGGGTAGGCCTGCTTCAGCGCGCCACGACGTCGGCTGGGAGGCATGGTGAGCAGGGGCAGTTTGGACGGCAGGGTCGCCGTCGTCACCGGCGGGGGCGGGGGCATCGGCCGCGCCGTCGCCACGGTGCTCGCACAGCAGGGTGCTGCCGTCGTCGTCAACGATCTCGGCGCCCAGCTCGATGGCAGCGACAGCGATGCGAGCGTCGCCCAGCAGGTCGCCGATTCGATCGTCGCAGCCGGTGGCAGGGCGATCGCGAACCACGATTCGGTCGGCTCGTTCGCCGGCGCGGAGCGCATCGTGGCTGCAGCGACGGACACGTACGGACGGCTCGACCAGATCGTGCTCTGTGCCGGCAACTCGGCCCAGGTGCCACCCCAGGACATGACCGAGGAGTTCTGGGACCTGACGATGCAGATCCACCTCAAGGGTCACTTCGCGTGCATGCGGGCATCCATGGAGCCGATGCGGTCCACCGGTGGTGGCTCGATCGTGGCGATCACGTCGCACGTCGGCCTCTACGGGTTGCCGGATGCGCCCGCCTACTGCGCAGCGAAGTCGGGCATCACCGGCCTCACGAAGTCCATGGCGCAGGCCTGCGAGCCGCTCGGGATCACTGTGAACTGCGTGGCCCCGAGCGCGGTGACGCGCATGTCCGACACCGTGCCCGTCGACATCCTCCGCCAGCGGGCTGCAGCGGCCGGCATCACCCTTCCCGACGGCATGTCCGACGACGAGATCCGACTCCTGCTCATCGGTGACCCGGTGGCGGTCGCCAACTTCATCGCGTATCTCGGCACCGACGCGGCGAGGCAGATCACCGGCCAGACGTTCGCGGTGATCGGTGGCCACGTGGGTGTGTTCGCCCCGTGGACCGAGACGGGCTCGGTCGACAACACGCGCCCGTGGACCATCGACGAGCTCGAGCAGCAGCTGCCCACGATCCTGTCCGGCGTGTCGGTCGGACGCTGAGGAGCGACGACATGAACGACATCCCCCAGCTCTCCCACGCCCGCCAACAGGTCGACACGGTGCTGCGCGCCGACGAGGACGCCTCCGAGAACGCGGGCTTCGTGGTGTTCGGCTCGAGTGGCGATCACGACGTGCTGTTCTGGTCGTGCGCCTACATGATGGGCTCGGCGCCGCACACCCAGTGGCTGGTGCCCGGGGCGCGGATCCACGGGACGATCTTCATGGCGATCCCGCACACCGAGGAGCCGACGATGTCCGACAACGCATTCGTGCGCAGTGGCCTGCACCTGCCGCAATACCGCGACGGCCGTCGGTTCGACATCGAGGAGCGCGACGACACCATCACCTGGCACGTCGACGATCGCCAGTACATCTGGGACCCACCGCACTGGCGGCTCCGAGGCGCGCATGCCGGGGTCGACGTCGACCTCGTCGCCGAGGCCGTCGGCCCAGGAACGTGGTCGGCGGGGCCGTTCGAAACGGCGGCCGAGAACAAGGCGTTCGGGTACGACGTCCCGATCACCGCAGCGGGCACGATCGCGGTCGGCGGGCGCACCTTCACGCTCGACGGCGCACACGGATCGCACGAGCGCGCGGGGATGGGCCAGGGCCGCGACATCGTGGCCGAGGTCGACGGCGCAGAGGTGCTGGTCACCGATCTGTTCAGCGACGGCGTGCACATCATCTTCGGTCAGCACACCGGCCGGAGCCTGAACTTCGGACGCATCGACATCGATGGTGCCTCGATCTCGCTGATGCCGTTGATGGGTCAAGGGATGATGTCCGTCACGACGCTCGAGCGGTGGCACGACCCGAAGAGCGGTCTCCTGCTGCCATCGCACTGGAGCATCGTGATGTCGAACGAGGGCGTGACGTGCGAGCTCGACGTGCGCGCCATCGGCCGCGCGTACTGGCACTACACGACGAAGTCCGGTGTGATGGTGATGGTCTGGCAGCTGTCGCGCGCCAACGGCGTGCTGTACCTGCCAGACGGCTCGCGACGCGAGATCACCGACGCACTCGCCGCCGGCCGCTGGGGTCGTTCGCTGCTCGTCGCCGACGAGACGACGAGCGGTCCGCGCTTCGCCGCGCTCGAAGAGCTGACGGCCGGCGCGTCGTAGAGATCGAAGCAACGAACACAAAGGGGGACACATCGATGACCAGGATCGTGCGAACAGGGCGGCGTCGGCGGCGCCACGCAGTGGCGCTCGCACTCGCGGGCGTGTTGCTGGTGACCGCGTGCGGAGGCGATGACGATGACGACTCGTCGCCGGACACGACCGCAGCCCAAGGAGGGGCCGACACCACGAGCGGTTCCACTCCCGGCTCGACCGCCGCGCCAGGAACGTCAGGGCCGGAGGGCGAGCTGGTCGTCGATCTCGCGACCTTCGGATCCGAGAACTTCATCGTGCCCCTCGGCACCGAGCAGGACAGCACCTACGTGTACCTGACGAACGAGCCACTGGTGTACCTGCAGCACGAGACGCTCGAGTTCATGCCGGGACTCGCCGAGAGTTGGACGGTCTCGCCCGACGGACTGAGCTGGACGTTCAACCTCCGCAGCGGTGTGCAGTTCCACAACCGGGACGGCTCGGAGGCGGGGGAGTTCACCTCGGCCGACGTCAAGTTCACGATCGAGACCGCGATGAGCACCAACAGCACCTGGTACGCGCTCAGCACGTGGCAGGCCGTGCTGTCCGACATCCAGACCCCCGATCCGCAGACGGTCGTCATCAACCTGAAGGCCCCGTACCCGGGACTGATCGGCGACGTGTCGTCGTCGGTGGGAGGGCTCTCGATCCAGTCGAAGGCGCACATCGAAGCGGTGGGCATCGAAGCGGCCCTGACCGATCCGGTGGGCACTGGGCCGTACGTGTTGAAGGATCAACAGCGCGGTGCGTCGATGACGTTCGAGGCCTTGCCCGAGCACTGGCGCGTGGTGCCCGAGTTCCAGACGATCACGCTGAACCTGATCGCCGACGAGACGACGCGCCTCGCGAACCTCGAGACCGGGTCTGCCGACATCGTGCAGCTCTCCGGCTCGTCGCTCCCGGAGTTGGGCAGCGACGTGCGGACCCAGCAGACACCCGATGCGTGGACGAGCCACTTCTTCCCGGGTGGCATGTACTTCGACCGTGCCGAGTACGTCAAGGTGCCCTATGAGGACGCTCGGGTGCGCAAGGCGATGGCCCTCGCGATCGATCGCGAGGCGCTGGCCGAGACGCTCTACGGCGGTGCCGCCGTGCCGGCGACCGGCTGGGGGATCTACTCGTTCTCGAACGAGCTGACCCCTCCGGAGTTCGACCCCGAGGAGGCCAAGCGGCTGCTCGCCGAAGCCAACTGGCCGAGCGACTACGAGATCACGATCTGGGTGCAACCCAGCCCGCAGCTCGGCGACACCGAACTGCTCTCCGAGGCGATCGCGGGCATGCTCGCTGACGTCGGCATCAAGAGCAAGCTCGTGCCGATCGACTTCGCCCAGGCGCAGCAGATCACGTCGGAGTTCAAGACCGCCGGCATCTTCACCCCGTTCGCGGGGCGGTTCTGGTTCGATCCGCAGCCCGCATGGAACGTCTTGTTCCACAGCGGCTCGCTCTACCAGAGCTTCTACAGCGAGAAGATGGACCAGCTGCTCGACGAGCTCGCGGCGACGAACGACCCAGACGAGCGGATCGCCAAGCAGAAGGAGATCCACCACTACATGATCGACGAGGAGATGCTGACCATCCCGCTGGTCACCGGCACCTCCGTGTACGGACTGAGTGGTGACGTCGGCGAGTGGCCGGCGCTGCGCGGTGCGACGCCGCTGTATCTCGAGTACACGACCCACGCGGACTCGACCGGGACGTTCCGGCTCTTCGAGCCCTGATCGACATGTCCATGACGGAGCGCGAGCACGACGTCACCGACGCGTCTCGCGCTCCGCTCCTGGACGTTCGCGGCCTCACCACGAGGTTCGTCACGCGACGGTCCAGCGTCACCGCGGTCGACGGCGTGAGCTTCACGCTCGGTCGCGGTGAGACGTTGGGCGTCGTCGGCGAATCGGGTTCGGGAAAGAGCCTGACGTGCTTCTCGATCATGCGACTCCTGCCGCACCGCTCCGCGCGGATCGGCGGGCAGGTGCTCTTCGACGGCGTCGACCTACTCACCCTGTCGGAAGCGCAGATGCGACGCCTGCGTGGCGGACGCATCTCGATGATCCTCCAGGACCCGATGACTTCGCTCAACCCGCTGTTCACGGTGGGCGACCAGCTGGCCGAGGGCGTGGCCACCCACCGCCGTGTGTCGCGGCGCGATGCCCGACCGGTGGTGCGCGACCTGCTCGAGCGCGTGCAGATCAGCGCGCCGCGCAACGACCCCGACGCGCGCCTCCGTCAGCATCCGCACGAGCTGAGTGGCGGGCAGCGACAGCGCGTCGTCGGTGCGCTCGCACTGTCGGGCACCCCGTCGCTCATCATCGCCGACGAGCCCACGACGTCGCTGGACGTCACGGTGCAGGCGCAGTATCTGCGCCTGTTGCAGCAGGTGCAGCGCGACACCGGTGCTGCCCTGCTGTTCGTCACCCACGACTTCGGCGTCGTCGCCAAGGTCTGCGATCGCGTCGCGGTGATGTACGCCGGGCGCATCGTCGAGACGGGGCCGGTCGACGAGATCTTCGAACGTCCCCGGCATCCGTACACACAGGGACTGCTCCGGTCCGTGACCGGTGATCTCGACGGCCGGCGCCTGTACTCGATTCCAGGGCAACCACCGGCGCTGAGCGAGATCGGCGCCGGCTGCAGCTTCGCGGCGCGATGCGAGCTGGTCGTCGAGCGATGCCGAGCCGAGACGCCGCCCGAGACCCTCGTCGGTGATCGGCACAGCGTTCGGTGTTGGGTGCGGGGTGGCGACCTTGGCTGAGCACATCGTCGAGCTGCGCGGGCTCACGAAGCACTTCACGACGCGCGGTTCGTGGCGACACGGATCGCTCCGGGCGGTCGACGGCATCGACCTCGTCGTTGCGCCCGGTCGATCCGTCGGCATCGTCGGCGAATCCGGTTGCGGCAAGACGACCACTGCGCGGATGCTGCTGCTGCTCGAGCGGCCGACCGCGGGTGAGGTGATCTTCGACGGCGTCGACGTGAGTACGGCCGGAGAGCGGGTGAAGCGGCGCTACCGGCGTGCCGTGCAGCCGGTCTTCCAGGACCCCTACGCGTCGCTCAGCCCGCGGATGCGCGTCGGCGCGATCGTCGGGGAGCCGCTCCACGCACTCGATGGTGTGCGAGGACGCGACCTCGATCAGCGCGTGACCGCGGCGCTCGAGCAGGTCGGGCTGTCCGCTGATGCCGCGAGTCGCTACCCGTATCAGTTCAGTGGTGGTCAACGGCAGCGCGTCGCGCTCGCGCGGGCGCTCGCGCTGCGGCCCCGCCTCGTCGTGCTCGACGAGCCGGTGTCCGCGCTCGACGTGTCGATCAGGGCACAGATGCTGAACCTGTTGAAGGATCTGGGGGACGAGCTCGGGCTGACCTACGTCGTCATCGCCCACGACCTGCCGACGTTGCGGTTCCTCGTCGACGAGGTGGCGGTCATGTACCTCGGCAGGATCGTCGAGCGCGGCCCCACGGAGGAGATCTTCGACACCCCACAGCACCCGTACACGCAGGCTCTCCTGTCCGCAGTGCCCTCGGTCCTCCGCGGCGATGCTCACGTACGGGAGATGATCCTCGAGGGCGAGATCCCGAGCGCCATCGACCCGCCGAGCGGCTGCCACTTCCGCACTCGCTGTGCGCACGCTCGCGACGTGTGCGCCGCCGAGGCCCCGGCCCTCGAGCCACACGGTGAGTCGGTGGTGGCGTGTCACATGGTCTCGCGAACAGCAATCGCGGGTGCCTGGTGATGCTGCGCTACATCGTCGTCCGACTGGGACTCGGGTTGGTGACCGTGGTCGGTATGTCGGTGCTGATCTTCCTCATCATGCGTACCAGCGGCGACCCGGTCGATCTCTACCTGCCGCAGACGGCGTCTGTCGAGCAACGGCAGGAGCTGCGCGCCGACCTCGGCCTCGACCGCACGCTGCCCGAGCAGTACGTCCGGTTCGCGGCCGACGCAGCGGTCGGCGACCTCGGCCGGTCGATCAGCTACCACCTGCCGGTGTGGGAGCTCATCTCCGAGGGCTTGTGGGCCAGCATCCGCCTCACCCTCGTCTCGGTCGGCATCGCCGCCGTGGTGGGGGTGCCCATCGGTGCGCTCACGGCGTCTCGCCGCGGCTCGTTGCTCGACCGTCTGGGACGCGGCGTCGCGCTCATCGGCATGTCGGTGCCATCGTTCTTCCTCGGGATCGTTCTCATCCTGGTGTTCGCGGTGAGGATCCGCTGGTTCCCCCCAGGCGGCGACGACGGGTGGAAGTCGATCGTGCTCCCGGCGGTGACCCTCGCTGCGTTCCCGACCGCCGGTTTCATCAAGATCACGCGCAGCGCCATGCTCGAGGTGTTGAACAGCGACTTCGTGATGCTCGAGCGATTGTCGGGCTTCTCCCCGCACCGGATCACATGGAAGTACGCCCTCAAGAACGTGCTGGTGCCGGCTTTGTCGTTCCTCGGCCTCGTGCTCGGGCCGACGGTCGGCGGTGCGGTCGTCGTCGAGGGCGTGTTCGCCTGGCCGGGCATCGGCCGTCTCGCCGTGAACGCGATCACCCAGCGCGACTACCCGGTCATCCAGGGCATCGTGCTCGTGATCACCGGCATCGTCGTCGCTG
>JBFWSW010000110.1:0-10188 GCA_050248155.1 Ilumatobacteraceae bacterium
CGGCACTTATACGGGTGATCCACGTCTCGGGCTGAGTGTCCGGGAAGCCTTCTCGGGCATCGCTCACGAGATGTGGAGGTGGTTCGGATGGGTTGGTCCCCGGCGTTGGAGTCGACCGTCGAGAGTGATGGTCGGCGCAGCTATCGGCTCGGTCACGAGCTCGTCGATGAGTTCTTGGAGTTCGCGGCTGGACGGTGCCGACCGAACACGGTGCGGGCCTACGCGCATGATCTGAACGTGTTCTTCGACGTCGTCGGCAAGGACCCGTGCGAGCTGACGTCACGCGATGTGCTGGCGTTCGTGGTCGCCCAGCAGCGCGCTCGGCCGGGCGCCGAGAATCTGGTGCGCATCTCTGATGGTGGGGCGGGGTTGTCGGCATCGACGATCAAGCGGCGGCTGGCGGCGGTGTCGGGCTTGTTCGGCTATCTCGTCGTGCGCGGCGACGCCGGGGTGGTGTCGAACCCGGTGCCGCGTGGGATGCCGACGCGGCGGAGCCGACATCGCGATCAGCGTGGCGTGCCGTTGGTGCGGGGCGTGCGTCGCCTGCCACGGATCCTCGAGGCGGGCGAGGTCGAGGCGCTGCTCGCGTCGCTGCGCACCACCAGGGATCGGGCGATCGTGGAAGCGATGCTGCTCGGCGGGCTGCGCCGTTGTGAGGTGCTCGGCTTGCGGCTCGAGGATCTTCATCTCGGCGAGTGGCGGGTGTTCATCGCCGACGGCAAGGGCGGCCATCAGCGACTGGTGCCGATCTCGCAGACGTTCTTCGTGACCGTCGCCGCCTATCTCGACGACGAGCGCCCGGCCGATGCGGTGACGGATCGTGTGTTCGTCGTGTTGAAGGGTCCGCGTCGCGGGCAGCGGTTGTCGGCCGACGGGCTCGACGAGGTCCTGACCGCGGCGCGTGAACGGGCCGAGCTGGTGGGCGGGACCTGTCACGAGTTGCGGCACACGTGCTTCACGCGGCTGCGTCAAGCGGGGATGCCGATCGAGGCGATCCAAGCCCAGGCCGGGTGTGGGCGATCACCGAAAGTCGCGTTCTGTGATCAGCGAAAGTCGCGGTCCAGGGTGGCGTTGCTTCCTGTCGGGCGAGGCTAGTTCGGCCGTCGGCGGGGGTCGGTGGTGGCGGTGGTGAGGGCTTGGTGCTCGCGTAGGCGCCAGGAGGGGCCCTTGATGTTGAACACGACGGTGTTGTGCATGAGCCGGTCCAAGATCGCGGAGGCGACGACTGCGTCACCGAAGATCTCGCCCCAGTCGGGCAGCCCACGGTTGGTCGTGATGATCGTGGAGTGCTGCTTCTCGTAGCGGTGGTTCACGACTTGGTAGAACGCGGAGGCGGCGCCGCGTTCCATTGGAAGCAGGCCGACGTCGTCGATCACGAGCACCGACGGTGCGGTGTAGGTCTTCAGCTTCGAGGCGAGGTTGCCCTCGCGGGCGGCTTGGCCGATGTTCGCGACCATCTCTTCGGCGTTGGTGAAGTAGCCGCGATAGCCGGCCTCGACGGCGAGCATGGGCGAGCGCGACAGCGAGGTGGGTCTTGCCGCAGCCGGGTTGGCCGAGGAACAGGATCGGCCGTCCGGTGTCCATGAACCGCAAGGTCGCGAGGTCATCGATGAGCTTGCGGTCGACGGTCGGCTGGAACTCGAAGTCGAAGTCGTTGATGGTCTTGCGGAACGGGAACCGGGCGTAGCGCAGCCGGGCTGCGAGACGCCGGTTGCGGGTCGCTGCTGCTTGCTCCGCGATCAAACCGGCGAGAAACTCGACGTGGGAGATGTCGCCGTTGCGGGCTTGTTCGGCCAACGTCGCGAACACTTCGGCAGCGCGGTCCAACTGGAGGTAGCCGAGGTCGTCCTTGATCTGTTCGTAGACGCTCATGCCGGATCCCGATGGTCGTAACGGGCAGCAAGATCCGGTGCGGCAACATCGAAGTCGCCGCCGGGTAACTCGAGCCGACCAACGCCGGCCGCTGTCGTGCCCGTCGGCGGCGGGGCGACGATGTGGAGGTGGCGGGGTCGTGTCGACGCGAGCGCAGCGGCCTCGGCAACGCGGCGGTGTTCGGGGTCCCAGATCTCGTCACGGCCATCGGTCACGATCCGGTGGGTGGCGACGAGCCGGCCAGCGGCGCGCACGGTCAACACGTCGGAGTCGACGGCGTGGCGGACCTCGACGAGCTGGCCGAGACACGCCGGTGGAACCGAGTAGCGCACCCGCTGCCACTCGATGAACGGCAACGCCCGATGGACCCGGCGAGTCTCGACGTAGTCGGTGTCGAACCGCTGCCGTGGCATCGCGCCCAAGAAGTCGCCCTCGGCCTCGAAGCGGTCGGCGGGCAGGGCGTGCGTCGTGCGATGCACCCGACGGTGGACACGCTCATCGATCCAGCCGCGTGCTGACCGGTTCAACGCGTCGATGTCGGCCGGGACACCGGTGACGACGAGCTCTTCGAGGAAGCTCTCGCCAAGATCACGGAACGGGCGCTCGATCTTGCCTTTGCGTTTCGCGTCGCCGGCCTGACACGCCTTGATCTCGACGCCGTGGTGACGGGCGAACTCGATCGTCGGTGGGTGCAGCTTGAATCGCTTGCCCTGCGACATCCCGAGCGCGCCCATCCGGTCCGTGCGGCACACCTGCGGGACCCCGCCGACGGCATCGAAGAACCGGGCGATCCCTTCGAAGGTGTGTTCGCGATCGACCGACGTGGTGAACCACCAGATCCGCCAACGCGACCAACACAAGATCATCCCGAAGCACCACAGCACCGGCCCCAGCCCGACACGCTGCGACCAAGCCGAGCAGTCCGAGAAGTCGAACTGGGCCTCCTCACCCGGTGCTGTCTCGATCGGCACCGACGCCGCGTCGGCGCGCCGGAACCGAGGACCGCGCTGCTCGCGAACCCACCGGGCGACCGTCGGATACGACCCGCTGAAGCCCTCCGCCGAGATGACCTCGAACAACGACGTCGCCAACAACAACGGGTTCCCGACCAACAACGCCGTCAACCGATCCGCCCACACCGGGTCGATCACCCGATCATCGACAGCGACCGTGCGCGCCGGCGGCGGGTCGCCGTCACGCCACCACTTCGCGATCGTCGCCGGGTGATACCCGGTCTGCTCGCCGATCTCGACGAACGTCATCCCTGCGTGCTTCATCGCGCGAACATCCATGAACTCCTCCTGAGCCATCATGAGAAGCGGTCCCTCCAGTAGTCGTGCTTGGTCGCTCGACATGCTGGAGGGACCACCCCTTCAACCGTTGAACATCAGGAAGAACCCCACCCCCAAGAACGCGACTTTCGATGATCGCCGAACGCGAGATTCAGCGACCGCCCACACCGGGCACCGCTCGATCGCGTCGACACGGATCTACCTCCATCTCGGTGATGACTGGCTGGCCGGCGAGTATCGACGCGCCGCGGAAGCGATCGAGGCGCAAGCGATGATCGGCGCAGCCCGATGAACGCACAGCCAGCGCTGTCGCCGGCATCGGCCGATCGGCCGTCGCGACGCAAGGTTCAAGAGATCACCTGGGCCGAGATCGCCGCCAGGGCGCCGCAGATGGCGCTCACGATGAACCGGTTCCTGGACCAGCTCGCCGTGTCGGCACGACCGAGCACGGTTGACGCGTACTCGTTGACGTTGCGGTTCTTCGCCGGGCGAGTGACCGCCGCCGACCCGAGTCCGCGTCGCCACGATCGAACGACGCCATCTCGAGGACTACAAGCGTTGGCTCGCCGACCGGCCCGGCAAGAAGACCCCGAAGCTGACCACGACCACGATCCGCAACAACCTCGGGTTGCTGCGCACGTTCTTCGAACGGATCGTCGACTGGGACTACGACGACGCACCCGCCAAGGTGCCGATCTTCCCCGGTGACTTCCCGCAGCTCGACGAGCCACTCCCCAAGTTCCTCGACGACCCGACCGCGGCGAAGTTCATGGCCGCCCTCGCCGTCGACCCGAACCAGCGGCGCCGGTTGATGGTCGAGCTCCTCGCCCGCACCGGGATGCGCGCTGGTGAGCTCGCCGCGCTCCGCGACGACGCGATGATCCGCATCGGCGACACGTTCTGGCTGCGCGTCCCGGTCGGCAAGCTCCACAACGACCGTTACGTGCCCTTGCACCCGATCTTGGTCGAGCTGATCACCAACTACCGGACCCAGCGCGGACCGACACCCAGCGGTCTGCTCGTCGAACGCAACGACGGCCAACCCTTCGAGCGGCGCACGATCCACCGCTACGTCGCCGCTGTCGCCAAACGAGCCGGCGTCGGTCACGTCCACCCCCACCAACTGCGTCACACGCTCGCGACCCAGGCGATCAACCGTGGGATGAGCCTCGAAGCAATCGCCGCGCTCCTCGGGCATCGCACGATGCGCATGACGCTGGTCTACGCCCGGATCTCGGACCGCACCGTCGCCGATGAGTACTTCCGCGTGACCGAAGCCGTCGAAGCCAGCTACCGCACAAGCGAGCCGCTTCCCGCCGCGGTCGAAGGCGCCAACATGCGACGCCTCGCCGCCGACCACCGGCGACTGCTCGGCAACGGCCACTGCACCCGACCCGCCGCGCTCGACTGCAACTTCGAGACGATCTGCGAACGATGCGGGTTCTTCGCCACCGAACCGCAGTTCATCCCGATCCTGCGACGCCAACGCGACCACGCTCTTGAACGCCACCAACACGACCGCGCCGAACTCTTCACCAACCTCATCGACGGCATCGACAACCAGCCACCCGACATGCTCGAATGACCCCAGCCCAAGACCCCAGGATCACCCGTGTAACAACACTTCGGGGATGCGCTCCCGCGCACGCTCCCAGTGTTGATCTGAGACAGGCGTGTTGTCGGCCAGCGATTGACGAAACCGCTGCCGGGCTTCGGTCGTCGCCCAACCCGACCTTGCGCGAACTGGCAACTGGATCGAATGCACGGAGCCGTCGCGGCTTCAGTGGGATGCACGACCTTGTCGACACACCGAGCGATCGTCCGCGAAGACCGGAGGCAGAACCGCTTGAAGGCGCGCCGCGACCTCGTGTTCCGCTTGGCGTGACGCCGCGACTGACGGAGTCAGCGTTCGCCACCGAAGGGAGTCAGCAGTTCGGTGTCACACCCTCTACCTAGTGTTGGGCTATGGCTAAGTCACGTAAGGAGATTCCGGCACCGGTCTCGAATCGGCTTTATGCGTTGTCCGGGAACAAGTGTGCGTTTCCGGGCTGCCTGAATTCCGTGACATATCAGGAGGCAATCGGCGAACGGCCCGTCACCCTCGCTCAGCGAGCGCATCTCGTCGGCGTTGGGCGGCAGGGACCGAGGTCCAAGGAGCGGCCGTTGTCCAATGACCCAGATGCCATCGAGAACCTGACTCTGTTCTGCGGAGTCCATCACCCGATCGTCGACAACAACCCTCGGATCTACTCCGTCGAGGTCCTAGCGAAGTACAAAGCCGATCACGAGGCGAAGATCGCTGCGGCCGACCTCCACCCGACGGTTCCGCCGCCGCTCACCGATGAAACCGTCGACCTGTCGCTCCTGCCGATTTCGGCCCTCCCAACACAGGTCTGGCGGGCGAAGGCCAGGTTCCGAACGACCGAGGAAGTTGCTGCCCACCTACCCAAGGCCCGACGTGATCAGGTTCTGCCGTTCGTGCTTGCCGGCGGTCACGTGTGGGCCTTCCACGACACGTCAGACAGGAACGGCCCGTTCAAGCAGGTCGTCGATCGCTCCAGCACCACCCTAATCCCCGCCGACAAGTTCCTCATCACAGCAGATCGCAACATCTATGTGTGGCTGCTCAACTCGGCGCTCCGAGAGGCGCTGCTTCGTCGGGGCGTGAGGTTCGACAAGCAGCACGACCGTTACTACTTCCTCCCCGATCACGAGACGATCACACGGCTCGTCACCGCCAAGACAAAAACAGGTCGGAACCAGTCGGCAAAAAAGGTTGTACGCCAGGAGGGCGAACGCACCGGGACGCCGCGCGATGTGTGGTGGCATCTCGCTGCGCAGTTGCGATTCGAAGAGTTCGACGTCGGCGCGTGGGGGCTCACCATCCGGCCCGAGTTCCATCTCACCAAGGACGGGCGCATACCGCTCGAACCGAAGCGTGTCGGCCGCAAGATCACCAAGCGCAAGTCGCGGATGTACAACGAGGGCTACTTCGACGCGGTCCACTTCTTCCGGTACTTCCTGCTCGACGGCGCGACCCGGCTCGTCTTGCGTGTCGGCCAGCAGGCCATCGCTATCGACGGCAACTTTCCGTCGGTTGACGCCACGTGGGCGGCTATCGACGACAAGCGCTTCGACCCGCTGCGGATGCTGAGCAGTGACGACGAGGATGACGTGCTCGACGCGGTGGTGGAGTCGCTCGACCTCGACAACGAGGACGAGTGGGATTGGGGTGCGGAGCACTCGGAGGAAGACCGATGAACAACATGGTTCGACCGCTGACGTTCAAGGTCGACTACCTCGACGAGCCAGTGCTCGCCTTCGCCTCCGACCTTCAACACATCGACCCGAAAGTGGGCATCCCTGCAACGGGACCGTGGTCTCGCGACGAACCGTTCCACCCGGCCGTGGTGACGGCCGGCTTCATCGGCACCGCCGAGACGATCGCCACGGCTCGCCAGTGGCTTGAACGAGCCGCCGAAGGAGTCGATGGCGACGAGGACCACCATCCCTTCTGCGGCTACCAACCCGACGGACCGTTCCGCTCACGGCTTCGCACTGACGGCCCCGAAGCGAAGATCACCGCTCAAGACGTCAGGGTGCTGACCGCCGACGGGCTGAAACGGCTCGACGGCTTTAAGCACCTGCTCACCATCGTCGATGGGTTGCTGCGTCAGTTGGCCGGTTTGGACGCGCCACCCGCTGTCGTCTTCGTCGCCCTGCCCAGCGAGCTCACCCGGCGGTACTGGTCGGTCAGCCAATGGAGCAAGGGCGTCGAGACCACTTGGAATCTGCGCGCTGGCATTAAGGCCAGAGCGATGCCACTCCGGCTTCGCACCCAGCTACTGCAGCAGGAGACCATCCAGTCGAACCTCGAGGCACATACCTCGGACCTGGAACACCCGGCCGACCTCGCCTGGAACCTGTTCTCAGGTCTCTACTTCAAGGCCGGCGGCTTCCCCTGGGCACCGGTTGGCATCCCGGAGGGCACTTGCCATCTCGGCATCACCTTCTACCGCCCACACGGCGAGCGGTCGGCCATGCGCACCAGCGTCGCCCAGGCCTTCGCCGAGAACGGCGACGCCTTCGTCCTGCGGGGCAACCGCTTCGAGTGGGAGGGCAAGTGGCCGCATCTGCCAGCGGAAGAGGCATCACGACTCGTCACTGATGTCGTGGGGCGCTACACCGCCGCCATGAAGCGACCGCCCCGGCGGCTCGTCGTGCACAAACAGAGTCGGTTCTTCCCCGAGGAGCGTGCCGGCCTCCAAGACGCTCTGCAAAGCTTCGAATACGACCTGGTCTCACTGGCACCGTCGACCGGGGTGCGCGTCATGCGCCACGGTGAGTACCCGCCGCCGCGCGGTGCCTGCGTAACAGTCGGCGGCCGCAGGTACCTCTACACTACGGGGTATATCCCGTCGATCGGGCGTTACCCGCACGGGCACGTGCCGTCCCCCGTGCAGATCACTGACCACGTCGGCGACACCGACGCTAGGTCGCTCCTGCAGGAGGTGCTACTCCTCACCAAGATGAACTGGAACTCCGCTCGATTCGCCGAGCGAGTCCCGGTCACGGTGCGCTTCGCTGGCGAAGTCGGCGCGATCCTCCGCGATCTCCCCGAGGAGGTTGTACCCGAGGCACGGTACGCGTTCTACATGTAGCGCGACCCGCGCACATCCGACTGCCTCTTGTACGAGCGGCGCCTGGACAGACTGGATCCGATCGTTTGCATCACCGACGAGCTACGGAGCGAGGCGTCCGACGTACGCGCAGCGCAGACGCGGCTCGGTCGCTCGCAAGAACGCCTCGAAGTCGTCGGTCATCAGAGCCAGGTCGCCCTGCCCATCTGAACCTGTGAGCGACGTGAAACCGCTACAAGCGATCCCAAGGATTCGTCTATCCCCTAACGCCGGATCGGCAGCACGCCGCTGCTACTCGGCGGCGATGTAGTGCGTGGGACCCGGCAAGGTCATGATCGCAGTCTGCACAGCACCGCGAACCAGTATCACTCGGTGCCGTCCTCTCCGCGTCGTTGAGCAGCCTCCTTGTAATGCTCCTCGAGTCCCCGCTGTGTGAGGGCTACGCCCGTGCGCGGTACCCAGGGGGTGTCGGGGTGGGTGCCGGGCGCCAGGCGGTCGTCGAGCGTCCACCATCGTCCGACGGGCAGAGGCTGGCTGGATGCGTACAGCCACGGCGATGGGCTGAAGGCGTGGATGACGGTGCTCCGCTCGACGTTTACGACCGGCACTTCATCTTCGACCACCGACTCGGCGACTCGGGGCGGCAACGGAGGGAGCGGCGGCGCCGTGGGGAACGTCCCGGAAGCGATTCGCAGACGGTGAGCGGTCGCCGTGATCTCAAGGTTGACCTCTGCCGCTTCGTCGCGGCTGAGCACCGGCTCGAGCGCCGCTTCGTCCAGAAGCAACTCGGGGTGGAACATGACGAGGACGTGGTGCGGGTCGAGGGCGAAGAAGATCACCCCCGCGGTTTCCATTCCGGCAACGGAGCCACGAGGTGTGTTACGGCCTCCGAGGAGCACGACCGGTTCGTCCGACGTGACGAGTGGGACCGCGGAGCGATACACGACCCACCTGCGCTTGTACAGGAGGAAGCCGAACACCTCCAGCATCGACAGCGCCATCTTGATGCTCGATGCCTTGGTGGGTGCGATGCCGAGCTCACCCGACTTGATTCGGTCGTAGGCGTCGATGTGCTCGGCCACCTCGTCGTCACTCAGGTCCTGGCCAAAGTGGTCCCGCACCTTCTCAGACGTCAGTTCGTCCATCGTGCGGCGGAACAGACCCGCCGACATGAGCTCGAACCTGGCCCTGAAATGCCTTCCGCGAAGCACCTGGATCGCTAGGAAGTTCGCCAAGGTGAATCGGTCGTCGCCCATCAGCTGCTCGCCGTCGGCGAGTGCGATGAGATGATCGATCGCGGCGATCGCTGGCTCTTCGATGTTTCCCAACATCGTCTCCACGATGAGTGGCGGCACGCTGTCGGGGTCGAGATCATCGCCCTCGAGTCGGTAGAAGTCGGTTTCTCGGGCGATCTTCTTGGCGCGGATGGGAAAGCTGCGGTGTTGCAGCACGTCGGTCGCCCAGAGTCGCCCGTTGGCCTCCCACCGAACCAGGTAGCTCGCCGGGACGATGTGGTGTTTGTGTGGCGCGCCCTTCGCGTCCACGGCGGGCACCTTGGCGAGCATCGCCTCGTACCGGGCTCGAGCTCGTTTCTTCCGATTGCCGGCCATCTTCGTGCCGCCTGTCCCTTGTTGTGGACCGCCAATGATGGCGCCCAAGGCGCAACTGCGACGCTCCCTTTCGGGTTGTCGGTGTGTAGCTCGTCGACGAGCCATTCCCGCGCCATGGACGACGGCGCTAAGGCTTTGCACCGCGCCGGTTTGTCGGTGGATTGCGTCCCGCGGCGTGGTGTAGGTGACTACGTGCGTTCCCCGGTTGGCTGTTGGTCAGGGTCGGGGTGCGGCGGGCAAGGCTAGTTCGGCGGTGCCGTCGGCGAGCTCGGCGACGGATGCCGCCGCGATGTAGCGGCGTTCGGCGGCGATCATCTCGTCGTTGATCTCGACCAGCAGAGCGCCGACGAGCCGGATGACTGAGGCTTCGTCGGGGAAGATGCCGACGACGTCGGTGCGACGCTTGAGCTCGCGGTTCAATCGTTCGATCGGGTTGTTCGACCAGATCTTGGACCAGTGCGCTGCGAGGAACGCGGTGTAGGCGAGCACATCGCTCTCCATGTCCCGCAGGCGTTCTGCGACGCTCGGCGCGTAGGGCCCGACCTGATCGACGACGGCGCGTAGCTGGGTGCGGGCGCTGGCGGCGTCGGGTTGGGCGAACACGGTGCGGATCAATGCGGCGATCATCGCCCGCTGCCGCTGCGTTGCGGCGGCGAGGAGTTTGCGCATCGCGTGGACCCGGCAGCGCTGCCACGCGGCGCCCTGGAAGCAGCGCCTGATCGACTTGACGAGTCCGGCGTGGGCGTCGGAGATCACCAGCCGGACACCGGCGAG
>JBFWSW010000111.1:0-10112 GCA_050248155.1 Ilumatobacteraceae bacterium
GCCAGTGCATCAACTACCACGAGGACTGGATCGCGATGTTCGTCGCGGCGGGCGTGTTCGTCGTCCGGTTCGACAACCGCGACGTCGGTCTGTCGACCTCCTACGCGGGTGCACCGACCGGCCCCGCCGGCAACGCCTACACGCTGACCGACATGGCCGCCGATGCGATCGCCGTGCTCGACGCGGAGGGGATCGAGCGCTCCCACGTGATGGGCGTGTCGATGGGCGGCATGATCGTGCAGACGCTGGCGGTCGAGCACCCCCAACGGCTGCTGTCGATGACCTCGATCATGTCGCACACCGGAGAGCCCGGCTACGGCGGATCGACGCCCGAAGCGATGGCGCGGTTGACCGCGCCGCCGTCGACCGATCGCGAGTCGCACGTCCAGCGCCACATCGAGGGCCTGCGCGTGTGGGGCAGCCCGGAGTACGCCGACGAGTCGAGATGGCGACGCGATGCCGAGCGAGCCTTCGACCGCAGCTTCCGGCCCGACGGAGTCGGTCGGCAGTTCGTGGCGATCGGCGCCTCGCCGCCGCGCGCCGACGCCCTTCGCTCCGTGCGCGTCCCCACGCTGGTCGTCCACGGTGATCGCGACACCCTCATCGACCAGAGCGGCGGCCGGCGCACGGCCGAGCTGATCCCCGGCGCTCGCTTCGAGCTGATCGAGGGCATGGGGCACGACTACCCGCCGCAGCTGTGGCCGCGTCTGACGCAGTTGATCGCCGAGTTCGTGCACGCGAACGCGGAACCGTTCGCCAGCCGGTAGGAGTAGGGGATGACCCTCGACGACGTCGCTGCACTCATCCGCGCCCGGCGCACGAGCATGCTGGTCGAGCGAGACCGTACCGTGCCGCGCGAGCTCGTCGAGCGGCTGTGCGAGCTCGCCGTCTGGGCGCCGAACCACAAGCGCACGTGGCCGTGGCGCTTCGCACTGGTCGAAGGCGATGCGCGAGGCGAGCTCGGCAACCTCATCGCCGATCAGATGGCGTTGCGCGGCGACCCACCGGAGAAGGTCGCGAAGACCCGCGGCAAGTACCTGCGCACCCCGGCGACGCTCGTCGTCGGCGCCGCGCCGGGCGACTCACCACTGCGCACCGCCGAGAACCGCGACGCCACTGCAGCCGGCATCCAGAACTTCATGCTGGCCGCTACTGCGGCCGGTCTGGCAACGTACTGGGGCTCGTGCCCCAAGGGCGCGAACGACGCAGTCGCGACGTGGTGCGGGTTCGAGGACGGCAGCACCGTCGTCTCGCTCATGTACCTCGGTTGGGCCTCGACGACGCCGGCTCCGCCCGAACGCCCAGCGCCGGTCATCTCGTACCGGAGCTGACCCGCGAGGGGCCTTCGTCGCAATCGAGCACGGGCAGCGCCTCGATCACCCGCAGCCAGCCCTCGCCCAGCACCGAGTCGTCTCCACCGCCCGACTCGTGGTCGACGCCCAGCACATGCCGGTGCGTTCGCTGCAAGAGAGCGATCGCGATGACGTCGCCGACGTCCAGGCAGCACATCAGGGCGTCGTGGAGCACCGCCTGGGTTGCCGAACGCTCGCCCAGCGAGGCGTGCGCGCCCGCGCAGGCGACGGCGGCGATCGCACGGTCGAGATACGTCGCGCCCGGCGTGTCGGCCACCGCCTCGGCTGCGGCGATGGCGGCGTCGGCGTCACCGCTCAGCGATCGAGCGAGCGCCGTGCCCACCTGCGCGAACGGGTGCTCGAAGGCCTCGGGGGCGATCGCATCGAGTGCGGCGAGCGCCTCGTCGACGCATCCGAGCTGCGAGTACGCGATCACCCGCACGACCATCGCCTCGAACGTCCCGGCAGTGACCGACTCCATCGACTCGATCCCCCGCTCGACCATGCTGAGCGCCACACGCGGATCGCCACGGTGCATCGCAGCACCAGCGACCGCCAGCACCGGCACCGGACCGAGGGGAGAGTTGTCCGCCAGGCTGAGCAGCTCTTCGACGCTGCGTTGCACGTTCGGACCTCGACCGAGCGCCACCTGGATGCGAACGAGTGCGGCGAGCGACTGCACGAGGCCGAACTTGTCGCCGATGCGCTTGAAGCGGTTGCGTGCCTGTTCGGCGTTGGTGAGGGCCTCGTTGAGGTTGCCCTGCCAGAGGCGCAGATCGGCCAACAACGTCTGCATCATGGCGGCCGCCCAGTCGTCGCCGCGGTCGAGTGCCTCCGCCCCGACCACACTGGCGAGATCCTCGGCCTCGACGAACCGCCGCTGGAAGAACCGGACGAAGGCGAGCAACCCGAAGGCCCAGCCGACGCCGTTGCGGTCACCCAACCGGTTCAGCGTGTCGGCGGCCGAGTGCAGCCGCTCGTCGGCCAGATCGAGGTCGCCGGACAGGAACGACAGCCAGGCGCGGTGCTGCAGCACGTACGCCAGACCGCGCTCGTCCCCGAGCTTGCCGTACTCGGCCTCCGCTTCGCCGAAGAACCACTCCGCGTCGACCAGCGAACCGCCGAAGAGCTCGATGAACCCGCGCTGGCGGAGCGCATCGGCCAGCAGCGCGCCCGCGTCGGTCGCCCGCAGCAGCTCGACGGCGTTGCCGAGCTCGCGTCTGGCGGTCGTCTGATCGCCCTGCAGGTGGTGGAGCGAGCCCAGCAAACGCCGAGCGGCGCCCTCGCTCTCGATGTCGGCCCGCTGCACCGCGTCGGCGAGGAGCGCCTCGATCGACGTGCGCGCCTCCGGGTAGTTGCGCATCTCGATCAGCCCGACGCATCGCAGCAGCGCGAGGTGGTTGCGGCGGTCGGTCTCGTCGGGCTGGCGGTCGAGCAGTGCCAGCGCCCTGCTCGTGTGCCGCACCAGGAGGCGCTGGCTTCCGGTGTCGCGCGCCCGCTCGGCCGCAGCCGTGAGGTACCGCACGGCATCGGCGCGGATGCCGCGGGGCACGCCCTCGACGTGTCCGAGGTCGGCCACGAGCTCGGCTGCCGTGGCCGAGTGGTGTGCGAGGTCGTCGAGAGCCGTCGGCGAGTGCGCAGCGATCGACGCGGCGACCCCAGCATGTCGTTGCGCCCGCGACGCCTTCGTCAAGGTCTGGTAGGTGGTCTCGCGGACCGAGTCGCTGCGGAACCGCCAGCGTTGGCCGTCGAGGGTGAGGAAGCCCTTCGCGTCGAGCTGACCGACGATCGCCCGGTCGAACTGCTGGTGCATCTTCTCGGCGAACTGCTCGAGCGCCTTCACGCTGCCCGACAGCCCCAAGGTGGCGGCGTTGTCGAGCACCTGCCGCTCGGGCATCGACAGCTCGTCGAGCCGAGCCGCGATCAGCGCGCGCAACGAGTCGGGCAGCTCGCTCGACGGGCCCTGTTCGGCGACGACCCGGGCCAGCTGTTGCAGGAACAACGGGTTGCCGCCGCTGCGATCGAACAACGTGCCCAGCAGGGCTTGATCGGTCGGCGAACCGACCACCTGCTCGCCGAGCATCTCGCCGAGTAGCTCGGACGCCAGCTCGTCGCTCTCGGCACGGGCCAACGGCTGCACGGTGAGCGACACCATCGTGGTGCGGTCGTTGTCAGGTGGCCACTCGACCTCGCTGCCGGGCCGCATCGACGTCAGCAACACGAAGGGCACGCGCGTGATGGCGGCGGCGAGGTGCTCGAGCACGTCGACGACGACCTGATCGGCCCAGTGGAGATCGTCGATCCACAAGACGAGCGGCGTGGCACTGCTGCGGAGCTCGACCACGCGGGCGATGGTGCGTTGAACGGCGTCCCGGCGCGCGACGACGTCGAGCGAGTCGACCGCAGATTCGTACCCGAGGAGGTGGAGGAACACCTCGGCCGCGCGCTCGACGTCGGGATGCGGCGTGACGCCGTCGGCGGCCATCAGGCGTGTTGCCTTGGCGACCGCGCGCTCGCGCACCTCGTCGGCCGTCGCCGACGATTCGAGGCCGAGGCGCGTGGTGAGCGCCGTGGCGATCGGCGCCCAGACGTTCGACTCGCCGTAGGGCGCGCAGACCCCCTCGAGCACCTGCACGTCGCCCTGGCCGAGCTCGTCGAGCGTGGCGAGCAGCTCGTCGATCAGCCGGCTCTTGCCGACGCCGCTCTCGCCGACGACGTTGAGCACCAGGCATCGGCGTTCCGTGAGCGAGAGCTGGATGGCAGCGCGCGCCAGGCCGAGCTCGGCGTCACGCCCGACGAGGCGCAGGTCGCTGCGACGCTGGCGCGCACCAGGCGGAGCGAGCGTGTCGATCGCCAGCCATGTGCTGATGAGCTGATCGCGCCCGCGTGGCTGCAGCTCGGTCAGCGGGCCGTACTCGATGACACCCGAGGTGAGCGCGAACGTCGCCTCGCCGACGAGCACGCCACCCGGTGGCGCCTCGGACTGCAGCCGTGACGCGGTGTTCACGACATCGCCCATCGCCGTGTAGTCGGTGCCGGCGAGCGTACCGACGAGCACCTCGCCGGTGTTGATGCCGATGCGCATCTGCAGCGGCTCGTCCAGGCTCGACTGCTGCGCGAACCGCGCCATGCTCTGCTGCATGCGCAAGCCCGCGCGCACCGCGCGCTCGGCGTCGTCCTCGTGGGCGACCGGAGCGCCGAAGAGCGCGAGGATGCCGTCGCCGAGCAGCTTGTCGACGCGACCGCCGAACGCGGTCACATCGTCGACGAGCCGCTGGAAGGCCCGGTCGATCAGCCTCTTGACCTGCTCGGGGTCGCGGTGCTCGGCGAGCGAGGTGAACCCGACGACGTCGCCGAACAGGACCGTCACGATGCGACGTTCCTCGGCCTGGCCGAACGCGACCGCGTGCCCGCACGCGGAGCAGTACCTCGCCCCCGGGGCGAGGTCGGCCGCACAGCTCGGACACTGCATCACCGCGCGAGCGTACGGCACATCCGTCACCCGACGGACGTCGTTTGCACCCCTCCGGGAGTAGCGTCCATCAGCGATGACGCAGGTCCGGCTGGTCCGATGGCTGCGCGAGCACCCCGACGCGGCCGACGTCGTGCTCGCCGGGCTCATCGCGGCGATGAGCGTCGTCTTCCATCTGACCATCCACGACCCTGGCTACCGCGACCCGTCGCCGCTGGGCGTCGCGCTGGTCCTCGCCGCCACGATCCCACTGGCATGGCGGCGCAGAGCCCCCGGCATCGTGCTGGTGACGGTCATGGCCTTCCAGTTCGTGCTCGACGCGGTCGAGTGGTTCAGCACCGGATGGCTCAACCTGCTCGTCGCCGCGTACACCGTCGGCGCCCATCGCAGCGGTCGAGCGCTGCACTGGATCGGGGGCTCGACAACCGCCGCGATGATCACCTTCGTCAGCGGTGGCGTCATCTTCGCCGACGTCGAGTGGCAGACGATCCTGTCGGCGACGATCCTCTTCTCGGCGGCGCTCATCGTGGGCGACAACATGCGCCGCCGCCGCGAGCGCGCCGCAGAGCTCGTCGAGCGAGCCGAACGAGCCGAGCGCGAGCGCGAGCTGCTCGCCACCCGCCGCGTCGAACAGGAGCGCAACCGCATCGCGCGCGAGCTGCACGACGTCGTCGCCCACAGCGTCAGCGTGATGATCATCCAGGCCGGCGCGGCACGACGGCAGCTCGCGTCCAACCCCGAGCAGGCGACCGAGGTGCTCTCGGGCATCGAGCAGACAGGCCGTGAGGCGATGAGCGAGATGCGACGCGTGCTCGGCGTGCTGCGCGGCGACGACGGCACGGCCGAAGCCCGCTCGCCGCAGCCATCGCTCGACTCGCTCGACGACCTGCTGGCCTCGGCGACCGACCTTCCGGTGTCGCTGCACCTCGAACGCGCGAGCGCGGGCCTTCCACCGGGCGTCGAGCTGAGTGCGTACCGAGTCGTCCAGGAGGCGCTCACCAACATCCGTCGCCATGCGGGCCGCGTCGACCGCGTCGCCGTGGCGGTCACGCACGAACCCGAGGTGCTCGTCGTCGAGGTCACCGACGACGGTCGTGGCGGGACGAGCCTCCACGGACCGAACAGCAGTCCCAACGGGTACGGCATCGAGGGCATGCGCGAGCGCGTCGGCATGTTCGGCGGATCGCTGCACGCAGGCCCCCGACAGGGCGGCGGCTGGCGCGTGTGCGCGACCTTCCCGCTCGGAGCCCGATGACCGACGGCGACATCCGCGTCCTGCTGGCCGACGACCAAGCGATGGTCCGTGCGGGCTTTCGCATGATCATCGAGAGCGAGCCCGACATGTGCGTCGTCGGCGAAGCGGCCGACGGCCAGGAAGCGATCGAGGCCGTCGTCCGCGCCCGTCCCGATGTCGTCCTGATGGACGTGCGGATGCCGCGCATGGACGGCCTCGAGGCGACGGCCCGCATCACCGCCCTGGTCGACGCACCCCGCGTCCTGATGCTGACGACCTTCGGTGCCGAGGACTACGTGTACAGCGCGCTGCGTGCAGGAGCCAGCGGGTTCCTGCTGAAGGACGCACCGGCGGAGCAGCTCATCGAGGCGATCCGTGTGGTCGACCGTGGCGACGCGCTGCTCGCGCCGTCGGTGACCCGCATGCTGATCGCCGACGTGGCCCGGCGACCGGTCGCCGACCGCTCCGCCGCGGCCCACGGCCTCGACGAGCTCACCGATCGCGAGCTCGAGGTGATGCGGCTCCTCGCACGCGGCATGTCGAACGCCGAGATCGCAGAGGCCCTGTACCTGGGCGAGGCGACGGTCAAGACCCACGTCGGGCGGGTGCTCGCCAAGCTCGATCTGCGTGACCGGGTGCAAGCGGTCGTGGTCGCCTACGAGTCGGGCTTGGTGACCCCGGGAGATCATCCTCCGGGCTGATCCACGATCAACCGCAAAGCTGACAGGTCGCCGCGCACCCCCGCGGTAGAACAGTCGCCATGACCCTCCCCTCCCCCGATCCCACCCTGCCCGGCGCGCCCGCGGGCACGGCACTCGCCTCGGCCGCAGCCGGCGTCGTCGACGCGCACAAGATCTACGGCAAGGGCGACAGCGAGGTCCGCGCGCTCGACGGCATCACCATCGCGTTCGAGCGCGGCCACTTCACCGCGATCATGGGCCCCTCCGGATCGGGCAAGAGCACGCTCATGCACTGCCTCGCCGGCCTCGACTCGCTCACGAGCGGAGCCGTGTACATCGGCGACACCTATCTCGCGACGCTGACCGACAAGCAGCTCACCGAGCTCCGCCGGACCGCCGTCGGCTTCATCTTCCAGGCCTACAACCTGGTGCCCACGCTGACCGCGCTCGAGAACATCACGCTGCCCCTGCTGCTCGGTGGCCAGAAGGGCGACCAGCAGTGGATCGACCGCGTCGTCGCGACAGTCGGTCTCGGCGACCGGCTGCACCACCGACCGAGTGAGCTGTCAGGCGGCCAGCAGCAGCGGGTCGCGGTCGCTCGCGCGCTCGCCAGCAAGCCGACGATCATCTTCGCCGACGAGCCCACCGGCAACCTCGACAGTCGCACCGGCGCCGAGATCCTCGAGTTCCTCCGCCTCGCGGTGCGCGAGTTGGGCCAGACGATCGTGATGGTCACCCACGACCCCGTCGCGGCCAGCTACGCCGATCGCGTGGTCTTCCTCGCCGACGGGCGCATCGTCGACGAGATGGCCGCCCCGACGGCCGAGCGCGTGCTCGACCGCATGAAGCGCTTCGGGGAGTGACGCCATGTTCCGGATCGCACTGAAGAGCACGATGGCCCACAAGGGCCGCATGCTGCTCACGTCGCTCGCCGTCATCGCCGGCTGCGCGTTCCTCAGCGGCGTCAACGTGTTCAGCGACACCATCCGCGGCAGCTTCGATCGCCTGTTCGCCAGCGCGTTCGAGCACACCGATGCCTTCGTCCGCTCGTCGAACGTCATCGAAGGCGATTTCGGTGCCGAGACGCGCGACCGCCTGCCCGACTCGTTGCTGGCCGAGGTCGCGCAGATGCCGGGCGTCGCGAGCGTCGAGCCGAACGTGCAGGGCTACGCGCGCATCACCAACGCCGAGGGCGACGTGGTCGGCGTCGACGGGCCGCCGAAGTTCGGCGCCAACTTCAGCGACGACACGAGCTCACCCTGGAGCCTGGTCGAAGGCCACGCGCCCGAGGCGAACGACCAGGTCGTCATCGACAAGCTGTCGTCCAAGCAGGGCGACATCGACGTGGGCGACACGGTCACCATCACCGCGCAAGGCGGGTCGCGCCAGTTCACCGTCGTCGGCATCGCCGAGTTCGCCGGCTCCGAGACCACCGGCGGCGCGAACTGGGCGCTGTTCGATCTCGCGACCGCGCAGCAGTTCGTCCTCAACCAGCCAGGCCTGGTCGACTCGATCTCCGTCGTCGGGGACGGTTCGATGAGCGACGAGCAGTTGGCATCCGAGCTCGAGAGCTCGCTGCAGGACCGTGACATCGAGGTGCTCACCGGCGCCGAGATCACCGACGAGAACCAGAGCGACGTCGAAGAGGGCCTCAGCTTCTTCACGATCTTCCTCACGATCTTCGCGGCCATCTCGCTGTTCGTGGGCTGCTTCATCATCTTCAACGTCTTCAGCATCAGCGCGGCGCACCGGCAGCAGGAGAACGCGCTGCTGCGCGCGATCGGCGCGAGTCGGGGGCAGGTGACGCGCGTGCTGTTCGTCGAAGCACTCGTCGTGGGCGTGTTCGGCGGCCTCGTCGGCTTCGGCGGCGGCGTCGCGCTCGCCCTCATCATCATCCAGCTGCTCAAGGCGATCGGCTTCGCCACGGCCGACACCTCACTGATCGTCGAACCGGCGGTGCTGGTGACCTCGCTCGTCGTCGGTGTGGCGGTCACCATCCTCTGTGCCATCGTCCCGGCCATCCGCTCGGGGCGGGTGCCACCACTCGCCGCGATGCGTGACGTCGCCGTCGATCGCTCGGCGGTCAGCCGATCCCGGGTCGTGATCGGCCTGGTGTGCACGGCGATCGCGGTGCTCGGCGTCGCCCTCGGCATCTCGCAGGACCCGCTGTGGCTGGCACCCGGCATCGTCGGGCTGTTCGTTGCCTTCATCGTGCTCGGCCCCGTCTTCGTCGCTCCCATCGCGCGGTTCATCGGACGACCGCTCGGCGCGGTGCGCGGCGTCACGGGGGCGATCGCAGGCCGCAACGCGGCCACCAGCCCCAAGCGCACGGCCCTCACCGCAGGCGCGTTGGGCATCGGCCTCGCGCTGCTGGTCGGCGTGTCCACGTTGGGCTCGTCGGTCAAGACCTCCATCCGGCAGTCGATCGGCGAGCAGTTCACCGGCGACTTCGCGGTCACGAGCTCCGAGACCAACAGCGGCTACGGCGGGCTCCCCACCACCATGGTCGACCAGTTGAACGACCTGCCGCAGGTCGAGGCTGCCGTGGGGCTCGGCATCAACCTGCTCACCCTCCAGGAGAACGGCGAATCGAAGGGCCGCAGCGTGCTCGTGACCAACCCCGAGCAAGCATCCGCGGTCCTCGACATGTCGTTCGTCGCGGGTGGCTGGGCCGACCTCACGGCCGACGGCATCCTCGTGTCGAGCAATCGCGCCGACGACGACGGCCTGGCGGTCGGCGACGTGGTCGACGCAACGCTCCTCGACGGGACGAGCAAGCAGCTCACCGTCCAGGGCATCTACGACGCCGACGACTTCGGCAACCTCATCGTCTCGCGCGACCTGTTCGCAGGGCAGACCAACGACCTGTTCGACCTCTACGTGTGGGGCAAGAACGCGCCCGGGGTGTCCGACAGCCAGGCCGAGACCGCCATCCGCACGGTCACGAACAGCTACCCGGCCAGCAAGGTGCAGACGCGCTCGGAGTTCATCGACGACCAGAGCAAGCAGGTCGACGGCTTCCTCAACTTCATCTACGCGCTGCTCCTCATGTCGGTGTTCATCGCCGTCCTCGGCATCGTCATCACGCTGTTGCTCGCCGTGTACGAGCGCCGCCGCGAGCTCGGCCTGATGCGCGCCGTCGGCATGACGCGCCCGCAGATGCGCAGCAGCGTGCGATGGGAGGCCGTGGTCACCGCCTTCCTCGGCGCGCTGATGGGCATCGGGCTCGGGCTCGCCCTCGGATGGGTCGTCGTGAAGGCGCTCGAGGACGAGGGTCTCAACAGCTTCAGCATCTCGATCGTCAGCATCGTCGTGTTCGCCGTTGCCGCACTCGTCGTCGCCGTGCTCGCGGCGTGGATCCCGGCCAGGCGCGC
>JBFWSW010000112.1:0-9907 GCA_050248155.1 Ilumatobacteraceae bacterium
GCGCCGGATGCGATCGAGCGCGAGGCCGTGGGCGAGCAGCAGGTGATGGCTCGCAGCGAGGCTCTCGGCGACCGATCGGCGGCCGGGGGCGTGCTCGCCGGTGAGGTAGCCGTGGTTCGCGACGACGTAGGGCTCGTTGATCGTCATCCAGTCCTGGACGCGGTCGCCGAGCCGGTCGACCACTGCTTCGGTGTACTCGGCGAACGCGACCGCGGTCGACCGAGCGGTCCAGCCCCCGCGATCCTCGAGCGCCTGGGGCAGGTCCCAGTGGTAGAGCGTCGGGTAGGGAGTGATCCCGGCGTCGAGCAGCGCGTCGACGAGACGCTCGTAGAAGTCGAGCCCGCGCGAGTTGACGCGGCCGCGCCCGTCGGGCATCACACGCGGCCAGGCGACCGAGAACCGGTAACCGGTCAGCCCCAGCGCGCTCATCATGCCGATGTCGTCGCGCCACCGGTGGAAGTGGTCGCAGGCCACTGCGCCGTCGGACCCGTCGGCGATGCGCCCGGGAAGCCGGCAGAAGCGGTCCCAGATGCTGTCGCCGCGCCCGTCGGCCTCGGTGGCGCCCTCGATCTGGTAGGACGACGTGGCGGCGCCCCACACGAACTGCGCGGGGAACCGCAGCGACGCGCTGGAAGCGCTTTCACTCGCAGCGTCGACCGTCGCCATTCGTGCAGTTCCCCCTTCCGAGCCTTCGGAATCACCGCTGGTCAGCAGCGGCGAGTCGACGCCGTTGACATCGTCGATCGTGCATTTGTAGCATGGAAGCGCTTTCATGGCAACCCGCGCGAGCCTGCTGCGGGTGCAAAGGAACCCCCGTGGCCGAGCAGATCACCCTCGATGACGTCGCTCGCCTGGCCGGCGTGTCGCGAGCCACGGCGAGCCGCTCGCTGAACGGGCGACCAGGCGTGCGCGCCGACGTGCGCGACCGGGTGCTCCTCGCGGCCGATCGGCTCGGCTTCCGGCCCAACCGCGCGGCGCGCAACCTGGCGAGCGGGCGATCGTCGGTGATCGGCCTCGTCATCCCCACCGACGAACCCCGCATCGACCCGTACGGTGCGGCGATCACCCACGCCATCGGTCGGGCCACGACCGCGCGCGACCTCGGGCTGATGCTCCACCTGGCGGCGGACGAGCCCGGCGACACCGTGCACCACATCCTCCGCGACGGGCTGATCGACGGCCTGCTGGTCAGCTCCGTGGCGATCGGGCGGCCGTGGGTCGACGAGCTGTTCGACACCCGGCTCCCGACGGTCCTCGTCGGGACCCATCCCACGCGCTCCGACATCGTCGGTGTCGACGTCGAGAACCTCGAGTCGAGCGCGACCGTCGTCGGCCACCTGATCGAACAGGGATGCCGCCGCATCGGCATCATCACCGGTCCGCTCGAGCGAGCCGATGCCCGCCAGCGACTCGCCGGCTGGCGACTCGCCCATGAGCGGGCGGGTCTGGTGGTCGACGAGGCGCTGATCGTGCGCGGCGACTTCGGTCACGAATCGGGTGCAGCGGCAGGTCAGGCGCTCCTGTCGCTCGGCGTGGACGGCGTGTTCGGCTCGAACGACCAGATGGCGCTCGGCGCACTCTGGGCGCTCACCCGCGCCGGTCGCCACGTGCCGGCCGACGTCGCGGTCGCCGGGTTCGACGGGACCTCGTTCGTCGACTTCCTCGATCTCACCCTCACCACGATGGTGCAGCCGTTCGCGGCCATCGCCACCGCGGCGGTCGACGAGCTGCTCCGGCGGATCGAGGGTGCACCGCCGGGCGACCCACTGCTGCTCGAGCCGACCTTCGCGATCGGTGGATCGTCGTTCCGGGGGCCGACGCGTGCGCCCGTCTGAGCGGGCCGGACGACCCCTCGGACGGCTCGGATCCTTGACAGATGGGGCGTTCGGGCTTACGGTTTCCCACCTGACGAGCCGTCCGGCCGCCTGCGCCGGCTGCGGTTGACGTTTGTCGTCCCGTGGGGGTAGGATCGTCAGTTGCCGTGCGCCTCGTCTCTCGTCATCAGTTGTGGCCTGTGACGGTGCGCGCCCGCACGCCGATTACGCCGATCGCATCACCGCATGCAACCGAGGAGTGACGCAGTGGCCTCTCGATCCACCTCCCGCGAACGCTATTCCTTCGCAAACCTGGCCGAGCCCCTCGAGCTGCCCGACCTGATCGCGGTCCAGCGCGAGAGCTTCGACTGGTTCCTGAACGAGGGACTCGCCGAGACGTTCAGGGACATCTCGCCGATCAAGGACTTCAGCGAGGCACTGCAGCTCGAGCTCGAGCTCGACACCGAGGACGAGGACCTGCGCCCGCCGCCCAAGTTCACGGTCGAGGAGTGCAAGGAGAAGGACATGACCTACAGCGCGCCGATCTTCGTGCGCGCACGGTTCATGAACCGCAACACGGGTGAGATCAAAGAGCAGACCGTGTTCATGGGCGACTTCCCGATGATGACCGAGAAGGGCACCTTCATCATCAACGGCACCGAGCGCGTCGTCGTCAGCCAGCTCGTCCGCAGCCCCGGCGTCATCTTCGAGGCCGGCGAGCGCTACCGCCTCCGCAACCTGAGCAAGCACCAGCTCGTCAAGGGCACCGTCCACCCCTACCGCGGTGAGTGGATGGAGTTCGACGTCGAGCACAAGCCCGGCAAGGACGTCACCGCCGGGACGCGCATCGCCCGCAAGCGTCGGATGAGCATCTTCATCCTGCTGCGTGCCCTCGGCTACGACGAGGAGCACGCGCCCGGCTTCATCGACCGCTTCGTCGCCCACTTCGACTTCCTCGAGGGTCAGTGGGAGAAGGAGCGCCACATCGCGCCGACACAGAACGAGTCGCTCGTCGAGATCTACAAGCGCGCGCGTCCAGGCGAACCGCCGACCCCCGAGTCCGCCCGGGCGTACTTCCGCAACGCGTTCTTCGAGAACCGTCGCTACGACCTCTCCCGCGTCGGCCGCTACAAGCTCGACCGCAAGCTCGGCGCCGAGGTCGCGAAGCTCGACGAGCTGTTCGGCAAGGGCACGATCGAGCTGGGCTCGTCGTTCACCACCGACAACGACGATCCCACCAAGATCAGCCCGCAGACCGACGACGTGCTGCGGCCGAACGAGGTCGTCGCTGCGATCAGCTACATGCTCCACCTCGTCAAGCAGGAGCCCGGCTACAGCCTCGACGACCAGGATCACTTCGCCAACCGCCGCATCCGCAGCGTCGGTGAGCTCATCCAGAACCAGGTGCGCATCGGCCTCAGCCGCATGGAGCGCGTGGTGCGAGAGCGCATGACCACCCAGGACGTCGAGGCGATCACGCCGACGACGCTCGTGAACATCCGCCCGGTGGTCGCGGCCATCAAGGAGTTCTTCGGCACCTCGCAGCTGTCGCAGTTCATGGACCAGGTCAACCCGCTGTCGGGCATCACCCACCGTCGGCGCCTCTCGGCGCTCGGCCCGGGCGGCCTGTCCCGCGAGCGCGCCGGCTTCGAGGTCCGCGACGTGCACTTCAGCCACTACGGCCGCATGTGCCCGATCGAGACGCCCGAGGGTCCGAACATCGGCCTCATCGGGGCGCTCAGCACCTTCGCCCGTGTGAACGAGTTCGGCTTCATCGAGACGCCGTACCGCGTCGTCAAGAACGGCAAGGTCACCTCCGAGATCCGCTACATGGCGGCCGACGAGGAGGAGAAGTACGTCGTCGCCCAGGCGAACACACCGCTCAACTCCGACGGCACGTTCAAAGAGACGCGCATCCTCTGCCGGCGCAGCCCGCAGGCAGCCAGCCTCGAGGACCTGAAGCGCATGCTCGAGGCCGAGAGCTTCTTCGGTGCCACCACCGACATCGCGGCGGTCGGCCCGGACGAGGTGCAGCTCATGGACGTCAGCCCGCGTCAGATCGTCTCGGTCGGCACGGCGCTCATCCCGTTCCTCGAGCACGACGATGCCAACCGCGCCCTGATGGGCGCCAACATGCAGAAGCAGGCCGTGCCGCTGCTGCGTGCCGAGGCCCCCTACATCGGCACCGGCATCGAGGACCGTGCCGCCCGCGACGCAGGCGACCTCATCCAGGCCACCGGTGACGGCGTCGTCACCGAGGTCAGCGGCGACTCGATCACGGTCAACTACGAGCAGGGTGGCCGGCGGGTGTACCGCCTGTCGAAGTTCCGCCGGTCCAACCAGGACACCTGCATCAACCACTGCATCCGCGTGGCCGAGGGCGACAAGATCGTGAAGGGCACCATCCTCGCCGATGGCCCCTCGACCGACCACGGCGAGCTGGCGCTCGGCAAGAACCTGCTCGTCGCGCTGATGCCGTGGGAGGGCTACAACTTCGAGGACGCGATCATCCTGTCCGAGCGGCTCGTGAAAGACGACGTGCTGACGTCGATCCACATCCACGAGCACGAGGTCGACGCTCGCGACACCAAGCTCGGGCCCGAGGAGATCTCGCGCGACATCCCCAACCTCAGCGACGACATCCTGCGCGACCTCGACGACCGCGGCATCATCCGCGTGGGCGCCGAGGTCGGCCCCGGCGACGTGCTCGTCGGCAAGGTCACCCCGAAGGGCGAGACCGAGCTCACCCCCGAGGAGCGCCTGCTGCGCGCCATCTTCGGCGAGAAGGCCCGTGAGGTGCGCGACACCAGCCTCAAGGTGCCCCACGGCGAGAACGGCAAGGTCATCGACGTCAAGGTGTTCAACCGCGACGACGGCGACGAGCTGCCGCCCGGCGTCAACCAGCTGGTCCGCGTGTACGTCGCCCAGAAGCGCAAGATCTCCGTCGGCGACAAGCTGGCCGGTCGTCACGGCAACAAGGGCGTCATCTCCAAGATCCTCCCGATCGAGGACATGCCCTACATGGCCGACGGCACGCCCGTCGACATCATCCTCAACCCGCTCGGCGTCCCGAGCCGGATGAACGTCGGCCAGGTGCTCGAGGCGCACCTCGGCTACGCCGCCCGCTGGGGTTGGAAGGACGAGAAGAACAACAAGCAGGTGGGCAGCGCGCCCATCCGCGGCACCGAGACCAAGACCCGACCGAACACCAAGCCCTCCACGTTCGTGGCGACGCCGGTGTTCGACGGCGCCCACTGGGACGAGGACGAGACCGCGGGCAAGCACCCGACCATCCAGAGCATCCTCGAGAACCTCAACCCCGAGTCGGTCGACGGCACCCGCCTCATCGGCATCGACGGCAAGACCCGGCTGTACAACGGCCGCACGGGCGAGGCGTACGACAACCCGATCACCGTGGGCTACATGTACATCCTCAAGCTGGCGCACCTCGTCGACGACAAGATCCACGCCCGCTCGACCGGTCCGTACAGCATGATCACCCAGCAGCCGCTCGGCGGCAAGGCGCAGTTCGGTGGTCAGCGCTTCGGCGAGATGGAGGTGTGGGCGCTCGAGGCCTACGGCGCGGCGTACTGCTTGCAGGAGCTGCTCACCATCAAGTCCGACGACGTCCTCGGCCGGGTCAAGGTGTACGAGAGCATCGTGAAGGGCGAGAACGTCCCCGAGCCCGGCATCCCCGAGAGCTTCAAGGTGCTCATGAAGGAGATGCAGGCGCTGTGCCTCAACGTCGAGGTGCTGCAGGCCGACGGCAACCTCATCGAGATGCGCGAGATCGACGAGGACGTGTTCCGCGCCGCCGAAGAGCTCGGCATCGACATCAGCCGCCCCGAGCGCGGCACCGACGAAGACGACCGCGAGCGGGCCGCCCGCCGCGAGCGCGCATATTGATCACCAGCGACGAATCAGAGACTGACAACCGGCAACAACCGTTCGGCAGCCGCGGCGAGGGAAGCGCCAGCGACGAGCCGCACGGAGGGAGCGGCCAAAGCGAAGCGGAGGCCAGTCCCGACCAGCGAAAGAGGCACCGATGCTCGATGTGAACATGTTCGACCAGCTGAAGATCGGGTTGGCCACGGCCGACCAGATCCGGCTGTGGTCGCACGGCGAGGTGAAGAAGCCCGAGACGATCAACTACCGCACGCTGCGTCCCGAGAAGGACGGCCTGTTCTGCGAGAAGATCTTCGGGCCCACCCGTGACTGGGAGTGCTACTGCGGCAAGTACAAGCGCGTCCGCTTCAAGGGCATCATCTGCGAGCGCTGTGGCGTCGAGGTCACCCGCTCGAAGGTGCGTCGCGAGCGCATGGGCCACATCGAGCTCAGCGCTCCCGTCGTGCACATCTGGTACCTCCGCGGCACCCGCTCCTGGTTGGCCTACCTCCTCGCCGGCATCGAGCCGAAAGAGGAGCTGAAGGCCAAGCAGCTCGAGAAGGTCATCTACTTCGCGGCCAACCTCGTCACGTGGGTCGACGAGGACGCTCGTCACGAGAACATGTCCACGCTCGAGGCCGAGTACCTCGAAGAGCGCGACGCCATCCAGAAGGAGATGGAGCTCGCCATCGACCGTCGGTACAAAGAGCTCGAGGACGAGGCGTCCAAGAGCGAGGCCGACGGCGCCGACGCGCGCAAGCTCAAGAACGTCGCCGAGAAGGAAGTCCAGAGCATCCGCGACCGCTACGAGATGGAGCTCGACCTCGTGCAGCGCACCTGGGACGAGTTCCGCAAGCTGCACGGTCGGCTCATCATCGACGACGAGCTGCTGTGGCGTGAGCTGCGCGACCGGTACGGCGACTACTTCGAGGGCGGCACCGGTGCCGACGCGATCAAGGCGCTCATCGACCGCATCGACTTCGACGAAGAGGAGCGCAAGCTCCGCGAAGCGATCGACACCACCACGTCGGGCCGCAAGCCGCTCAGCGCGCAGCGCAAGCAGAAGGCGATCAAGCGGCTCAAGATCGTCGCGTCGTTCAACAAGCGTGACGAAGCCGGCCGCCGGGTCAACGACCCGAAGGCGATGATCCTCGACGTCGTGCCGGTCATCCCGCCCGAGTTGCGCCCGATGGTGCAGCTCGACGGTGGGCGCTTCGCCACGAGCGACCTCAACGACCTGTACCGCCGGGTCATCAACCGCAACAACCGCCTCAAGCGACTGCTCGACCTCGGAGCGCCCGAGATCATCGTCAACAACGAGAAGCGCATGTTGCAGGAGGCCGTCGACGCCCTGTTCGACAACGGTCGTCGGGGTCGGCCGGTCACCGGGCCGGGCAACCGTCCGCTCAAGTCGCTCTCGGACATGTTGAAGGGCAAGCAGGGCCGGTTCCGCCAGAACCTGCTCGGCAAGCGCGTCGACTACTCGGGTCGTTCGGTCATCGTCGCCGGCCCGACGCTGCGCCTGCACCAGTGCGGCCTGCCCAAGCTGATGGCGCTCGAGCTGTTCAAGCCGTTCGTCATGAAGCGCCTCGTCGACCAGGAGCTCGCGCAGAACATCAAGAGCGCGAAGCGCATGGTCGAGCGCCGGCGTCCGCAGGTGTGGGATGTGCTCGAGGACGTCATCAAGGAGCACCCGGTGCTGCTCAACCGTGCACCGACGCTCCACCGCCTCGGAATCCAGGCCTTCGAGCCGGTGCTCGTCGAGGGCAAGGCGCTGCAGATCCACCCGCTGGTGTGCACCGCCTTCAACGCCGACTTCGACGGCGACCAGATGGCCATCCACGTCCCGCTCTCGGCCGAGGCACAGGCCGAGGCCCGCGTGCTCATGCTCAGCGCGAACAACATCTTGTCGCCGGCGTCGGGCCGCCCGATCGTGACGCCCAGCCAGGACCTCATCATCGGTGGGTACTACCTCACCGAGGAGGTCGCCGGTGCGGTGGGCGAGGGTCGCGTGTTCCGCCACCTGTGGGAGGTGCTGCGCGCGCTCGACGAGGGAACGGTCAACCTGCACGCGGTCATCAAGATGCGCCGGCCGCTGTCGGACGGCACGATCGACTCGTTCGACACGACGCCCGGGCGGCTGCTCTTCGAGGAGGCACTGCCGGCCGACTACCCGGCTCGGTTCGGCCACGTGAACCATCTCGTCAAGAAGAAGGAGATGGGCGTCATCGTCGAGCGGCTGTCCGACAACTACATGAAGTCGGACGTCGCCTCTGCACTCGACCAGCTCAAGAACGTCTGCTACCGCTACGCGTCGCAGAGCGGGCTCACGGTGTCGATCGACGACGTCAAGACCCCGCAGGCCAAGCGCGAGATCCTCGACCGCCACGAGTCGCAGGCCGACCGGGTCGAGACCCAGTTCAAGCGCGGCATCATCACCGACGGCGAGCGTCGCCAGCAGGAGGTGCGCATCTGGACCGATGCCACGGCCGAGGTGCAGAAGGCGATGGAGGCCGAGTTCAAGGCACAGCGGTTCAACCCGATCGACATGATGGTCGGCTCGGGTGCCCGAGGGAACATGACGCAGATGCGCCAGATCGCCGGCATGCGCGGCCTGGTGGCCAACCCCCGCGGTGACATGATCCCGCGCCCGATCAAGAAGAACTTCCGCGAGGGCCTCGAGACCCTCGAGTACTTCATCGCCACGCCGGGCGCCCGCAAGGGCCTCGTCGACACCGCGCTGCGCACCGCGGACTCCGGCTACCTGACGCGCCGTCTGGTCGACGTCGCCCAGGAGCTGATCATCCGCGAGTACGACTGCGGCACGAACCTCGGCCTGTGGGTCGAGCACGTCGAGCCCGACACGGCCAGCCGCCGCTCGTACCTCGAGACCAAGCTGTTCGGCCGGGCGCTGCTGAACGACATCACGCTCGCGGACGGCACGGTGCTCGCCAGGAACACCCTCGTCGGCGACCCCGAGATGGCGGCGTTGCGCGACGATCCGGGCGTCAACCGGGTGCGCGTGCGCTCGGTGCTGACGTGCGACGCCGAGCTCGGCGTCTGCGCGCTGTGCTACGGCCGATCGCTCGCGACCGGCAAGTCGATCGAGCTCGGCGAAGCGGTGGGCGTCATCGCCGCCCAGTCGATCGGCGAGCCCGGCACGCAGCTCACGATGCGGACGTTCCACACCGGTGGTGTCGCCATGGGCAAGGACATCGCCGGCGGTCTTCCCCGCGTGGTCGAGCTGTTCGAGGCCCGCACGCCGAAGGGCTCGGCGCGCCTCGCCAGGGCGAGCGGTGTCGTCCGCATCGCCGAGGACGAGGGCAAGGGCATCCCGGTCACCGTCATCGACGACCAGGGCGAAGAGCACAGCCTCATCCTCCCGACCGGCAGCCGGCCGATCGTCTCCGACGGCCAGGAGGTGCGCGCCGGCGATCCGATCACCGACGGTCCCTTCGATCCGAAGGAGATCATGGAGATCAAGGGCATCCGCGAGACTCAGCTGTACCTCGTCGAAGAGGTCCAGAAGGTGTACCGCGACCAGGGTGTGTCGATCAGCGACAAGCACATCGAGCTGATCGTCCGCCAGATGACCCGCCGCATCGGCGTGCAGGAGCCCGGTGACACCGGCTTCCTGCCCGGCGAGCGTGCCGACGCGAAGGTGTTCCGCGACACCAACAAGCGGATGGTCGAGGAGGGCCGCAAGCCCGCCGAGGGCCGGCCCGAGATCATGGGCATCACCAAGGCGTCGCTCGCCACCGAGAGCTGGCTGTCGGCCGCGTCGTTCCAGGAGACCACCCGGGTGCTCACCGAGGCCGCCATCGACGGCCGCGGCGACAACCTGCTCGGCCTCAAGGAGAACATCATCATCGGCAAGCTCATCCCGGCCGGTTCGGGCATGATGCACTACCGCGACTTCGACGTCGAAGCCCCGGACTACCAGCCGATGACGACGTACTCGAGCGACTTCGACGAGGACCCGGCTGCCTGGCTGAGCAACATCCACGGCACCTACTCCACCGACGACGGCGCCGTCGAAGCCTGACGCCCGCGTCCGACAACCGAACCAACAATCGCGATGAGAGATGAGTGGCGATCCGCCACTCAACTCTCATCGCGTTCGGGCGTAAGGTGCATTCGTGGTCGATGACGACTGGATCTCCGACGAGGAGCTGGCGGCGCTCGCGCTCGCGGCTGATCCCGACGTC
>JBFWSW010000113.1:0-9874 GCA_050248155.1 Ilumatobacteraceae bacterium
TGCTGCTGCGCGAGGCGATCGAGCTGGCGCACGGCCGTCGGCATCTGACGATCGTTCATGGTGACCCTCACGAAGTCGCCGCATCGCGGCAACTCTCTGAGTTCTACGAGGAGCTACGTCGGCTCGCTGCCGGGTGCGAGTGGGTCCGTGTCCGCGGGAACGCCGAGTACGTCACCGTGACCGTCGGTGGGGGGGGCGCAGACGAGCGGATAGCGCTGTTCGAGGCTGCTGCTGCGTTCGCGAACCCGGGGGACTGGACGATCGTCGCCTCGGCCGTGCCACCGCTCAGCTGACGGCGCTGGAGGTTCGCTGCGATCGGAGTTCGTTGTAGAGCGCCGTCGTGGTCGGCGACGGCTCGGCCTCGAGGTCGGCGAGGTACACGCACAGCTCCTCGTAGGCGGAGACGAGGCCTCGTGTGTTGCCGGCGTGCGCCTCGAGTCGCATGCGGAGCCGATAAAGGTGCTCGTCTCCCGGGAGTCCGCGCAAACCTCGACTGATCGCGTGCCGGGCGAGGTCGTGCTGTCCTGCTTCCAGCGCGAGCGCCACGAGACGGTCGACGGCTTGCTCGATGACGCGAGCCGCCTCGGCGACGTCCTGATCCCGGTGTGCCCAGTCGTAACCGACGGCGTCGAACGGAGGACCCTCGACCATCGAGAGCGCATCGCGTAACGCCGACATCGCCTCGGTAGACGACATGTCATCCGCCGCAGCGATGGCTCTGCGGAGCAGGTCGAGGTCGGTCGTGACACGCGGGTGCAGCCGCAGCGTGCCGTGAGCACGATCGGCCGCGGGCATGACTGGGGCGCCATCTTCGAAGTCGCCGAGCGCCCGCCGGACTGCAGCCACAAAGTTCCACACCGTCTTCGGCTCGACGGGCTTGCCGCCCCAGAGCGCGTCTTGCGCAGCCGATGCGGCGAGCGTCCGGCCTCGGCAAGCGAGGAGCACGGCGAGGATGAGCTCGCGTCGGCCGATGTCGGGTCGGTCTGGGATCGAAGGCACACCGAGCACCCGCACGACGAGTTCCGGCCCAGTCGACTCTGTTGCGAACAACTGGCCGTCCGAGTCGGTGGTCGTCGTTTCGGCGCCGAGGTCGACGGTGAACACGTGGGTGATGTCCACACCGTGCTCGTGCCCGTTGACCCGATGGCTGTTGATGCTGACCAGCTCGACGGCGGGTGGTTCTTCGTTGTTGCCGCCTTGATCTGGCGCGTAAGTTCCAAGTGCCGAGGGGTCGACGGCGTCCGGCTCGACCTCCGGGAGTTCGATGACGGCGACAGTTGCGGCGGCGATGGCATCGGCCGTCGATGCATCGAGCCGGACCGGCGTGAAGTCGATGCCGAGGGGCTCGAGCCGAGCGGACGCGCCGTCGCCCGAGATCTCGATTCGCGCTCCACCATCCGCGATCGAGGCGCGGTCCGATGCCGTCACGAGTGCTGCACCTTGCCGCGGCGAGAACGTGGCATCGATGGATCCTTGGCAGCCGCCGGCGACGATGACGGTGGCCTCGATGGGTGCTGCACCTCCAACGCGGGCTCGAAAGGTGTCGGCTCGTGAGTCGTGCCGGATTGCTGCGCCGACGGAGTCGACGGCGTTCGCTGCTGCCTCGATCGCTTCCGTGAGTGTCCGCGCGGTCAGGCGATGGCGGGGAGCGACGAGGGGATCGACGTCGATGTCGACGATCGAGACGTACGCATCGGCGAGATCGTTGCCACAGGCGAGCTCGAGTGCGACAGAGCGGAGAAGGCCAGCAGTGCAGTCGGGCGGACCCGTGACGGCGAGGGTGCCGAAGGCCTCGAGGTCGATGAGGAGTTGGCGTCCTTCGCGCTGACCGATGGTGACCAGCGCAGGTATGCCCGCGGGAAGTTCATCGGGTGGCACGGGACTCTCCGGGTCGTAGGCCAAGCGCCACGCCCATCCGCCGTCGGCGGCGCGCCATGAGCCAACCGTTGGCGAATGCTGCGGCGCGTCCCAGAGGATCTCGATGCCGGCCTCTTCGGAGAGTTCGACGGCCAGCGGAGCACCGGTGACCTTGCGTGGGTCGAGGTCTCGTACCAGCGCGGCAATCTGCTGACCGGCCCATCGGACCAGTGGCACGTCGGCCGCTGCGACGACGGCGATCTCGGCATCGCTTGGGATCACGGCGGCAGCCGCTGACCCGCGAGTCGCTCGCCGACGCCTGAGCCACCGCAACCGAAGCGCCAGGCCGGTGCTCAGCGCGGTGGCTCCTGCGAGCCCGACGAGGATTGGGGTTGAGCTTCCACCATTGCCGCTCGTCGACGCTTCCGTGTCGGTGTGCGCGGTCGGCACCGTCACGGCTGGAGCCGGCGCTGTGGTTGGCGACGGTGGCTGCGGGGTCGTTGTGCTCGGAGCTGGTGGTGTGGCGGTGGTCGGCGGTGGGGTGGTGGTCGTAGGGGCGGCGGCCGGCGCGCCGTCGGTCTCGCCGACATCCGAGGTCTGGTCCGGCTCGGCAGGAGCATCGACCGGCTCCGCCACGGTGGGCTCTTGCGTCGCCGGAATGACGATGCTCCAACCCACGACGATGAGGTTGGGGTCGGTGAGACGTCTGCCGTCGGGTTGGATGCGGTCGCAGTTGGCCTCGAAGAGCTCTGGGTACCGGGTTGGGTCGCCCAGGTACTGGTCAGCGATCGAGGACAACGTGTCGCCACGTTGCACGACGTGTACGACGTCGGTTGCGACTGTCGTCTCGATCGGCGACTGGGGTGTCGGAAGGTGCTGCGCGCTGGGCAGGCGCAGCTGCCAGCCCGGCACGATCAGCTCGGTATTGGTCCACGATCGACCGTCGGGCTGGGGGAGTCCGCGGTTGATCTCGTACAGCTCTCGCCACCGCAGCCCATCGCCCAGATGTGCTTCTGCGAGGCTCCACGGGCTGTCGCCGCGTTCCACCTCGATCACGGGAGCCGCGTCCTGCGGAATGCCCGGTGGAGAGAGCTCCTCTGATGCGCTGGTGTCGGCGGCAGCCCCGTCGGAGGCGATGGTGATCGCGATGACGTGACCCGGTTCGGGTGACTCGTGCCCGAACGAGGACGCGGCGGCGCCGGACGCGTTGACAGCTGTGGCTCGAGGGACCGAGGCGTAGGAAGGCCCCGCGCTCTGGAGGAGGCTCAACATGAGGAGGACCCCGGCGACCAGGGTTCGGGCGGATCGCTGGAACGGCCCGGCGAAGGCGATGCGCGGTGCCTGGAAACCCCGGATGCCGGCGACGAACTCGACGATCACCGCAGCAGCGAAGATTGCCCATGCGACCCACGCCGCCAACGTGAGCACGACGAACACCGTGGTGTCCGATACGGCGCTGTCGCTGAGTCGATCCCACCAGTCGGCGCTCGGAGCACCCGGGAGGCGGCCCCACGACGAGAGGAGAAGGGGTAGTCCGGCGAGCAGCGTTGCGAGTGCAGCGAGGCTCGCCACGCCGCGAGTCAGTGCTCGGACGCGATTCATGGCAACTCGACCTTCACGATGTTCACGGTCGAGGTGGCCGTGAAGCTGGCGGTCTCCGCGCCGGCGAGGCGGAGGAGTTGGAGACTGGTCGCGCTGGTGACTGTGACCGTGATGGTCTCGTCGGTGATCGTCACGGTGCCCGTTGCGCCCCGCGCGGCGAGGTATTCGAGTGCGGCCCGTTCGGCTGCGACGGGGTCGAGGACTGTCAGTCCCTGCACCGCTGAGGCGGAGTCGAGTTCCTGCGCTCCAGCGCGGGCGGCGGAGCTGGCCAAAGCGAACGCGTTGCTTCGGGCGCGGAGCATGGTGCCGCCGTCGATGACGAGGCCGATGATCAGCACGCACGCGACAGTTGCGCTGATGGCCCAGACGGTGACCGAGCCGCGGTCGTCGTGGACATCGACGCGTCGACGTAGATCAGTGGTGCTCATGGCGTGCGCTCCCGGAAGGCGTCGCGGACCTCGCTCGCGGATCCTGAGATGGTGAGGCTGCCGGGGAGGGGGAGCACGGACGCTTCTTGTAGGTCGGCCGAGCAGGTGACGGTCACTTCGATCACGTCATCGGCAACCGACGCGCTCATGGACATCGAGCGGCACGACGCCGAGCCGACGTCGAGTGTCTCGGCGACGGTGCGTTCCACGTCAGCGAGTCGGCTTTGGGGGTCTCGAGCGATCGACAGGTCTCGTGCTGCCATCCGTGCGGCAGCGTCGACGTCGGCGCGGGCGTTGCTGACTCGCCCGACGGCGATCACGCCGAGGAGTAGCAGCCCGAAGAGGGGAGCGAGGATGACCAGCTCGACCGACACCGACCCGCGATCGGCTCGCGGCGAGTTCATGGCTCGATCCGTTCTGTCGGTGCGTCGACGGTGACGGACACGGTGAATGACACACCGGGCAGGATCGACACGACCCGGCCGGAGACGGTCACCGAGGACACGGCTGCGGTGCGGGTCGCGTCGACGTTGCGGTTCTCGAGTCCGCCACCGGATTGGTCGAGGAACTCGGACGCGACGTCGATGCCCTCCGACGGTGATCCGTTGATGGTTCGGACGTGGTCGAGCCCGTGGCGTGCGGCGGTCTGTGCGACGGCGCGGGTGTGGTACCAGACGCCCATCTGCACGACCATGAGCAGGAGCAGCACCATGGCGGCGGATGCGATGACGAACTCGACCGTCGACGAGCCGCGGTCACGCGGTGACACCTGCTCGAAAGGTTCGTCGGGGCGCGGGTGTTCGTCGCGCGGCGGATCGAGTCCGCGGCCGTTGCGATGCCGTCGCACCGATGGCCCTGTCAGAGCTCGAGACCGGCGATCTTGATGTCGACGGCCGCTGCGATTGCTGCCATCGCTGCGATGGCGATGGCCGCGGCGGCCGCGACGATGATCACCTTCTCGACGATCTCGCCGCGCTCCGCCTCCTCGGCGGCGCGTGCTCGTGCTTCGATGAGTTGTGCCTGGAACCAGACGATGATCGCTGTCATTGCTGTTGCCTTTCTCCGTACCGGGGTTGTGAGCCGGCCTTTCTGTCATTGGAAGAGGACGTAGATCGCAGGGAAGCCGAGGAAGATCATGAAGCCGAGGAGCAGGAGGGTCGCTGGGATGCCCATGCGCTCGGTGATCGACGCTGCGTCTCGTTCGGCGTTCGCGGTGAGTCGTTCGCGAATCGACTTCGCTTTGGACGAGACCGTGTCGCGCACGGCAGCGCCTTCGTCGCCGGCGAGCGACAGGGCTGCGGCGAGTTCGGTGAGGTCGGTGAGGTCGCATTCGTCGGCGAGACGCGCGAGCGCTTCCCACGGCGTCTCGCCACGGACGTAGCCCGTCCGAAGGGTCGCCTGCAGTTCTGCGAACGGCCAGCCATCGCCGGCCGCGGCAGCGGTCTGGATCGAGGCGTCGATACCACGCCCGCTCGCCAGGCACATGCCGGTCACGTCGCAGAACGAGCCCAACGCATGGGAGAACATGCGTCGCCGTTCGGTCGCTTGCGTACGAACGGTGCGAACCGATGAGAGCCCGCCGATCGCACCGCCGGCAACGGCGAGCCAGAAGGGGATGCCGATCGGGAGGTGGACGCCGACCAGGTAGCCGCCGGCTGCGACGACGGGTGCCCAGAGGAAGCCACACAGCGTGTAGACGACGATGAGCGCGGCCTGTTCGTCTGGGGCTCGGCGGAGCACGCGCAGGTCGGTGCGCATCGAGGCGATGATGCGCTCGATCGGGCCGAGCCGTCGTGCCCACATCCCGACGCGGACGTCGACGTTGTCGCGTTCGGGGGCGATCTCGATCACCGGCTGACCGAGGCGGGTGAGGGTCTGAGCAAGAGGTGGTCGAGCTGGCGACCATCCGCTCCAGATCAGCCACAGACCACACCCGGTCGCAGCACCTGCGAGGACGACGGCCGTGAGCGCGCTCACGCGGCACCTCCCGGCGCGTTGGTCAGGAAGCGAGGCACCGGGTTGGAGCGGCCCATCCGATGCATCCACCAAAGACCGGCCGCCCAGTAGAAGCCGACGGCCGCAAGCACGACCTGTCCCACTGCGCTGTCGTAGGGCTCGAGGTACCGGCGGGAGAACACCGCAAGCAGACCGACGAACCCTCCGATGATCAGTGCGGTGTACTTGAGCGCTGCACGAGGGCGTTGGCGGGCAACAGCGATGCGCCGATGCGACTCGGCCTCGGCGTAGGCGGCGGCCGCGAGATCGGCCAGTACCTCCCGTACGCGCCTGCCGCCAGTCGTCGACGTCAGCCGGAGCGCAGTGACGACGAGATCGCCGAGCGGATGGTCCAGATCAGCGGCGAGGTCGTCGAGCACGTCGCCGAGCGGCTCGCTGGAGAGCCGCTTCGCCATCCGCTGGATCTCGGGACGAATCGCAACCGGCGCCGCCGCGGCGGTGGCGACCAGGACTCCCTCGACACCTCGCGCGGTGCCCATCGAGTCGCGCAGCATCTCGGTCCACAACGCAATGGCCTCGGTGCGAGCCTCGTGACGCTCGCGGTCCGCGCGACGAGGCATCGCAGCGATCGACCATCCGGCAACGGCGGCACCGATCGCAGCAACCGGCCAGCGCGTGAGCACGAGCACCAACAACCCTGCGCCGACGGCTGCGATCACGCGATCGCGCTCCAGCAGGGCGCTTGCACGGGCCTGGGGTTGGCGTGCGGTCTTCGTCACGGGCACCGGCCGCCACGAGCTCATCGCCAGCCAGAGTCCCCCGACGACAAGCGCGCCGCACAAGGCTGCGAGCGCGGTCACCATGCACCCCGTTCATGGAGCGACGGGTCGTAACCGTGGGCCACGAGTTCGTCGAGCAGCCTGACCGGGATCGGTGAGGTCGGGTTCGGTGTCGCCACCCCGTCGGGACCCGCACCGAACCAGACGTCGGTGACCACCTGTCCGGTGTCCGGGTCGTAGTGGTCGACGTGACGGATCTCGGAGACGACTCGTCGGCCGTCGCGTGTCTTCGAGAGGAAGACGACGGCGTCGAGCGCGAGCGATGCGAGTTGCATCACGTCGCCGGTTGCCCAGTCGCGTCCTCCTGCCCGGGCGTAGACCGACATGCGGGGGAAGACCGACCACGAAGAGTCCGCGTGGATCGTGCACATCGAACCGGCGATGCCCTGGCTCATCGCCTCCAACATGTCGATGACCTCGGGGCCGCGAACCTCCCCGACCACGATGCGATCGGGCGTGAACCGCTTGATGGTTCGTGACAGGTCGGCGAGCGTGATGCCGCCGACCCCCTCACTGTTCGGTGGCCGTTCGAGGAACACGAGGACCTGGTCGTGGCGCTGGGGCATCCGGTCGAGGTGCAGCTCAGGCTCCTGCTCCAGCACGACCACCCGCTCGGAACGCTCGCAATCGTGCAGCAGCGCCCGCAACAGCGTGGTCTTCCCGACGCCCTGCCCACCGCAGATCAGCAGGTTCCATCGGGCGCTGACGAAGGCCTTGAGCAGTGAGGCGACCCCTCGGTCGTACATCCCCCTGCGCACCAGGTTGTCCTGGTCGGCATCGACGAGGAGGTGACGGCGAATCGTCAGGTAGGGCCGAGGCGTCACCCATGCCGCCGCGGCGAGACGCGAGCCGTCGGGAAGTTGCAGATCGAGACGCGGATGCGCGGGCGTGAACTCGCGTTCCATGTGACCACCGCGCCGTGCCAGCGCCTGAATCATGGCGATCAGCTCAGCGTCGGAAGCGGCGATCGGTTCAGCACGTTCGACCACACCATCGATCGTGACGAGCCGCACGTCATCGCAACCATTGACGTGGAGGTCGGTGACATCGCGACGCTCCAGCAGCCGATCGACCGCCGGCGCAGTGGAGAACGCCGCAGCGAGGACCGACTCGGTGATCTCGTCCTCTTCGACTTCGGAGATCTGTGGCTCGCCCAGCCGCAGCGCAGTTCGGGCCCGGACATCGAGCTCGCGTCGAACGATCGCCCGCGCCATCTGCCGCTGATCGGCCTCGTCGGGTGCCCGCCGGCCCTCGTCAGCGCATCGGCGTAGGTAGTCGCCGATCTCATCCGCGACGAGCCGCCGCAGTGTGACCTCGACGCGTTCCACACCCAGGTCAGGCACGAGCACCCACCTCCTCGGGCGCCCACGCGGCGAGAGCGTCGACGAACGAGCGGATCGATCGACCGTGCGCCGAGCGGCGCCACCACCGCGAGGCGCCCGCCGTGACCAGTGCGTGTGCTCCTCGCGCATCCCACGCGATCGAGCCCACGACAGGCACATCGAGCTCGCCGGCGATCTCCTGTGGGCTGTATCCACGGTCGCCGATCAACACGGCGACGACCGGCATGTCGAACGAGTCCCGCAGCGCCGCAACGACACCCCGACTGTGGGCGACACCACCGAGCGTCGGGGCGAGCGCTGCCACGACCACGTCGCATCCGGCAAGGCGTCCCGCGGTCGACTGCGTGCGGCTCCACCGTCCAGCATCGAGCACGACAGAACTGTCCTCGCCCCGCATCGCAGCGGCGAGCCGATTGCCGATCGCCATCAAGGTGGACGCTGCCTGCTCACCACCAGTCGGAGCCAGCACGACCCGCAACCCCGGATGCGGCTCCACAGCGTGCTCGGCGAGTACTCCGGACGGATCGGCAGTGTGGCGCAGCGCGCCGGCGACTCGGATGAGTCCGGGCTCGCCAACCGGTCCCAACCAGCACTCCACGTCGCCGCCGGACGGATCGAGCTCGACAGCGATCGCGTCCATGATCGCTGCGGTACCGAGCGCCAGCGTCGTCACACCAGGTGACCCCTTCGCACTGACAAGTCCCAGACGCATCGTCACTCCCCGAGGACCACGATCGTGACCCGACGGTCGGCGGCAGCCGCCGAGACACGTGCGGCATCAGCTCGCGCGACGACGACCTCGACGGGGCGGTCACCAGCCGACGACACCTCTCCGCCGATTCCGGCAATCCAGCCCTGAACCTCGGCGACCGTGCCGTTTGTGCCAGCGGCCGGCCGAACGACCACCGACACCTGCGCCCCGCGATTCATCCCGGTCGTCGGCGAGTCGCCCGGCCCCACCAGAACACCAACGACCGCCTCGTCAGCCGCGACCAGCCGGTCACCAACGGGTAGTAGCTGACCGTCGACAAGCAGTGCTCCTGCGACGATGTCGGTGGAGGCCACTCGGCCGACCAGATCGTCGAGTCGTGATGCCGGAATGGACGAGACGTCCGTGTCCTCTGCGATCGTGACGACCTTGAGATCGCTCCGCTCGATCACATCGAACCGGGAGACGTCCGACGCGACAGCCAAGACCTCGACGCGGTCATCCGCCGAGAGGTAGAGCGAGGCGAACAGCCAGCCACCCACCACCGCAGCGAGCACCCCTCCGCCGATGCGACCCCATCGCCGACGCACCGGGTCCTTCTTCTGCGCGACCACGGTCGCCTGTCGCGCAGCACGGTTCGCCGAGTCCGGCGACGCGGATCCGTTGCGTCGAGTCATCGTCGTACTCATGGCGTTGCCCCACCTTCGATCACGGTCTGAACCTCCGCTACTGGTCGCGGCACGTCGGTCGAGCGCGTCACTGCGGCAAGCGACCCAGAGGCGCCAGTCGTTGCAGTCCACGAGATCGACCACGACACCGACGCCTGCCCCGGCCACGCCGATGGCCGACCGTTGGCCCCGGTACGGGTCGTGTAGGTCCACGTACACGCGCCGGGTGAGTTGGCCTGCGCCTCGGGCGTGCCTGCACTCGGTGTGAAGCGCGTCCCGGAGCCCGAGCACTGGACCGTCGGCGCCCCTGGCTCGCCCGGACGGAACGTCAGTTGTGGTGTCGCGGTGACGGTCACGCAGAGCCCGCCAGCGCACTCGGTCTGCGTCACGACGCCGGTCCAGTTGACGACTGTGACGAAGACCGGGACGCCGATGATCGATGCGGTACCTGCCGGCGGCGACGACTCGACCA
>JBFWSW010000114.1:0-6227 GCA_050248155.1 Ilumatobacteraceae bacterium
CGTTTGGGGGGTGCCCACGCGCTCAGCGTAGGGTCGCGCACTGTGACGCACGCGGCTGGGCGCTACCTCGTGTTCGACCGCAAGGAGTGGGCCGACCTCCGCGCGGCGACCCCGCTCACCCTGCGCGAGCACGACCTCGACGAGCTGCGCGGCATCAACGACCGCATCGACCTCGACGAGGTCGCGGCCATCTACCTGCCGATGACGCGACTGCTGAACCTCTACGTCGCAGCGACGCAGAACCTGCACAAGGTGTCGGGCGCGTTCCTCGGCACGTACTCGCAGAAGGTGCCCTACGTGATCGGCGTCGCCGGCAGCGTCGCGGTCGGCAAGAGCACCTTCGCCCGCATCCTGCAGGCACTGCTGTCGCGCTGGCCCGACCACCCGCAGGTCGACCTCGTCACCACCGACGGGTTCCTGCACCCCAACAAGGTGCTCGAGGACCGCGGGCTGATGAACCGCAAGGGCTTCCCCGAGAGCTACGACACGCGCCGGCTCATCCAGTTCCTGCGCGAGCTGAAGAGCGGTGCCGAAGAGGCGAGCGCTCCGGTGTACAGCCACGTCGTCTACGACATCGTGCCCGGCGACGAAGTGGTCGTGCGACGTCCCGACATCCTCATCCTCGAGGGGCTCAACGTGCTGCAGGTCGGTGACAGCGGCGAGTTCGTCAGCGACTACTTCGACTTCAGCATCTACATCGACGCCGACGAGCCGGCGATCGAGGACTGGTACGTGCAGCGGTTCCTCAAGCTGCGCGAGACCGTGTTCCAGGATCCGAACAGCTTCTTCCGCCACTACGCCGAGCTGTCCACGGATGAAGCGGTCGAGACCGCCCGCTTCATCTGGCGCGAGATCAACGGCAAGAACCTGCGCGAGAACATCGCCCCGACCAAGACCCGCGCCAGCCTGTTGCTGAAGAAGGAAGCCGACCACCGCGTCAGCCAGGTGTCCCTCCGCCGCCTCTGATCCGCCGCCGCAAGGTTGGTGACATCCGTCGTTGACACGAACTGTGATTCGTGACACAGTCGAGTGCCATGAATCCGTCGCGCGCCTACTCGATGGACGTTCGGTCTCAGGGCATGGCCGAGAACCGGGTCGCGGTCCAGCGCGCCGTGGTGGCTCTCGCCGAGCGGCAACGCCTCGCCGACATCTCGCTCGCCGACATCGCCGAACGATCGGGTGTGAGCGTGCGCACGCTCCTGCGGTACTACGGCACGAAGGACGAGCTGCTGCGCACCGTCGCCGACGAGCTGCAGAGGCTCCCGCTCGCCGATCGACCGGTGCTGCCCGGTGACGTGGACGGAGCGCTCGCTGCGTTGTCCGAGGACTACGAGACCAACGGTCGGCTCATGCTGATGCTCCTCGCGCAGGAGGACGTCGATCCCATCGCCCAACTGGTCACCCGTCGGGGCAAGGCGTCCCACCGCCGGTGGGTCTGTGCCCAGTTCGAGCTCGATCCCGAGGTTGACGCCGAGCAGATCGACCTGCTCGTGGTGTGCACCGATCTCTACACCTGGAAGCTGCTCCGCCTCGACCGCCGCCTCTCGGCGCCAGCAGTGGTCGCTCGCATGGCTGCCCTCGTGCGCGCCGTCCAGGCCCGATCCGCAGGACCTGCAACCACCACCAGGAGGACCCGCCGATGAGCGCCATCACCTTCGTCACGTGGGACGGCGCGGGGAACGTCGCCCCTGCGCTCGCCGTCGCCGCCGAGCTGCGATCACGGGGCCACACCGTCGAGGTGCTCGGTCACGAGTCGCTCGCCTCGGCGGCGGCAGCTGCCGACGTGCCGTTCAGCTCGTTCCGAAGCGCCCGTCAGTGGGACGCGGCCCGGCCTGCCGGCCCGCTCGCGATGCTGCAGATGTTCGGCGACCGGGCGATGGGCCGTGACGCCGTCGCCCACGCGCGCCAGCACGGCGCCGACCTCGTCGTCGTCGACTGCCTCCTCTTCGGCGTCATGGATGCCCTCCGCGGGGAGGGCATCTCGTACGTGGCGCTCGAGCACGTCTGCGACGGCTTCATCCGCAGAGCGGCCCGGGGCCCGTTCGGCATCGGCCTGCGGCTGAAGCGGCTCCGTCCGCTCGACCTCATCGACGGCGCCGTGGCGCGTATGACCCTGACGATCCCCGAGCTCGACCGGGGCCACGGCGACGTCACCCACGTCGGCCCAGTGGTTCGCGGAACGTCGAGCCGAGCGAGTGAACCCGCAGTGCTGCTGAGCCTCAGCACCTACGCCTACCCCGGCATGCAGAAGGTGTGGCAGCGCGTGCTCGACGCGGTCGACGGGCTGGACGCCCGGGTCGTCGCCACGACGGGGCCGCGGGTCGAGCCGGGCGAGCTCCGTGCACCGAGAGGCGTCGAGCTGCACCGCTGGCTCGACCACACCACGATCCTTCCCGAGGTGACGACCGTCGTCTGCCACGGGGGCCACGGCACGACCGTCGCGGCGCTCGCCCACGGCGTACCGGTGATCGCGATCCCGCTCGATCCCAGCGGTGACCAACCGTTCCTCGGCGATTCGCTCGAGAGCCTCGGAGCAGGCCGCCGCCTGAGCAAGCGGGCCAAGCCGGCGGCCATCCGCACCGCGATCGAGTCGCTCATGGTGGACGGTCCCCATCGTCGTGCGGCGGCGCAACTCGGCGAGAGCATCAGCTCACTCGATGGCCGTCGTCGCGGCGCCGACCTGCTCGAGTCGCTTCCGATCCTCGCGGGCCGAACCACCAAGGAGCGGGACGCACGCGCCCACGACCGATGAGAGGCAGGCGCGTGACCGCGCCTCGTGAGCGTCCGTCACCTCCCGCCCAGCCGTCTCGGGCATCACACGTGGGTCGTGAGGAACCTCGTCATCGTGTCGATGACGCATGAGGTGATCTCATGTCCGGTGTTCGGCATGACCGCCAGCTCGCCGGCGGGGAGCACGCGATACGCGGCACAGGTGACCTCGACTGGGCAGAACATGTCGCGATCCCCGACGATCAGCAGGGTCGGCACCGTGAGGGCAGCGAGGTCGTCGGTCGTGTGTCCGACGCCAGTGGTCGTACGGTCGAAGAACTGGGCGAGGTAGGTGCGCCAGTGACCTTGGCCTTGAGCGGAGTCGTAATCGGTCTGCATGGTCGCGAAGGTGGAGGCCATCGTGGGAATGGAGTTGAAGGTGCGCTCGGTGGCGTCCGGGTCGGCTCTGGTGGCACCCGGTCGTCCACCGAACAGCGGCCGGAACTGTTGCTCGATCTGGCGGGCCATGTGCTGTGCATCGAAGTAGTCGATCCCGCCATGGTTGATCACACCGCGAACCAGATCCGGGCGGCGGAGTCCGACGAGTGTGGCTGTCGCGCCGCCCTCACTGAACCCTGCGATGGAAGGTCGGTCGAGACCGAGTACTCCCGTGAGCGCGATGACATCCTCGGCGAGCACGTCGAAGGTCGCTGGACCGCCGGGGTGACGCGTGGCACCGGACCCGCGAGTGTCGGGAGCGATCACTCGGAAGTGCTCGGCCAGCGCCTCGAGATGATCGACGTGGGCGTTGGCCGATCCTGACCATGCGGGTCCGGTGGAGGCGAGAGCGCCGTGGAGCAGCACCAGCGGCGGACCGTCGCCGACGTCGACGTAGGCGATGTCGATCCCGTTCGCTCTCACGGACCTGACGCCCCGCTGGGCGAGGGCATCGGAAGGGCTCATGGCTGTGTCCTTTCGAGGGACGAGAAGTCAGCAGGGTGGTGATGGCGCGGACCCATGCCCTCGCCCCACTGGCATCAATTGACGTGTGATGCCATTGGACGACGCGTCCGGAGCGCGAAGCATGGGGCAGTTGCCTCATCTTCCGCTGCCCCGAGGTGGCTCAGACCGGCGAGGCGCCCACCAGCCCCTGCTTGGTCGCGAATCTGCTCGCGGCGACTCGATTGCTCACCCCGGTCTTGGCGTAGATGTGCTCGATGTGGTTGCGGGCGGTCTTCGAGGTGATCCCCAGGCCCTTCGCGATCTCCTTGTTCGACAGCCCGAGCGCGAGGAGCCGCAAGACGTCGACTTCACGAGCGGTCAGCCCTGCCGGACGCCCTGTCCGAGACGCGCGCCGGTGGCCGGCGGCTGTCAGAACAGCCTCGACTGCGTCGCTGTCCAAACGTCCGGACCGGGCCTCCGCTCTCAGCTCGGCCGCCGCGTCGTCGGGCACGCGTGCGGACCGGTGTGGTCTCGGCTCGACCATCGACTGGTACACGTCCGCCGCGGCGAGCACGCGCGCCGGCATCGAGAGCGAAGCGCCGTCCAGGCCCTTGGGATACCCCGAACCGTCCACTCGCTCGCGAACCTGACCCGCGAGCGAGCCGATCGGCCCGAGGGCTGCCGATTGTCGCAGGATCCGCTCGGTGAGGTGTGGGTGGAGCCGGACCCGCTCCCACTCGCCCGGTCCGAGCGGGCCACGCTTGTCCCAGATGGCGTTCGACACCCCGAGCCTGCCCAGACCGTGAGCAAGTGCCGCGCGGTACGACAGCCGACTGCTGGCCTCGTCGGTGCCGAGCAACCGAGCCGCATCGTGCACCAGATCGGCGACGGCGCGGCCATGACCAAGCAGATATGGGGACTTGAGATCGACGAAGTCGGCGAGCGCGAGCAGTGCTGCGTCGAGCTCGTCCGGCGACAGCGTGCGGGTGAGCGCCGGCTCGGCACCGATCACCTCACTCCAGGCGCTCGCGCCGTCCAGGCGATCCACGATTCCGGACGCGTCCGCGATGAAGACCGATGCGATGGCCGGGTCGAACTGCGTGCCGGCGAGCCTTCGCGCGAGCCGCGATGCTGCGTCGGCCCCACCTGAGCGGTGCGCGACCTCGACGAACTCGGCGATCTGAGAAACACGGGCTGCGATCGGGATCTCTTCGCCCTTGACCCTTCCCGGCCAACCCCTTCCGTCCCACTGCTCGTACGCGTTGGCGACGGCATGCTGAACCGCCGCCGGAAGACCGATCTCGCCGGCGAAGGTCTGGGCCATCGACGAGTGGCGAGCAACCATGTCGTCCAGGTCCTTGTGGCCGGACAGCGCGAAGGTCACTCCGATCCGAAAGCGATGCAGAACCGACTGACCCGCGCCGAGCCGCCGCATCCCGGCGACCGCTGATCGGACGCCGTGCAGGCCGTAGTGGTACTTGTCGCCCTTCAGGGCGATGTCATCCCCGAACCACTTCGCCTGTTCATGAGCGTCGGTGTGGCACGCGACGTTCGTCAGCAACGCGGTGTAGTACACGACCGATCGTGTCTCGGCGTCCAAGTGGAGACGTTCGGCGAGTCGCAGGGCGATCCATGTCTGGCGCACGACGTGCTCCATCGGTTGGTCGAACCCGAGATCGATGCCGAGCGACAACGCGGCCACGAGCTCGGCCAGCCGGACACCGCTCGCATCGCCCGAAGCCCCCATGGACCTCGGAGACTACGACGCCGTGCATCGATGGCGGAGCGGCGCCGGCCGTGCCGCCGACGACTCGTCCTGCGCGGAAGGGGGCTACTCGAGGCCGAGCAGCGCCGGCAGGTCGCCCAGTGACTCGAGCTCGGTGAACAGCTCGTCGTGGTCGATGTGCTCGAGCTCCCACAACAGGTGGTACGGCACGTGCACCGCATGCGCCCCGAGCGACATGACGGGCAGGATGTCGCTGCGCACGCTGTTGCCGACCATCAGGAACCGGCTCGGGTGCACGCCGAACCGCTGCAGTAGCCCGGCGTAGGTCTCGACGTCCTTCTCGAGCACGATCTCGAGGTGATCGAAGTGGTGCGACAGGCCGCTCGTCGTGATCTTGTGCGTCTGGTGCACCAGGTCGCCCTTGGTGATGAGCACGAGCTTGTACGCCGCCCCCACCTTGGCCAGCACCTCGGGCACGTGGGGCAGCAGGCGCACCGGCTCTTCGAGCTGGTTGCGAGCCATCTCGACCAGCTCGCCGATGACCTCGGTGCTGACCGTTCCCTGGCTGATCGTGATGGCCGCCTCGACCATCGACAGGCCGAACGACTTCACCCCGTAGCCGAACGTGCTGAGGTTCTTGCGCTCGGTCGCGGTGAGCGCCGCGGCGACGTCGACGCCATCGGGCGCGAACGGTGCGATGAGCTCGACGAACCTCAGCTCGTTGGCGCGGAAGCCGTCCTCGCTCTCCCACAAGGTGTCGTCGGCATCGAAGCCGATCACGTCGTACTGCTGCATCATCGGCCGGTCACGAGCGGTGCAGGGCGTTGAGGTAGTTGTAGACGGTGATGCG
>JBFWSW010000114.1:6327-9831 GCA_050248155.1 Ilumatobacteraceae bacterium
TCGCGGGCGGGTCCCGTCCACGTGGTGCCGCTGAGGGCAGAGCTGACGGTGTTGAGCACGCCGTTGATGCTCTCGGTCTGGCTCTGCAGGTTGCGGCCGAGCGAGGCCAGCTGCTCGGGGTTGGCGCCGTACATGGTCATGGGGGTGTCTCCGATCTCGAGGTGCGCCGGGAGCGCCGGCGAACCGAATGACGGACAGCGACCTGGGACGAGCGGAAATCAACGAACGCGCAGCAGCGGCAGGACCAGCGCGAGCGAGTCGGGGAGGAACGGCCGTGGATCGGCGCGCAGCTCGTCGAGCCCGAGCCACTCGGCGCGCACGACCTCGCCGTCGTGGAACGTGAACGGGCCCGGATGTTCGACGCGGTAGCAGCGACCGATGACCGAGATGCGGTCGTCGTCATAGGCGCCGCCGCCGAGCGGCTCGGGCTCGGCGTCGACCCCGATCTCCTCACGCAGCTCACGCCGCGCCGCTGAGTCGTAGGACTCACCAGACGTCACGACGCCGCCGACCGCCACGTCCCACCAGCCCGGCCACACGTCCTTGGTCGCGCTGCGCTGGTGGACGAGCAGTCGTCCGTCGGGGTGCATCACCGCGATGTACACGCAGCGATGGCGCAGCCGATCGGCGCGCATGACCGAGCGGGGCACCGTGCCCACGACGACGTCGTGCTCGTCCACCACGTCGACCAGCTCGGGTCGCTCGGACGCTGCCATGCACCCGTGGTTAGCATCCGGACATGACGACGGACACATTGCGGGACGAAGCGCGCGACCTGCTCGACGACATGACGCAGATCCGGCGGACCCTGCACCGGCACCCCGAGGTCGGCAACCACCTGCCGGTCACCCGCGACGTCGTGCTCGAGGCGCTGGCCGGGTTGCCGCTCGAGCTGACGCTGCACGAGACCACCAGTGGCGTCGCGGCGCTGCTCACCGGCGACAAGCCCGGGCCGACCATCCTGCTGCGCGGTGACATGGATGCGCTGCCCATGCCCGAGCACACCGGGCTCGACTTCGCCTCGACCGTCGAGAACACCATGCACGCGTGCGGACACGACACGCACACTGCGATGCTGATCGGAGCCGCCCGGTTGCTGTCGGCTCGGGAGATGGATCTCGCCGGGCGCGTGCTGTTCATGTTCCAGCCGGGCGAGGAAGGCCACCACGGCGCGCGCTTCATGCTCGAGGAGGGGCTGCTGTCGGTGCCCGCGCACCCGGCGGGCGGCGACTCGCCCGTCACGGCAGCGTTCGCGATGCACATCACGTCGTCGAGCCCGCTCGGGTACGTCGCATCCCGGTCCGGGCCCGTGATGGCGTCGAGCGACACCTTGTCGATCGTCGTGCGCGGCCGAGGCGGACACGCCAGCGAACCGTTCCGTGCACTCGACCCCATCCCCGTCGCGTGCGAGATCGTGCAGGCGCTGCAGACGATGGTCACGCGGCGGATCGACGTGTTCGACCCGACCATCGTCACGGTCTCGAAGATCGCCGCCGGCACGACGTCGAACGTCATCCCCGACACTGCCGAGATCCTCGGCACCATTCGGGCCGTCAGCGCCAAGACGCGCAGCCGCGTGCACGACGGCATCCGGCGCGTGGCCGAGGGCATCGCAGCCGCGCACGACGCCGGGATCGAGGTGGAGGTGACGCTCGGCTACCCCGTCACCGTGAACGGCGAGGCGTTCACCGACTTCTCGATGGGCGTCGCCGGCGAGATGCTCGGCCGCGACAAGGTGATCCGCCTGCCCAACCCGGTGATGGGCGCCGAGGACTTCAGCTACGTCATCGAACGCGTGCCGGGCACGATGATGTTCCTCGGCGCGACGCCGCTCGACCGCGACCTGGCGACCGCCGCGCCCAACCACTCGACGAAGGTGTACTTCGACGAGTCGGCGATGGTCGACGGCGCGGCCGTGTACGCCGGCGTCGCGATGAAGTACCTCGGCCAGCCCTGACCCGACGCGATGAGAGATGAGTGGCAGATAGCCACTCATCTCTCATCGCGAGGGTGGGGTGGCGCGCGTCAGGCGACGACGAGGCGCAGGGTGACGAGCTCGAAGGGGCGCAGTGTGAGGGCGACGTGGCCGTCGCCGACCTCGATGCCGCCCTGCGGCTCCTCGAGCAGGTTGCAGCGATCTGCCGACATCACCCGGCCGGCCGTGCGCACCGTGACGGCCGACCGGTCGCCGCACGCTTCGTACAGTCGCACGATCAGGTCGCCGCTGGCGTCGTCGGCGCGCTTCACCGCCGACAGCTCGACGCCGGGGTGATCGATCGTCACCGTCGGCGGCGGGAACGTGCCACTGCCCGGCGAGGTCGGTGCGACCACGCGCAAGGGGTACGACAGCGCTTCGGCCTCGGCGAGCACCTCGTGCAGGCCCGGTCCGTGGGGGAGCACGGCGATCGTCGTGCGGTGCCGGCCGTGGTCGGCGTCGGGGTCGGGGAACTTCGCGGCGCGCAACAGCGACACGCGCACGCCGCCGTCGAACAACGAGTGCCCGTAGCGGCCGTCGTCGAGGACGGCGACACCGAAGCTCGGCTCGGAGACGTCGACGTACCGGTGCGCGCACACCTCGAACTTCGCCGCATCCCACGGACTGCTCGGATGTGTCGGTCGCTCCACGTGACCGAACTGGATGCCGCACGACGCCACGTCGGCGCGCACGTCGAGCGGCACCATGATCGACAGCAGGTGTTCGTCCTCGTGCCAGTCGACGTCGATCGTGATGTCGAGGCGGGGGCTGCCGGCCCGCAACGTGTACGTCAGCTCGAGGCGTGAGCGTCCGAACGGGCGGATCACCCGGGCGCTGCACACGAGCGGACCGCGCTCGACGACCTCGACCGACGACTCTGCGGACGGACCGATCGGTGCACCCTGTCGCAGGGTCCATGACTCGAGGTCCCACGCGTCGTACTCCACCGGATGATCCGGCGCCAGCTCGACGGTGATGCCGCGCGCGGTCGGCAGCAGCTCGCGCCCGTGCTCGACGTCGATGATCGACACGATCGTTCCGTCGAGGTCCCACTGCACGCACACCAGACCGTTCGACAGCGAGTGCTCGGTGACCGTCATGTGCCCCGCCGCCGCGACCGGCCGCAGCGGCTCGATGGCCGATCCGGCCACCTCCACCATCGACGCCCACGATCCCGACGACAGCTGCTGCGAGCTCGCCGTGTCGTCCGGTGGATCGTCGAGGGTGACCACCTCGCGGCGGGGCCGTGTGGCGACGTTGGCGACAGCAATCGACGGCAGCTGCAGCCGCTCGAACGCCGCGGCCACGAGCGCCTCCAACCGGTCGCCCACACGCTCGTGCGCCGCTTCGGCGTCGGCGTGCACCCAGGCGATCGACGACCCGGGGATGATGTCGTGGAACTGCTGCAGCAGCACTTCCTTCCACAGCTCGTCGAGCTCGGCGGCCACCTCGTCGGGCACGTCACCGCCCATCGTCCACCACAGCTCGGCCTCGCGCAGCAGGCGCTCGCACCGGCGGTTGCCGTCCTT
>JBFWSW010000115.1:0-6998 GCA_050248155.1 Ilumatobacteraceae bacterium
GTAGACCGCGCCCTACCGCGACTCCCGATTTCGGCCCGAACAAGCGGCCGTGCAGTGGTCGTCAAGCGGCCTACAAGCGCAGGCGTCGACATTTCCCTCATTGAACTCACGCTCGATGAAGGGGAACTCTGATGGAAACCAACCGCACCACCGGTTCGAGGCGCCGCCGCTCATTGGCGGCTGCAGTCCTGCTGCTCGCGACCACGCTGCTCGGCGCGGTCGCCCCGAGCGCGCCGACGCGCGCCGATTCGGGGCCGGTGTACCAGGTCAGATGGTCGCTGAACCCGTCGACCGACGTCGAGGAGCTGTCGCGCGTGTTCGACACCGACGAGGACGGCCACGTCGACGCGACCCCTGACGGGCCCGAACAGCTCGGGGCCATCCTCAACCCACAGCAGTTCACGATGCACGTCGACGTGTGCTTCCTCCCGGAAGGGTTCTCCAGCGTCGACTGGCAGCTCGCCCGCCCCGACGAGACGCCCCAGCCCGTCGTCACCACGACCACGTGCGACACCGACCTCGTGCTGCCCGACCGCCCGTACCCCGAGGCGCGTGAGTACGACATCACCGCCACCGTGCACTGGCCGGCAGCCGACGACCAGACGTACTCCGCCCGCGCGCGAGTCCAGAACGTGTTCATGGTCGGTCTCGGCGACTCGTACGGCTCGGGCGAGGGCAACCCCTCCAACGTCGACGGTCGGGAGTGGGACAACGAACGCTGCCACCGGTCGCGGGCCTCGGGCCAGGAGGTCGCAGCGCGGATGCTCGACCAGCTGCCCGGCATCACCGTCACCTTCTTGCACGTCGCCTGCTCGGGCGCCGAGGCGGCGGCGGGCATCCTCGAGCCGTACGCCGGACTGGTCGCCCGCGAGCCCAAGCTGCCGCCGCAGATCGACCAGGTCGTCGAGTTCGTCGACGCGTCTCGGGGTGTCGGCGCAACGCTCCCGCGGCGCTACCCCGACCTCGTCGTGGCCTCCATCGGCGGCAACGACGCCGGGTTTGCCGACGTCGTCACCGCCTGCCTGGCGCCCAACTTCACGCCCGTGCCGGTCAGCATCTGGCCGCCGATCGTCGTGCCGATCCCGGCAGACGCGTGCTACGAGGAGATCGACGTGATCGGCCAGTTCAATAGCGGCCTCGCCAACCTGCCGACGCTCTACCAGCGGATCGCCGACGCAGTGAACGGCGACGAGTTCCACTCCTCGCGCCTCTGCGACCCGGTCCGCGGGTGCAACTTCATGATCACCGAGTACCCAGACGGCTCGACTGACGAGAACGGCGACCCGTGCGGGTTCTACGGGCCTGGGTTCACCGAGTCGGAGTTCCAGTGGGTGATCGACGAGATGGTCCCGCGGCTCGACGGGCTGATCCAGCGCGAGGCCGCCAAGCACGGGTGGACCTACGTCGACGGCATCCGTGACAACTTCGTCGGCCACGGCATCTGCGCCGAGGACGACTGGATGCGGGACCTGCTCGAGTCCTTCGACGTGCAGGGCTTCCCCGACTACAAGGGGGCGTTCCATCCCGACTGGGCGGGCCACCTGTTCGGCTACGCGCCCGAGATCTACGAGACCGCCCGTGAGGTGCTCGGCTTCCCGTTCCAGCAGGTCGGTTTCCCCGCCCCGATGTACGGCAGCTCCGGTGCCCCCCAGACGTGTGACACGACGATCGGCGACGGTGATGACGAGAGCTACGTCGCCACCCCGCCCACCAACTTGGCCGGGCTCGGCCTGCCGCCCGGACTCGTCCGCGAGTTCGAGTACGGCAGGCTGCCGAGCGGCCAGGCAGCGTCGACCAGCTGCTCGTCGAACGCCCGCGTCTCGCTCCCCGGCAACGCGGGCGTCGTCGAGCTGCGCAGCGGCAACGTCGGATGCCCCGACAACCCCCAGCCGTGCGCCGGGTCGAGCGCCAGCGGTGCGCTGCTGCGGTTCCCCACCTACGGCGAGCACGGCATGCCGATCGTCGTCCGCACACAGGCAGACGCCGAACGTCAGTCCGGCGACACCGACGACCTCCGCCACCGCACCAGCTCGGGCGCGACCGACGGCACGACAGCCTTCATCGCCGTGCCGGCCACGGGGTCGAGCACCGTCACGGGCGAGGTCGTGATCGACCTCGACACCGTCGTCCAGGCCAGCGGCGCGGATGCCTCCGCCTTCGCCGACCTCCGGATCGAGCTCAACTCGGTCGTCCCCGATCCCGACTGCACCGATGAGGCCTGCGACGGTGGGCTCACCACCGACATCGGCCGGGTCACGGTCCAGCTCAGCCGGCAGTCGTGCTTCGAGGACGACCAGTTCCCGCATTCCTGCCGGTCGATCTACGGCTACGAGAAGGCGTTCGAGGACGAGGTGCGGGCGACGGCCTGGGCCGGTCAGCAGCAGCTCGTGTCGATCGACGAGACGCACACCAGCTCGGCCGGCGGCGCGACGATGTTCGCCGTCCGCGACGGCAGCCGCAACCCGGTCCCCGAGGTGCGCATCCCCTACTCGGTGCCCGCCGGCGCGGCCGTGACCGTGCGGGTGGTGGCCCACTCCGAGGCGTACACCGACGAGCTGTGCACGAGCAACGTCAACGACTTCCGCTGCGACGCCACCGGCCGCACGGCGGCGACGATCGCCTTCGACCCCGACCTCGCCACCGGTGTGGTCCTGCCACTCCCCGGGTTCTCGCTCGGCTCGCTGCCAACGGACATCTCCGGTCCGGTCGTCACCCACTCCGTCGATGGCCCGGTCGGCACCAACGGCTGGTTCACCGGCCCGGTGTCGCTGACGATCGCTGCCGCCGACGAAGCGGGGGGCTCGGGCGTCGGCTCGCTGACCTACCGGGTCGGCACGGGTGACCCGATCACGACCAACGCCGCGACGGTCACCGTGCCCTTCGCCGACAACGGCATCCGCACCGTCACCTACAGCGCCGTGGACGTCGCCGGCAACCCGAGCGAGGAGGGCTCGGTGGCGATCAAGATCGACCCGCTCGCGCCGACGATCTCGGTCGATCCCCCGGGCAGCCTGCCGATCTCGCCCGGCCAGACCATCCCCACGCATCTCCAGTGCGCCGACACACTGAGCGGGGTCGCCACCTGTGACGGGCCGGCCAGCTACGACACCAGCACCGCCGGCAGCCACACCGCGACGTTCACCGCCGTCGACGCGGCCGGGAACACGGCCAGCCAGACGGTCACCTACGAGGTCGTCGCACCGCCCCCGCCACCTCCCGCTGCTGACACGCTCACGTTGGGCATCCCCCAGCTCGGCTACACCCTCGACGGGACGGTGACGAGCGGCGGGTTCACGATCAGCCGCAACGCCGCCGGTCAACCGGTGGGGATCAGCGGGAGCGCGAGGATGCTCGGCACGTCAGGCCGTCAGGTCACGGTGTCGATCGCTGCGGTGCGGTTGTTCGGCGTCTGGGTCGGCGCGATGTCGGTCAACGATCCGGGCGCTCGCGTCAACGTGGTCGCTTCGACGCTGGCCCGCAACAGCGTCGTCGCTGCTGGTACCGACGGGGTGACCGGCACCTTCACCACGACCCGCCCCGCGAGGACGATCACCTTCACCATCCGCGACCTCGTGTGACGCACAACGAGGCTTCGGGCGCCCTGGTCAGACGCGAGCGTCTGGCCAGGGCGTGGCGCACACGTCGACCGTGTCGCTGAGTCGCGCTCGAATCCTGCTCCCCGGCCGCCGACCCGATGACTCCGGGCACCGCCAGATCGTCCACCCAGGTCACGGTGACAGTTGCGCGAAGTGCAGCAGCACGCCACATGGATCCCACACGAAGGTGACGAGCGCGCCCCAGTCCTGCTCCTGCGGCTCCGCCACGCGTGCTTTGCCGAACGTCCCATCGGCCAGCACCCGCGCGACATGCCGGTACCACGCCGTCGCGTCGGCGACCTCCACGACCAGCATCGAGTTCTCCGCCCAATCCTTGACGTAGAAGTTCTGCAGCATGAACTGGCGTCCGCCGAGCGACATGAGCGCCAGTCCCTCCCCGTCGGTCCACACCGTCCGCCACCCAAGTGCGGTGTAGAACGCATACGACCGCTCGAAGTCCTCGGCCGGCACGAACGGGCGTACATCGGTGACGGCCAGCGCGTCCGATTCGGACATGACCTGACCCTACGTGACGAGCAGGGCTGACCCGTCGCCCGGCGGCGGTCACAGGTGGGTGAGGGTGAGGTGCGTGGCGCTGGGTGACGAGGTCGATTCGATGGCGTAGTGCTGCTCGAGGGCTTCGAGCCCGTCCCAGACGCGAACGCCTCGTCCGAGCAGGATCGGTACGACCACGATGTGGGCAACGTCGACGAGGCCTGCGGCGAGGAAGTCCCGCACGACGGTCGGCCCGCCGCCGATGCGGATGTCGAGATCGCCGATTGCTGCGCGGACCCGGGTGAGGGCTTCGGCGGGAGCGGCGTCGACGAAGTGGAACACCGTGCCCCCCTCCATCTCGATCGGTTCGCGGACGTGGTGGGTGAGAACGAAGACGGGCGTGTGGAAGGGTGGGTTCGGTCCCCACCAGCCCTTCCAGTCCGGGTCGTGGTGCCAGCCGGGATAGCCGAACTTCCCGGCGCCCATGATCTCGGCGCCGACGCCCGACTCGTACCGTCGAGCGAACGCATCGTCGACGCCGTGGGTACCGACGCCTTGACCGATCATCGTGTGCCAGAACGCGGTGGCGAACATCCACTCGTGGAGACGTTCGCCGGCGTGTCCGAACGGCGCGTCGCGGCTCTGGCCTTCGCCGGTGCCGAACCCGTCGATCGACACCGAGAAGTTGTGGATACGTACCATCGACATCTTCGACTCCTTCGACGTCCGGTCAAGCTGAGGGGGCGGTGGTGAGTGGTGGGTGTTCGAGGACGCTCGGTCGGTACTCGACGAGCTGGAGGCGTCCGTCGAAGGTGCGGTGGTCGATCATCTCGAGCATGACGTCGGGGTATCCGTCGTAGATGCGCTCGGCTCCGGTCGCACCGGTGATCACCGGGAACATCACGACCCGGAACCGATCCACGAGCCCGGCCCCGATGAACGAGCGACACAGGCTGAGGCTGCCGATGGTTCGCAAGAGGCCGGTTCCGTCCTGCTTCATCGCCCGGACCGCCTCGACGGCGTCGCCGCGCACCAAGGTCGCGTTCGGCCATCCGAGCGGGTCGTCGAGCGTCGAGGAGAAGACGAGCTTGGTTGCGGCGGTGAGTTCATCGATCGCGCCTTGCTCGTTGTCGGTGAACTCGGCCTGACCGGATGGCACCTCACCCGCGGCGAAGCCCGACATCTGGCGATAGGTGGTGGCGCCCATCAGCAGCGTCGCTTCCGGTTGCTCGCTGAGCCAGGCGAGATACTCGGGACCTTCGAGGCCCCAGTAGCCGGGCCATCCTTCAGCGGAGGCGTATCCGTCGAGTGAGGTGATGAAGTCGACGATCAGTTCGCGCATGAGGTGCTCCTCGAGTCGTGCAGATGGGTGGACGTGTCAGCGGTGTGGCTCATGGATGTGTCGGCGTCGTCGAGGAACCGTTGCTCCGCGTCGGCGGTGACTGCTCGCACGATGTCCACGATGTCGGCGGGCGCGGTTGCAGGGGTACCGCTGTCGAACGGCGGATGCGGGTCGTACTCGATGCCGAGTTGGATGGCACGTGCGATGTCGGGGCCGGCGATCTGAGCGACCAGGGTGAGCGCGAGGTCGATGCCGGCCGACACACCGGCGGCGGTGACGATCTTGCCGTCGTGCACGACGCGCTCGGCGACCGGGTGTGCCCCGAACTCTCGCAGTCGATCGTGTGCAGTCCAGTGGGTGGTCGCCCGTGTGCCGTCGAGGATGCCGGCGGCGCCGAGCAGCAGAGCCCCTGTGCAGACCGACGTGGTGTAGGAGGTGTGGGGGTGCACGGCGCGGATCCAGTCGATGATCGGGTGACCGTCACGGACCAGTTGTCGCGTGCTGAGCCCACCGGCCACGACGAGGACGTCGGGGGTGTCGATCTCGTCGAAGGTCTGGTCGATGCGGAGGTGGAGGGCGCCGTGGTCGTCGTCGAGCTCACCGCGATTCGCTGCGCAGACGACGACCTCTGCGCCGGGGAGGTGGGCGAAGACCTGGTACGGCCCGATCGCGTCGAGGGCGGTGAAGCCCGGGTAGGTGGCGATGGCGATCAACATGATGGCTCCTCGTGGGTGTCAAGAGGCACGGCGGGCGAAGTGTTGCCGGTAGCTGTCGGGGGTGGTTCCGAGCTGGCGACGGAACGCACGATGGAGGGTCTCCGGGTGGTGGAGGCCGACGTGTTGGGCGATCGTGGCGATGGTGAGGTCGGTGGTCTCGAGCAGTCGGCGGGCGGCTTCGACGCGGAGCTGCTCGACGTAGGCGGCTGGGGTCGTGCCGGTCTCGTCGTGGAACTTGCGGGCGAACGAGCGAGGGCTCATGTGCGCCCGCTCGGCCAGCGCGTCGACTCTGAGGTCGTCGGTGAGGTGGTCACTGAGCCAACGTTGGAGGTCGGCGATCGACGGTGTCGTCGCGGGCGCGACTCGGAGCTGGGTGCTGAACTGCGACTGACCGCCCGGCCGGCGGACGAAGACGACCAGCCACTGCGCCAGCTGATGCGCGAGGTCGGTTCCGTGATCGTGCTCGACAAGGGCCAGGAACAAGTCGATGCCGGTGGTGATCCCGGCCGAGGTCCATCGGTCACGGTCGTGCACGAAGATCTGGTCGCTGCGCACCTCCACGTCGTAGTGGGCGAGGTACTCGCACGAGTTCCAGTGCGTCGTCGCGGCATAGCCGTCGAGCAGCCCGGCTGCAGCCAACAGCAACGACCCGGAGCACACCGACGACACTCGCGTCGCACGGGCGCCGAGCGCAGCGATGGAGTCGAGCAGTGCTCGGTCGCCGATCGCCGCTCGCGTTCCGAGACCGCCGACGACGACGAGCGTGTCGATGCGCCGGCGGCCGGAGGCGAGGGACGCGAGGTCGACGTCGGCACGGATGCTCACCCCACTCGTCGACGTCACCGGCTG
>JBFWSW010000115.1:7098-9818 GCA_050248155.1 Ilumatobacteraceae bacterium
CGATCGCCGCTCGCGTTCCGAGACCGCCGACGACGACGAGCGTGTCGATGCGCCGGCGGCCGGAGGCGAGGGACGCGAGGTCGACGTCGGCACGGATGCTCACCCCACTCGTCGACGTCACCGGCTGGCCGCCGGGCGTCGCGATCAGTGACCGGTACGACGGTGTCGCCCCGAACCGGCTCGCGCCGCTCAATACTTCGAGCGGCCCGGCAAGGTCGAGCAGCTGGAAGCCGTCGTACGCGACCACCACCACCACGTGTTCACGATCCATGGAGGACATTGTCGACGCTCGGTCGGTTGGCAGCAATGCCAACATGCTGACGATATCTGCCAACCACGCACCCCGGCACGGGTGGCGCAGCACGTCGTATCGCAGGATCACGATGCCGTTGCTCATCGTTCGTGTGCCGCGCGGCTCGAGGAATGCGGTGATGGTGGGCCGAGCGCCGAGCTCGGCTGAGACGACAACGAACGACGAGTCAGGAATTCGACATCCTGTTCTCGACGCGTGCTGCGGTTGTCGTGGGGGCCGCTCCGGAGTGAGTGTCGGTCCCCTCGTGGAAAGGGGCAATGCCCGGATGATGACGATCTCCGCCGATCCTCGTCGGAGCCGTCGCCGACGAGGCTCGATCAGGGTGTCGCTCCTGCGGCCAGCCAGTCGTCGAACGTCGTCGGTGCGATGCGCGCGCTCGGGCCGGGCAGCAGGACGTCGCCGGCCATGGAGGGGCCGAACAGCGCGGACCACGTCGGGACGAGTCGGACGTTCTGTTGCCGCACGGCGAGGGTTCGTCGTGCCATGTCGACGAGGTCTTCGGTGCAGGGGCCGGCAACGTCGGGGTATCGGCCCTGAGGTTCGCCGACGGCGACCTCGGCGAGCACCTCGGCGATGTCGAGCGGCGCGATCGGCTGGACGAGGAGCGGCGCGATGGTTGCGGCGCCGTCGCGCTCTGCCCAGTTCACGACCATCGCTGCGAAGTCGTGGAACTGGGTGGCCGGGACGATGGTCCACGGGACGGCCCCGGCTGCGACGAGCGACTCTTGTTCACGCTTGCCCGCGTAGTGGGCGTTGCCCTGCACCCGGTCGATGCCGACGATCGAGAGCAGCACGTGATGACGGACACCGGCGTCGACCTCTGCGGCGAGCAGGTTCCGTGTCGTGGTGCCGAGGTAGTGGACCGTTTCGGTGACGACGCTCGCTGTCGAGTTGATCACGTCGATGACTGCATCGACTCCGGCGAGGGCCGATGTCAGCCCGACGCCGTTGGTCAGATCGATGCCGTGCGAGCGGCTGATCGGGACGACGTCGATCCCGCGACGTTCGAGGACGGATGAGACGAGGGCGCCGATGTGACCGGTCGCTCCGGCGATGGCGATGCGTGTGGTTTGCTCCATACCTGATCGACGGTCCGGCGCCGACGATCGTGACACGTCAGTGGGTCTGTGAGCTGGCGAGCTGGTCATGCAGGTATCGGAGCTTGTCGGGGTTCATGATCGAGTGGATCTCGGTGATCGTGTCGCCTGTGCGGTCGACGGTGAGGAGTTGGTACTGCTGTCCGAACCAGAGGAGCGCACCGGTTTGACCGTTGACCTCGATCATGCGATCCACCCGGATCGTGTGGTGCCGACGAAGCGCACCGAAGAACGCGAGGATCGCGTTGACGCCGGCGATCGGGCGGCGGGCGGCGCGTGCCTTCCCCCCGCCATCGCTGTACGCGACGGCGTCGCTGGACAGAAGCTCTTGCAGCTCGTCGAGGTCACCGGATTCGAGTGCGGCGAGGAAGCGCTCGAACAAGTGGCAGTGCTCCGCCGGTTCCGGTTCGAATCGTCTGCTGCGTCCTCCGATGTGCGCGCGGGCACGGTGCAGATGCTGGCGTGAGCTGGCCGGGCTGATGTCGAGCACGTCGGCGATCGCGGCGTGGGGAACGTCGAACGCCTCGTGCAGGACGAACACAGCCCGCTCGGGCGGTGTCAGCTGCTCCATCATCCTGAGCGTCGCCATCGAGACCGATTCGCGGCGTTCGACCGTGTCCAACGGGTCCAACGGCGACCGCTCGGTGACGACCGGTTCGGGCAGCCACTCTCCGGCGTAACGCTCTCGGGCGACGCGTGCGGAGCGGAGCTGGTCGAGTGCGCGTCGGGTCACCATGGTCGTGAGGAACGCCGCCGGCTCACGGATCTGTTCGCGGTCGACGGCGAGCCAGCGCACCATGGCGTCGGCAACGATGTCCTCGGCGTCCCACATGGTGCCGAGCAGCCGGTAGGCAATACCGAGCAGTCGTGGGCGTTGTTCCATGAACTCTCGTGCCAGTTGCTCAGCGTCGTCGCCGAGCGTGCTGGCGGCGGGGGGCTGAACCTTCGACTCACGACACGTCATGGTTTCCTCCCTGCGCGGACCCGATCGGACGATTGACATCGTGGCCGTGCAGCGCGGCGATGACGAAGGGCCAACCAGTCCGAGCGTTCACGAACCGAGGTTCCCAGTTCGTGAGCGACTTGAACAGTTGGCTTGTCACTCGCAGTGATCGAAACATGATCGACAGGTCGTCGGGCAGGTCGGCGGGCACGGGCTGGATGCGCAGCGGACCGGTCCCGAGCGCCTTGGCGAGGGCGTCGGCGTGGTCGGCTCGTGTGAGGGGGTCGTCCTCTGCGACGTTGTACACGCCGCCCGGCGCGCGCAGGGCTGCGACCGCAGCGGATGCGGCGTCGTCGGTCGTCACCGA
>JBFWSW010000116.1:0-6475 GCA_050248155.1 Ilumatobacteraceae bacterium
GTCTCGAATCGTTGTTGATCCATCGTGGTTCCTCTGCTCGGTGGTGGGCGGCTGGCCGCGCGGGTGAGCCCGCGGTCGTACATTAGGGGCCGCACGCAGGCCCGACCCAGGAGTCGTATATGAAATCGACGTACCGCGCCTACGCGGTGAAGTACGCGGAGCGCGACGCGCGCCGGGCCGAGCACTTCGTCGGCGGCGATCCGCACGACGCGCCGATGCCGATGGACTACTTCGTGTGGGCGGTGGTCGGCGACGACCACACGTGGGTCGTCGACACCGGCTTCGAGGAGCTCGACGCGGTCGCCCGAAAGCGCACGCTCGTCCGCTCCGTAGGCGAGGCGCTCGCGCTGATCGACATCGATGCCTCGTCGGTCACCGACGTGGTGATCACCCACTTCCACTACGACCATCTCGGTGGCCACGGCCAGTTCCCGAACGCTCGCTTCCACGTGCAGGACCGGGAGATGGCGTTTGCGACGGGCCGCAACATGACCCATCCGGCGCTCAGCCACTCGTTCACGGCGACGCAGGTGGCCGACATGGTGCTGCTGGTACACGCCGGTCGTGTGGTGTTCCACGACGGCACTGACGAGCTCGCGCCCGGGTTGACCGTCCACCACGTCGGGGGGCACACCGATGGTCTGCAGGTGGTGCGTGTCCGGACGGAGGCAGGGTGGCTCGTGCTCGCCTCCGACGCGGCGCACTACTACGAGAACATCGACAGCGGGCGGCCCTTCCCCATCGTGCACGACGTCGGCGCGATGCTCGAGGGTCACCGCACGCTGCGCGCGCTCGCCGACAGCCCCGAGCTCATCGTGCCGGGCCACGACCCGCTGGTGCTCGACCGCTTCGAACCGGTGAGCGACGCCCTCGCCGGCATCGCGGTCCGACTCGACCGCCCCCATTCGGCCGCCGCTCCGCAACTTCGGGGCTGACGGGCGAATTTCTCGCCCCGGAGCCCCGAAGTTCGGAACGGCGGCCGGCGGGTACGGTCACGGGATGCCCGACACGTCGACCGATGCCCCAGGACCGGACCATCACCAGGGGTTGAGCTCGGCGGAGGTGGCCGATCGGGTTGCGAGGGGGCTGATCAACGCCGTGCCGCCGGCGCCCACGCGCACGGTCGGGCAGATCGTCCGCGGCAACGTGCTCACGCCGATCAACCTCGTCATCGGCATCCTCGCCGCGCTCGTCTTCGCGGCGGGCTCGCCCAAAGATGCGCTCTTCGCCGGTGTGATCGTGGCGAACAGCGTCATCGGCGTGGTGCAGGAGCTGCGCGCGAAGAAGGTGCTCGACTCGTTGAGCGTCATCAACGCACCGCATGCCAAGGTGGTGCGTGACGGTGAGGTGCGCGAGCTCCAGGTGCACGAGCTCGTCCTCGACGACGTGGTCGAGCTGCGCATCGGGGCGCAGGTGGTCGCCGACGGTGTCGTGCTCGCGCAGGACAGCCTCGAGATCGACGAGTCGCTGCTGACCGGCGAAGCCGACCCTGTCGACAAGAACGAGGGCGACGAGGTGCTGAGCGGCAGCGCTGTCGTCGCGGGCACCGGTCGGATGCGGGTGACCAAGGTCGGGGCCGACAACTACGCGGCGAAGCTGGCCGAGGAGGCCCGCCGGTTCACGCTCGTCAACTCGCCACTGCGCAACGACGTCAACCGCATCGTCACGTGGGTGGGCATCATGATCATCCCGGTCGGCATCCTGCTCGCGACGAGTCAGCTCTGGCGCCGCGACGAGAGCTGGCAGCAGGCCATCATCAGCACCGTCGCTGGTCTGGTGGGCATGGTGCCCGAGGGCCTGGTGCTGCTCACGAGCGTTGCGTTCGCGGTGGGTGTCGTGCGCCTCGCGAGCCGGCGTTGCCTGGTGCAGGAGCTGCCCGCGATCGAGGTGCTGGCGCGCGTCGACGTGCTGTGTGCCGACAAGACCGGCACGATCACCGAGGGATCGATGCAGCTCGCCGATGTGCTCGTGCTCGGCGCCCGCGACCGAGCCGAGGTGGACGAGGTGCTGACCGCGCTGGCCCACCTCGATCCCGACCCGAACGCGACGCTGCGCGCCTTGCTCGATCACTACGAGGGTGAGTCGTCGTGGACCGTCACGTCACGAGTCGCCTTCTCGTCGGCGAGGAAGTGGAGCTCGATGAGCTTCGCCGACCACGGCACGTGGGTGCTCGGAGCCCCCGAGAACGTACTGCGCGACGACTACGGCGGTGAGGTGAAGCAGACGGTCGAGGAGCGCGCCGCTGACGGCCAACGCGTGTTGCTGCTCGCGTCGGTCGAAGGAGAGGTCAGCGATCGACCGGATGCGCGGCTGCAGGGGGTCGCGGCCGTCGCATTGGTCCTCCTCGAGGACATCGTTCGCGGCGACGCACCGGACACGCTGCGGTACTTCGCCGACCAGGGAGTTGTCGTCAAGGTGATCTCGGGCGACAACGACGTCACCGTCGCCGCGGTCGCTCGGCGCGCAGGGCTCGATCGATGGGAGGACAACGTCAACGCGACCAAGCTGTCCGACGACCACGCGTCCGACGACTTCGTCGATGCGATCGAGCGATCCTCCGTCTTCGGCCGCGTGACGCCGCACCAGAAGCGGGCGATGGTCCAGGCGTTGCAGTCCCGTGGGCACACCGTCGCGATGACGGGTGACGGCGTGAACGACGTGCTGGCGCTGAAGGAGGCCGACTGCGGCGTCGCGATGGCGTCCGGGAGCGAGGCGACACGGGGTGTGGCCCAGCTCGTCCTCCTGGACTCGAACTTCGCCGCGCTCCCGGCCGTGGTTGCCGAGGGTCGGCGGGTGATCAACAACATCGAGCGTGTCGCCAGCCTCTTCCTGGCGAAGACCACGTACTCGGTGCTGCTGTCGATCTTCACGGGCGTGTTCGCCTTCGCGTACCCGCTGCGCCCGATCCACCTCTCGATCCTCAGCTGGTTCACCATCGGCGTGCCGGCGTTCTTCCTCGCGCTCGAACCGAACAGCGAACGGGTCACCGTCGGCTTCCTGCAGCGCGTCCTGGGTCGTGCCGTGCCCGCGGGGCTCGTGATCGGTGTCGCGACGATGACGATCTTCGAGATCGTGCAACTCGACGAGCAGATCGACTCCGATCACGCGCGGACCGTCGCGGTGCTGGTCGCCGGGGCGGTGGCGTTGATGAACCTCGCTCGCGTCGCACGGCCGCTGAACACGTTGCGCACCGTGCTCGTCGTCGCGATGTGCGCGCTGTTCGCAGCCGCGTTCCTCATGCCGTGGAGTCGCGATCTGTTCGAGCTGCCCCTGACCGAGGCGTGGGCCTTCGGCCTCGCCGCGTGCTTCATCGTCGTCGCGTACCCCCTGCTCGTCCTCGGGTCGCGGGTCGCTGATCGCGTCGTGCCGGCAAACCACCGACGCGGCCGCTGATGCAGTCGAGGCTCGAGGAAGCCGTTGCCGATGCGCTCGGTGTCGGCGTCACCGGGTGCGCTCCGCTCTCGGGCGGTGATGTCGCCCGGTCGTACCGAGTGACGTTGCGGGACGGCCGGTCGGTGTTCGCGAAGACGCACACCGACCCGCCACCTGGCTTCTTCGTGACCGAGGCGAACGGGTTGCGCTGGCTGCGTGAGGCTCGCGCGCTGCCGGTCCCCGACGTGCTCGCAGTCGCCGATGGCGGAGGCCCCGGGCAGTCGGGGCCGATCGCGATGTTGGTGCTGGAGTGGATCGACGAGGGCCGAGGCCGACCGGGCGACGAGGCGTCGTTCGGCCGGTCGCTCGCTCAGCTGCACGCTGCGGGTGCGCCCTGCTTCGGTCGCGAGGACCGTCGGCCGACCGGCAGCCGGTCGCTCCCGAACGATCCGGCGTCGACATGGGCGGAGTTCTATGCGGACCGGCGGCTCCGACCCCTCGTGCGCATGGCTCATGACGCAGCTGCCGTCGACGGCGATGTGCTCACCGAGATCGACCACATCGCCGGCCATCTCGACGAGCTCGGTGCCGCCGACGAACCTCCGGCGAGGCTGCACGGCGACCTGTGGGCGGGCAACCGCCTGGTCGACCGAGCTGGCAGGAGCTGGCTCATCGACCCCGCGGCCCACGGCGGTCACCGGGAGTTCGACCTGGCGATGATGCGACTGTTCGGCGGCTTCGGCGACGCGGCGTTCGCGGCGTACGTCGAGGCGGCGCCGCTGCAATCGGGGTGGCGCGCCCGCGTGCCGCTCCATCAGCTGGCACCGTTGCTCGTGCACGCGATCAAGTTCGGTGGGCCCTACCCCACGGCTGTCCGTCGCGCGGTCGAGGATCTGCGCGACGCGGGTGGTTAGCGTGCGGGGATGGCACGCATCGCGAAGGCCGACTACCTGTCGCTCATGGTCGACGCGGCGCGCCGCCGTCTCGAAGCCGGCGACGAGGTCACCATCGGCGCGATCGCGGCCGAGCTCGGCGTCAGCGCGGGTCTCGTCCACTTCTACTTCGGCAGCCGCCAGGCGCTGATCGACGCCGCATGGCGATCGATCATGATGGCCTTCGTCGCCAACGACCAGGACGACGTCACGACCTTCGCCGAGACCAGCGACTGGGACGGGGTCGCCGAGCTCGTGCGGCGCATCTTCTCGCCCGAGCGTGACCTCGTCCACCTGACCCACGTGCGGGCCGCGGTCGAGGCCATGCGCGCGCCGGAGCTGCGCGCGTTGCTGCTCGAGGCCACCGATGTCACGGTCGCATCGTGGAAGGAGCTGATCGACCGCTACTCGGCGCTCGGGGTCGTCTCCACGCCCCTCGACAGCGAAGCGCTCGCCATGCTCTTCATGGCTGTCCCGATGGGCATCGCCGTCGTCGCGCCAGAGCTCACGGATCGCCAGCGGTCGACCGTCGCCGAGGCATGGGCGATGATGATCCGCGCCGTCCTCGACCCGACGTTCACGGTGCCGCATCCGCCCCGCGCGTGACACGACGCCCCGTAGGGTGAGGTGCATGACGACGTCGCACGCGATCGCAGCAGAGGGTCTCGTCAAGCACTTCGGCGAGGTGCAGGCGCTGCAAGGCGTGTCGCTCGAGGTGCCCACCGGCAGCGTGCTCGGCCTGCTCGGTCCGAACGGCGCCGGCAAGACCACCGCGGTGCGCATCCTGACGACCCTGCTCCAGCCAGACGCCGGCCGCGCCGTCGTCGCCGGGTTCGACGTGACGCATCACCCACAATCGGTGCGGCGCAACATCGGTCTCGCCGGCCAGTACGCGGCGGTGGACGAGAACCTCACGGGCAACGAGAACCTCTCGCTCGTGGGACGGCTGAACCATCTCTCGCGAGCGGTCTCGGCCGAGCGGGCGACCGAGCTGCTCGCACAGTTCAACCTCACCGACGCAGCCGACCGGCCGGTGCGCACCTATTCGGGCGGCATGCGTCGACGGCTCGACCTGGCGGCCGCGCTCGTGACCCATCCGCCGGTGCTCCTGCTCGACGAGCCCACCACCGGGCTCGACCCCGCCAGCCGTCAGGACCTGTGGGGCGTCATCTCGACGCTGGTCTCCGACGGCACCACCGTGCTCCTCACCACGCAGTACCTCGAGGAGGCCGACAAGCTCGCCGATCGGATCGTCGTCATCGACCGTGGACAGGTCGCCGCGGAGGGCACGGCGACCGAGCTCAAGTCGCGCCTCGGCGAGACGCGGTTCACGGTGCAGTTCGAGTCCGAGTCGATCGTCGCGAGCGCCGAGCAGCTGCTCGCTGCGTTCGGGGCCACCAGCACACCCGACGATCCGCTCGCCGTCAGCATCCCGTTGCGCGGCGGCGCGTCGACGGTCCGCGAGGTCCTGAACACCTTGCACGACAGCGGTTACACGGTCGGCCGACTCGACGTGCACGAACCGACCCTCGACGACGTCTTCCTCAGCCTCACCGGAGGTGCAGCGTGACCACCGTCAGCCAGCAGCTCACCGCGCGCCCCGCGCCGCAGGAGGGATCGGCCATCGGTTGGGCCATCCGCGACACGCTCGCCATGACCGGCCGCAACCTCACCACCATGCGGCGGCTCCCTCAGGTGCTCGTCTTCTCGCTGGTGCAGCCCGTCATCTTCGTGCTCATGTTCCGATACGTCTTCGGTGGCGCGATCAACATCCCGGGCCAGAGCTACGTCGACTACCTGATGCCGGGCATCTTCGTGCAGACAGCGACCTTCGGCGCGATCAACACGGCGATCGGACTCGCCGAGGACAAGAACAAGGGCCTGCTCGAACGGCTGCGCACCCTGCCGATGGCGCGTTCGGCCGTGCTGAGCGGCCGGGTGCTGGCCGACACCGTCCGCAACGTCGTCATCGTCGCGCTCATGCTCGCGATCGGCGTTGCGGTCGGCTTCCGCATGCACACCAACGTGCTCATGGTGCTGCTCGGCATCGCCGTCATGATCATGTTCGGGCTCGGGCTGGCGTCGCTCTTCGCGCTCATCGGGCTGTCGGTCACCAACGGCGAGGCGGCACAGGCCGCGTCGTTCCCGCTGCTCGCACCGCTCACGTTCGC
>JBFWSW010000116.1:6575-9775 GCA_050248155.1 Ilumatobacteraceae bacterium
AAGTCCCACGTGAAGTCGGCGTCGCGGTTGGCCTGGCGCTGGCACCCACCCGACAGCCGGGTGCCGAGCTCGTCCTCGGTCATGTACGGCGTGTCGTCCTCGACGTGGATGGGGATCGCGTGGAACCCGATCGCGCCGATGTCGGTCTTGAGCCACCGGACCATCTTCGGCAGCCAGGCCCTGCCGTTCCATGCGGTCGACATCTCCGACCGGCTGTACACCTCGTGCGTACCGGGGATCTCGTTGCTGTACTTGCTGCCCGAGACCAGCCACGACCGGATGATGCTGCCGTCGTCGCCGACCGCCCACACGCGCTGGCCGGCGCGGTCGTACACCAGGCGCCGACCGGAGCCGGAGTTGGGCGGCAGCGGCGGGGCGTTCGAACCGGCCGACGCGACCGACGACAGCGGGTAGCCCATCAGGTCGACGGCACCGGCCGGCGGCTTCGGGGTACGGGTGACGAAGGACTCCTCGTCGGGCCACACGCCGAGCGAGATCGCCGACTCGCGGCCGATGATGCCGTCGACGTACAGGTCGCGCTCGGTCTGCATGGCCTTGGCCGCTGCGTAGGTGGCGTTGTCGAAGTTGCCGTTGATCGGCCCGTCGTAGAAACCTGCGTCGGCCAGCGCCTGCTGCACGCACGTGACGCTGTGGCCGGTGGAGCCGACGCGCACGGACAGCACGTCCATCAGGCAACTGTCGGCCGCAGTGAGGTCGCTGCCGTCGAGGTCCTGCACGCCATCGGACTGGGCCGCAGCGGCCTGGGCGGCGGCGTCTGCAGGAGCCACGCCCGCGTCGGCCGCGCCGTCGGTCGTGGGTTGCTGGGTCGCCAGGTCGGCAGCGACCGTGGCTTCCGGCTGCACGGCGACGCTGTCGGGCGCAGCGGCGGTGACGACCTGCTCGGGTGAGCCGCCACGCGAAGCGAGCGCGAACACACCGCACAGCACGGTGGCCACCACGCCGACGATGAGCAGGGGCCGGCGGTCGAGACGTCCCGACCCGTGGCCGCCCGACCCGGGGAAGGCTGCACCCTGCCGTGGGCGGCGCGGGCCGCCGCCCGAGCGGGTGGATGCCGACGACTGCATGGAGCGGCTGCCGTTGCGGGCCTGGCTGGAGCGTGCCGACGACAGCGACCGCACCGAACCCTGACCCGCCGACGACCGCGCATCGCGGGCCGTGGATGCCGAGCGTGGACTTCGAGACGAGGTGGTGGATCGCGGTCGCTGCTGGAGTTCGTGCATGTGGGGGGAGCCCTCGCAGGATCGGTCGACGACCCGGCGATGCTACTCCACGCGCGCCGGGATGAGTCGGATCGCCCGGGCCGGAAGTGCGTGTGTCGCCCGTTCGGGTGACAGACGGATCGTCGCTCGCCGACCGATGACGACGGCCGCCAGCACGACCGTCACGGTGACGATCGCGGCCATGGAGAGGCGCTCGCCGAGCAGCGGCCAACCCCAGACCAACGACAGCGCGGGCTGGGCGATCTGCAGCTGTCCGGCGCGGGCGATGCCGGCTCGGGCCATGCCGGCGTACCAGGCGAAGAACCCGAGGAACATCGACCCGACGGCGGTGTACGCGAACGCCCCCCACTGGCCCGGGGTCGCCGACATGCCGGTCTGGCCGATCCCGATCGCGGTCGCGGTGATCGTGCACGGCGCGGCCAGGGCCAGGGCCCACGTGATCACCTGCCAGCCGCCCAGCTCGCGGGCGAGGAGCGCGCCCTCGGTGTAGCCGACGGCGGCGGCGGCGACGGCGAGCACCAGGAGGGCGTCGGCGCGGTGCAGCCGTCCGCCGCCGTCCGCGATGACGTAGGCGACGACCGCTCCCACGCCAGCGGCGCTGCACAGCCAGTAGCGCGCCGCAGGTCGCTCCCCGGCGCGCAGCACCGCCAGCCCGGCGGTGGCGAGGGGCAGGAGGCCGTTCACCACCGACCCGTGCCGGCTGTCGGTCGACTGCAGGGCGTAGGCCGCGAGCAGCGGGAAGCCGACGACGACCCCGAGCACGACCCACACCATCCGCCGGGCCTGCGCAGCCGACGGTCTGGGGGGACGGACCACGGCGAGCGCCACCATCGACAGGACCCCGGCGACTGCGGCGCGGCCGATGGCGGCCACCACGGGGTCGAACGCACGGACGGCGATCTTCGTCATCGGCATGCTGAAGCTGAACGTGAGGACGCCGAGCGCAGCGAGCAACGCGCCGACACGTGCCCCGGAAGCCGCCACCCGCTCCGATGACGGTGCAGGGGGCGATGTGATAACGTTATCGGCTGTGCTCACGTCCGACGATAACACAGTGGAGGGTGAGCTGCGCAGGTCGATTTCGTCCGGACGTCCCGGCGATCGCCTGCCGAGCGTGCGCCAGCTCGTCCAGCGGCACCGAGTGGGCCCGGTCACCGTGCAGCGGATCATCGACCGCCTGGCACACGAGGGCCTCGTCGAGCCGATGCCCGGCAAGGGGACGTTCGTCGCCCGCCGTCACGTCGCCGAGGCAGGCGATTGGAGCTGGCAGACCGTTGCCCTCGGAGCGCGGCCGGTCCCCGGTGAGGGCATGGCCGGGCTCGCGGCCGATCAACCCGCCGATGTCATCGGGCTCGCCACCGGCTACCCCGACGCGACGTTGCAGGCGCTCGACCTGCTCGCCACCGCAGGGGCGCGAGCTGCGCGACGGCCGGGCGCGTGGGGCCGGTCGCCGGTGGAGGGGTTGCCGGCGCTGCGCGAGTGGTTCGCGGCCGACATCGGCGGCGGGGTGCGCCCGGAAGACGTGGTGGTGATCAGTGGTGGCCAGGCCGCGCTGTCCGCTGCGTTCCGCGGTCTGGCCTCCCCGGGCGATGCCGTCGTGGTGGAGGCACCGACGTACGCGGGCGCCATCGATGCGGCACGGCTGGCGGGTCTGCAGCTCGTGCCCGTCGCCGCTGACGAGCACGGTGTGCGCGTCGATCTCCTGGATGCAGCGCTGCGCGGAAGTGGGGCTCGGCTGGTCTACCTCCAACCGACCACGGCCAACCCGACCGGTGTCACGACATCACCGGAACGGCGGGCCGAGGTCCTTGCGCTCGCGCGCGGGTTCGGTGCGTTCGTCGTCGAGGACGACTACGCCCGAGATCTGCAGATCGACGGTCGTGGGCCGGCGCCGCTGCTGCACTCCGACCCCGACGGTCACATCATCTACGTCCGATCGCTCACGAAGTCGACCGCGCC
>JBFWSW010000117.1:0-9689 GCA_050248155.1 Ilumatobacteraceae bacterium
GCGTAGAGGTCGCCTTGATCGTCGAGGTTGGTGAGCGGGGTGGCCGGCATCGGATCGAGTGAGTCCTCGTCGGCCTCGAGGTCGATGGCGAGGGTGACGGCGGCTCGGTTGAAGTTCTCGCGGTAGTAGATGGTGGTGAAGTTGCTCGGCGGGAGATCGGCTGCGGCGACGACCTGGGTGTAGCCGAGGGCGGCGAGGCGCTGCAGGGTCGCCTCGTCGAGGTCGGGTCGCAGGTCGGCGTTGGCGATGACGACGCGCACCGTCGCCCGCTCGCCACCGGCGGCCCAGGGTGGATCGGGTGACTCGGGTGGCGGCTCCTCGACGGTGGCGGGCACCGTGGTGGGCTCGACCGCGGCCGTGCTCGGTGGTGCCGGCGGGAGGTCGAGCGTCGGGTCGGGGCCCTCGGCCGCCGGGATGTCGACGGTGTCGACGACCGGCGCTTCGGTCGTGGTCGGTGGCAGCGTCGTCGGTGCGGCGGCTGCCTCGCTGGCGACGATCACCACCGAGGTCGTGGACGCGGGAGCGGTGCTGGCCGGCGCCGAGGTCGGGACCGGCGCCCCGCTCGCGACGATCGACGTGGTGGTGCTCGCCGCCAGCTTCGTCACGTCGGGCGCGGCCCTCACCACGCCGGGTGAATCGTCGTGCCACGAGACCAGCACGCCCGACAGCGCGCCGATCAGCGCGATGCCGACGAGGACAGGACCGCTCTTCTCCACCGCTCATCGACGGTACCCGGCTACCGCCGACTCGAGCACTCGCCCTCTCGGGCCGGTTTGCGATTCGGTATACTTCGAGTATGGCTGCGGTGACCACGATGAAGATCAGCGCATCGACCCGGGACCGGTTGCGAGCGCTCCGGTGGGAGGGTGCCTCGCTCGAGGACGTCGTCGTCGCTGCGCTCGACGATTACGAGGCGCAGCAGTTCTGGGCTCGGGCCGAAGCGGTCGAGGCAGAGGAGACAGCCCACCAGCGAGCGTTGCGGCTGCGGGCCGAAGCCGATGTCGACGCCTGGATGGACGGCTTGCGTTGACGCCGGCCGCTGGTGAGATCTGGCTCGCCGACAGCGGCGACGAGATCAGGCGACCGGTCCTCGTGATGTCCGATTCCAGGTTCCACCGCCTCGCGGGGCGCGCCGTCGTCGCGCCGGTGGTCGAGCGCCCGAGCGGCGAACTGCGTCCATGGCAGATCGAAGTCGATGGTGGCCGCGTCGCGGGTGTGCACCAGATGGCGACCGTGCCGATCGAGCGGCTGCTCGAGCGTGACGCGACCCTCGACGCCGCCGCGTTGGCGCTTGCGAGGCGAGCAGCCCGATTCATCATCGGTTGATCAGCCTGCGTACGTCGTCGACGACTCGGAGCCCGATGTTGGAGATCATGCCGGTTGTGAAGATCGATGGCCGAGGCTGCTGTGGAAGCGGCTTTGCGAATCGACGTCCTCTGATCGACAGCGCCCGGTCGGCGAAAGCCGGTGCGGCCGGGGATGGTCTACCGGGCAAAGGTCGGGGAACCGCCGGGTCAACCTGCGGCGGCGATCAGCGCTCGTTCCTGCCGCGCTGCCGTGGCGTACCACGCTGCGCCGATCGCGTCGTTGCGGCGCGCCGCGTCGTCGAAGTGCTGCGCGGCGTCCGCCGGCTTCCCCCGACACACGGCGAGCTGGCCCAGCAGGAGCTGGGTGGATCCCCGGCATGCGACGGCGGTTCCGGCAACGACGAGGCGATCTGCGTAGGGCAGGAGCTTGTCGTACATCTCTGCAGGATCGGGGAAGCCGATTCGTGTCGCCAGCCAGCCCCAATCGGCGAGTTGGTGGTCGGTGGTCCAGTCGGGCTGCCGATCGGGCTTCCACCACTGCTCGGCGAGCTGGTGCGCTCGGGCCGGGTCGCCTGCTTCGGCGACCGCGAGTGCGGCGAGCGGCCAGGCGGCGTCCATGCCGGGCAGACTGGCGATGCGTTCGGCGTCGTCGGCGAACTCGGCGATGCGCCCCTGCGCGACGAGCACCGGGACGAGCTGCATGATCTTTGCCCACTCGGCGCCCCAGAGGCTGGTTCGTGACTGGATCTCGAAGGCCTCGTGGGCGAGGCGCTCCGCCTCGGCCCAGCCGCCGCGGAGCATCGCCAGTCCGCCCGACGCGTAGATCACCTGGGCGCGGAGCTCGGGGACGGCCAGCTCGGCCGCCATGCCCCGGCACCGGTCGAGGTCGTGCCGGAAGGCATCGAGGTCGCCGTGCCGGAGCCGATTCGCCGCACGGTGGAGTCGCGCGATGAGCTCGGTCTGCAGCGGCAACCCTCGGCCGACCAAGCCGAGCGCCTCGTCGATCGCCTCGGGTCGCTCGCCGTCGGGACCCGGTTCCCAGACCGCGAGCACGAAGTTGTTCAGCGCCCGGCCGAGCAGCGCGACGTCACCTGCCTGTCGGGCGAGCTCGACCGACTGCTGCGCGGCGCGCATCCCGTCGGGTCGCCGATGGCTGTAGTACAGCTCGACGCCGAGGGTGCCGAGCAGTTCGACTCGGCGTGCTCCGGAGGCCGTCGCGGCCAGACGTTCGACCTCGTCGACCATCGCCCATGCGGTCATGCCGTAGGGACGCCAGTACCACAGGGTGACCCCGCCGAACACGACTGCGGCGCGGGCGGCGCGTTCGTCGTCGCCCAGCCGTCGGGCCAAGGCGATCGCCTCCTCGAGTCGCACGCGTGCCTGTTCCGGATCTCCCATCAGGCGGAGGTTCTCGGCGAGTAAGAGCAACAGCTCGAAGCGGTCCGTGCTGTCGCTCGGATCGCTGAGATCGAGCGCGCGTCCCCAGTGGAACGCGGCGCGGTCGTAGCCGTGACGCCGGTGGGCGGAGCGCGCTGCCGCGAGCAACCAGGCAAGCGCGGCCGCCTTGCCGGCGACGGGTGCACCTTCGTAGCTGTGGTGGGCGAGCTCGTCGAGGTGGGCGTCGAGGTCGTTGAGGTGGACGTGCTCGATGGACCCGGCGAGTGTGGCGTGCAACCGAGCGCGGGTGGTGCGGGCGATCGTGGCGCGCACGGCGTCCTGCGCGAGGGCGTGCCCGAAGCGCCAGCCGATCGCGTCGTCCATGTCGACGAGCAGACCCGCCTGGACCGCGGGTTCGAGCAGCGTCGTCGCTTCGTCGGCGTCCAGCCCGGTCGCGTGCTGCAGGACGGCGAGCTCGATGCCCGAACCTGCGATCGCAGCGAGTCGCAGGATGGATTGTGTGTCGTCGGGCAGTCGGAGCACTCGACGCTCGACCACCTCGCGGACCGTGTCGGGCACGAGGTCGGCGATCGATGCCGTCGACAGGACGGCTGAGTCGCCCGCTTCGGAGGCGAGGAGCTTCGCGGTCTCGCACAGGAAGAAGGGGTTGCCGCGCGTGCGACGATGAAGGGCAGCAGTGATCCCGTCCTGTGGCCCTCCGGCGATGGCTGCCACGAGATCGGCAGACTCCTGCGGAGCGAGCCCGGTGAGCCGGATCCGTAGGTGGTGCGGGGAACGGACGAGGTCGGCGAGCGTGGCGTCGAGCGCGCGGCTCGTGTTCGCGTCGGGCCGCCGGACGGTCGCGACCACCACGATCGGTGCGTCCGCGAGCCGACCGATGAGGAGGCGGAGCAGCTGGAGCGAGGCTTGGTCGGCCCACTGCAGGTCGTCGATGATCGCAACCATCGGCTGCTCGTTCGACGCTGCCACGAGGTCGTCGGCAACGGCAGCCAGCTCGCGGAACAGCGCCGACGCATCGTCGGCACCGGCTGCGTTCCTCGGTGGGCGATCGGCATCCGTCGGCGTTCGTCTCGTGATCTGGTCGCGGATCTGCAGCCAGGGCCACAGCGGGGGAGCACCGATCTCGTCGAGGCACACGGTCCAGGTCACCGCGAGTCCGCTCGCGGCTGCGTGCTGCGCGGTCGCCTCGGCCAACCGGGTCTTGCCGATCCCGGCCTCTCCCTCGATGACGACGATCTTCCCTCGGCCCTCGCGCGCGCCGGCGAGCGCCTCGATCACCTGTTCGCGCTCGGTTGCCCGACCCACGAAGGGACGGCTGGGTGGCGCGGGCGTGACGGCGCTCAGGTTGGTCACCGACGATGCGGGCGGTGACCGTTCCTCATTCGGCGCGCTGGGTGGTCGGCGAAGATCGAGCACCGGGTCGTGTGCGAGCACGGCCCGTTCCAGCGCCCGCAGCTCCGGCCCGGGTTCGACGCCGAGCTCGTCGCGGAGCGTCTCGCGACAACGGCTGTAGGCGCGCAGTGCGTCGGACTGTCGCCCGCTTCGGTACAGGGCGGTGATGAGCTGGGCCCAGTACCGCTCGTGCAGCGGATGATCGTGGACATGGCGTTCGAGCTCACCGATCGCGGTGCCGTGGTCGCCCAGTGCCAGGCACGCATCGACCTGGAGCTCGATCGCGGTCACGTGGAGTTGCTCGAGCCGTGCGACAGAAGGCAGCGCCCATGGTGCGTCGGCGACGTCGTGGAACGGTCGGCCGCGCCACATCGCCCGAGCCGACGCCAACATCGATGCAGCCGTGGTGGCGTCACCTCTGGCGAGGGCTTCGGAGCCGGAGCGCACGAGCCGCTCCATCTCGGCTGCATCGACGTCCGAGTCGTCGAGCGCGATCGCGTAGCCGGACGGCCGTGTCAGCAGCACCGTGGCCGTCCCTCGCGCCTGCCGGCCGGGTTCGAGCACCCGCCGCAACCGGGTCACGTAGGTCTGCACCGTGCCCGCTGCGCCGGGCGGTGCGTCGTCGCCCCACAAGCTGGTCACGAGCGACTCGGCCGGCACCACACGACCGGGATCGATGAGCAGCCGGCACACCACGGCGCGCAGGCGTGGGCTGTCGAGCGGGACCGGACCTCGCTGGTCGTCGTGGATCTCGAGCGGACCGAGGATTCGAAAATGCACGACGCGACACCGGCGTTCCGAGCGGGTGCCTCCTTGGGCGTGAGACACTACAACGGCTTCGTCATGGCGCTGACAGGTCGATCAGCCGCCGGTCGCCGATGCGCACGATCTGCCTGTCGGCGGCGACGAACCGGCAGAGCTCGACGAGATCACCATCGTCGCCGGATGCCGAGACGACGACGTGCCGAGCACCCGCGTACGCGCACGCGGGTAGGACGGCGCGCGCCAGCCGTTCGACTACACCGTCACCACAGCCGTCGCGCACGGCGACCGCCAGCGGAGTCGCCACTCCGTTCTCGAGGTCGATCACCGCCGCGGCGAGCGGGACCGCGTCGCGGATCAGCACGTCGCCGACCCACAGCACCAACGCGGACTCCTGTGCCGAGAGCCGGACCACCGCTGGGCGGCTGTCGCCGACCAGGGTCCTCAGGATCCGTCGTGCCGACGACCCGCTCGCGGTCCGTACGAGGAGGTCCTCGCCCGGGTCGCCGTCCTGCTGCACGAGGTGCATGGGACCCCGGGCGGTGGACGCGCGACTTGCAGATCACTGACACGGCGGCGTGCCGGTTGCCGGGCGCGGTGTCGGCCGCGTGTCTGCCCGGCGTCAGCACTCGGGCGCAGCGTCGGAGGGTCGGCCGAATCGGGCCGCGCACCACCAGGAGGACTCCATGCGTCAGACATCTCGATCAGCGCTCGCACGGTGGGGCCGGTGGCTCGGCTCCTTCGTCGGGTTCCCACTCGCCGGCGTCACGGCCCGGCTCGTCGCCGGCAACATCGACAGCGTGACTGCTGCAGCCGCCGGCGGACTCGCCGGTGGGCTCGTGCTCGGCGCCGCTCAAGCGTTCATCGCCGGCATCGCCACCAAGGACCGCGTCCGCTGGATCGCGGCGACCGGTGTGGGCCTCGCCGCCGGCCTGTCAGCCGGGGGCGCGTCGGTCGGCTTTCACACCGACGCCTCGAGCCTCGTGGCCATGGGTGCGATCAGCGGCCTCGCCGTCGGGTTGGCCCAGGCCGCGTCGATCGCCATGAGCACGTCCGACCGGGTGTTGTGGACCGTCGCCACACCGCTCCTGTGGGCGGGCGGCTGGGCGATCACCGCACAGGTCATCGTCGACGCCGATCGCCAGCACGCCGTCTTCGGGTCGTCGGGTGCGGTGGCTGTCAGCGCCGCCGCGGGAGTGCTGTTCGCCATGCGCAACCGTCCGGCCCGCCCGGCCGCGCCGTCGGCGCCCATGACGGTGGGCGTGTCATGAGCCGCCTCGCCCACTTCGTCGTGCGTCACCGGCGTTCGGTGATCCTCAGCTGGATCGTCGTCCTCGTCATCACCGCAGCGATCGGTTCGTCCGCCTTCTCCGTGCTGTCGGGCGAGTTCGGCGCGGGCACGTCGACCGAGTCGGGGCGTGTGGCCCACGAGCTCGACGAGCTCGCCGAGACCGGCGGCCAGGTCGCCATCGTGGTCGACGGAATCGACATCGAGGACCCGACGGTCCAACGGCGCATCACCCCGCAACTCGCGCCGCTCGCCGAGCTCGACGGGGTGATCGACGTGACCGACCCGTGGACGAGTGGCCTCGACGCGCTGCGCGCCACCGACGGCCGGGCTGCGCTCGTCGTCGTCACTCTCGCCGGCAACCTGGACGACGACACCGAGCTCGCCGTCGCGCAACAGATCGAACACATCGCCCACGACGTCGACGCGCCAGAGGTCCTCGTCGGCGGCAACGTGCTGGTCAGCGAGACCTTCGCCAGCGCTTCCGAGAGCGACCTGCTCCGCGGAGAGGCGATCGCGCTGCCGATCGCCATCGCCGTCATGGTCTTCCTGCTCGGCGGGCTGATCGCCGCCGGCATGCCCCTCCTCGTCGCGATCGGTGGTGTGCTCACCACGCTCGCGGTGCTCGTCGGCGCCACCGAGCTCGGTGACGTGTCGATCTTCTCCATCAACGTCGTCAACATGCTCGGCATCGGGCTCGGCATCGACTACGGCCTCCTCATCGTCAACCGCTTCCGCGAAGAGCGCGGCAACGGCGTCGACGTCCATGGAGCCGTCGTGGCCACCATCACCTCCGCCGGCACGACCGTCTTGTTCTCGTCGCTCACCGTTGCCGTGGCCATGTCGGGGCTGTTCGTCTTCGGGGTGCCGTTGCTCACCTCGTTCGGCATCGCTGGGCTCTCGGTCGTCGTGCTGGCGATGCTCGCGGCGATCACCCTGCTCCCCGCGACGCTCGCCGTGGTCGGTCACCGCATCAAGCCGATCGTCCCCGCGGCAGACACCCACGGTCGCTTCTACCGGCTCGCCCGCTCGGTGCAGCGTCGCCCCGTCGTCGTCGCGGGCGCCGTCGCCATCGTGCTCGTCCTCCTCGGCGCGCCCTTCCTGGGCGCCCGGTTCGAGAACGGCGACGCCCGCGCCCTGCCCCGCTCGTCGGAGGTCCGCGCCGCGGCGCTCACCCTGGCCGATCGGTTCCCGGCACGAGGCACCGACCCGATCACGGTGATCGCCCACACCGACGCCGACGCGCCCGCCTTCGTCGACTGGTTCGACTCCGCCATCACGAGCCCTGACATCGTCGGCAGCGCAGTTCGTCCGGGCACCCCTGCCGGGCTCACCGTCGTCGATCTCGTTCCCGCCGGCACGTCGCAGGGTTCGCCCGCGACGAGGACCGTCGAGGAGTTGCGGGCGAGCCCGCCGTCGTTCCGGATCGAGGTCGGTGGCCCCGCGGCGGAGCTCATCGACGTGAAGGACCGGCTCTCCAGCCGGCTTCCCATCGCCGCGATCGTGGTCTGCCTCGCGACGCTGGTGCTGCTGTTCCTGATGACCGGCTCGCTCATCGTGCCGATCAAGGCCGTCATCATGAACATCCTCAGCCTCGCGGCCAGCTTCGGCGCCCTCGCGTGGATCTTCCAGGACGGCCATCTGTCCGGCTTGCTGGGCTTCGACTCGGTCGGCGCGCTCGACTTGTGGATGCCGGTGCTCATCTTGATCTTCGCCTTCGGCTTGTCGATGGACTACGAGGTGTTCCTGCTCTCACGCATCAAGGAGGTGCACGACCACACCGGCGACAACGACCTCGCCGTCGCCGTCGGCCTGCAGCGTTCGGGCAAGATCATCACGTCGGCCGCTGCGCTCATCGTCGTCGTCTTCGCCGGCTTCGCGGCCGGCGAGGTGCTGGCGATCAAGCAGCTGGGGGTCGGGCTGGCCATCGCCGTCATCGTCGACGCCACGCTCGTGCGCACGCTGCTGGTGCCGGCGACGATGAGGTTGCTCGGTGAGAAGAACTGGTGGGCGCCCGCCCCACTGCGCCGGTTCCATCACCGCTTCGGCCTGCACGAGGCGCCGTCGACGCCGGTGCACGCCGTCGTGCCGTCGGAGCCGTCGGCCGTCGGGGCCACCGAAACCGACAGCGACAGCGAACCTGCCTCTCGGACGCTGCAGCCGATCGGCGGCGGGCGATGAGCCGCCACGTCGTCTTCGGAACCGGTCAGGTGGGCGGTCATCTGGTGAAGGGTCTGGTGCACGCCGGGCACGACGTCGTCGCAGTCAGCCGCAGTGGTGGCCGCCGGTTCGCCGGCGCCGCCACGGTGGCCGGCGACGCCACCGACGCCGGCTTCACCACCGAAGCCTGCCGCGGAGCCGATGTCGTCTACTTCTGCCTCGACGCACCCGACTACGGCCGGTGGCCCGAGCAGTTCCCGCCCCTCCAGCAGGGCGTGTTGGCAGGTGCGGTCGCGGCCGGCGCTCGGCTGGTGGTGCTCGAGAACCTCTACGGCTACGGCGACGTCCACGGACGGGTCCTGCACGAGGACCTGCCGCTCGGCGCCACCTCGGCCAAGGGCCGTACGCGGGCCGCGATGACGAACCAGCTCCTCGATGCTCACGCGCGAGGCGACGTGGACGTCGCCATCGGTCGGGCGTCTGACTACTTCGGGCCGGGAGCCACGCACACCGCGCTCGGCGAGCTCGTCTTCGACGCTGCACTGCGCGGCGCCACGGCTCAGGTGATGGGCGACCCCGATCGTCGGCACACCTACTCCTACACCCCCGACGTCGCTGCCGGTCTGATCACGCTCGGTCGGGACCCACGCGCGTCGGGCGGGGTGTGGCACCTGCCCGTCGCCGATACCTGGACCACTCGGCAGATCATCCGTCACGTCTACGAGCTCGCTGGCCATCGCCCCAAGCTGTTCGCCGCCGGTCGCACCAGCCTGCGCCTGTACGGTCTGCTGAAGCCGGAGATGCGCGAGTACCTGCACACCCTGTACCAGTTCACCGGCGATTGGACCGTCTCCGACGAGCGATTCCGGGCAACCTTCGGCGACCAGAGCACACCACTCCCCGAAGCGCTCGCGACGACCCTCGACTGGTATGAGGCCACCAGCCGAGAGTTCGGCGTCGGTGAGCGCAAGGCTGCCGTTCGGGCAATGCGACGTGTGGACGTCCTCTGACTGTTGTCTCTCATCGTCACGCAGGTCCCCTGCCCGCTGCTGATCCGGGTCGGGAACCGATCGAACCAACCGCGCTGCCCGAGCAGCACGCCGAACGGGAGCGCCCATCGCTGCCGGGCGCCGAGCGGAAGCTTCCAGACGACGGGGTCGACCCCGTGCCTCGACGGATGGAGCCGTAGCTCGACCTCGAACACCGGAGTCGGCGTGAACCGCCCTCCGACAGTCAGGCCGACCTCGTAGAGCGGTTCGTCGTGCTCGACATCGACCCCGAGGTGTCGGAACAACCGGGCGTCGGCCACGGAGGCAGGCGAACCCGAATCCACGACCCCGAGCACCGACGGAAGGCCGGGCGAGACCACGAGTGGCACGGCG
>JBFWSW010000118.1:0-9544 GCA_050248155.1 Ilumatobacteraceae bacterium
TCACTTACAGACTCCGAACGAACTCGACGATGGCTGTGATCTGTTCCTGCGTGAGCATGGCGCCGAAGGCCGGCATGCGCCCGGTGCCCTGGCCCTGCACACCGTACCGCTTGCCGTACTCGGACCCCGTGCTGACGAAGTCGATCATGTCCTGCTGGTCGGGGAACTGGCGCACGGTCGAGCCGCCCGTGAGGTTCCAACCGAACGCACCGCCGCCGGTGACCTGCGGGTCGCCGTAGCTCCAGCCCTTGGTGTGGCAACGTGCGCACGAGTACGCCCCGGCCGAGAAGTCGAGGTTGAACAACGCCTCGCCCATGGCGTCGTCGACGGTGGCGTACTTGCCCTCGTCGACCATCTTCTGGGCCGCGGCCGTGGCGGCGTCCTGGATGTCGGCGTTGACGTCTTGGGGCAGCGTGCCCGACGCGCAGATGCGGGCGTCGGGTTCGTTCTCGGCGCAACCCTCACGAGGGATCTGCAGCGACCGGATCTTGGAGATCAGCGTCTCGATCTGCTGGTCGTTGAGCGGTCCGCCACCCGCGAGCCCCCACGGCGACATCGGCGAGAACGGGCGGCCGTAGACGAGGATGAACTCGATCTCGCTCTCGTCGAACCGGTAGAACACCGTGTTGAGCGCCGGCGCGTTCCACTGCACCGCCCGCACCTCGCCCGTGAGCGAGTCGGTCACCGTGTAGGGGGCTGAGCCGCCGCCACCGGTGGCACCGTGACAGCCGGCGCAGTTGTAGCCACCCTCTGCCGTCGTGGCGAACAGCTTGCTGCCCCACGCGATGAACGTCGCTTCCTTCTGATGCGTCGCGCCCGCCTGACGGTGCGGTTCGAACACCCAGTAGAGCGGCAGTCCGATGACGAGCACCACCAGCAGCAGGAGACCCAGGAACTGGACGCGCTCGAGGCGCCGGCCTTCGAGCGTCTCGTCGTCGTAGTACGGCTTGCGGTTGGGCGCGAGCTCGATCTCGGATCCGAGCTCGGGACGCGCGGCGCGGCGGTTGGCGAAGTAGTAGACCACCCAGCCGATCAGCGTGATCGTGAAGATGACCCACGCGATCGCAGTGGTTGCGACGGCTGCCAGCATGGACTACGCGCCCCTCTTCCCGGTGGTGGTGACGGCCGTGACGCTCATACGCAGTGCGGTCCTTCTGCTTCCTGACCCGTGGTGTTCGTGCCGATCGGCTGACCCGTGTACACCGTGCCGGTGTCGATGATGAGGTCGCCGGTCGCGGTGACCGTGATCGCGAAGTGGTCCATGCCGCGTGGGGCAGGTCCGCCCTTCTTCTCGCCGACGTGGTTGTACTGCGAGCCGTGGCACGGGCATTCGAACCACTGGCTGCTGACGCATTGCGGGACGCGGCAGCCGAGGTGCGGGCACTTCTGCCACATGGCGATGACGCCCGCCTCGAGACCCGGGATGAGTGGTGCCTGATACACGGCACGAGCCTTCGGCAGGGCGCCTGCCGGGTACTCGGTGATCCACGAGCGGGCCTCGGGGGCGTAGAAGTAGTTGCCCGACGAGCGCATGGTCTCGATGACGTCGGTCAGCTTGCCGATGCGTACCTTGCCGCCGAACCCACCCGTCGCGAACGGCCAGAGGAACGCCACGAAGCTCGCTGCCGCGAACGTGAGCAGGCTGACGCTGGTGAGCGTGACCGTCGCCCGGTTGAAGAACTGGCGTCGGCTGACACCGATCGCCTCGGGGTCCGGCGGCACCCACACGGCCGGCGCCATCTCCTCGGCGCGCGCGAGGCCCGTGCCGCGCTGTTCGGCCTGCGCCGCCCGTTCGATGTCGCGGCCGGTCGGGGCGGTGGGTAGATCGATCTCGGCGTCGCGATCGCGCCGGCGCGTCTCGCGGCTGAGCGCACCCGCGCCGCGCACGTCGGAACGCCGCGAGGCGGTGATGAACGCGACGGCGCCCAGCACGACGATGACGGCGATGACGAGGACGATGACTGCTGCTGCGTTCATGACGATCTCACAGGTCGAAGAACATGCCGTCTTTCCACGGCAGGGTGAAGTTGAAGCCGGGTCCGCGGAAGAACGAACCGATGATGACGAGCACGGCCCAGAACATGAGGTGCACGGTCATGAGCGACGTCGCGAACTTCCGATCCTCGGGCTTCTGCGACGGGTTCTTGTCGATGTAGGGGGCGAGGATGAGCACGATCAGGCCCACTCCGGGGATGGTGACGCCCGCGATCATCGGGTGGAACATCGTCAGCAGCTCTTGCAGGCCGAGGAAGTACCACGGCGCCTTGGACGGGTTCGGCGTCTGGTTCGGGTTGGCGAACTGCAGCAACGGTGCGTTGACGAAGACCGAGAAGATGAACGTGAACGCCGTGCACAGCAGGGCGGCGACGAACTCGGCGGCCAAGAGGTGTGGCCACGTGTGGACCTTGTCGACGGGCGTCGCCTTCACCTCTTGGATCGAGCCGCTCTTGACGACGGTGAGCAACCGTTGCGTGTTGCCGCCCGGCCCGGCGCCGACGGGAACACCGCCGCCGGTGGGTGCCGCCGTGACGACGCTCGCGACCTTCTCCTGCACGGCGACGCCGCCACCGGCGGGCTCGTCCCCTGCCGCCTTGCTGCGTGCCGCACGACTGCGCTCGAGCAGGTGCGCGGGGATGCGCGGGTCGGCCGCGGGCTCGTCGCCGCCGGCTGCAGCCGGCTCGGACGCGGCCGGGGACTCGGCGGCAGGCGTCGACGACGCCTTCTCGCGAGCAGCTTGCGCCCGCTTGAGCAGGTGCTCGGGGATCTCAGTCACAGCATCCTCCCGTCGAAGGGCCGTCGGAGCGAGCGGTCATCACAGCGGACCCGAGATCCCGCCGTCCTTGCGGACACGCCAGAAGTGGATCGCCATGAAGATGACGATGACGAACGGCAACAGCAACACGTGGAGCACGTACCATCGGAGCAGGGTCTCGCCACCGATCTCCTTGCCGCCGAGCAACACGAACCGCACCTCGGGACCGAACACGGGCGTGTAGCCCATCATGTTGGTGCCCACCGTGACCGCCCACAGGGCCAGCTGGTCCCACGGCAGCAGGTAACCGGTGAAGCTGAGCAGCAGCGTCAGCATGAGCAGCACGACGCCGATCACCCAGTTGAACTCACGGGGCGCCTTGTACGCGCCGTGGTAGAAGACGCGGGCCATGTGCAGGAACACCGACAGCACCATGAGGTGCGCGCCCCACCGGTGCATGTTGCGGACGAGCAACCCGAACGTGACCGAGGTCTGCAGGTTGGAGATGTCGTTCCAGGCCTGCGTCGCCTCGGGTCGGTAGAAGAACATCAGGAAGATGCCGGTGACCGTCAGCAGGATGAAGAGGAAGAAGCTGAGGCCGCCGAGGCACAGCGTGTAGCTGACCTTCACCGCGTGGCGCTTCACCTTCACCGGGTGCAGGTGGTACAGCACCGAGTTCATGACGACGTAGCTGCGGTTGCGCGGGCTGTCGGTGTAGCCCTTGCGGAAGATCGACCCGGGTCGGAAGATGCTGTTCCACGCCTGGCTGCCCTGGACGTCGTTCATCATCTTCGTCGCGCGGTCCTTCGCCGTGGGGCGAGGTGACTCGTCGATGATCTTGGCCATCTGGGTTGGTTCCTTCTACCGGGTGCTCACAGGCGCATGCCGTAGGCGTAGCCGTGGTTGTTGGTGCGGGTGTGGGAGTCGCCGCCGCTCGGCGGCGCGCCGACCTTGCCGAGGATGATGACGCCGGTCGGGCAGCGATCGACGCAGAGCGCGCAGCGCGTGCAGATGTCGTCGTCGATGATGAAGACCACCTTGTCGCTCGGGTCGACGCCCGGCTGCTCGGTGTTGGTGGCGTCGGCGATCGCCGACGGGTTGACCATGTGGATGCACTTCCACGGACAGATGTCGACGCAGCCCTCGCACATGATGCACTCGGTCTGGTCGATGTGGATGAACTGCTTCGGCTTGACGGCCTTCGACAGGTAGTCCGCATCGACCTCGACGAGCTCGTACGCGTCCGTGTACGGCATCATCGGGGGGTTGGCGTCGGTCCGTGCCATGTCAGCCCTTCTTCACCAGCGGGCGACCGTAGGTGGAGGTGGCGACCTCGGTGGACGGGGCGGTGCGGCCACGCTTCTGCCACACGCCCCACAGGTAGATCATGAGGCCGAAGTACCAGACGTGGATGACGACGACGATGATGTCGCGGATGGCCTCGTACTGCATGGTGAACGGGAACCAGCCGCCGAGCGCCTTCGGCTTCAAGATGCCGCCGGGGCCGTAGAGGACCTTCGCCCGGTTCCAGCCGAGGTCCTTGTCGGCGTGGTCGATCCATTGGTGCGGCACGACGCCGAACGCGATGAAGAGCAGCGCGAACGCGAACACCGCGGCGAGCATCGCCTCACCCCATGTCGCCTTCTGACCGACCGGGCGGCGCTTCGAGTAGGGGATGACGAGGAGGGCGAGCCCGGTCGACAAGAAGAACGAGAAGAGGAAGGCCTGGTTGACACCCGGCCATCGCAAGACGTCGATCGCTAGTTGCACTCTGCGTCGCTCTCCTGTCTCTGGGCCTGTGGCGGGCTGGCTGGGATCGGCTGGTCGCGGCAGGGCCGTCTCGTGAACGCCTGCACAAACTGTAGTCACCCCGACCTCGGGTGACACCAGTTGCCGGTCTACCACGCCGGGGCCCGAGAGGCGACCTCGTTGTGCATTCGTGCACGCCACCGTGCCGAAACACCTCGTCGAGCGCCGTCGACAGATTCCCGCTCCGGCGGTGCGGCCGTCTATCGTGCAGTCCCGTGACCGAGATCCCCGAGCACCTCCTCAAGCGCAGCCAGGCCGCGAAGGCCAAGGCGACCGGCGAGGCGCCGGCCGAGGCGCCTGCGGCGAGCGCTCCGGCGGCCGCTCCTGCCGGGACCGGGGAATCGACCGCGGTGGCACCTGCCGCTGCGGCAGCTGCACCGGCCAAGCCGGCGGCCCCGGTCGGCCCTCCTCCACCCAAGCCCGACAGCCCCGTCGTCGCTGCCGCGAAGGCGCGCAAGCGGATCCCGTTCTGGGCGATGGCCACGCTCAGCCTCCTCCCCCTCTGGGCCTTCATGTATGCCCGCGGCCTGACGCCGAAAGAGCACGTGGTCGCCGGCCCGCTCGGCGAGGGAGCGACGATCTACACCTCCAACTGCTCCTCCTGCCACGGGGCAAATGGCGAGGGCGGGCTCGGCTACGAGTTCGCCGCTGGCGAGGTCCAGAAGACGTTCCCGCACATCGAGGACCAGCTCCGGTTCGTCTACAACGGCACGCAGCGCTACGAGCAGGCGGGCATCCCGATCTACGGCAACCCCGACCGCGAGGGCGGGCCGCACGTCGCTCACGCTCGCGGCATCATGCCCCAGCAGGGTCTCGAGGCAGGCGGTGGGCTGACCGACGCGCAGATCCTCGCCGTCGTCTGCCACGAGCGCTTCGACCTCGGCCTCGGTGGCGAGGCTCCGACGGGCGCCGACCTCGAAGAGTTCGAGAAGTGGTGCAGCCCCGAGGCGCCGGCGTGGGTCGGTCTCGAGAGCGGCGAGCTCACCTTCGAGAACATCGCCGACGAGCTCGACGGCACGCTGCCGGTCGGCATCGAACCGGCAGCCGGCAGCCCGCCGGCAGCCGAGACCTGATCGGACCCCGCCGCCGATGACGTCGACCGAACCCGTCGACGTCCTGGTCATCGGGGCCGGTCCGGCCGGCTCGACGGCCGCGTACTGGCTCGCGCACCACGGCCATCGCGTGACGGTCCTCGAACGTCGCGACTTCCCCCGCTCGAAGGCGTGCGGCGACGCGCTCACCCCGCGGGCGGTCCAGCAGCTCGACGACATGGGCCTCAGCGACGCCTCGGCTCGGTGGCACCGCCACGACGGGTTGCGCATCCGTGCCGGCGAGCGCGAGGTCGAGGTGCGCTGGCCGGATCACCCCGGTCGGCCGGCGCACGGCCTGGTCGTTCGCCGCCGCGAGCTCGACGAGCTGCTCGCTGCGCACGCCGGCGCCGCCGGCGCACGGGTGTTGCACGGTCACGATGCGATCGAACCGATCGTCGAGCGTGGCTTCGTGCGCGGCGCAGTCGTCCGCAACGCCGTGGGTGACCACTCGCGCATCGAGGCCGCGTACGTGGTGGTCGCCGACGGGGCGAGCAGCGTGTTCGGCCGAGCGCTGGGTACGTTCCGCACGCGGGGCTGGCCGTTCGCGACGGCGATCCGCTCCTACTGGGAGTCGCCTCGCCACGACGAGGCCTTCATCGAAGCGAACTTCGACGTGTGCGATCGCTCCGGCAACGCGCTGCCCGGGTACGGCTGGATCGCGCCGGTCGGTGACGGCACGGTGAACCTCGGCGTGGGGTTGCTCAGCACGGCGCGCGACTTCCGTGGCACCAACATCGCCCACCTGCTCGATGACCACGTCGCGGCCGTCGCCGAACGATGGGGGCTCGAACCCCAACGTCCCACCGGAGTGGTGCGCATCGGCCGGATCCCGATGGGAGGTTCGGTGCGACCGAACGCGGGGCCGACCTATCTCGTCGTGGGCGACGCAGCGGCGGTCGCCAGCCCGTTCACGGGCATGGGCATCGACACGGCGATGGAGACCGGGCGGATGGCGGCCGACGTGCTGCACGAGGCGATCGCGGAGGGCGGACCGAGCGCGCTGCAGCGCTACCCGCGACTCCTCGACGAGGCCTACGCCGAGCACGACAAGCTGGGCCGCCTGTTCGCCCGGTTGGCCGGCCGGCCGAGCGCGATGCGCCAGGTGTCGTACGCGATGGCGAGGTCGCGCCGGCTCGCCGACCTCGTCCTGCGGATCACGAGCGGTTCGCTTCGCCACGCCCACCTCGGCGCGCCCGAAGCAATCGACCGCCTCGCCCGCACTGCCGCGAAGCTCGCCCCCGACGCCTGATCAGGGCACCGCAGGCGCAGCATGGGCCTCTGCTGCCCGCTTTCAGGCCCTGCCCGGCGAATGCGGGCAGTTGGGGCGCACGATGGGCCCGTGCTGCCCCCTTTCGGGCGCGTCAGGCGGCGGTCGTGGCGAGCTCGGCCGCGAGCGCCGGGGCGATCGCGGTGTCGCGCGCGAGGAGCTGGCGGCGGTCGATGATCTCGTCGACGAGGCCGTAGTCGACGGCCGCCTGGCCGCGCACGATGTAGTCGCGATCGATGTCGGTCGAGATGCGCTCCGACGGCTGGCCTGTGGCCGACACGAGGATGTCGACCATCCTCCGGCGCATCTCGACGACCTCGGCCACCTGGATCTCGAGGTCGACCGACTGGCCCTGCGCCCCGCCGTGCGGCTGGTGGATGAGCACGCGGGCGTTCGGCAGCGCGAACCGCTTCCCCTTCGCGCCGGCTGCCAGCAAGACCGCCGCTGCGGAGGCGGCCTGTCCCACGCAGATGGTCACGACGTCGGGCGCGACGTACTGCATCGTGTCGTGGATCGCGAACAGCCCTGTCATGTCGCCGCCGGGCGAGTTGATGTACAGCGAGATGTCGTGGGTCGGCGACTCGGACTCGAGGTGGAGCAGTTGGGCGATGACGACGTTGGCCACGTTGTCGTCGATGGCCGAGCCGAGGAACACGATGCGGTTGGCGAGCAGTCGCGAGTAGATGTCGAACGCTCGCTCGCCGCGGTTGGTCGACTCGATGACGGTGGGGATCAGCATGATCGGCTCCCTCGTGTCGCTCCGGACGCCCGGGCAGTTGTGCAACTCATGAGTTGCACATTACCCCCGAACTCGGCGACGTGCAACCGCAGAGTTGCGCTAGGCTCTGCCCATGAGCGAAGCGACCACCGACGACCAAGTCGTCATCACCCGCGATCTCGACCTCGACGTTCCCACCGACGAGCTCTGGCCACTCGTGGCCGACGGCGAACGCTGGGCCGAGTGGCTCACCGAGCAGTCCGACGTCGTCGTCGAGCCGACGCGAGGCGGGACCGTGATCGACGACGACGGTGTCGAGCGTCAGGTGGCGATCGAAGCCGTCATCGATGGCGAGCGCGTCCGCTTCGCGTGGTGGCCGTCGGATCGCCCTGACGAAGGGTCGACCGTCGAGCTCGTCATCGCGCCCGTGCCGTCCGACGAAGGTCACCGCAGCCGCCTGTCGGTCATCGAGACCTACGCGCGCGCGTCGGCCAGTCGCCCGACCGCTCGCCGTTGGGACGTGCGGCTGATGTTGTTCGTGCTGCGATTCGACGCCGTCACGCTCGCACGTCGGACGTGACCACATCCGGCCGCCGGCAGCCGCTCGACGAGCTGTTCGGTGTGCTCGCCGACCCGACCCGCCGGCGCCTGCTCGAGCGCCTCGTGCACGACGGACCGCGCACCGCGACCGAGCTGGCGAAGGACGCGACGGTCACCCGCCAGGCCGTCGTGAAGCACCTCCAGGCGCTGCACGAGGCCGAGCTCGTCGAACCCGAACGGGTGGGTCGCGAGGTGCGCTACCGCGCCACGACGGAGCGGCTGGCCGACGCGGTCGCGTGGTTGATCGACAACAGCGCGAAGTGGGACCGCCGTCTCGATCGCCTGCGCGATCGCACCGCACGGGCCAAGCTCGCGCGCTGACGGGCGCCACCCCGGCCGAGTCGAGCCCCTCTGTCCGCCGAGCCTTCCGCACGGGAACAGAATGGGGTGATGGTGGGCCAGCCCGCTCGGAGCGCCCAGATCGCTCGATGGGTCGACGAGCAGCTCGTCGGGCGCGACGAGATCGTCGACGAGATGGTCGCGATCGCGGACGACGCGGCGCGTGGGCTGGGGTCGATCGTCATCCTGAGCGGCGAGGCGGGCATCGGGAAGACGAGCGTCGCGCGAGTCGTCGCCCGGCACGTGCACGAGCGGATGGGGGTCTCATGGGGAGCGTGCACGGCCGACCGCAGCACACCTCCGTTCTGGCCCTGGCACTCACTCGTCACGCTCGAACACGCGAACCGGCTCGCGACCGACCCGACGGTCGGTGCGCCCCGGTTCGAGCAGCTGCGCGCGCTGCGCGAACAGGTCTGCGAGCGCGTGGTCGGTGCTCCGCACCTGCACGTGATCGAAGACGTCCAGTGGGCCGACGTGGCGTCCGTCCTGCTCCTCGGTCACGTCGGCGTGGCGATCGGTGCGACGCCGCTGCTCGTGATCGCGACGATGCGAACGGAGGAGCCGCTCCCCCACCCGCTCGACACAGCGATCGAAGACGTCCGCCGCGCGTCGACGGTGCGTCAACTGGCGCCGCTCCGACACGAGGACATCGCGACGCTGGCCCGCCGGGCCGGCACCGTTGCCGAGGATCACCTCATCGACCTCCTCGCCTCACGGACGGGTGGCAATCCGCTGTTCGTGACAGAGCTGCTCAGGGCGGTCGCGACGACCGGTGCGCCCGATCGCCGGCTCGCGACGCTCGCCGAGAGCGTGCCCGATCGTGTGACCGACCTCATCGTGTCGCGGCTCGAACGACTTCCTGGCGTGGTGTCCGACATGTTGCTGACGGCGGCAGTGCTGGGAGCCGAGGGCACCACGTCGTCGCTCGCGGCCGTGCACGGCGCCGATGCCGGCGCCATCGGTGAGCT
>JBFWSW010000119.1:0-9226 GCA_050248155.1 Ilumatobacteraceae bacterium
CAGTGGGTTGCGGGTGATCGCCGACGCGAGCCACGGGTACGCGATGGTCGACATGCCGTCGCCCAGGTTCGAGATGGTCGTCGCCGCGAAGAGCTTGCGGTAGTTGCTGCCGAGACCCGGTCGCACCGGCGCGGGGGCCGTCGCTTCGCTCGTCGTGGTCATCGCTTCCTGGCCCTGCGCGTGCGTGGTGCCGGGTCGTCAGGCGGTGCGACCGGGCGGTTCGTGGGGAACACGCCGACGTAGAGCGCGTACTCGCGCGAGCCCGACTTCGGGTGGGCGGCGAACTCCAGCGCGAGGGCCATCAGCCGCTCGGTGAACTCCTTGGCCGCTTCGGGGGCGATGCGCGCGTGCCGGAGGGTGAAGCCGCCGACGTCTTCGTGCTCCGGTACGTCGAACTCGGCGATGGCTCGGGCGTCGCCGACGAAGGGCAGGTCGCCGTCGTGGGCGTGGTCGGGGAAGTGGATCGTGTAGCCGGTCCGTCCGTAGAAGCGCTCGTCGACCGCTCGCACCCGCCTGGTGGCCACCACCTGCAGCAGTCCGGCGTCGACCAGGAGCGCGACGTGGTGGGCCACGGTGCCCCGAGGCCGGCGCACCCGCTCGGCCAGCTCGGTCACGCTCATCGCCCGCTCGAGCACGAGATCGAGGACGAGCGCGCGCAGCGGATCGCCGAGTGCCTTGAGCCGCGCCGGCGTGTCCGCCTCGACCGACTCGGCAAGCTCGTAGTCGAGGCCGGCACGTTGCGCCACGGACATATCATCCGACATTTCTCGAACGTTAGACCTTTATCGGACGTTCGTCCAGACCATTCGCCGCCACGTTGGACCGAGGCCCTCGCGTGACGTGCCAGAATCTCCGGCCGGGGGAAGGAAGGAAGGCTGACCATGTGGGCGTCGTGGGGACCAGCCGCCGCGCCGCTCGCGGTGCTGGCGGGCCTCGGCGCGCGCTTCGGTCGGCGGGCGCGACGCGGTTCGCCCGACGGCAACCCGGTCGCCGGATGGGCTCAGACGGTCGGCACCGTCCTCAGTGCAACGGTGAAGATCCGTCGGCTCGGTCAGATCCGCGCCGAGATCCCGATGGTCATCTACTCCTACGAGGTCGACGGACGGCCGTACCAGTCGTACCGGGTCCGGGCGAGCGATGACACCGGCCAGATCCCCGTGGTGAACCACGCGTCGATCACCCTCGACCGATACCCGGTCGGATCGAACGTGACCGTGTACTACGACCCGGACGATCCCGCCAACGCCGCGCTGGAGCGCTGAGCCGAGCGTGCCTCGTCGAGGGCGGCGCGCAGCGACGTCGAGAAGCGGGTGACGATCTCGCCGAGCTCGTCGTCGGACGCGTTGTAGGGCGGGGCGAGGATGACGGTGTCGCCGCGGGTGCCATCGACGTTCCCGCCCATCGGATAGCAGATCAACCCGTTGTCGAGTGAGTGCCGTCGGATGCGCAGGTGCAGTCCGAGCGCAGGATCGAACGGCTCATTGGTCTGGTGACCGGCGACGAGCTCGACACCGATGAAAAAGCCCCGACCGCGGATGTCGCCGATCGCTTCGACGCCGGCGAGCTCGGCGCGGAGCTCGTCCTGCAGTCGCCGGCCTCGCTCGCGGACGTGGTCGACGAGCCCATCGCGCTCGATGATGCGCTGCACGGCCACACCCGCGGCGCACGCGAGGGTGTGCCCGGTGAACGTGTGGCCGGTGATCGGGCCACCCGAGACCGTGTCGAGCACGTCGCCGATCTCGCTGCGGTAGACCGCAGCGCCGAGCGGCACGTAGCCACCCGCGAGCCCCTTGGCGATCGCCATCACGTCGGGCACGACGCCGTCGTGCTCGAGCGCCCGCCACGTGCCGCAGCGGCCCGCGCCACACATCACCTCGTCGGCGATCATCAGCACCCCGTGGCGGTCACACACGTCGCGGACAAGTCGCGCGTAGCCATCCGGCGCGGGCACGACGCCACCGGCAGCACCGACCACGGGCTCGAAGACGAAGGCAGCGACCGACTCCGGGCCGAGCCTGAGGATCTCGTCCTCGAGCTCGGCGGCGCAGAATGCCGCGACCTCGTCCGGACGGCATCCGTCCGGTGGGCGGAAGGTGTTCGCCGGCGAGATGTGCGACACCGGGAGCAGAGACCCACGGTAGGGGGTCTGCCGATCGCTCAGCTCCGACACCGACAGCGCACCGAGTGTGTTGCCGTGCCACGACCGGCGGCGGGCGATGAAGCGGTGGCGGCCAGGCCGCCCCCTCGCCCAGTGGTAGTGGAGTGCGACCTTGAGGGCCGACTCGACGGCCTCCGACCCGCCCGACGTGAACACCACACCGGGAGGTGGCGCCGCGCCGTCGTCGGCCGTCCATCGCCGAGCGATGATGTCGGTGAGCTCTTCGAGGGGATCGCTCGAGAAGTTGTAGCGATATGCGTGTGCGACGCGGTCCAGCTGAAGGTGGATGGCTTCGTTCACCTCGGGATGCGCGTGCCCCAGGCAGAACACGGCGGGCCCGCCCGATCCGTCGAGGTACTCCTTGCCATCCGCGTCGTACACGAACGAGCCCCGGCCGACGGCGAGCTTCGGCAGCGCACCGCCGACGACCTCGCCCGGCTTCGGTGGCAAAGGGCGCATGCGCCGAGTCTCGCGCGCCTGGCAACATCGACGGCATGACGATCATCAAGATCAACGCGCTCACCGTTCCCGCCGAGATGGGGGAGGAGGTCGCCCGGCGCTTCGCTGCGCGAGCCGGTGCAGTCGATGGGCAGCCGGGCTTCGAGGGATTCGAGCTGCTGCGTCCGACCGACGACCGCACCACCTGGCTGGTGGTGACCCGATGGAGCGACCAGGCATCGTTCGACGCGTGGCGGAGCTCACCGTCGTTCGCTCACGGTCATCGGGCCGAGGGCGAGGGCCAGGCGGCGCAACCGCCGATGCCGATCCAGGCCGAGCTGTGGTCGTTCGAGGTCGCCACCTCGTCGTCCAGCAGCTGACCTGGATCGGCCGTCAGCGCGCAGGAGCTGTGATCAGAAGCGCTCGATGTGGTCGCTCGTGCGGCGCATGGTGGGTGCCAGCGCGGCGACGAGTGCCACGACGGCGGCCATGATCGTGACGGCGACGCCGAAGCTGCTCTCGGTCGAGATGGTGCCTCCACCGACGTTCGGTTCGATCGCCACGGTGGCGGCAGCCACGCCGATCACGATGGAGACGAAGAGGATCGCACCCCGGTCACGGCTGAAGGCGGCGCCGAGCAGCAGGATGCCTGCACCCAGTGCGATGAGGCCGAGCACGGCGGTCCCCTGGAACCCGGCGACCTCGACGACGGGGTCGCGCATCGGCCCGTCGAAGCCGGCTCGGGCGATGTTGACCGCGCCGAAGAGCATCAGCGCCATTGCTGCGATGCAGGCGACGACCGACGCAGGCGAGAAGCTCATCGAGTGGCGGACCGCGACGACCTCGTGCGGCGGGACCTCGGTGACGACCGGCGTGACGACCTGCGTCGCGGGGTCGACCACCGGAGGCGGATAGGCGGCGGGTCGCGTCGGCCGTGCGATGACTTCTCTGGTGTCGTCGGTGGCGACGCTCACATCTCTGACGTTCATGTCCATCCTCCGTTGTCGAGTGGATCGGATGCGATCTACCCGGCCCGAATTCGCACGAAACGACGCTGATCGACTCTGGATCGACTCTTGACGGATGCCTACTTCATGACGAGGACCGGGATGTCGGCCTCGCGGATGATGTCGTTGGACACCGATCCGGTGAACAGGCGGGTGAACCAACCGTGGGTGTGCGAGCCCACGACGATCACGTCCACCGCGTGCTCGTGCGCGGCGTCGATGATCGCCGTGGCCGGATCGCCGACGTCACCGATCACCTCGGCCTTCGGCACCGTTGCCTCCGCGACCTCGGTGGCCACCTCTTCCGCACGCTGCAACGCTGCGGCGTCCTCACCGGGCGAGGGAAGAGGCATGGCCAGCGGGTAGGCGGCACCCCAGGCCATCGCGTCGTTCATCGCCCGGTCGACGTTGACGACGAGGTACTCGGCCTGGTCGCCGAACAGGGCGACCGCACCGCGGGCGACGGTGATCGAGCTCTCGGACGAATCGGCGGCGATCAGCACTCTGGTCATGTCCACAGATTGCCCCGTCAGGGGGTCTCGTCAAACCCGTTCGGGTGAACGAGACGACACGAGACGGACGCGCAGCCCGGCGATCATCGGTGGAACAGCGCTGCCGTCGGCCCCGCCGGCGGCGACGAGATCGATGCCGCCGAGGCCCTCGCCGCGACCATCGCGCGCCTCGACGAACCGGAGCGTGGCGTTGTCCAGCTCGATCGCGAACGAACCGGGCTCGTCCAGCGGAGCCGCGGTCCGATCGAGGATCGCCGCCCATCGCTCGGCGAGGGGTCGGGGTGCTGATGACTGGATCTCGGCCGCAGCGATGCCGGTGACCACGTGCATGCGCCGAGCACGCTGCCAGTCGCGACCGGCGGGCTCCCACGGTCCGTCGAGGGCGTCGCCGCCGATCTGCTCGTCGATCTCGAGGAACGAGCCCCCGGTGTCGGCTGGGTGCAGCTGCATCAACCGGTAGTGCTCGGTGTCGTGCTGGAACGCGATCCGTACGCCGAGATCGGCGACTCGCTGCCGGCGGGCGGCGTGGTGATCGGTCTGGAGGATCACCATGTAGCCGCCATCGCCGCCCCGCCGCTCGAGGTAGCGGCCTGCTGCGGTGCCGCTGCGCGTGGGCGACACCACCTCGATGAACTGGTTGCCCGCCGGGAGCACGGCGTTCCGCAGTCCGAACGTCGCGACAGCCGGGTCTGACCAGGCCGAGTCGATGCCGAGATGTGTGCGCAGCGCGTCCACGGCGGGGTCGAGTGCGTCGGCGACGATGGCGATCTGGCGGAGCCGGAGCATGATGCGAATGTTGCCAGGTCTCGGGCCTCTGGTCTCAGGTTGCGGACTCGATGGCGAAGACGGGGTAGCCGTCGGCGACGGCGCGGATGGCCTCGATCGAGTCGGCGTCGACGCCGTCGAAGAACGTGCCGACCTCGGAGCGCCAGGTGCGCAGGTACGCCTGGAGGATGGGGGCCTTCACATCGGCGTCGGTGATCTCGGTGGCGGTGAACGCCGTGGTGCGCCGGCCCAGCTGCAAGCGGCCGTCGCCGCTGGCGCGCAGGTTGCGCACCCACTGCGTCACGCCACGCGGCGCGACCAGGTACTGGCGTCCGTCGAGGGTGAGCGGGTTGACGGGGACCGTGCGCCACTCGCCGGAGGCGCGGCCCCGGACGTGCAGCACGCGAGAGCCGCGCACGCTGAGGCCGAGACGGGTGACGCCGGCCATCACCGGGTTCATCAGGTTCCTGGTTGCCCAGCCCGGGGCGAGGTAGCGGGTGGTGTGGGTCGCGGTGTTCATCGTTCGTCCTCTCGGGTCGATAGAGAGCAGTGCTCTCGTTTCGAACCATCATGCGCCGAGTGGCCCCCTATGTCAAGAGCAGTGCTCTCGAAAGAGAGCGGCGTTCGTCACACTGCGGCACGCAAGACTGGTTCCATGCCTGCCCGTCGGTTCAGCCGCGCCGAGCTCGAGTCGTTCCGGGGCGCGACCGTGCCCGACCTGCTGCCCGTCGCGGGTGAGCAGCCGACACGGCTCCTGTTCGTCGGCATCAACCCCGGGTTGTGGACCGCCGCCGCCGGCGCCCACTTCGCGCGTCGCGGCAACCGGTTCTGGCCGGCGCTTCACCTCGCGGGCATCACGCCGACGCTCGTCGATGCGAGCGGTGGGATGTCCGAAGCCGACCGTCGAATGGTGATCGGCTTGGGGATCGGGATCACCAACCTCGTCCCCGTCGCGACGGCGAGGGCCGACGAGCTGACGACCGGCGAGTTGCGCGAGGGAGGCCGGGCCCTGACCCGCCTGATCGAACGGATCGTTCCGGACGTCGTCGCCGTCCTCGGCCTCACCGCGTACCGCCAGGCGTTCGGCAACCCCGCCTCGGCCGCGGGGCCGCAGGATCTGACGCTCGGTGGCGCCCCGCTGTGGGTCCTGCCGAACCCGAGTGGGCTCAATGCACACGAGACCCTCGCGTCGCTCGCCGACGCGTACCGCGAAGCCGCGATCGCTGCGGGCATCCGCGTCGCCGACGCGTGACGGCACGCGGCGGTCGTGACCGAAACGCGCTGGCGTCGGGATCGCCCCGGCGCGACGCTGCGCTGCATGCCTACGCCCGCCACCGATCGGTTCCGCTCCCTGCACGCGGCCGGCACCTTCGTGATGCCGAACCCCTTCGACGCCGGCTCGGCTCGGCTGCTGGCAGAGCTCGGGTTCCCAGCGTTGGCGACGACCAGTTCCGGTTGTGCAGCGTCGCTCGGCCGGCTCGACATGCACGTCGACCGAGACGAGATGTTGCGCCACGTCGAGAGCATCGTCGCGGCAACGCCGCTCCCGGTCAACGTGGACGCCGAACGGTGCTTCGGTGACGACCCCGAGGCCGTCGCGGAGACGGTGCGGCTGATCGCCGCGACCGGCGCCGCCGGCTGCTCGATCGAGGACTGGGATCCGGAGGTGGGGGCGATCGACCCGCACGACAGTGCCGTCGAACGGGTCGCGAGCGCCGCCGCTGCCGCCCATGAGTCGGCCCTGGTCCTCACCGCCCGCTGCGAGAACCTCCTCCACGGGGTCCTCGACCTCGACGACACCATCCGCCGCCTCTGTGCATACCGCGATGCCGGGGCGGACGCCGTCTACGCGCCGGGGCTCACCGATCTCGACCAGATCCGGCGGGTGGTCGACGAGACCGGCGTGCCGGTGAACGTCTTGCTGCTGCCGGGTGGCCCGAGCGTCGACGAGCTCGCCAGCGCAGGGGTGCGCCGGGTGTCGGTGGGCGGGGCGCTCGCGCACGCCGCCTACGCAGCGGTCGTTGCGACGGCACGCGCCATCCTCGGCGACGGAACCGTGCAACTCGTCGTTCCGCGCGTCGAGCGCGCGCTGCTCGAGGCCGCGTTCGCGCCTCGGTGATCGTCGCCCGTCGCAGCGGCGCGCCCCCGGGCGTGATTCGGGCCGTGATTCGGGGCAAACTGGGACGATGAGCGACCAGCCCGAATCGCACGACACGATCGTCGGCATCTCCTTCGACGACGCGTTCCGCGCACAGGAGCTGATGACCGCTGCGTTCCGCCTCGCGTCGAAGGGCCAGGCGCAGGTCCTCGACGCGGTCACGATCGTGAAGGATGCGAGCGGCAAGACCTACGTCAAGGAGACGATCGATCCGTCGCCGGGGCAGAGCGCGTTGTCGGGCAGTGTGTGGACCGGGTTGCTCGGGCTGCTCCTCGGCGGCCCGGTCGGATGGCTCGCGGGCGCCGCCATCGGTGCCGGCGCGGGTGCGGCACGAGCGAAGATCGTCGACCTCGGTGTTCCCGACGAGTGGGTGGCCTGGTTCCGCGAGGCGGTGCAGCCCGGCACGGTGACGCTCGTGCTCCTGCTCGGCCGGTTCGATCGCGAGGCGACCTTCACCGAGCTCGCCCGCTTCGGGGGAGGACACCTGGTGCACGCCAACCTGCCGCCCGACGCCGTCGCCCGCATCCGCGCCGCGCTCGACGACACCGCGCCAGTCCTGCCCGAGCCGGCACCGGTGACCGATGCGACCGAATGACGCCGAGGAGGCAGGCATGGTCCACACGATCGTCGCCGGGGGAACCGTCGTCGACGGAACCGGAGCACCCGGGGTGGCCGCCGATGTCGCACTGCTCGGTGCGGTCATCGCCGAGGTCGGGGCCGGGCTGGCCGACGATCCGCGGTACGCGGGCGCGCGAGTGATCGACGCGAGCGGCTGCGTCGTCGCTCCGGGGTTCATCGACATCCACACCCACTACGACGCGCAGGTGTTCTGGGATCCGGCGCTGACCCCGTCGTGCTTCCACGGCGTCACCACGGTCGTGGCCGGCAACTGCGGGTTCTCGATCGCGCCGACGCACCCGACCGATCGCGACCTGATCGCGCGCACGCTCGAGAAGGTCGAGGACATGGACCCGGCCTCGCTGAGCGCCGGCATCCCGTGGGACTTCGAGACCTTCCCCGAGTACCTGCGCACGGTGTCGAGCCGCGGCTCGGTGCTGAACTACGCGGCCTACATCGGGCACACCCCGCTGCGCATCTACGTCATGGGGGACGAGGCGTCGCGCCGCCACGCCACGGCGGACGAGATCGAGCAGATGTCAGCGCTCGTCACCCAGGCGATCGAGGCGGGCGCGTGCGGCTTCGCCTCCAGCTTCGCGGTGACGCACCTCGGCGCCGACGGTCGTCCCATCCCCAGCCGGTGGGCCGGCCGCGACGAGATCGACGCGCTGTGCCGAGCCGTTGCCGCGACGGGTCGCGGCGTGATCGGGATCAACGGGGTCAGCGATGAGCTGCACTTCAGCGAGATCTACGACATGTCCATCGAGCTCGACGTCCCGGTGACGTTCACCGCGCTGCTCACGTTGGCGAGCGGAGCGCACCTGAAGGCGCTCGCGTTGCATCGTGCCGGGGTGGCGAAGGGGGCGACCGTGTGGCCGCAGGTCTCGTGTCGACCGCTGTCGTTCTCGATGACGATGGTTGAGCCGTTCACGCTGAACACCAGTTCGGTGTTCGCCGAGCTGATGCCCGGAACCGTCGACGAGCGGCGGGCCGCGTACGCCGATCGTGGATGGCGCCAGCGAGTTCGCGACGGATGGGCTGCCGGTGACGGCCTGGTGCCGCGATGGGAGACCTACGAGATCATGGAGTCCGGGTCGCATCCCGAGCTGATCGGGCAGCGGCTGCTGGCCATCGCGGCTGACCGTGGCAGCGATCCCTTCGACACCTTGCTCGACATCGCCGTCGCCGAAGGTGACCTGCCGGCTCTCCGGGTTCGAGCGGTCCTGGCCAACGACGACGAGGAGGGCATCGCGACGCTGCTGCGCGAGCCCGGGTGCACGCTCGGCCTCTCCGACGCGGGGGCCCACGTCGGTCAGCTGTGCGACGCGCCGCTGCCGACCGATCTGCTCGGCCAATGGGTCCGGGACAAGCAGGTGCTGACGCTCGAGGAGGCGGTCCACAAGCTCACCAAGGTGCAAGCCGACCTGTTCGGCTTCGCCGACCGCGGCGTGGTCAGGGCCGGCACGGCCGCCGATCTCGTCGTGTTCGACCCCGACTCGATCGCCCCCGGCCCGCTCCGCAGGGTGCGCGACTTCCCGGCCGACGCCGAGCGTCTCACCGCCGACCAACC
>JBFWSW010000120.1:0-2301 GCA_050248155.1 Ilumatobacteraceae bacterium
ACCTGAAGTCGTCGGCACCGGTGAGCATCGACATCCTCTGGGAGGGCGGCCGCTACGACGACGCCCGCGAGGTGATGAACATGCAGTTCGACGCGCTCAGCCGTGCGCTGCGGCGCGAGCGCGAGGCACGATGGGAGCACGTGCGGCTCGGTGTGTCACTGAAGGACACCGAGGCCCTCAGCGAGGCCGACCCGCTCACCAGCCTGCCCAACCGTCGCTACCTCAGCCACTGGCTGCCCCAGGTGCTCGAGAACCACGGACCCGTCTGCGTGGCGCTGCTCGACCTCGACGGCTTCAAGCAGGTGAACGACAACTACAGCTACGAGCACGGCGACACGCTGCTGCAAGAGCTGTCGGGCATCCTCCAGCGCATCTGCCGCCGCGGCGACGCCGTCGTCCGGCTGGGCGGTGACGAGTTCGTGCTCGTCCTGCGCGAGACGTCACCGGGCGACGCCCGTGCCGTGCTCGAGCGCGTGCGCCAGATGATCGCGGTGCGTCCCTGGCAAGGCCTCCCCCCGAGCGTCAAGCTCACCGCCTCGATCGGCGTCGCCGTCGGCAGCGGCGCCGTCGACGCCTCGCGGGTCCTCGCCAGCGCCGGCGAAGCCCTCCACACCGCCAAGCGCGAAGGCCGCGACCGCATCATCTTCCGCTGAAGCTGGGGCATCCCCACCACCGCAATGGTGGTCACGATGCCCCCACTCCAATGCAATTTCCGATCGGACGGCGCCGCCGCCCATCAGTGGTGACGTGGATCCCGATGCCGCTCTGCTCGATCTAGCCGCCCGCCATCACCTGCTCATCGACCGCGCCGACGTCGACCGAGTGATGTCCTCGCGGCAGTGGTGTCGTCGTCTCGACCGCGGACTGTGGCGCGAGGTGGCACCCGGCGTCTGGTGCCATCGCGCGGTACAGGTGGACTGGCGGCTACAGGCACGAGCCGGACTCCGATCGCTCGGACGCGAGGCTGCGTTGCACAGTCGCTCCTCGGCGTGCTGGTGGGCGCTCGGTGGTGTGGAGGTGACCGAGCCGGAGTTCCTGGTGCCGCGGATCCGCAAGCACCGGCCGTTTCCGTTCAGACTGCACTCGACGCGACACTTCGACGCGCGTGATTTGCTCGTGAAGGACGGAGTGCGGCTCACGAACGCCACACGAACGGTGATCGACATGGCCGTCGAGAGATGCTCGGCACAACAGATCGAGCGCGTCATCGACGATGCGATGCAGCGGCGTTTGACGTCGCTCCCCACGTTGCAGCGGCGCGTCGACGAACTGTGTGGTCCCGGCGTGCATGGCTCGTCGATGTTGAAGGCGCTCATCCTCGACAGCGGCGGCGACAGCTACCTCGAGCGCCGATTCCTGGCGTTGATGCGCCGCGCCGGCCTGCCTCGACCTCTGTGCCAAGTGGTGCATCGTGCAGGCGGTGAGCGGATCGCTCGAGTCGACTTCCAGTTCCGCGGCACAAACCTGATCGTCGAGGTGAGCGGGCGCCTCGGCCACATCTCGGATCGTGATCGGCAACGCGACGCTCGTCGCCGTAACCAGCTGCAGGAGACCGGACACGTGGTCATCGAGTTCACCACCGCGGACGTGCTCGACGAGCAGGCGTATGTGATCGACACCGTTCGCTCGAACCTGGCCCGAGCGGGGGCACGCTGACCACCGTTGCGGTGGTCACGATGCCCCCACTCGGGCTGTGGTGACCGCGTGGATGGGCATGCCGGGTTGGGGGGAGGGGGCACCGGTAGCGTTGCGGGACGTGACGGTGCAGGCCTGGTTCTCGACCAACGACGCCGATGTCGAGCCGGGCACGTCGGTGACGCTGACGCTGACGGTGACCAACCTCGGCAACAGCACCGACAGCTTCGCCCTCAACGCGATCGGGCTGGCCGCCGCGTGGAGCACCATCCGCCCCGCGTACATCACGCTCTTCGGTGGTTCGCAGGAGACCGTCAGCGTCGAGGTCACGCCACCTCGCCTGTCGAGCACCACCGCCGGCCCGACGGCGCTCGGCGTCCGGGTGGTGCCCCAGGCCCAGCCCGACGACGTCGAAACCGCCGAAGTCACGCTGCACGTCGCCAGCACCTACGACCGGCGCATCAACATGCTGCAGCCCGCGATCCGCAGCCGGCGCCGGGCCACCTACGAGCTGATGGTCGACAACGCGGGCAACTCGCAGGCGAGCTGCCGGATGCACCTGATCGACCCGACCGGTCGGCTCGACGGCGACTTCGACCCACCCGCGGTCGGCATCGAACCGGGCGGCAGCTCGCTCGTGCGGCTGAAGCTGCGCGCCGTGCGCCG
>JBFWSW010000120.1:2401-6544 GCA_050248155.1 Ilumatobacteraceae bacterium
GTGGCGCGACCCGGCCGCCGGGTGATCTGCACGTCGACGCGGGCGACCGCGTCGAGGCTCTGGGCCACGACGACGCGATCACCGAGGCGCTCGCCCGGTCGAGTGGGCAGCACCGCGAGGAAGCTGCCGTCCTTGCCCGTCGTGACCGTGATGCTCTCGCCGCGGCCATCGGCCCATGAGATGGTGACCGTCGCGTTCGGCTTGAAGCCGGCGCCGCCGAGGCCCACACCGTCGCCCGCACGCACCTTCGCATCGGCCACCTCGAGCGTGGCGACACGAGTGGCATCGCCGACCATCACGACCGACGTGTACTGCCCGAGATCGGTCGACACGATCATCGTCGCCGACCGGTAGCCGGGCTCGGTGGGCTTGAAGATCGCGTCGATCGAGCAGGTGGCCCCGGGGTTGAGCAGGTAGCCGTAGCAGCTGGTGCGGGTGACCTTGAAGTCCTTGGGGTTGTCGCCGGTGAGCGAGATGCGGGCGATCGTGGTGGGCGCGAACCCGATGTTGGCGATCTCGAACGAGATCGGTTGGCTCTCCTGCCCCACCACCGTCGACGGGTAGTCACCCTCACCGGCCGAGTTCCGCAGCGCCGGCTCGCCACCGGCGCCACGCACCACGCTCGTCACCGACGTGCCGCCGAACATCGACTCCGACACCGTGAGGTCGGCCGTGATCGGGCCGGGGATCGTCGGCGTGAGCACGAGGTACACCGTGCAGGTCTCGCCCGGCGGCACCGGCAGACCCAACGCGCACGTGCCTCCCGTGACCGCGAAGTCGGGGTTCGACACCTCGACCGTCGTCGGGACGAACGTCGACGGACCCTCGTTGCGGATGCCGACGTACCACTCGGGACCGGCGTAGCCGAGCGCGACCGTGCCGACGTCGAGCGCCGGCACCGAGAGCTGCGGCGTGCGCAACACCGACACGACCTGCCGGCCGACCGCGTCGGCGCCCGTGAACGCCGTCGCCGCGAGGGTGTCGAACACGACCACGTGACCGGGTCCGGACAGGACCGGATGGGCGTTGACCGCCGGCGCGGGCGTGATGCCGTCACCCGACGTGGACGCACGACGCACAAGACCACGGTTGACCTCGGCGACGACGATCTCGCCGTCACCCACCTCGAGGCCAGCGCTGGCGAGGGTGGGGAAGAGGTTGCGCGAGCGAGTGACGAAGCCGATCTGCGTGCCGTCGTCGGAGATCGTCGGCTGCGACGCACCGTGATCGGCCGCCACCCACGTCTGGCCCTCGGCCGTGTTCGCCCGGCTGACGAGCATGTGCACGCGCGCCACCTGGTCGTACCGGTACACCTGCGGCGGGCACACCGCCCCGCACTCGGGCAGTGATGCGGACCCGGCCATGTCGATCGATGCCGACTCGAACGCCACGTACTGCCCGTTGCCGGAGATCACCGCCGAGCCCGCGCCGTCGCGGGCGGGGTGGCCATCGACCGTCGACACGAGCGTGACCGCCGTCGCCGGGTCGAGCGCCTGCCGATCCCACAGGTACACCTGCGACGTCGCGTAGTCGCCAGGCACCGGCCCGCCGCCCCACTCGGGGACGGCCGAGTTGCTGACCGCGTCGGAGGTGAACGTGACGTACCGGCCGTCGTCGGAGACGTCGGGCTCGCGCTGGCCGCGATAGAGGAACGTCGTGTTCGGCGGGAGCAGCGGCGTCCCGGCGACACGGGTGCTGCGACCCTCGACGCCGAGCGGCTTGGTGAGGTCGACGACCGTGGTGTTGATCACGGGGTCCTTGTTCGACCGACCGAGGTGGGTGAAGGCGATGATCGTCCCCGACTGGCTGATCGCCGGCGCGTCGTCGGGCACCACGCGATCGAGCGCGCGGGTGTCGCCGTCCTTCGACGACTGCGACGACACGAGCTGCCAGTCACCGAGCGCCCCGCCCTCGCAGTGCGGCAGCACCATCGCGTACACGTCGTAGCGATGGCCGGTGTCGTCGTCACGGAAGAGGTCGTACGCGATCTGGGTGATCACCGCGACGACGCACCCGTCACCGCTGATCACCGGCCGCACGCTCTCGCCCGACTTCGCATCGGGGCTCGGCACGGTGAGCTCGACATCGGGCGCCGGCTTGCCGTCGACCTCGGGGGCGGCTGCGTCGCGCAGCCACACCGTGCGCTGACGACCCGAACCGTCGGTGGGCTTGCCCTCGTACACGATGAACCGGCCATCGTCGCTGACGGACGGGAACGAACCGAACACCTCGGCCACCGGTTGTGGCCCGACCGTCACCGGCGGATCGTCGGCGGGGCGCGGGCCAGCCGAGGCATGGGCCAACGCGCCCATGCCCAGCGCCAACGCTGCAACTCCCGCCCCCAGGAGCTTGCGCCGATCGATTGGTCGAGGTGCCATTTTGGTAGGTCGACCAGGCTAGTCAGGGCTTGACGATTCCTTGCAAGGCCCGGACCACTCCTGACAGCGAGTGATCGGTCGCGACCACGTCGACCTTGAGCCCACAAGCCTCAGCATTTCGTCCAGTTTCTCGACCGAGCGTGGCAATGAGAGCCGGAGCGGTGGTGCCGAACGCCTCGACCCACGCCCTGGCCTGCGAGCCACTCGTGAAGATCACCGCATCGGCGGCCATCGCAGCGAGCCGCTGGCGCGCGTCGGGCACCACCGACCGTGAGATGTGTGTGTCGATGCGCACCGTGTGCCACCCTCTCCCGATGAGCCCGTCGACCAAGGTCGGCGCACCACCCGACGCCTGCGCGACCACCGCCCGACCGCCGGGAGGCGCCGCCGGGAACACGCCCAGCAGTCCCACAGCACTCTGATCGGTCGGCACGAGGTCGACCCGGGGCAGCTCGGCCGCAGTGGTGCGACCGACCGCGGCGATGCGACACGGCGAGCGTCGCGCCGCGTCGGCGACACGTCTCGCCGCACGCAACGACGTCGCCACCAGCCAATCGGTGTCACCGAGCCCGGTGACCGCCGCCTCGATCTCGTCGGCCGGCGCCACGTCGACCAACTCGATGAGCGGCATCACCACTGCACGAGCACCCTGCTCCTCGAGCAGCCGCACGAGCGCGCCGGCCTGCTCGGCCGGCCGGGTGACCACCACCGTCAACCCGGCGAGGCCGCGGTCGTCAGCCATCGTCGAGCTCGCGCTGCATCGAGACGGCGACGTCACGCGCGGTCGATGTCGCGTCATCGCCCAGTGGCTCGGCACGCCGGGTGAACCGGCCTCGTGCGGGGTCGGCGAGGAAGGCGTGCAACGTGCCGTCGACGACGTGTGCCCCGACGGGGAGCGAGCAACCCGAGCCGAGGGTGGCCAGGAACGCGCGCTCGGTCTCGACGGCGGCTCGCGTCGGCGCGTCGTCGATCGCGTGGACGAGCTCGGTGGTGCCCTCGTCGGCCGCACGGCACTCGACCGCGACACATCCCTGCCCGACCGCGGGCACGAACACGGTCGGGTCGAGCTCGTCGGCGACGAGGTGCGTCATCCCGAGCACCTCGAGCGCGGCGATGGCCATCACGATCGAGCCGCCCTCTGGCACCTTGCCGAGCCGGGTCTGGATGTTGCCGCGCAGCTCGACGAACTGCAGATCGGGGCGCACCGCAGCGAGCTGCGCGCGGCGCCGCACCGAACCGGTCGCGATCGTCGCGCCCTCGGCGAGATCGTCGAGCGAGTGGCCGATCAGCGCGTCACCCGCGCTGCGCCGCGCGCAGAACGCCGCGATGTGCAAGCCCGCCGCCGTGTCGGACGGCAGGTCCTTCGCCGAGTGCACGGCCAGATCGGCGCGACCGTCGAGGACTGCGCGCTGCACCTCCTTCACGAACACGCCCTGCCCACCGATCGTGTGCAGCGGGACGTCCTGGCGGCGGTCGCCGGTGGTGTCGACGAGAACGAGGTCGACACCGAGCCCGGGATGCGCCGCCTCGAGTGCACGTGCCACGACCTCGGCCTGGGTGCGTGCCTGAGGGCTGCCCCGCGTCGCGAGGCGCAACCGCGGCTCGCGACGCCGAGCGGTCACGGGAGGTCGAACATGTCGCGCACCGCGGCAGCGTTGCGCTCGCCCTTCGGCGTGCCGGCGTCGTCCTTCAAGCGAACCGACGGCCGGTGGAGCAGCTTCGCGACGATGCCCTTCGTGAGCGACTCGACCGCCGTGCGCTGCGC
>JBFWSW010000120.1:6644-9131 GCA_050248155.1 Ilumatobacteraceae bacterium
CGGACCTGGCCGAGGATCTCGGTCTCGCCGAGCACCGCCGAGTCGAGCCCGGCAGCGACCTCGAAGAGGTGCGCGACCGCGGCATCGTCGTGCTGGCTGTAGAGGTGCGGGTGCAGATCGTCGGGCGCGAGGTCGCCGAGCTCGCAGAAGAAGTCGCGGATGTCGGCGTACGCGCCGTGGAACCGCTCGGCGACCGCGTACACCTCGGTGCGGTTGCACGTGCTGAGCACCACCGCCTCGCGCACGTTGATGCGCGACACCAGGCCGGAGATGGCCTTCGGCAGGTCGGCCGGCGGCACCGACACACGCTCGAGCAGCGAGAGCGGGCTCGTGTGGTGGTTCACGCCGATGACGACGATGGACATACCCCGACGACCTTACGCGGTCGCGCTGCGGTTCGCAGCAGCGTTCGGGACGGAGCGCAACGGGCCTGCGGCGCGGCGCTGCTCGTGGTAGCTGAGGATCTGGAGCTCGACCGCGAGGTCGACCTTGCGCACCTCGATCGAGCGGGGCACCGACAGCACGACCGGAGCGAAGTTGAGGATGCTCGTGACGCCCGCACGCACCAGCCGCTCGGCCGCATCCTGCGCCGACGCGCCAGGAGTCGCGATGACGCCGATGTTCACTCGTCGCGCCTGCACGATCTGCGACAGCTCGTCGATGTGACGGACGCGCACGCCGCCGAGCACCGTGCCGACCTTGGCCGGGTCGACGTCGACGATGCCGGCGACCGGGAAGCCCCGCTCGCCGAAGCCGCCGTAGCCCGCGAGCGCCTGCCCGAGGTTGCCGGCACCGACGATGACGACGGGCCAGTCGTGGGTGAGACCGAGCTCGCGGCGGATCTGGTAGACGAGATAGGCGACCTCGTACCCCACACCCCGTGTCCCGTAACTGCCGAGGTAGCTCAGGTCCTTGCGCACCTTGGCCGCGTTGACACCTGCCAGCTCGGCCAGTCGGTCGCTCGAGACGCACTCGACCTCGTCGTCCGCCTGTTCGACGAGGATCCGGAGGTACACCGGGAGCCGAGCGACCGTTGCCTCGGGGATCCGACGGCGAGGGCGTTCTGACGGCATAGCACCGCCCACGTTAGGCACTCGTGCACACGTTCACAAAGCGGATCGGGGGAGCGGGTGGGCGGACATCGGTCACGCCGTGCGCCGGTACTCTCGCCTCCGATGAACGTCGCGCTCGCCGCCGGTGCCACGCTGGTGTCGACCGCCTTCGCGCTCAGCACGCTCGATCGCTGGCTCCGCCGGCGCCGCCCGCACGAATTCGCCTGGACGATCTCGCTCGGCCTCTTCGCGCTCGGATCCGCCGCGCTGTGGTGGGCCGAAGCGCACGGTTGGAGCCTCAACAGCTTCCGGGTCTTCTACCTGGCCGGCGCGATCTTGAACGTGCCCTGGCTCGCGCTCGGCACGGTCTACCTGATCGGCGGACCGGCGACGGGACGCATCGTCCAGCGCGTCCTCGTCCCGCTCAGCTGGTTGAGCGTCGGCATCGTGCTGTTCGCACCCACCGAGCAACCCGTCGAGGGCCCGGGGCTGCCGACCGGCAAGGACGTGTTCGGCATCGCCCCGCGCCTGCTGGCCGCGGTGGGCTCGGGCGTGTCGGCGCTCGTCATCATCGTCGGCGCCCTGTACAGCGCGTGGCAGCTGCTGCGGCGCAGGGACGCGATCGTCGCTCGCTCGAACGGTGCGCCCGGCCGGCTCGCGCTCGGCAACGTGCTGATCGCCGCGGGCACGCTGGTGCTGTCAGCCAGCGGCACCTTGGCCGGGCGGCTGGGCAAGGATCGCGCCTTCGCCGTCACCTTGCTCGCCGGGATCGCCGTGCTGTTCGCCGGGTTCCTCGTGTCACCGAGCAGCCGGCGCGCACGAGTGCGGCACGCCGACTTCGGCGTCACGCCGAGTCGTGGGACGCCAGTTCCCGGCGGAGCAGCTTTCCGCTGACGTTGCGCGGGAGCTGATCGACGAGGAGCACCTTCGACGGGCACTTGTACCGAGCCAGGTGATCGCCGCACCACTCGATGAGCCCGTCCTCGTCGAGGTGCGCACCGGGCGCGGGCACGACGAAGGCCTTCACGGCCTCGCCGTGGTGCGGGTGCGGCACGCCGACCACCCCGACGTCGGCCACCCCCGGATGCTCGGCGAGCACGTCCTCGACCTCGGCTGGATAGACGTTGAACCCGCTCACGATGATGAGGTCCTTGGCACGGTCGACGAGGTAGAGGTACCCGTCGTCGTCGACGGTGGCGATGTCGCCCGTCCGCAGCCACCCGTCGCTGGTGAGCACGCGTGCGGTCTGGGCGGGCTCGTTCCAGTACCCCTGGAACACGTTCGGACCCCGCACCCAGATCTCGCCGGCGTCACCCGGCACGACGTCGTCGCCGAGCTCGTCGACGACGCGCACCTCGATGCCCTCCAGCACCTTGCCGACCGAACCGGGCCTGGTCGGCATGCCCGCCGAGCTGGTGACCACGGGCGAGGCCTC
>JBFWSW010000121.1:0-8974 GCA_050248155.1 Ilumatobacteraceae bacterium
GTGATCGAGAGGTGTCGATCGTGTCGCGCGAGCGATGCGATCGCGGGCGCCGACCTCGCCTGCGTCGATGCTGGTGGCATGGCGTCAGCGTACCGTTACGTGTTCACGCGCCGGCGAGTGACTCGAGCAGCGGCACGTATTCGTCGAAGGGCGCGACCGCCAGGTGTTGCACCTTGCCGAGATCGTCCCATCGGCGGAGGTCGCATGCGGCACGATGCGACGGGTGTGCCTCGAAGCGAGCGATCTCGGTCGCAGACATCGGGCCGCCTTGTGTGGCGAGGCTGCGCACCGACCCCTCCGACAGGAGCGACGCGTACGCAGGTTCCACCGCGCACAGGTAGCGCTTGGCTTCGACGTGCAGGGCGATCGGCGCGGTGACCGATGCGAGGAACATCGGGGCGAGGACCTTCGCGGCTCGAGCCTCATGGCCACGATCCGTGGTGAGGTCGCCGATCTCGCCACCCGACGCCTCGAGCTCGAGCAGGTGGCCGAGGTCGTGCAGCAGCGACGCGGCGATGAGCGGTTCGTCGGCGTGGGCCGCACGCGCCAGCGCGGCGCACTGCAAGGCATGGTCGAGCTGCGAGACGCGGTCGTCGTAGTGCACGGTTCCCCAGCGCGCGTACAGCTCGACGATGTCGCCGACCGTCTGCAGCGGGCCGGATGTGCGAGCCATCCACGCGACGGTAGCGGTGCAGCTACGGTTCCCCCATGGCATCGTCAGACGTCGAGACCGTCGAGCGCATCATTCCCGCCGAGCCGTCGGCGATCTTCGACCTCATCGCCGACCCGTCGCGCCACCGGGAGCTCGACGGTTCGGGCACGGTGCGCGACGCCACGGCGGGATCGCAGCGCCTGCAGCTGGGCTCGAAGTTCGGGATGAAGATGAAGGCGGGGTTGCCCTATTCGATGGTCAGCACCGTCGTCGAGTTCGAGGAGAACCGGCGGCTTGCCTGGCAGACGACGACGCCGATGCCGATCCTCGGCCATCTCGTCGGAGGTCGCATCTGGCGCTACGAGCTCGAACCCGTCGAAGGCGGCACCCGGGTGCGCGAGAGCTGGGACATCTCGCAGGAGAAGGTGAAGGCGCTCGTCCGCCCGCTGCGCAACAGCACACGCCAGTCGATGGAGAAGACGCTCGAGCGGATCGAGCAGATCGTCACCGGCTGACCGGCTCGCCTACTTCGCGTAGAGCGTGCAGACCCGCGGGATCTCGAGCAACGGCACGGGATCGACGGCGGCCTTGTTCTGGCCGCCGGGGTGCACCTCGAAGTGGAGGTGATAGTTGTTCGGCCCGCTGTCGTTCGCGTTGCCCGTGTCGCCGACGTAGCCGATGAGCTGACCGAGGGTGACCTCGTCACCCACCTCGAGGCCTTCGGCGAAGCCCGACATGTGCGCGTAGAAGTAGTAGGTCTTCGTGCCGTCGGCCGTGAGCCCCCACGCGTTCCCCGACAACGGCGAGTCGGCGTCGAGCGCCTGCCGCGTCAGCGTGCCGTTGGCGACCGCGTAGATCTCCTGACCCACCCAGCCCATGATGTCGACGCCCTCGTGCGACCGTGTGCCGCGCGAATCGCCGAAGTTGTTGAGCACGAGGCAGCGTGACTTCGGGTTGTCGGGCAACGTGGGCGCCATCGGAAAGGGGAGCGTGCCCGCCTGCCTGAGGCGCTTCGCGGTCTGTGCGACCGACGCCGCCTGTTCGATGCGTGGCGGAGCCGCCGAGCTGACACTGGTGGTCGTGGTCGACGACGACGTGGTGGTGGTGTCGCCGGGCGCGGCCGCACTGGGTGCCGTGGTGGCGGCGATGCCCCCCACTGCCGCGACTGCGGCGGCGAGGAGCACGCACCGGGCTGTGCGTGCGGCTGTGCTCATGGTGCTCCCAAGTGATCGTCCGTGGAGCGTCGCCACGCGCCTGGACGCGTGACCTCGATTGCCAAGGGCGCCAAGCTATCGGGCAGGGACGCTCGGGTGCCATCGCGCCGCGTTCACACGCTGTTCTCACCTTCCGCGGGTTCGCTCCTCACCTCGTCGGCGCAGCATGCCACCGTCAACGAAGACCATCGGCGGGTCATCCGACACCGACCGATTCAAAGCCCGAGGAGCACCACCATGAAAAGCAAGCTCGTCACGTCCGGCCTCCTGGCCGGGCTCGTCGCCGGTGGCGGCGCCGGACTCATCCTGCAGCAGACCGGCTTCGCCGGCGCTGCGAGCGGGGTGTCCGCCGTCGTCGTCGACGACACCACCCCCGACGCGACCACCGACACGACCGACACCACCGACACCACCGACACCACCGACACGACCGGATCCTCGACGGACACGGTCCGGCCGGCCCCCGGCGACCGCATCCGCGAGGTGCTGCAGCCGCTGGTCGACGACGGCACACTCACTGCCGATCAGCTCGAAGCAGTGGTGTCGGCGCTCGACGCGGCCGGTCCCATGGGCGGCCCCGGCATGGGCGGTCCCATGGGCGGCCCCGGTGGGCACCACGGCCGGGCCGGCCACGCGTTCGGTCTCGACGCCGCAGCCACGGCCCTCGGCATGACCGCCGATGAGCTCCGCACCGAGCTCGAGGGTGGATCGTCGATCGCCGACGTCGCTGCGGCGAAGGGCGTCGACATCCAGACGGTCATCGACGCGATGGTCGCTGACGCGACCGAGCGCATCAACGACAGGGTCGCCGAAGGTGGCCTGACCCAGGACGAGGCCGATGCCAGGATCGCCGAGCTGACCGAGCGCATGACGGACGTGGTGAACGGCATCCGACCCGAGCGCCCCGCTCGTGACGTCGACGTCGACGACGCCGCCGACGCGGCGGCCTGACCCGACCACCTCCCCCACGGGACCAGGCGGCCGACCACAATGGTGGCGATGAGCGGCAGCACAGTGAGCAATCGAGTGCTCGTGGTCGACGACGACCGGGCGATCCGGGATTCGCTGGCCCGAGCACTCGAGCTCGACGGGTACGAGGTCGCTCTCGCACCCGATGGCGCTGTCGCTCTCGCCACCATTCGTGAACGCCGGCCCGACGTCGCGATCGTGGACGTGATGATGCCGAACATCGACGGGCTGACCGTGTGCCGCGTGCTGCGTGCCGAGAAGGACCGCTTGCCCATCCTCATGCTCACGGCCCGCACCGAGACGTCGGACAGGGTGGCCGGCCTCGACGCCGGCGCAGACGACTACCTCCCCAAGCCGTTCGAGCTCGACGAACTGCTGGCTCGCCTCCGTGCGTTGCTGCGCCGCAGTCGCTACGACGACGAGTCCGCTGTGGAGTCGCCGGTTCTGCAGGTCGCCGACCTCCGCCTCGATCCAGCGTCGCGCCGGGTGTGGCGTGGCGAGGTCGAGCTCGAGCTGTCGAAGACCGAGTTCGATCTCCTCGAGCTGCTCGTCCGAAACGCCGGCATCGTGCTCGACCACTCCCTGATCTACGAACGCATCTGGAACTACGACTTCGGTCCCGACTCGAAGAACCTCGCGGTCTACATCAGCTACTTGCGGCGGAAGGTCGACTCCGGTGATCTGCCCAAGCTCATCCACACGGTGCGCGGTGTGGGCTACACCGTCCGGGCCTCATGAGCTTGCGCGTCAAGTTCGCGATCGCGATGGTCGCGCTTGCGGCCGGATCGGCGATCGCGGTCGGAGTGGCGAGCTACGTCTCGACCGGCGATCAGCTGCGCGGCCAGATCGACCGGTCGCTCGATGACGCGGCCCGGCGCGTGCTCGACAGCCCCGGACGTCTGCCGGGCAATCGGCCGAACGGGCCAGGCGAGGGCGATCCGCAGGGCCGGCCGGTCGACGACTTCCGCAGCTTCACGCAGATCATCGTGCAGCAGATCGATCCGAACGGCACGATCGTCGTGCCGTTCTCGAGCACGTTCGAGCTCCCTGTCGAGACGGTCGATCTCGCCATCGCCACCGACCGGCGCGGTGCGACATCGCGGCGCGACATCTCCGTCGACGGTGAGGAGTTCCGCATGCTCACCGTCGGCACCGGCCAAGGTGCAGTGCAGCTCGCCCGGTCGCTCGACGAGACCAACCATGTGCTGTCGAGCATCCTCACGCGCACGTTGGTCATCGTGCTCGCGATGGCCGCTCTCGCCGTCCTGATGGGTGTGCTGATCGCGCAGCAGGTCACCCGGCGGCTCGTTCGCCTCACGACAGTCGCGACCCGGGTTGCCGACTCCGGTGACGTCGACGTACAGGTTCCGGTCGAAGGCCGTGACGAGACGGGCAAGCTCGGCCACGCGTTCAACGAGATGCTGGCGTCGCTCGGGCGGTCGAAGCGGGCGCAGCAACAGCTCGTCCAGGACGCCGGGCACGAGTTGAGGACGCCGCTCACCAGCCTGCGCACCAACGTGTCGGTGATGCAGCGGTACGACGAGCTCTCGCCGGACAGCCGGCAGCGGCTCCTCGCCGATCTCGAGAGCGAGACGCGCGAGCTGAGCGCGATGGTGGACGAGCTCGTCGAGCTGGCGACCGACAGACGTGAGTCGGAGGTGCCGGTTCCGGTCGTCCCGGGCCGGATCGCCGAGGCGGTCGCCGAGCGGGCGCGGCGCCGATCGGGACGCGAGGTGACGGTCTCGACCGATGACACGTCGGTGGTGGTCCGTCCACAGCTGTTCGAGCGCGCGCTGACCAACCTCGTCGAGAACGCGCTGAAGTTCAGCGACGGTCCGGTCGAGGTGGTCGTCGTCGGCCGGCGAGTCGAAGTGCTCGATCGTGGCCCCGGCATCGCCGAGGCCGACCTGGTACGTGTCTTCGACCGCTTCTACCGAGCCGACTCGGCGCGGTCGGAACCCGGCAGCGGGCTCGGTCTCGCCATCGTGCGCGACATGGCGGAATCGCACGGGGGCCGGGTCTTCGCGGGCAACCGTGAGGGCGGCGGCGCCGTGGTCGGCTTCGAGCTCCCCGCCCTACCGCCTCCGACGGCGGTGTGATCCAGGACACCGTTGACACCGAACACCTCCCGTGCGATCGTGAGCACCTGTAACACTGTTATCGCCTGAGACCGCCCTGGGGAGGCCATCCGTGTCGACGTCGCTCTACCTGTCCAGCAACTACGCGCCCGTCAGGGACGAGGTCACCGCGTTCGACCTCCCGGTGATCGGCGAGCTGCCCACCGAGCTGGTGGGCCGCTACCTCCGCAACGGGCCGAACCCGATGGGTGAGGTCGACGCGCAGACCCACCACTGGTTCGTCGGCGACGGCATGGTGCACGGAGTGCGACTCGACTCGGGTCGTGCGGCCTGGTACCGCAACCGCTACGTGGGATCGTCCGCGGTCAGCGCGCAACGCAACCAGCCCGACATCCCCGGTCGTAACTGGAACGACTCGCCGCTCGGGCCCAACACGAACGTCGGCGGCTTCGCCGGCACGACGTGGGCGATGGTCGAGGCCGGAACCTGTCCGGTCGAGCTCACCTACGAGCTCGAGACGGTCGGCCGCAACGACTTCTTCGGCACCTTGCCCGGCGCGTTCACGGCGCACCCCAAGGTCGACCCGGACACGGGCGAGATGCACGCGATGGTCTACGCGTGGGCGCAGTGGTTCGACCACATCCAGTACGTGGTCGTCGCCCCGGACGGCAAGGTGCGTCGCACCGTCGACATCCCGTTGCCGGGCATGGCGATGGTGCACGACATGTCGCTCACGCAGCGCTATGCGGTGGTGTACGACATGCCCGTCACGGTCGACCTCGATCTCGCGTTCGCCGGTCGCTTCCCGTTCCGCTGGAACCCCGACTACGGCAGCCGCCTCGGGTTCCTGCCTCGCGAGGGCGAGGCCGCCGACATCGTGTGGGTCGACGCACCGGTCTGCTACTCGTACCACCCGATGAACTCCTACGACACCGCCGACGGGAAGGTGGTGATCGACCTCTGCGTGTACGAGAAGATGTTCGCGAGCGACATCCTCGGGCCCTTCGGTGACGGGCTCGCACACCTCGAGCGGTGGGTGATCGACGTGGCCGCGCGGACCGTCAGCACCACGGTGATCGACGAGACCTACAGCGAGTTCCCGCGCCATCGCGGTTCGCTGTCGACGAAGGAGTACCGGTACGGCTACTGCGCCAGCCCCAGCCTCGAGCCTGGGTGGCCGACGCTCAAGTACGACCTGCAGACGGGCGAGCGCGCGGTGTTCGACCACGGTCCGGGTCGCAGCGGCGGTGAACCGGTCTTCGTCTCGCGGGCCGGGTCGACTGCCGAGGACGACGGGTGGCTGCTGACGATGGTGCACGACCTCACCACCGACACCGCCGAACTCGTCGTGCTCGACGCCCAGGACTTCGACCGCGGCTACGTCGCCCAGGTGCTGCTGCCCCAGCGCGTGCCCTACGGCTTCCACGGCAACTGGGTCAGCGACAGGAGCGTGCCACCACCTGCGGGGTAGGTGTCATACTGCTCGGCCGAGGTGACGACGGGCAGGCACGACGCGACAGTCGGCCCGTCGCGAGCGGGGGAGGCCCTGTGAGGGATCGTTGGCTGCGTCGCCTGGTGGTCGCTCATGGGTGCAGCGCCGTCAGCGAGTGGGCGGTCACCGTCGGTCTGCTCGTCTATGCCTTCGAGTGGGGCGGATCGACGGCGGTGGGTGCCGTGTCGATCGTCGTGCTGCTGCTGCCATTGGTGTGCACGCCGCTCGTCGGGTCGGCCATCGGGCGATGCCGTCCCCAGGTGGTTCGTACGGTCGGCTTCGCGATGCAGGCGGTTGCCAACGCCGGCGCCGCCGTCGGCGCGATGGCCGACCTCCCCGCGCCGTGGGTGGCGGCGCTCGTCGTGGTGGCGCTCGTGGGCGCGGCGACGGTCCCTCCGACCAGCGCGGCGTTGATGCCGTTGATCGCCTGCTCGGCCGACGATCTGATCAGCGTGAACCTGTGGGTGTCGCACTGTGACAGCGCGAGCGCATTGGTCGGATCGCTGATCGCCGGAGTCGTCCTCGCGGTGGCCGAACCTGGTGCGCTGTTCGCCGCATGCGCCCTCGCGGCCGTGGTCGCACTCGTCGTGACGGTGTGGCGTCCCGCGCCCATGGCGATCCGGGGTCGCCCCCTCATCGTGGGCGGGCGCGGTCATTCCATTCGTCGCGCGCTCCGCGAACTGCGCGCTCGCCCGTGGAGTCGAGGCGTGGTCATGATCTCCTCGGCTCGGAACGTCGTCGTCGGCGCGTTCGACGTCGTGCTCGTGGTGCTCGCGCTCGAGGTGCTCGATCTCGGCGAGGGGGGTCCGGGCTTCCTCAGCGCGCTCGTCGGCGTCGGCGCGCTCTGCAGCACGTTCGTGGTCGCAGCCGTGGTTCGACGATCGCGCTTGCGGGGCGCGCTGATGGTCGCGGTCGCCGTCGCAGCGCTGCTGGCCGTGCTGCTGAGCGTGTGGACCGACGACGTCGTGGTGGTCGTGGTACTGCCACTGATCGGGCTCGCGATCGCATGCATGGATGCCCTGAGCCGAACGTTGCTGCAACGATCGAGCGACCCTCGTCAGCTCGGTTCGCTGTTCGCTGCGTTCGGCTTCGTCGCGGGGTTCGGACAGCTCCTCGGATCCGTGGTCGCGCAGATCGCGATCGTGCTCGACGGAGCCCGGCTCGCACTCGCAGCGATCGGCGTCGTGCTCGTGATCCTGGCGGCCGCAAGTGTCCGCTCGCTGCGCAGCGCCGACGCGCACACCGATCTCCCCGTGTCCGAGATGGCGGTACTGGCAGGTGTCCCGATGCTGTCGAGGCTGCCTGCGGTCGATCTCGAGCAGGTCGCGCGGCTGGCAGTGCGCCAGCGGGTCGACGCGGGCGCGACGGTGCTGGTGGAGGGTGAGCCGGGGGTCGACTGCGTGGTCGTGGTCGACGGGACCTTCGACGTGACGATGAAGGGGGTGCACCAGCGCGAGGCGCGTCGCGGCGATGCCGTCGGCGAGCTCGGTCTGCTCTCCAACGTCGGGCAGACCTCGACGGCGACCGCACGAACGCCCGGCACGGTGCTGCGCATCGGTCGCGACCCCTTCCTCGTCGCGTTGACCGGTTTCGACGTGGCGGGCACGCTCGAGGTCCCCGACAGCGAGGTGACGCTCGCCCGATACCGACGGCTGGTCGCCGACGAGGAGGGGCGTCGCGACTCCGGTGTCGCAGATCGACCGGAGACATGGATCGAGCTCGGGGCCGTGGGCCGACTGTTGGGCGATCCGACGTTCACGGACTCGCTCCGGCGCGGCATCGGGATGGCCGAGGCGAAGCGCGACGAGACGCTGTTCGCCCATGCCGTGACGATGACGACGTGGCCGGGGACGTTCTTCCATGTCGCCGAGAACCCCGACCCGGAGCTGATCGAGCTCAGCGAACGAGCGCTCGAACGACTCCGTCCGGATGACCCGATGCGGGTGCGCGTGCTGGCGACCCTCGCTTCGCACGCGACGTTCGCGTTCGACGCCGATCGGCGGGCCGAGATCATCGGCGAGGCGGCGCGACTCGCCGAACGACACGGTGATCCCGCCTTGACCGGTGCCGTGCTGAACGCCGAGTTCATCTGCCTGTGGGAGCCTGCGACGCTCGAACGGCGACGTCGGATCGCGTCGTCGTTGATCGAGGTCGCCGCGCTGACCGGTGACATCGAGTTCGAGTTCCTGGGCGGGTTCTTCGCCGCGTACTGCACGGCTGAGTCGGGCGAGCTCGCCCAGGCCCGCGAGCAGCTCGTCGCGTTGCGCTCGGTCGTGGCGAGAGCGCGCATCGAGTACTTCGACTTCCTCACCGAACGACTCATCCTGTCGATCGACATCGTGCGGGGCGAGGCCGACGTCAGGGAACGGATCGACGCCCTCGCGCGACGTCACGCCGCGACCCACGCCGACACCGACGGCACCTGGGCCATCCAGACCGGCGCACTCGCGTACCAGGACGGCACCTTGGGATCGATGCGTTCGGTGATCGTCACGATGACAGAGGGGCCGCACGCCCGCACCTGGCAGGCTGCCCTCGCTCTGGCCGAGCTCATGGACGGCGACCTCGA
>JBFWSW010000122.1:0-3994 GCA_050248155.1 Ilumatobacteraceae bacterium
GTTCCCCTTCATCGAGCGTGAGTTCAATGAGGGAAATGTCGACGCCTGCGCTTGTAGGCCGCTTGACGACCACTGCACGGCCGCTTGTTCGGGCCGAAATCGGGAGTCGCGGTAGGGCGCGGTCTACGGGTGAGGGATGTCGCGCCGGCGGAAGCCGACGAAGGCCGCTGCGACGAGGACGAGGCCGACGAGGGTGAGCATGACCAGGCCGACGAACTCGACGTTGCCGCCGGGCGGGTTCCCGACGTGTTGGGTGGGTGACAGATCTCGCGCCCACGTGGGCAGGTCGAGGCCGGGACCGAGGAAGGCGATGAACACGCTCGCACCGAGGACACCCCACACGAGCGCGAACAGGCGAGGTTGCAGAGCGAACAGCGCGCACGCGATGCCCACGACCGCGAGGTACGCCGGCACGTAGGCGACGCCAGCGCCGACGAGCTCGCCGATCAGGCGGGCGTCCCCGACCGAAGCTGCGGCGGCGAGCGCGAACGTGAGCGTGCCGGCGAGTGCGACGACGAGTGCTCCCGCTGTGGCAACCAGAGTGTGTGCAGCCAGCCACCGAGTCCGTGCCACCGACCCGCCGACGACAGGTTCGATGCGGTTGCTCGACTCCTCTCGTCGAATCGTCGCGAATGCGGACGCGATGTAGCCGACGACGATCAGCGCGACGTAGACGAGCGCGATGGAGTAGAAACCGTCGGCGGGGTTCGCGGGCGACGCATCGAGCGAATCGGCGAGCGACCGGTTCTCGGCGATCGCGTCCACGACCTGTTGGGCGAGGCCGCCGAACATCGCCATGAACGCAGCCGCGCCGACTGCCCAGCCGATCGTCGCGGGTCGATGGAGCCAGATCGCCGTTCCGACGGGTCGACGCATCCGGGCTCCGGCCGTTGGCGGCCCGCCGATGCCGTACTGCAAGGTGCTGTCGCCGAGGTCGCGGTGGCCGGCGAGCAGAGTGGCCGCGACGACGCCGACCGAGCCGACCGCGATCGGGATCGCCAGCGCCCACCACCGGGCAGGACCGAACGCATCGACCTTCTCGGTCCAGCCCAGCGGGGACAGCCACGAGATCCAGATGCCACTTGCGTCGCCGATCCCGCGCAGCACGTACGACACGAGCAGGACGCCGAATCCGATCGCGTACACCCCGCGTGCGTGCCGCACGAGCTGCGCAGCGACGGCGGCGATCCCTGCGAAGCAGTACGCGAGCGCGCCGAGGGACATCGCGTACAGGAAGGCGCGCCAGAGTGGGACGTCCGGAGCCGCGAGCGCGACGCCTGCACCCATCAGGACCGTCGCAGCGACCGTCACCGCGGTCGTGACGGCGAACGCGCCGATCACAGGCGCCCGGCGGTCGAGCGGTCGTGCGAGGAGGAGCTCGAGTCGGCCGTCCTCCTCCTCGCCGCGAGTCGCCCGGGCCATGAGGGCGAGCCCGGCGAAGGGCAGCAGGAACGAGCCGATGAACCCGAACTCGTCCTGGACGACGCCGCCGAGGGTGTTGATGCCCTGGAACTTGCCGTTCAGCGCGTACAGCGCGCCTCCCGACACCGAGTCGGCGTAGCCCTGGATCTCGGCGGGGGTGTTGTAGAGGTGGGCGACGCCCAGCGCGGTGGCGATGAGCGCGCCTGCGAGCACGACCACCCAGGTCACCATCTGGCGTTGCCGGAACCGCCACTGGATGCTGGTGAGCTTGATCGAGCTGGTCGCGATGCTCATGATGCGGATCGGTAGTTACGCAGGAACAGCTCGTCGAGGCTCGGCGGGGTGACGGTGAGCGTGTGGATCCCCGCGTGGTGCAGTTCACCGATGGCTGCGTCGAGACCAGTCGGATCGACGTCGAAGCTCGTGCGGATGTAGCCACCGGTCCGAACCGTCTCGAGGCTCGACAGAGGCGACGTGTGCGGGCCGAAGTGTGGCTCGGCGCGCGTCAGCGCGCGCACTGTGACTCGCGTGTTGCGTCGGAGCTCGTCGAGCGAACCGGTCTTCACGGTGCGGCCGGCCCGGATGATGGTGACGCGATCAGCCAGAGCCTCGACCTCACCGAGGATGTGGCTCGACAGCAACACGGTGCACCCTGCGTCGCGGCGTTCGCGAACGACGTCCTGGAAGACTCGCTCCATCAACGGGTCGAGTCCCGCGGTCGGCTCATCGAGCACCAGCAGATCCACGTCGGCCGACAACGCGGCAACGAGCGCGACCTTCTGCCGATTGCCCTTGGAGTACTCGCGGGTGCGCTTCGTCGGGTCGAGATCGAACCGCTCGATCAGGTCGTCACGATGCGGGGCCGTCCCGCTCCCCTGCGCGTACGAGAGGATGTCGATGCACTGCCCGCCGGTGAGGGCCGGCCACAGGGGGACATCACCGGGCACGTATGCGAGACGGCGGTGCAGGTCGAGCGCACCGGTCCACGGGTCGCGGCCGAACAGCTCGGCGCGACCGCCCGTGGCGCGCAGGAGGCCGAGCAGGATGCGAATGGTCGTCGACTTCCCCGCACCGTTCGGGCCGAGGAAGCCATGCACCTCGCCGGGCGTCACCTCCAGATCGAAGCCGTCGAGCGCAGTGAACGTGCCGAACCGCTTGGTCAGCCCCTCGAGGCGGATCACTGGATCGCGATGGCTGGGCGGTCGCGTGGTCGTCATCGGTGCTCCTTCGGATCGAGGACGAAGGCCCCGTGTGTGTAGATGTCCATCGCATCGGCCGCCCAGCGCATCGCACCCTCTGGCGTCAACGGGTCGACACCGACCACGTCGACGATCAACGGACGCAGCAGGATCGTCGCCAGGTCGTTGACGAGCAGGATGGCCGCCCGGACCGCTGGGTCGGAGCTCGGCCGCGCGATGCCGACATCGGCGAGCGAGCCGAAGAAGGCCGATGTCGTGGCGAACCATCGCTCGAAGAGTCGGCGCGCCTCGGGCCCGTGGTCGAGCAGCAGGCGTCGCAGATATGCGGGCAACGCCGAACCGGCCGGCAGGTTGCGGACCAAGGCGCGAGCCAAGGTCGCGGCATCGAGACGCTCTGTCTCGTCCTCCGGTCCGGCGGTGTCGGCGAGATCACCGACGATCGAGTCGAAGATCCCGGCGGCGTACTCGTTGACCGCATCGATGAGCTGTTGCTTGCCGCCGAAGTGGTGGATGACGAGCCCGGGAGACACCCCCGCCGCCTCGGCGATCTCCCGGACCGTGACTGCCTCCGGACCCCTGGCCGCGAAGAGCCGTAACGCCTCGTTGCGGATCGCGGCCTTGCGGGTCAGGTCCTCGACTGAATGCACGTTCAAGATCCTATACAGATGTTCAGTCGTTGTCGAGCGGGGTATCCGCCGGTGCGCCGTCGGGTAGGAAGCTGACGCCCTCGCCCGTGCCGCTGCGATGCCGGCGGCGCGTTCACCCAGCCCCCGAAGGAACCCGTCGATGAGACCAGAGCTGACACCCGTTGCCGCTGTCGCGGCGGGTGCTGTCGCCGGTGCCGTCGGCACGGCCGCGATGGACGTGCTCTGGTATTCGCGTGATCGGCGTGACGGCGGGGACGAAGGGCCACTGCAGTGGGAGTTCGGCGGCGTCGAGACCTGGGACGACACCTCGGCCCCGGGGAAGCTCGGCAAGCGGCTGGTCGACACGTTCCGCGCCCACCCGCTCGCCGATCGGTACGCGGCGGTGACGCAGAACCTCGTGCACTGGGGCACTGGCGCCGCGTGGGGCGCTGTGTTCGGGATGGCCGCGCGTGCCGCCCCGTCTCGTCGCGTCCGATGGGCTGCTCGCGCCGGCGTCGGGCCCGTGGCCTGGCTGACCCCGTACGCGGTGTTGCCCTTCGCCGGGCTGTACCGACCCATCTGGGAGTACGACGCGAAGACGCTCTGGAAGGACCTCTCGGCACACCTCGTGTTCGGTGTCGCGACGAGCGCAGCGTTCTGGTCGCTCGCTCGACTCGCGGGCGATTGATCGATCGATGCGACGGGCGGCGACGCTCGGCGAGGAAGCTCTGGGTCTCGGCGGGAATT
>JBFWSW010000122.1:4094-7245 GCA_050248155.1 Ilumatobacteraceae bacterium
GCGATCGGGGCCAGCGTGCCGACCGAGAGCGCGATCGTCGCGCTGGACACACGAATCGAAGTCGAAGACTGACCGACCGCGTGGCCCCGCACCTCGTGCGTCTGGTCGACTCGTCGGGCCGCGATGTGTCGCGGTCCGACTGTCAACGGGTGCGGCCGTGTTCGACGAGCGCCCATGCGAGGCAGGTGAACGAGCCGATGGAGAGGAGCACTCGGGCGATGTTCCACGCGACCCAGCGGGACTCGTGGAATCGCAGCCGCACGGCGCTCACGTCGATGGCGTCGGGGACGCCAGCAGCCTTGATCGCGTCGTTGAGCGGGAGGTGCACCGCGATCGTGATCGCGACGACGAGGATGTGACCGACGAGAGCCACGACCACCCAGCGACATGCCGGGTCTCCTCGCGTCGCGAGCGCCGCCAGGCCGCCGAAGACCAGCGCGCCGAAGAACGTGAGACCCACGAACCAGGGGTTGATGATGTGTCGGTCGATCTGTTGGAACGCCGAGACGAAGGTGCGATCGTCGGTCGCGCGGAGCCCGGGCATGATGGTGTGCGCGAAGACGGCGAACACCCCCGCGGAGAGTCCCGTGGCGAGGGTGGCTGCGATCAGGGTGAGCGTCTCCATGGGTGTCCTCGTCAACGCTGTTCGACCCGTGTCCACACGCCGGTGGCAGCAGCCCGCCGCGCGTACTCCGCGAAGGCGGTCGGTGGCCGTCCGAGCACGCGTGCGATGTCGTCGGTCGTGTACGAGTTGCGCCCGTCGAGCACCGTCGCGAACAGACTCGTCAGGGCTTCCGCCTCCTCCACGGGGACACCGACGGCGACTGCTGCGGTGACGTAGTCCTCCGGCGACACGGCGATGTGCTCGATCCGGCGGCCCGTCGCCTGCGAGAGGATGCGCGCTGCCTCCCGGAAGGTCAGCGCGTCCGGACCGGTCAGCTCGTAGGTCGCATCCGCATGTCCTGGCTCGAGGAGTGCACGAACCGCGACGTCGGCAACGTCGTCGAGGTCGACGAACGGCTCGGGCACATCGTCGACCGGCAGCGCGATGACACCGTCGAGCACGGACTGGAGCAGGAAGTGCTCGCTGAAGTTCTGCGCGAACCAACTGCACCGCAACACCGTCGACGGAACGCCGGCCGCACGCATGGCTTCCTCGCTTCGGGCCGCCTCGGGCTCGCCACGGCCGGAGAGCAGCACCAACCGCTCGACACCACGTGTGCGGGCGACCTCGGCGAAGGCTCCGATCGTGTCTGCAGCGCCCGGGAAGCCGAGGTCGGGGAAGAACGAGACGAACACCGAGGAGGCTCCGTCGAGCAATGCCAGCCAGCTTGCTGGGTCATCCCAGTCGAACGGCGGGTCGCCGGCACGAAAGGCTCGCCGGAGGTCCGCGCCGAGGTGGCCGATCCGTTCTGCGACTCGTGAGCCGACCTTGCCGGTCGAGCCAGTGATCGCGATCGTGTTGGTCGTCGGGTGCGTCGTCATGCCACCATCGAACTGCAGGAATGCGAGACGCTGAATGGGTGCTCGTCCATGTTCCCTACTCGATCGTCTACATTCGCGGGGGATGGATGCCCTCGACCTCCTGCTGCGCGGCCCGCGGGCGCACGGCGCCTTCTTGCTCCAGTCGAGCTTGGACCCGCCGTGGAGCTTGCGGATCGAGGACGAGGCTCCGTTGACCATCGCCGCGGTCGTCCGGGGTGAGGCGTGGGTCGTGTTCGACGACGACGCCGGCACGGCGCGGCTCGCCGCCGGAGACGTCATGTTGTGCCGTGGACCCATCGCGTATTCCGTGTGCGACGACCCCGCGACGCCGCCGCAGGTGATCATCGGGCCCGATCAGGTCTGCCGGACGGTCGACGGGAGCAGCACCTACCGGCGCTTCGAAGGCTCGGAGCGAACGTGGGGCAACGCCGCGCTCGGACACACGCTGCTCGTCACCGGCACCTACGAACGTGCGAGTCATGTCAGCCAGCGTCTGCTGGCAGCCCTGCCACCGCTCAGCGTCCTCCGGGGTGACGAGTGGGACAACCCCGTGCTCGACATGTTGGTCACCGAGATCGTCCGGGACGCACCCGGGCAGACCGCCTTGTTGGATCGCACGCTCGATCTGCTGTGCCTCACCACGGTCCGGGCATGCCTCGCCCGTCCGGGCGCGACGCCGCCGCGGTGGTACACGGCCAGCGCCGACCCCATCGTCGGCGCGGCGCTCGACCTGATGCACAAGCGCCCGGCGCATCCCTGGACCGTCGCTCGCCTCGCCGCCGCGGTCGGAGCATCGCGTGCTGCGTTCGCGCGCCGGTTCAACGAGCTCGTGGGGGATCCTCCGCTCACCTACCTCACCCGGTGGCGACTCGACATCGCTGCCGACCTCCTCGCCGCTCGCGAGATGACGGTCGCCCAGATCGCGGGCACGGTCGGCTACGAGAACCCCTTCGCCTTCACGAATGCGTTCAAGCGGCACACCGGATCGACGCCGACCGGCTTCCGCCACCGTCAGGCCGGGCAGTTGCGCACAGCGGGGTCGTCAGACGGACGCGGCTACAGCGACCAGACCACGTTCGCGAGCGGGTCGGGGCGGTAGCAGCAGTAGGTGCCGGTCTGAACGCCGTTGTCGAGGTGGGTGGCGAGGGCAGCGTTGTGCTCGGCCAGGCGCCCGATGGCGTAGCGGATGGTGCGGGCGACGGCCATCCGGGCGCGTTCGGAGTCGCTGCCCACCGCACGGAGCCGACCTCCCAGACCGACCGCGTGCGTGAGCTCGCTGATCAGGTAGTCGCGGTCGCGCTCGGCCAACTCGGCACGGGCGAGGTCGTTGTTGCGGAGTGCTTCCTCGAGGTCGTCGTCGACTTCGGCGAGTCGTCGTCGATACGCCTGCCGTGCTCGCTCGTCGAGGGCCGGTAGGCCACCGCCCGCCACGCCTTCGATGGTGGTCTCGTCGATCGTCGCCACGCGAGTGGGGAGGGTCCCGTGCTCGACCGCGACCAGGTCGAGCACGTGGAACTCGCGGCCGGGCTGGGACAGCAGGCGAGCGAGGTAGCGGAAGCCCTTGAGGTCGCCGATCAGGGCAGTGTGACCTGCGAAGGAGACGGTTCGAGTGTCGCCGTCCAGCCGGAACGTGGCCGCCTCGGTCTCGCGCTCGCGTCCGACCGAG
>JBFWSW010000122.1:7345-8887 GCA_050248155.1 Ilumatobacteraceae bacterium
GCGATGAACGCCTCCGCGGCGCCGGCGAGGTCCCCCTTGCGGAGGCGGATGTTGCCGAGCTCGGCGAGCGGCCAGCCGAACTCTCGCCGCATCCACGGCCGAAGCTCGTCGCAGGCCCGAAGTGCGACGTCCTCTGCGTCCGCGCACGGACCCGACACCCGAAGGATCTCGGCCCGGTGGACGCGGCAGCGTCCGTGGAGCCCGCCGAACGCCGCGCCGTGTCCCCAGCGCTCCATCGCGTCGGTCCACTCGGCCGCCATCTCGTGGTGCGCGAGGCCCTGCGCGGCACACACGATCTCGCACAGCATCATGCCGGTCGTGAGCGCGTCGACCTCGCCGGACATGAGCAATCCGCCGACCTCGTCGAGCTGCTCCAGGCCCTCGTCGACTCGCCCTTCCAGGATCATGACGCGGGCCGACGCCGTCCGTCCGATCACCTCTGCCGCCTGGTTTCCCAACCGTTGACCGAGCGAGATGGCGAGCTCGGCATGGCGACGTGCCGACGTCATGTCGCCGCACATGAACCGCTCGTAGGTCCGCACGGCGGCGACCACCGCGAGGACCGGATCGTCGTGCCGGTCCTCCACGAGTCGTTCCGCCCGCTGGAGCCATCCTCGAACGGGCGACATCAGGCCCGTGTCGATCATCAGGAACATGGCCACCATCGCCGCTGCCCGAGCCGCGCCCGCCCGATCGCCGGATGTGCACAACAGGGCGTGCTGATCCTCCCAGGCCGAGATCGATGCCTCGAAGGCTCCACATCCGTAGGCGGCCCGCGCCCGCAGTTCCAGCATCGCAGCGGTCCTCGCGTCGTCGCCGCCCGCGTCCAGCAACGTCATCGCCTCGGACCAGTCGCCGCGCGCGATGGCTGCCTCGACGCGCGTCGCCAGTCCGGTCATTGTCCCATTGTGACAGGCATCGTCACGCCTGCTCATTGGTGGTCCACCCTTGGCCCACCAAGAGGAGGCAACACCCGTGGAACCCACTGAACAGCTCACCGTCATCCTGCCTGCACTCAGCGACCTGGTCGACAAGCTCGGGCCGGCGGATCTCGACAAGCCGACCCCGTGCACGAACTTCGCGGTCCGCGACGTGCTCGACCACATGATCGTCGGTGGCAGCGCCTTCTCGTACCTGTTCCGGGGAGTCGAGCCGCCTGAGGTTCCAGCCCGCCGCGACGACGGACGGGTGCCCGCCGCGGAGTTCCGGAACGCGATGCGTGAGCTCCTCGGAGCGGTGCACGGCGACGGAGCGTTGCAGCGCACCATCCCATCGCCGATCGGCGAGATGCCCGGCGACACGTTCGCCCGGCTCGTCGCCTTCGACGGGCTCGTGCACGGATGGGACATCGCCCGGGCAACCGAGCTCGACTGGGAGCTGCCCGATGAGCTCGTGAAGGTCGTCGACGAGTTCGCCCGTGCTGCGCTGTCGGACGACCTGCGCGACGGAGAGACCTTCAAGGCCGCCACGTCTCCGCCGACCGCCGCCACCCCGATCGAGCGTCTCGCCGCGTTCAGCGGCCGGACGGTCTGAGATCCCCCA
>JBFWSW010000123.1:0-8874 GCA_050248155.1 Ilumatobacteraceae bacterium
CGCTTGCTCGACCTCTGATGCGGCAACAGGGCCGGATCGGTGGGACGGGTCAGCCGCCCTGCTCGACGACCGCGGCCAGCTTGCCGATCGAGATGGTCCACCCCAGCTCGTTGTCGGCCGGCGACAACCCGGGTGGGAGGTGCTCGTGCACCCCGACGAGGCGGGTGCCGTCACCGTCTGGTTCCAGCGTGTAGGTGTGCCGCCCTCGCGAGGCTCGAACCGGTGAATCCGGCTCGTCATCCCGTCGGGCACCATCCACTGCTGCACAGCGGCCGCATCGAGCAGGTTTGCGTACACGCGTCGAGGAGGAGCGTCGATCCGGCGCTCGATCCGGGTGGTGCTCACGGCTCGGTCGAGAAGGTCCGGACGAGACCGCTCAGCATCCACGACGCGTCGGCAGGGACGTCGAGGTCGAAGGGGCGGCGCACGCTGAGCGCCTCGAGCAGCCGGACCGAGTTGCCGGTGAGGCGCAGGTCGGCGTCGGCGGTGCCGGCCCGGACGGTGACGCGATCTGCGATCTCGACCACAGCGGCGACGTCGGGTTCGGTGGTGTCGACCACGAGCACGCCGGTGCGGGACTCGCCGCGGCACAAGGCGAACGCGGGCCCGAGCCCCGCCCCGTAGCGGAGACAGGCGCTGACCTCGTCGGCCTCCTCCGAGGGGGTGATGCCGAGTGGGAGGAGCACGTCGCGCTCGTGCACCCACGAGTCCCACAGCGCATGGTGGGTGAGCGCGCTCACGCTCACGTGGCCGGGTGGCGCCTCGGCGAGCAGGCACCAGGCGTGGTCGTCGAGCGATCCGAGCAGGTTCGTGAACGCCACGGTGGAAGCAGCGAAGCGCTCGAGCACCGCTGCAGTCGACAGGTCGGCGCTCGCCGCGACGAGGTCTGCGGGCGAGGTGACCGGGTCGAAGGTCGCGAGGAAGCTGGTGGGCTCGCCGCGCAGACCGGCCTCGATTGCAAACGTCCAGAAGGTGTTCGTGCTGTCGAGGTGGACGATGACGTCCCGGGTCGACCAACCCTCGCAGCGGCTGGGGTTCGCCCACTGCTCGTCGTCGAAGCTCGCAAGCGCGTGGGCGAGGCGGCGCCGCTGGCGGATGGCGGGAACGGCGATGTCGGCGGGATCGCCGTCGAGCACGATCACCGGCTCGGTCCCGTAGCGCGGCACGAGTTGCACGGTCAGGTCGCCGACGGTTCGTGGGTCTCGGAGCGTTCCTCGCTGGTGGCGGATGTGTGGCGTGAGGCTGACCGGACGGACCAGTGGTCGGCCAGGCCGATCGCCGTGAACGGGAACACCGGCGCCGAGATGAGCGCGATCGGTCCGGCGGTGCGCACGATCACTGCGGTGTACACCGACGCGAAGGCGATCGCGATCGCGCGGGTCTTCCAGTTCTCCGGGCCGTCCTGGCGCATCACGATGATGCCGCCTGCGCCGACCCCCGCAACCAGGCCGGTCACTGCGTCGGCAGCGAGCGCCGAGGCGGGGATGCCGACGAGCAGTGCCATCCCCATCGCCTTCGCAGCCGCGGACGACGCGCGAGGGTGCTGCGAGAGGAACGCCCCGACGACGAAGACGAAGGGGAGCAGCGCGAGGCCGAACGCGATCGACGCCGCGGGGTCGGGTCCGTCGTTGCCCTCGTCGGCGGCCGCGACGAGCCCTGCGAGGATCGACCAGAAGCAGGGGAGCAGCACGATCGTGGTGATCGTGATCGCCCGCCACTTCTGCTTCGGGGTCACCGGTTGCATGCCGCGCGGCGACCGGCGTCTCACCCCTTCACGGCTCCGGCGGTGAGGCCGCGGATGAAGTAGCGCTGCAACGAGAAGAACACGAGCAGCGGCAGGGCCATCGTGATGAACGCCGCCGATGTGAGGAGGTGCCAGTTCTCGCCGCGCGATCCCGCGAGGTTCGACAGCGCGATCGTGACGACCTGCGTGTCCTTGGTGCCGCCGAGGAACACGTAGGCCACGAGCAGGTCGTTCCACACCCAGAGGAACTGGAAGATGGTGAACGAGGCGATCGCGGGGACCGACAGCGGCACCACGAGCCGCCAGAACATCGTGAAGTGATCGGCACCGTCGATGCGTGCCGACTCGATGATCGACGCCGGCAGCGACCCGATGTAGTTGCGCAGCAAGTACGTGGCGAGCGGCAGCCCGAACGCGGTGTGCGCCAGCCAGATGCCGAGGAAGGTGCCGTTCAGGTCGAGGTCGGGGAAGATCGTGACACCGCCGATGTGCCCGCCGCCGGTGTAGAGCCGCAGGATCGGGATGAGCGTCATCTGGAGCGGCACGACCATCAATGCGACGACGAGCACGAACATGAGGTGCCGACCGCGGAACTTCATCCACGAGAACGCGTAGGCCGCGAACGCTGCAGCGGTGATGGGCATCACCGTGGCGGGGACCGTGACCGCGAGGCTGTTCAGCATCGCGTTCTTGAAGCCCTCGGCGTTGAGCGCGGTCTTGTAGTTCTCGATCGTCCACTGCCCGGCCTTGAACGGCTTGGAGAAGACCGTCCACCATCCGGTGGTGTCGGCAGCGTCCGCCGGACGGAACGAGGTGACGAGCACGCCCGCCACCGGGACGAGCCACAGCAGGACGACGACGATGATGACGATACGGACGAACCAACTGCCCTTCTCGGGGTTGAGCTTGCTCCTCATCGGCTGGACTCGAGCTCGCGGAACCGCTTGACGTTCCAGAACATCACCGGCACGACGGCGAGGAAGAGCACCACGGCGATCGCTGCGCCTCGGCCGTCGTTGTCGCTCACGAAGAACCATCGGATCATGCGCTCGGCCACGACCTCGGTGTGGTTGTTCTCGGCGCTCCCGACGACGAAGACGATGTCGAACACCTTCATCGCGTTGATGACCATGTACGTCGTGACGACGACGATGGTCGACATGATGCTGGGGATGGTGACGTAGCGGAAGACCTGGAGCTCGGTCGCACCGTCGATGCGTGCGGCCTCGATGATGTCCTCTGGGATCGATTTGATCGCGGAGGACAGCACGACCATCGCGAAGCCGGTCTGCATCCAGATCATGATGACCATCAGGAGGAAGTTGTTCCACGGCATCTTCGACAGCCAGGGGATCGGGTCGTGGCCGAACTTGCCGATGATCGAGTTCAACAAGCCGACGTTCGTGCCGAAGCCCTCCGGCCGGAAGCTGTAGATGAGGCGGAAGGTCACAGCGGCGCCGACGAACGAGATCGCCATCGGCAAGAAGATGAACGACTTGGCGACGGCCTCACCGCGGCGCAACCGGTCGGCGAGCGTGGCGAACAGCAGGCCGATGGTGACCGCGACGGCCGGCACGAGGACGATCCACATCGCGGTGTTCCGGAGGGAGCGCAGCATGGAATCGTCGGTGAAGACGAACTTGTAGTTGTCGAAGCCGACGAACTCGTTGCCGCGGGCATCGCGGAAGCTCAACAGGATCGTGTTGACGACGGGGTAGATGAGGAACACCGCCAGCAACACGAGCGCCGGCCCCACGAACACGTAGGGCCGGACGCCGCGTTGCCAGGCGGCGGGCAGGCGATCGACGATCTGATCCATCAGCCAGAACAGACCGAAGACACCGATCACACCCACCAGGACGGCGACGACCACCACCAGCAGGCGGTTGGCGTCGTCGTCACGCATGACGCCGTACGCGACCTTCAACAAGAAGGCCGCGACGACGATTCCGAGCAACGCACCGAGCACACGCGCCCAGCGCGGAAGGTTGATGTCCGGCCGGGCGCGGCGCCCGAGTGCGATGCTCATGTGGTCAGCTCGGCCAGCTTGCTTCGATGTCGTCGAGCACGCCCTGGAGCGAGTCGGGCCCGCCCCTGACGTAGTCGATCATCCCGACCCAGAAGCTGCCACTGCCGACTTCCGCCGGCATCAGGTCGGACGCATCGAACCGTGCACTGCCCGCCGAGAGCGCTTCGGTGAGGACCACGGATGCGTCCGCCAGGATGTCATTGGCGTAGCAATCGGGGCCGACACCCACGTTCGGCGAGATGCGGGACGAGGCGGGCACGCCACCCATCGCGCACTGGACCGGGACGTCCATGAACTTCTCGAGGAAGTCCTTCACCTCGGGGCGGTTGCTCCCGACGACGGTGAGTTCACCCGCGAACAGGATGCCATCCTGATCGATCGGGGGAAGCGGGAACCAGTCGTAGTCGACACCCGCGACCGCGTCCTCCGGGAAGAAGGAGTTGATGAAGCTCGCCTGGCGGTGGAGCCAGCACCCCGGGGGATCCTGGAACATGGGGCCCGGGGCGTCGCCGAACGGGATGTCGGCTGTCGCAGCCGCACCGCCCAGCACGTAGCCCTCGTGGAACAGGATGTCACCGAACACCTCACCCGCGTGCACGACCGCAGGGTCGTTGAACGGGATCTCGTGCTTGTACCACTGGTCGTAGACGTCGGGCCCGGCGGTGCGGAGCATGATGTCTTCCATCCAGTCGGTTGCCGGCCAGCCGGTGGCACCCTCGGACTCGAACCCGATGCACCACGGCGTCGATCCGTCGGCCACGATCTGGTCGCTCAGCGCGATCAGCTCGTCCCAGGTCGTCGGGACCGTGTAGCCGGCTGCGTCGAAGTCGTCCTTCGGGTACCAGACCATGCTCTTCAGGTTGATGTTGGTCGGCAGGCCGTAGTGCTTGCCCTCGTACATGCCGAGGTTCATGAACGCCTCACCGAAGGTGTCGTTCAACATCTGGATGTCGAAGCCCATGTCCTCGAGCGGCACGATCAACCCGTCGGCGGCCAGGCCGGCGATGGCGCCGGGCTGGGGCACTGCGGCCACGTCGAGGGTGCCGCCCTCGGCGCGGATCTGGAACTGCTCCTCGAAGTTGCCGACCGACTCGACCTCGGCCGTGTAGTCGGCATCTGCGTTGATCAGCTCGTCGAAGATGTCCTGATATGCAGAGACCTCCTCGGGCTCGCCGGCGGACATGAGGGTCACCTTGCCGGTGTTCTCCTCCTGATCGCCGCCTCCCGCGGTGGTGCCGGGTTCTGTGCTGTCGGTCATCGGCTCGGTGGCGGCTGTCCCCCCTTCGCTGGTGGTGGGCGCGACGGTCGTGACCTCCCCCGAGGTTGCCGGTGCTGGTGTGGTGTCTGCACTGTCGTCGTCGTCGCCGCCGCACGAGGCGGCAATGAACGCGACGACAACGAGCGGAACCATCAAACGTCGTTTGCGCATCTCTACCCTTCTTTCGGTTTTGCTCCTTGAGTGACACGGCGCCGTTGCGTGTCGTGTGGTAGCCCCCTCGGCGACAACCCCACCGTAGTCCGCCTGATCAGCGCTCTCAACAGAGGCGGAAGTCCCTTTCGATCCGAGCCATGTGCGTCGCGGCGACTACAACGTCGCGATGACCCCGAACGGTCCGCCCACACTCGACCTCGACGCGGTGCGCGAGAGGTACCGGGCCGAGCGGGACAAGCGGTTGCGAGCCGACGGCAACGATCAGTACATCCAGGTCGCGGGCGAGCTCGCGAGGTACGCGACCGACCCGTACGCGGAGCGGATCCAGCGGGCCGCGCTGCACGACGACGTCGAGGTGGTGGTGGTCGGGGGCGGCTTCGGTGGCCTGCTCGCCGGCGCCCGTCTGCGCGAGGCCGGCATCGACGACATCCGCCTCGTCGAGAAGGGCGGCGACGTCGGCGGCACCTGGTACTGGAACCGCTATCCCGGGGCGATGTGCGACGTCGAGTCGTACATCTACCTGCCGCTGCTCGAGGAGCTCGACATCGTGCCCACCGAGAAGTACGTGCACGCGCCCGAGATCCTCGAGCACAGTCGTGCCATCGCCCGTCACTACGACCTCTACCGCAACGCCTGCCTGCAGACCGAGGTGACCGCGATGGAGTGGGACGACTCGGCTGCGCGCTGGATCGTGTCGACCGACCGCGGCGACCGCATGCGGGCCCGCTTCGTCTGCATGGCGAACGGACCGCTGCACCGCCCGAAGCTGCCCGGCATCCCTGGCATCACCTCGTTCCGGGGGCACACGTTCCACACGAGCCGCTGGGACTATGCCTACACGGGCGGTACGTCCGACGGCGGGCTGACGGGGTTGCGCGGCAAGCGTGTCGGAATCATCGGCACGGGGGCCACCGCAGTGCAGTGCGTCCCCCACCTCGCCGAGCACGCGGACCACCTCTACGTGTTCCAGCGCACGCCGTCGTCGATCGACGTGCGCGACAACCGGCCCACCGATCCGGCCTGGGGCGCAGCGCTCGAGCCTGGCTGGCAGCGGCGCCGGATGGAGAACTTCAACAACCTCGTCTCGGGCATCCCCGAACCCGAGGATCTCGTCGGTGACGGCTGGACCGACATCATCGGCAAGTTGCTGGTCCGGCTGCGGCGTGGGCAGGACGAGCAGGCGGCGGGCGGCTCGCCCGGCGACCTGTCGCGGTCGATGGAGATGGCCGACCTCGAGAAGATGGAGCAGATCCGCGCCCGGGTCGACTCGATCGTCGACGACCCGGCGACGGCCGAGGCACTCAAGCCGTACTACCGCCAGTTCTGCAAGCGGCCGTGCTTCCACGACGACTACCTGGGGACGTTCAACCGGCCGAACGTCACCCTGGTCGACACCGACGGCAAGGGCGTTGAGCGGATCACTGAAGCGGGCGTCGTCGCGTGCGGCGTCGAGTACGACCTCGACTGCATCGTCTTCGCCACCGGCTTCGAGGTGGGCACCGACTACACGCGACGCAGCGGGTACGACCTCGTCGGCCGTGACGGGCTCACGCTGTCGGAGAAGTGGGCCGACGGTCCTGCCACGCTGCACGGGTTCCACAGCCGCGGCTTCCCCAACTGCTTCATCTTCAGCCAGATCCAGTCGGGGTTCACCGTCAACTTCCCGCACATGCTCGACGAGCAGAGCAAGCACGTGGCGTACATCCTGCAGTACGCGCGCGAGCACGGCATCACCGTGATCGAGGCCGAAGCCGAGGCCGAGGAGGCGTGGGTGCGCACGATCGTGGAGCTCGCCCAGTTCAACCGGGGTTTCCTCGAGGCCTGCACGCCCGGGTACTACAACAACGAGGGCAAACCCGCCGAGCGGAGCTTGAGGAACAGCAACTACGGGGCAGGCTCGGTGAAGTTCATCGAGCTCCTCGAGCAGTGGCGGTCCGACGGCGCCCTGGCCGGCCTCGAGCTCACGTCACGCTGAAGCGACGGGGTGCTGCCCGTGCGCCGACACGGTCCCCGTGAGGCGCCGCACTACGCCGAGACGAGCTTGCGGTTCTCCTCGGCCTCCGAGCGGAGGAGGTCGGTGCTGAGCCGGAAGCCGACACCGCGCACGGTGTGGATGAAGCGCAACTCGGGGGCGAGCTTCTGGAGCTTGCGGCGCAGGTTCGAGAGGTGGACGTCGACGACGTGCGTGTCGCCGACCCAGTTCGGGCCCCACACCTCCTCGAGGAGCTGCACGCGGGCACGCACCTCCGCGGGGTGACGGCACAGCTGCTCGAACAGGGCGAACTCGATGCGGGTGACCGGCACGTCCTGCCCGTGCACCTGGATCTCCTTGCGGCCGACGTCGACCGTGAGGGGGCCGATCGTGATGAGCGACGCAGCCATCGGGTCCCAACGGGTGTGCACGTTGCGCGGGCGGCGCAGCAGCGCCTGGCATCGCGCTGCCAGCTCGTCGGGGCTGACCGGGACCGACACGACGTCGTCGGCGCCGGCTCGAAGGGCACGGATGCGCATGCCGTCGGCATCGGGGGGCGCAATCCCGACGATGTACGCATCCGTGAGTCCGCGGACGGTGTCGAACAGGCTGCCACCCTTCGGGCTCGCCAGCTCGAGGTCGACCATGATCACATCGGGCGAGAACGACTCGGCGAGCATCAGCGCGGCCGAGCCCTCCGTGGTGGCGCTGACCGAGAACCCCCGCTCGCGGAGCGCCACGCTGGCGACGCGACGCAGGAGCGCGTCGTTCACCGCGAGCAGGACCCGAGGTGCGAGTTGTGCGTCTGGTTCCATCCTCGTCGTCTCTCCGCCTGGGCCGAGATGTGCAACCGCTGCCCACCCCGTTGTTCGCGACCCGTCTTCGAGAGAGGTATCGGCAGATCGGACGCCGGTCTGTAGTGCCAGTTTTCGACGCTCCGTGCCCATTCGGGTGCTCGGAGTGAGCATCGACCACGGCGCGTATCGTCGTGGCCGATGAGTGACCCGGAGAGCACTGCGCACGCCCCCGATGTCGCCGCGATCCGCGCCCAGGTGCTCGCCCGCCGGCCCGTCGACGATCGTGAACGTGCGTCGATCGGCGCGTTCGTCCAGCATCTCGACAACTCGAGCGACCCGTTCGACGAGCACGCCCATCCGGTGCACGTGACGGCGTCAGCCATCGTCGTCGGTCGGCGCGGGGTCGTCCTCCACCGTCACAAGCGGTTGGGCTTCTGGCTGCAACCTGGTGGTCACATCGATGCCGGCGAGATGCCGTGGGACGCCGCCGTTCGTGAGGCTCGCGAGGAGACAGGCCTCGAGGTCGAGCTGGCCGAGCCGGATGGCGTGCTCGCCCATGTCGACGTCCACCCGGGCCCGCGTCGCCACACCCACCTCGACCTCCGGTACATCGTGCACGCCCCCGATGCCGACCCGGCGCCACCTGCCCACGAGAGCCAGGACGTGCAGTGGTTCCAGTGGCACCGCGCCATCGCGATCGCGGAACCCGGGCTCGAGGGCATCCTGCGTGCGCTGCAACCGGGTCAACCGGTCCTCCGCTCGTCGCGCCCCAGCGACGCCCGTGAGTGCGCGCACGTGTACCTCCGGTCCCGCCGGTTCGCGATCCCCGAGGTGCCCCCGATCCACGACGAGGCCGACGTCCGGCGTTGGATGGCCGATGAGGTCATCCCGCACGAGGAC
>JBFWSW010000124.1:0-8031 GCA_050248155.1 Ilumatobacteraceae bacterium
CTCGCCCGCACGTTCCAGATCACCAACCTCCTGCCCAGCCTCACCGTCGCCGAGAACCTCGCCCTCGCCGCGGGCGCGAGGCACCGGCACCGCAGCAACCCGCTGAGGTCGTGGCGCCGGGTGGCCGAGGTGTGGGCGAGGGTCGACGAGCTCGTCGAGCTGGGTCGCCTGCACGACATCGCCACGACGCCGGTGGGAGCGCTCGCATACGGGCTGCAGCGCCGGCTCGAGGTGATGGTGGCGCTCGCCCGTCCGGCCGCGGTCGTCCTGCTCGACGAGCCGGGCGCCGGGCTCACCCTCGACGAGGCCCACGAGCTCCTCGATCTCGTGCTGGGCGTGGCAGGTGACGCACCACTGGTGTTCGTCGACCACGACCTCGATCTCATCGCGCGGCTCGCCACGCGCCTCGTCCTGCTCGACCACGGCTGCCTCGTCGCGGACGGTGATCCCGCCGAGGTCACCGCATCCGACGTGTTCCGCTCGATCTACCTGGAAGGGGACCGGCGTGCTTGAGATCGCGGGGCTCACGGCACGGTTCGGGCCCGTCAACGCGGTCCGCGACGTCTCGATGTCGGTCGAGCCGGGCGAGCTCTGCGCGATCGTCGGGCCCAACGGCGCCGGCAAGACCACCCTGTTGCGCGCGGTCATCGGCCAGCACGCCGATCGTGACGGCAGCATCCGCGTCGACGGCGCGGCGGTGCGGGTGGCGTCGCCGACAGCAGCGGCGCGCGCCGGCGTGGCGATCGTGCCGCAGGGACGCCGGCTCTTCCCGACCCTCACGGTCCGCGAGCACGTCGAGCTGTCCGCGGGCCGGGCGGCTCGCGGCGTGCGGCGGTTCGGCGTCGACGATCTCTTCTCGTTCTTCCCCGGCCTCGCGCGGCGGCTCGACGTTCGTGCCGCCATGCTGAGCGGCGGCGAGCAGCAGATGCTGGCCATCGGCAGGGCAGCGCTGCTGTCCCCGCGCTACGTGCTGATGGACGAACCGACCGAGGGCCTCGCGCCGGCGATCGTCGGCAACGTCGCCTCGCTCATCTCGCACCTGCCGTCCCTCGGCATGGGCGTCGTGATCACCGAGCAGTCCGACGTCGCGTGGATCGACGGTGCGCGCACGGTCGCGATGCGGCGAGGAACGATCGAGCCGATCCGGACCGCAGTGGGAGGCCCGTCGTGAACGGCTCGACCGTCCGCAGCGAGCAGCTCGGTGTGCAGGTGACACCGTGGGCGAGCGCCGCCGACATCGTCCACACGGGGCAGACGTTGCGGCGCCAGGTCGACACCGTGTTCCTGCAGGATCAGATGCTGGCCCGCAACGTATACACCATGCTCGGCGCGCTGGCCGTACACGGGTGCGGCGTGGGCACCAACGTCACCTGGCCGTTCGGGCGCAACCCGATCGAGATGGCGTCGTCGGCCGCGACCTTGAGCGAGCTCGTCCCTGCGGGCCGGCACGTCACGATCGGGATCGGTAGCGGCGGCGCACTGGCCGCTGCCCTGGTCGACCTCACCGGCCGCGCCGCCGTGGTCGAGGAGGCGATCGTGCTCATGAAGGGGTTGTGGGAGGGCCAGACGGTCGAGCTCGATCACTTCCCCCACCTCGGGCGCCGGCTCGGCTTCGTGCCCGGCGCCCAGGCGACGTTGACGTACGCCGTCCCGTCGCGGCCACGGTTGCTCGTCGCCGGCGTCGGCCCGCGCATCACCCAGGTCGCCGCCCGCCACGCGGACGGTGTCATCGCCGCGAGCAACCTGCCGATGTACTCGGGCGCCTCGATGCGCAGCGGGCTGTACGACGAGCTCGTCGACGGGGCCTCGCTGCACGCCCGTGCTGCGACCGATCCGTCGTTCCGCATGCACTACGGCATGAACGTGTCCGTTGCTCGTGACCGCGCCGCCGCCCGTTCCCACGCCCGCCGCCAGGCTGCGCTGATCGTCGGCAACCCCGGGATGTGGGCGGCGATGGAGCGCCTCGACTTCGACATGGCCTCGGTGCACGCGGTGAAGGCGTCGATCGACGCGGGCCACGGCGTGGCCGGCGCGGCGAGCAAGGTGTCGGAGTCGCTGGCCGACGCGCTCATCGTGTCCGGCACGGTGGACGACGTCGTCGAACCCCTCGCCCAACTGCGTCGCCTCGCGATCGACCACGGCTACACCGACTTCTTCCTCGGTGGACCGCTGGGGCCCGATCACGTCGAGGCCGCCGAGCTCCTCAGCAGCGGCGTCATCCCGGCCGTGTGGCCCGATCGGTGCGCGGCATGAGTGACGACGACGAGCGCGACGTGGTCGCGGTGCGCCACGGTGACGGGGTGGTCGAGCTGCGCCTCGATCGGCCGGCCAAGCGCAACGCCGTGACGACCCGCCTCGTGCGACAGCTCCGCGACGAGGTGCTCGCGATCGGCGACGACCGCACGGTGAAGGTGGTGGTGCTGACCGGCGCAGGCGATGCGTTCTGCGCGGGTGCCGACGTGGGCGAGTTCGCCGGGACCACACCGATCGACCCTGCCGACACGATGGCTCGTCTTCGCCTGGTGATCGGCTGCATCCGTGGCCTGCTCGACCTCGAGCCGGTCACCATCGCTGCGGTCGACGGGCCGGCCATCGGTGCCGGGTGGGGCCTCGCGCTCGCGTGCGACACGTGCTGGGCGGGTGAGGCGGCGCGGTTCGCGCTGCCCGAGATCGCGAAGGGTTTCCGCGTGCCGCGCATCATCGCCGCCCGGCTCGCTCAGGTCGTGGGCCCGGTGCGGGCCGCCGAGCTCGTCCTGTCGGGCCGTCCGCTCGGCCCCGTCGAGGCGCACGCCATCGGCGCGGTCGGTCGCGTCGTCACAGGGCCCGAGACGGCCACGTCGTCGGCGCTCGCCTTCGCCGCCGAGCTGGCGACACGACGGCGTGACGTGCTGCGCGGTGCGGTCGACCCGTTCCGGGCGATGGCGACGTTCGGGCCTGTGCCGGAGATCGAGTACCAGTGGCCAGAAAGGTGAGGCATCATGCCGTTCACATCGGAGTCGGCTGAGGAACTGCGCGACATCGCGCGCCAGTTCGTCGCCAAGGAGTGCAACGAGTGGAAGACGCTCGTCTGGGACGAGCAGCACCACTACCCGAAGGACGTGTTCGACACGATGGCCCAGCTCGGGTGGTTCGGCATCGGCATCCCCGAGGCCGACGGGGGATCGGGTGGTTCGGCGCTCGACCTCGTCGTGCTGTGCGAGGAGCTCGGGCGCGGCAGCACCGACCTGGTCGCCTGCCTCAGCCTCACCACGTCCGGGGCGCGCACCATCATCGCCGGCGGGACCGCCGAGCAGCGCGCCGAGATCGTCCCCCAGCTGATGAACGGCACCAAGCGGACGTCGATCTCGATCAGCGAGCCCGACAGCGGGTCGGACTCGGCGTCGCTCAAGGCACGAGGCGATCGTGTCGACGAGCACACCTGGGTGCTCAACGGGCAGAAGACGTGGTGCGAGGCGGCCGGCCATCCCGGGACCTTGATCCAGGTGTTCGTCCGCACCGACCACGACGCGCCGAAGCACCGCGGCATCACCATGTTCCTGGTCGACAACGAGACGTCGGGCCTCGACCTGCGCCGGCTGCCCACCATCGGGCGCAACATCACCGGTGTGTGGGAGGTGTTCCTCGACGGCGTCGAGGTCCCGCAGAGCGCGATGGTCGGACCGGAGAACGGTGCCTGGCGCATGCTCGCGGCCGAGCTCCCACTCGAGCGGCTCGTCATCGCCGCAGGGTTCATCGGAGCCACGTTGCAGGTCCTCGACGACGTCCTCGATCACGTGAAGGAGCGACACCAGTTCGGCCAGCCGGTGGGCAACTTCCAGGGCGTCGCCCACCCGATCGTCGACCTGTGCACCCGCGCCGAGTCGATCCGCCTGCTCATCTACGAAGGCGCCCGCATGCACGACGCCGGGCTCGAGTGCGTGAAGGAGGCCTCGATGGCCAAGCTCGCCTCGTCCGAGTTGTACGCCGAGGTGGCGCGGCAAGCCGTGCTGTTCATGGGTGGCTACGGCTACATCCGCGAGCACCCGCTCACGATGCACCTCGCCGACTCGGCCATCGCACCGGTCGCCGGCGGTCCGTCGCAGATCATGCGCAACCTCGTCGCCCGGTCGCTGGGGCTGCGCCCATGACCGCGATCGCAGCCGGCCCCCTTCGAGGGGTGCGTGTCCTCGACATCGCCACGATGCTGGCGGGGCCCTACGGCGCGACGTTGCTCGGCGACCTCGGGGCCGAGGTGATCAAGGTCGAGAGCCCGCAGGGCGACACCTGCCGTTCGATGGGGCCGGCTCGAGACGGCACGAGCGGCGTGTTCCACGGCGTCAACCGCAACAAGCGGGGCATCGTGCTCGACCTCCGACAGGACCGCGATCAGGGTGTCCTGCACCGGTTGCTCGACTGGGCCGACGTCCTTGTCATGAACCAGCTGCCGTCGGTCAAGCAGGCGCTCGGCCTCGATCCGGCCGGGCTCGATCTCGCCCATCCACGACTCATCTCGGTGTCGGCGTCGACGTTCGGCGAGACCGGACCGTACGCGGGACGACCCGGCATCGACCCCGTGGCGCAGGCGTTGTCGGGCTTCATGGCGGTCACCGGCATCACCGGCGGCGAGCCGACCAAGGCCGGACCACCCGTCGCCGACTCGGTCGCGTCACTGCTCGTCGCGGTCGGGGCGCTCGCCGCGCTGTGGGAGCGAGCGTCCACCGGTCGCGCCCAGCACGTCGAGGTCGCGCTGATCGACGGGCTCATCCACGTGCAGGCGCCGTACGTCGGGCAGTACTTCCTGCTCGGCACGCAGCAGCCGCGCACGGGCAACAGCACCGACTGGTACGCGCCGTACAACAGCTACACGTGCCGTGACGGTGGCCGCATCCAGCTGGCATGCCACAACGACAAGTTCTTCGCCCGCTTCGCCGACGCGATCGGGCGAGCCGACCTCGTCGACGACGAGCGCTTCGCGACCAACGAGGCGCGACTCGAGCACCGCCACGCGCTCGACGAGATCATCGGCGCGTTCTGCGCGTCACTCGATCGCGCCGACGCACTCGACCGGCTGTGGGCGTCGGACGTGATCGTCGGTCCGGTGAACGACTACGCCGAGACGTTCAGCGATGCGCAGGTGCGGCACAACGAGATGGTGGTCGAGCTGCCGACCGACGACGGGCCGGTCGTGACCGCCGGTGTCCCGCTCCGCTTCTCGCGGACCCCCGGGTCGGTCCGCCGCCCGCCGCCCCGCCTCGGTCAGCACACCGACGAGATCCTCGCCGAGCTCGGGCTGGCCGAGCGCGCGTCGTGATCCGACTGCGCGACCTCCGCTTCGGCGGGTCGTCGTGGGATGCCGGCGGAGCGTTCGTGCCCCCCGTGGTCGATCGCTACAACATCGCGACCGACTGCCTCGACCACCCGTCCGGTGCTGCCGCTGTCGTCGACGGTGACGACGTCGTGACGTTCGGCGAGCTGTCGGCTCGCGCCGCCCGGCTCGCCCAGCACCTCGCCGAGCTCGGCGTCCGACCGGGTGATCGAGTGGCGGTGAAGCTGTCTCAGAGCATCGACATGGCCGTCGCGGTGCTCGGTGCCATCCGCAGCAGCGCCATCGTGGTACCGCTGTCGAACGTGCTCGCGCGCAGCGGGCTCGAGCACCGACTGGCCGACGCATCGCCCGTCGCGGTCATCGCCGCCGAGGACGACCCCGTGTTCGCGCTCGCGCCGGCTGCCGCTCACATCGCTGCGAGCGCGCTGCGCGATGTCGCGGCGGGCGCCGACCCGCTGCGCGACACCGCAGCCGCCGAGCCGGCGCTCCTCTTGTACACGTCGGGCACCACCGGCAAGCCGAAGGGCGTCCTCCACGCGCATCGGGTGCTGCTCGGGCACCACGCGATCGACCTCGCCCTCGACCGGGTGCGACCCTCGGACGTCGCCCACAGCCCCGTCGACTGGACCTGGGCGGGCGGCCTCCTGCTCGGCCTGCTCGTGCCCCTGGCGCACGGGATCACGGTGGTCGCCCACCGCGAACCGCGGTTCGACCCGGCTGCGACCTTCGAGCTGATGCGACGCACCGGCGTGTCGGTCGGGCTGTTCCCGCCCACGGTGCTGCGCATGCTGCGCGCGTCGGGCGTGATGACCGCGAGCACCGTCTCCGGCACCCGGCTGCGATGCTTCGTCACCGGGGCCGAGGCCGTCGAACCCGAGCTGCTCGCATGGGGACGCGAGGTCGGGGTCACCATCAACAACGCATACGGGCAGACGGAGGCCAACGCGCTCGTGGGCCACGCGGCGACGCTCGCGCCGTGCCTCGACCAGGCGTCGATGGGTCGACCGTACCCCGGCCACCGCATCGCCGTCCTCGACGACGACCTGTGCCCGGTCGACGACGGCATGCCCGGGCAGCTCGCCGTGGCCGACGACGACCTCGTGTGCATGCTGGAGTACTGGAACAACCCGGAGGCCACCGCGGCGAAGCGACGCGGAGGTTGGCTGCTCACCGGCGACACGGTCGATCGCCGCACCGACGGCACCCTCCGGTTCCACGGTCGCAACGACGACATCATCAAGAGCGGTGCGTACCGGCTCGGCCCGGCCGAGATCGAGGCCGCCATCCTGCGCCATGACGAGGTCGCCGAATGCGCGGCCGTCGGTGTGCCCGACGACATTCGCGGCGAGGTGGTGGTGGCCGTCGTGCGGTTGCGCACAGGCGCAGAGGTCGAGCACGACGAACTGACAGCGGCACTGCAGCACCTGGTGCGAACCGAGGTCGGCGCGCACGCCTACCCACGACTCGTGCGCGTCGTCGACGAGCTGCCGAGGACCACCACGAACAAGGTCGACCGAGCCGCCGTGCGTCGCTCGATGCTGGAAGGAGCTCGATGAGCGCATCCACTCCTGATCGGGTCCTCGTCATCGGCGGTGGCACGATGGGCCGCGGCATCGCTCTCGCTGCAGTCGCTGCCGGACTGGACACGACCGTCGTCGACCGCGATCGGGCGGTGCTCGACGCGGCCGCCGCGTTCGTCGTCGATCGGGCCGGCGCGCTGGCCGATCGGCGCGGCAACGCTGCCGGCAGCTTCACCACCGCCGGCAGCATCGCTGCCGCCGCCGCCGAGGCATCCGTCGTGATCGAAGCGGTCGTCGAGCGACCCGACGTGAAGCGCGCGGTGTTCTCCGAGCTCGCCACGACGGTGCGTCCGGAAGCGCTGCTGGCCAGCAACACCTCGACGCTCAGCGTCACCGATCTCGCCGCGGCCGCCGGGGGGTCGCCGCGGGTGATCGGCATGCACTTCTTCAACCCGGCGCATCGCATGCGCCTCGTCGAGGTCGTCACCGCACCCTCGACGGCGGACACCACGCTGGCCGATGCCCTCGCGCTCTGCCGCGTGCTCGACAAGGAGCCCGTCGTGGTCGCCGATGTCGCCGGCTTCGTGACCAGCCGGCTCGGGCTGCTGCTCGGCAACGAGGCGATGCGGATCGTGGCCGAGGGCACGGCGACGGCCGCCGACGTCGACACGGCGATGCGCCTCGGGTACAACCACCCGATGGGCCCCCTCGAGCTGGCCGACCTGGTCGGGCTCGACGCCCGCCTCAACAACTTGCGCAGCGTCTCCGAGCGGACTGGCCGTCCCGAGTTCGAGCCGCCGGCGATCCTCTGCGAGCTCGTCGCCGCAGGCAAGCTGGGTCGCAAGTCGTCCGTGGGCTTCTACCGGTACCAGCCCGACGGTGCCATCGTCGACGGGCCGCGCCATGGCTGACGCTCCGTCGCCGGGTCTCGTCGTCGGTCGCATCGGTGCCCTCGACCACCTGTCTCTCGACGCGCCCGAGCGGCGCAACGCGCTGTCGATCGCGATGCTCGATGCGATCCGTGACGTCGCGCATCGCTCGGCGAACGACGAGCGTTCGCGAGGTCTCGTCCTCGATCACACCGGTGACGTGTTCAGTGCCGGCGTCGACCTGGTCGAGCGGCGCGAGCTGCCCCCCGGCGCGCGCAACCACTCGCAGGCGCTGGCCGATCTGTACCGGGCGTTGTGGGCCTATCCCAAACCGCTC
>JBFWSW010000125.1:0-8014 GCA_050248155.1 Ilumatobacteraceae bacterium
GCGGCGACGACGCGCTCGCCCCACTCGACGTCGGGGATGCCGACGACCGCGGCGGCCTCGACACCGGGGTGGTCGACCAGCACGGACTCGATCTCGCCGGGCGAGAGGTTCTCGCCACCGCGCACGATGACGTCGTCGAGACGTCCGTGCACGAAGAGGTACCCGTCGCTGTCGAGTTCGCCCGCATCACGCGTGTTGAACCAGCCGTCGTCGAGGCCACCCCGACCCACGTACTCGCCCGACACCTGCGGCCCGCGCACCCAGATCTCGCCGCGCTCTCCTTCGGGCAGCGGATTGCCCTCGGTATCGCGGATCGACAGCTCGAGCGTCGGCAGCGGCCGGCCGACCGATCCGAGTCGTCGGCGCACCGCGGGGTCGTCGCTGGCGATCGCGAGACGGTGATCGTCGGGCCCGAGGACCGCGATCGTGCTGGACGTCTCGGTCAGGCCGTACGCGTTGACGAAGCCGACGTGCGGGAGCATGCGCATCGCACGCTCGACGACCGGGAGCGGCATCGGCCCGCCGCCGTAGGACAGGCTCTGCAGCGACGGGAGCGTGCTGCCGGACGCTTCGGCGGCATCGAGGATCCGGCCCAGCATGGTCGGCACCACCATCGCATGGGTCACCTGCTCACGGTCGACGGTCGCGACCCAACCCGCTGGGTCGAAGCTGTCGAGGTACACCATCCGCCGGCCCCGGTACGTGGAGGACAGCACGGCCGACACCCCGGCGATGTGGTACGGCGGCACGGCCACCACGGCCGCCTCGTCGTCGTCTGCACCGGCCAACTCGACGGTCGACAGCACGTAGGACGCGAGGTTCGTGTGACGCAGCACCGCTGCCTTCGGCTCGCCGGTCGTCCCACTCGTGTACAAGAGGACGGCGATGTCGTCCGGATCGACGTCGACATCCGGTCGTGCGGCTGCGTCAGCTGTTCGCCGGAGGAACTCGTCACGCCCGATCACCGTGATGCCCTCGACACCTTCGATCCGCGCGGCGACACCTTCGCCGGCGATCACGAGCGACGGCGCAGTGCGAGCCACGATCGCCCGCAACTGGGCATCGGTCAGCCGGTAGTTGACGGGCACGAACGGCTTGCCGGCGAGCGCGGCCCCGAACAAGGCGATCGGCACGGCCTCGGAGTTCAGATCAACCAGCACGATCCGCTCGGCCGGGTCCGCGGCGAAGGCGGCGGCTGCGGCCGACGAGCGCTGCTCGAGCTCTGCGTAGGTCAGCCGCACGTCGCCGGCGACGACCCCCACCCGATCGGGCATCGCCGCGACGGCCATCTCCAGGAGCAGGGGAACGTGCATGCGAGCATTCTCGCAGGGGCCTTGGGAGACCCCCAAGCCTGCAGATCAGCAGTACCGACGCACCGTCGAGTACGGGTTGACCGCGCCTCCGCCGCCGGGATGGATCTCGAAGTGCAGGTGCGGACCGCTGGCGTTGCCAGTGGCTCCGACGTAGCCGATCACTTCGCCTGCACTCACGCTGCGCGACGAGCCCTCCCACCGCGACATGTGCGCGTAGTAGTAGCGGTTGCCGTCTGCACCCGCGAGCCACACCGCGTTGCCCCCGAGCGTGTTGGTCTTCATCGTCACGCTGCCCGCGACGACGGCCACGATCGGCGTCCCCATCGGGCTGATCATGTCGACGCCTTGGTGCCGGCGGCCACCGGACCGAGCCGCGCCCCACGTGTCACCGAACGCAGTAGGACCTGCGACCGGGCAGATCCACGATGCGCTGCTGACCGGCGGCGGTGGGGCGGGCGCCTCGGTCGTGACGGGCTGGGCGACGACGTTGGACGAGTCGCCGGACGATCCACCTGACGACCCCCCGGACGAGCTGGGCGGCTGATCGGAGGTGCTGGCCCCACTGCCCTTCGGTCGAGCGGCGGCCGCAGCAGCGGCCTCGGCGTCGGCCTTGGCCTTGGCCGCGGCCGCTGCGGCCCGTTCGGCGTCCTCCTTGCGGCGCTGCTCGGCGAGCTGTGCCTCGTAGGCACGCCGCACCTCTTCGTCCTTCAACTGATCGCGCAGCGTCGCCAGCTGCGCGAGCTGATCGGTCAGCTCGGCCGCGCGGTCCTCCAGTTGGGCGAGGGCGGCCTCGTTCTGCGCCACGAGTGCGTCGAGCCGAGCTTGCTGGTCGTTGAGATCGGTGCGCACCGCGTCGATCTCGTCGAGGCGATCTGCGCCGGTGGTGAGCGCGAGGCCGCGCAGCACGTCCGCCTGCATGGCCTGCGACGGGTCACCCATGAAGAACAGACCCGACTCGCCGGCACCGGTGAAACGGGCAACCGCGATGCGGCTGAGATCGTCCTCCATCCGCGAGTACTGGGCGCTGGTCGCGGCGACCTCGTCGCGCGCGGCCTGCACCTCGACAGCGAGCTCGGCCGCCCGCTGATCGGCCTCCGTCCAGCGCTGCGCCGTCTCGTCGGCGATGCCCTGGACGCGCACGATCTCGGCCGCGACCTGATCCGAGGTGAGGTCGGCACCGGACGCGGACGAGCCTCCCAGCGCGCCCGACGCAGCGACGACCGCGAACACCACAGCGACTGCCACATGCCGACGCGCGCTCGTCCCGCCGAAGCGCATCGCCCTCACGGAGGGTGCACGCTAGTTCGCACGTCGCGTCCGATCAACGCGGCGCGCGCGAACGGTCACGGTCCCGTGAACACGCGACCACTCGCGATGTGCTGCTCCGCAGGTCCGCGATCGCGCTCGCGCGCCTTCACCTCGGCGCGGCCGACGACTTGGTGGTGCACCTCGTCGGGACCGTCGGCGAGGCGCAGCGTGCGCAGGCTGTGCCACATCTCGGCCAGCGGGAACCACTGCGAGATGCCGGCGGCGCCGTGCATCTGGATGGCCTCGTCGATGATGTCGCAGCACTTCTCGGGCACCATCGCCTTCACGGCGCTCACCCACACCCGCGCCTCGGCGTTGCCGAGCGTGTCCATCGCCTTCGCGGCGCGCAGGACCATCAGGCGCATCGCTTCGACCTCGATGCGACAGCGCGACACGACCTCCATGTTCTTGCCGAGGTTGATCAGCTTCTTGCCGAAGCCCTCGCGGCTGAGGCCACGGTCGACCATCATCTCGATCGCCTTCTCGGCCGCACCGATCGAGCGCATGCAGTGGTGGATGCGGCCCGGCCCGAGACGCAGTTGCGAGATCTCGAAGCCACGGCCCTCGCCCCACAGCACGTTGTCCTTGGGCACGCGCACGTCGTGGAACCGGATGTGCATGTGACCGTGCGGTGCATCGTCGGAACCGAACACCTCCATCGGTCCCACGATCTCGACCCCGGGCGCGTCGATGGGCACGAGGATCTGCGACTGCTGCTTGTACGTGTCGGCATCGGGGTTGGTGCGGACCATCGTGATCATGATCTTGCAGCGAGGGTCACCCGCGCCCGAGATGTAGAACTTCTCGCCGTTGATCACCCACTCGTCGCCGTCGAGCACGGCGCGCGTCTGGATCTGCTTGGCATCCGAGCTCATCACGCCCGGCTCGGTCATCGCGTAGGCGGACCTGATCTCGCCGCGCAGCAGCGGCTCGAGCCACTGCTCCTTCTGCTCAGGGGTGCCCACGCGCTCGAGCACTTCCATGTTGCCCGTGTCGGGGGCCGAGCAGTTGAGGCACTCCGACGCCAGCCGGTTCTTGCCGAGCTCGACGGCGATGTACGCGTAGTCGAGGTTCGAGAGCCCCTCGCCCGTCTTGGCGTCGGGCAGGAAGAAGTTCCACAGGCCTTGCGCCCGCGCCTTGGCCTTCACCGTGTCGAGCAGCTCGAGCTGGCCCGGCGCCCAGCTCCAGCGCTCGGCCCGGTGCTCGCCGAGCCGGTAGAACTCCTCGGTGATGGGGTCGACCTCGTCGGCGATGAACGCCTTCACCGCCTCGTACAGCGGGCGAGCCTTCTCGGACATCCGCAGGTCGAAGTCGTCCATGCTCGCCGACTTCAGTCCTCCACCAGGCATACCGTCACCGTCCTTTCACATCCTCGTGCGTCGTCACCTGTTGTAGCCCAGCCGCTCGGCACCGGACGCATCGGCTGACCGGGCCTGCACACGGTCCGGTGATGGCGCTCCGCGGTCACTTCGACGGTAGGTTCGGGTGATGCGCCCCGATCACTGGACCGACCGGATCGACATCAACGGCCTGGTCGTCAACACCGTCATCGGAGCACTCCCCCACGAGCGCGAGCTCCCGCAACCCGTTCGCATCGACCTGTCCTTGCACGTCGATCTCCGCGACGCCGGACGCACCGACGAGCTCGCCGACACAGCGAACTACGGCGACGTCACCGAGCGCGTCGCCGACGCCGTGCGCGAGTCGAAGGACGTGTTGCTCGAACGGCTCGCCGAGCGGGTGGCCGAGGTCGCGGTGGGCTTCGACCGGGTCGAAGGCGTCGACGTGTCGGTCACGAAGGTGCGCCCGCCGATCCCCGAGGCGGTCGACACCACCGCCGTTCGCATCCGCCGCCGTCGGTCCGACTTCGAGCAGACGCCGCGCCGCTCCCACACAGCGATCGTCGCGCTCGGTTCGAACCTCGGCGACAGGGCCGGCTTCCTCCGCCTCGCCGTCGAGCGGCTGGGCGAGGTCACCGCGATGTCACAGGTGTTCGAGACCGATCCCGTCGGGCCCGAAGGGCAAGGCGCCTACCTCAACATGGTCGTGGTGGTGCGCACCTGGCTCGACCCGTACGGCTTCATCCGGCGCTGCAAGCAGATCGAGTCCGAGGCGATGCGGCAGCGCACGGTGCGATGGGGCCCGCGCACGCTCGATGTCGATCTGCTCTTCTACGACGACGTCACCATCGACGACCCCGAGCTCACGGTGCCGCACCCGCGCTACGCAGAGCGTCGCTTCGTGCTCGCTCCCCTGTCCGAGGTCGCACCCGAGCGCTGCCCGCCGGGATGGGACGAGCAGCTGCCGCCCGGCGGCGTGCACCCGGTGGGGCCGCTCGAGTGATCGCCCTCTGGCGGTCAGCCGATCCCGAGGTCGCGCTCCACCTGTCGCACGCGCCCCGGGTGGTGCGCCCGGCCGAACTCGGGTTGCTGGCGGACGACGATCTCGAGCAGTTCGTCGTGCTGGTGGGTGCGCTTCCACGGCAGCGCGATGTAGAGCGGGAGACCGTACCGTCGCAGCTCGTCGAGGTTGGTGTACACGTGCTTCTGGTAGAGGTACCGCTCGTCCCACGGCAGGTTCGGCGGTGCGAAACCGGTACCCGGGTCGAGGATGCACCGGTGTCGCATCGCGAACCGATCGGCCTGCGCCAACCGCTCGTCGAAGAACTCGATCATCGCCTCGATGGGGTCACGCTCGACGCGAGCCATCGAACGAGGATCGGGCCCAGACAGGAACGGCAGCACCACCGGCACGCCGTACTCGGCGGCGATCTCCCACATGGCGTCGTCCTGCATGCCGCTCGCCGCGTTCAGCACGGTGGCGCCGGCGTCGAGCGCTCGGCGCGCGACCTCGACTCGCCACGTGTCGATGCTGAGCGGCACGCCCAGCGCGGCGAGCGCGGGCACCAGCTCTGCCAGCCGAGCCCACTCGACGGTCCAGTCGACCACCTCGGCGACATCGGTCGAGCCCTGCCCGCCCAGGTCGAGCGCGTCCGCGCCTTCCGCGAGCAGCATCCGTGCTCGTCCGACCGCCTGCTCGGCCGTCGCGACCCTCGACTCCTCGTGGAGCGAATCGGGGCTCGCGTTGATCACGCCGTACAGCTGCACGGCGCCGCACGCTACCCGCACGACCGCGGCAGCGGCCACGGTGGCACGACTCGGAAGCGCCCCGCATGAGGCGTTTAGCAGGCGTCCAGACGTTCGACGTCGCCGACTGGACGGTGGCCCGGCTCGCCGAGCAGAAGGGCGACCGGACGATCTCGATGTGCATCCCGTGCCGCGACGAGGTCGCCACCATCGGCCCCATCGTCGCGGCGACTCGCCAGCACCTCATCGAACGGACTCCGCTGTTGGACGAGCTCCTCGTGCTCGACGACCGCAGCACCGACGACACCGCTGCCGTCGCCGCCGATGCTGGCGCCAGGGTGGTCGCCATCGAAGACGTGCACCGCGTCCACGGCGTCGGGCACGGCAAGGGCAATGCGTTGTGGGCCTCGTTGCTCGTCAGCCGCGGCGACCTCGTCGTGTGGTGCGACGGCGATGTCACCTCGTTCCATCCCGACTGGATCGTTCGCCTGGTCGCACCGCTGCTGATGGACGAGCACCTCGCGCTCGTGAAGGCGATGTACCACCGCCCCACCACGGCGGGTGGCGGCGGACGCACCACCGAGCTGGTGGCACGGCCCTTGCTGTCGCTCTTCGCCCCCGAGCTCACCGAGCTCGCCCAGCCGCTGTCGGGCGAGTTCGCCGGGCGGCGCGACATGCTCGAGCAGATCCCCTTCGTCGAGGGTTGGGGTGTCGAGATCGCGATGCTGCTCGACCTCGCCCGCAAGTTCGGACCAGCGTCGATCGGCCAGGTCGACCTCGGCGAGCGCCACCATCGGCACCGCTCGCTGCACTCCCTCTCCGTCCAGGCCGCCGAGGTGATGGCCACGGCTCTGACGCGCGTCGGCGTGCAATCGCCCGAGCGCCATCCCGAGCTCACCCGCGCCGACGGCTCGAGCGTGCCGCTCAACCTGGCCGAACGCCCGCCGCTGCGCTGATGACCGCGGCGTAGGGACCTAAGTCCCAACTTCGGGTCGGTCAGGAACTTCTGAGGCGTTGCGCCCGACACTGTGGTCGTGCATCGACCGGATCGAGTCCGTACGCCGTGGATGGCTGCCACCGTGGTTGCGGTCATCGCTGTGGCCACCGTCTCATGCGGCAACGACGCGGCCACCGCCTCGTTGCGCGGCGCCGTGCGGACACCCGCGCTTCAGGTCGGCTCGATCACGCTGCCGGACGCCGCGAACGCCGGCGCTCCGACACCGATGCGCGCCCCGGCGGGCCAGCTGTACCTCGTGTACTTCGGGTACACCAGTTGCCCCGATGTCTGCCCGACGACGCTGAGCGACATCCGGGTCGCGCTCGACGATCTGCCCGCCGCGCTGGCGAGCCGGGTGACCGTCGCGATGGCGACCGTCGACCCCGAGCGCGACACCGACGAGGTGCTGACCGGCTACCTCGCGCACTTCTTCGACCACAGCATCGCGCTGCGCCAGACCGACCCATCGGCCCTCGCAGCCGCCGCAGGCACGTTCGGTGTCAAGTGGGAGGTCGAGGCACACGAGGCGGGCGCCGCCTACGACGTGTCGCACACAGCCGTCACGTACGTGGTCGACGACACGGGAACCGTCGTCGTCGAGTGGCCGTTCGGTTTCGACACCGCCGACATGACGTCCGACATCACAACCCTGCTCGAGGAGGAGACCACATGAAAGCCGCCCCCATCCGCCGCACGTTCGCGCTCGCCGCAGTGGCGGCGCTCGCCTTCACCGCATGCGGCGGCGACGACTCTGACGAGTCGTCGGGCCCGTCGATCGAGGTCACGGACGCGTGGGCACGCACGTCGCCGATGGTGGCGACGGCCGGCGCCGCGTACATGACCATCGCCAACACCGGCGATGCCGACGACGCGCTCGTCAAGGCGAGCGTCGACACGTCCATCGCCGGAACCATCGAGCTCCACGAGACCGTCGCCGCAACCGCCGACACGGCAGGCGGCATGACCGGCGACACGTCGACCATGGCGACCGATTCGGGCACGGAGATGATGGAGATGCGCCCCGTCGACCGCATCGTGGTGCCCGCAGGCGGCTTCGCCACGCTGGCCCCGGGTGGGTATCACGTCATGATGATCGACCTCGTCGCACCGTTGGCCGTCGGCACCTCGATCGACATCACCCTCACCTTCGAGCAGTCCGGCGAGCAGACGGTGCAGGTCCCCGTGCGCGACACGGCGCCCTGATCGGGACGGTCGGCGATGTCTCGTTCGCTGCTCGTCGTGATCGCCATGGCGGGACTGACGCTGTCCGGCGCGCTCGCCGCGTGCGGCGACTCGACGAACCGCACACC
>JBFWSW010000126.1:0-5381 GCA_050248155.1 Ilumatobacteraceae bacterium
GCGGCCAGGCCGCTGAGGACGCGGCGGAGCTTCCACACCATCTGCAGCTGCTTGCGGTCGAACAGCAGCTCCTCGTGCCGCGTGCTCGACGCGTCGACGTCGATGGCCGGGTAGATGCGCCGCTCGGCGAGCTTGCGGTCGAGGCGCAGCTCCATGTTGCCGGTGCCCTTGAACTCCTCGAAGATCGCGTCGTCCATGCGGCTGTTCGTCTCGACGAGCGCGGTCGCCAGGATGGTGAGCGAGCCGCCCTCCTCGACGTTGCGGGCCGCACCGAAGAACTTCTTCGGCGGGTACAGCGCACCCGCGTCGATGCCACCTGACAGGATGCGGCCGCTCGCCGGCGCAGCGAGGTTGTAGGCGCGGCTGAGGCGGGTGATGCCGTCGAGGATGATGACGACGTCGTCGCCCTGCTCGACGAGACGCTTGGCCTTCTCGATGGCGAGCTCGGCGACGTGGGTGTGCTCGTCACTCGGCCGGTCGAACGTGCTGGCGATGACCTCACCCTTCACGGTGCGACGCATGTCGGTGACCTCTTCGGGCCGCTCGTCGATGAGCAGGACGATGAGCCTGACCTCGGGGTGGTTGTGCTCGATCGACGTCGCGATCGTCTTCATGATCGTCGTCTTGCCGGCCTTCGGCGGCGACACGATGATGCCGCGCTGTCCCTTGCCGATCGGCGAGATGAGATCGATGATCCGCGCCGTCATGTTGGCGGGATCCTGCGGGTTCTCGAGGCGCAGCTTCTCGTCGGGGAACAGTGCCGTCAGGTCCTCGAACCGCTTGCGGCTGCGCGCCTTCTCGGGATCGCCGCCGTTCACCGTGTGGATCTCGAGCATCGCCGGGTTCTTCTCGTTGCGCCCGGCAGGTCGGCTGAGCCCGGTGACGTGATCGCCCTTGCGCAACCCGTACTGGCGGGTCAGCTTGACCGGGATGTAGGCGTCGTCACGGCTGGGGAGGTAGCCGGTGACCCGGAGGAAGCCGTAGCCCTCGTCACGGAGGTCGAGGTAGCCAGCCACCTTCACCGGTTCCTGGCTGACCGGTTCGCTGTCGCCTCGATCCGGCTGGCCGCCGCCCTGGCGATCGCGCTGCGGCTCATAGCGGTCGGCGCCCTGGGGGCCGTCGCCACGACCGCTCTTGTTGCGCCGGCGACGGCGGCGGCGGCTGTTGCGGCTCTCGCCGTCGGGACCGTCCCCACCGGACCGATCGTCCTCGCCGTCGTCGTCTGTGTCGCTCTCGGCGCCCCCTGCCGCAGGTGGTGCGCCAGCGGGCGACGTCGTCGCCGTCGTGGCCGATTCGGCCGCGGCAGCGGAGTCGCCGGGCGTCTCGCCCGACCGCATCAGCTCGACCTCCCAGTCGGCGAGCGGCTCGCCGTCGGGTCCGAGCACGACCTCGGGGACCCCGGGCGCTGCGGGCGCTGCTTCGGGAGCAGCGGCCTCGGGGGCCGTCCCCTCTGGTGCGTCGGCAGGCGCGGCGTGCCCGTTCGACTTCGCCGGGGCCGGCGGTGGTGCCTCGCCCGTCGAGCCCGTCGTCTCGAGGATCTTCGTGATGAGCGTCGCCTTGGCCGACCTGGAGGTGGTCTTGATGCCGAGCGCCTGGGCGATCGCGAGGAGCTGGTCCTTGTCCTTGGACTCCAGCATGGACTGTTCGAGGGCTTCCGCGGCCACCGGCCACCTGTCCTTCCGACACGGCGTTGAGACTCGGTGTGCGCAGTGTGATTGCGAACGACCGGCGGCCCCACCGCCTGAGAGGTCATCCCCGGGCGAACATCGGCACGAGCCGGTCTCGGGGCGGTTCGGGAACCCGAACCTCCTGCACTGTAGCGAGCGGCCGGTGGACCTGCAACGCATTCACCAAAGGTTCGTGGACGCGACCGGGCTGGTCAACCCGCCCGGCGGGCACCCTCGACGAAGCGTTCGACCGCGCCGAGGTCGTTCGGCAAGCGGGTGACGTGCTCGTCGCGCTCGAACAGATCGGCGAGATGGGGCGGCAAGGGCGGATGGATGCCCGTGGCGCGCTGCACCGCGTCGGGGAACTTCGCCGGATGGGCCGTGGCGAGCGAGACGACGGTGGGCCCGAGCGAGTCGCGCATCGCCTCGACGGTGCCCACCGCGACCGCAGAGTGCGGGTCGAGCAGCATGCCGGTCGCCTCGTGCGTGCGGCGCATCACGTCGAGGGTGCCGGCGTCGTCGACGCGCCCCGCACGGAAGACGGGGTCGATGAACGCTGCGCGCTGGTCTGCCTCGACCGCCAGGCGGCCGCTGGTCCGGAAGTGGCGCAGCTGCTCGGCCGTCAGGCCACCGTCACGCCCGTTCATCTCGAACAGGAGGCGCTCGAAGTTCGAGGACACCTGGATGTCCATCGACGGGCTGAGCGACGGGACCACCGGGGCGGTGCTCATGTCGTCGTCGTTGACGAAGCGGGTGAGGATGTCGTTCGCGTTCGATGCGATGACGAGCGTGTCGATCGGAGCGCCCATCTGCTTGGCGATCCACCCGGAGAAGACGTTGCCGAAGTTGCCGCTGGGCACGCACACGTCGATCGGGCCGCGCAGCAGATCGGTGGCGACGACGTAGTACACGATCTGGGCCATCACCCGCGCCCAGTTGATCGAGTTGACCGCGCTGAGCTGCATCCGCTCGCGGAACGGCGCGTCGTTGAACATCGCCTTCACGAGGTCCTGGCAGTCGTCGAAGGTGCCGTCGACGGCGACGACGTGCACGTTGGGCGAGTCGACCGTGGTCATCTGCTTGCGCTGCACGTCGCTCGTGCGACCGTGCGGGTAGAGGATGACGATGTCGACGTTCGAGCACGACTTCACGCCGTCAATGGCCGCCGATCCGGTGTCGCCGCTGGTGGCGCCGACGATCATCACCCGGCGGCCCTGCTGCGCCAGCACGTGATCGAAGAGTCGCCCGACGAGCTGCAGGGCGACGTCCTTGAACGCGAGCGTCGGTCCGTGGAAGAGCTCCTGCACGAAGTGCCCGTCGTCGATCTGCACGAGCGGCACGACGGCCCGATGGTCGAACGTCGAGTAGGCCCGGCGGCACAGTTCGAGCACGACATCACCGGCGATCTCGTCGCCGACGAAGAGGGACATCACCTGCGCCGCCCGCTCGGCGTAGCTCGCGCCGGGGACGGCCTCGGGGAGCGCCGGCCACCGCTCGGGGACGTACAGCCCGCCGTCGGACGCGAGCCCGGCGAGGAGCACGTCGGCGAAGCCGAGCTCGGGCGCCTGCCCGCGCGTGCTGACGTAGCGGAGCGTCATCGACCGACCGTCACTCGCCGATGACCCGCAGCAGACCGCCGACGCTCAGGACGACGTCGAGCTCGCGCAGCTCGCGCAACGTCGCCTGCACGGCAGACTCCTTCGCGACGTGGGTGATGAACACCAGCTTCGCGTCGGGACCGCTGCCATCCTGCTCGGCAGCGCGGATGCTGACGCCGTGACGAGCGAACACGCCCGTGACGGCGTGGAGCACGCCAGGTCGGTCCGCCACCTCGAGGCTGAGGAGGTACTCGGCCGAGGTCTCGTCGATGGGCCGGATGACCGCCTTGCCGATCGTGCCGAGCGATCCGTACGTGCCCTTCGACCGGTTGACGGCGGCGTCGATGACGTCCCCGAGCACGGCACTGGCCGTGGGCATGCCGCCGGCGCCCCGGCCGTACAGCATCAGCGACCCGACGGCGCGACCTTCGATGAACACGGCGTTGTAGCTGTCACGCACGCTCGCGAGCGGGTGCGTCACGGGCACCATCGCCGGGTGGACGCGAACGCCGACCTCACCGGTGTCGGCGTCGTGCTCGGCGATGCCGAGCAGCTTCACGACGTAGCCCAGCCGGCGGGCGACCGCGATGTCGTGAGCCGTCACCCGGCTGATGCCCTCGTGGTAGACGTCACCGGCCACCACCTGTGCACCGAAGGCGATCGTCGCGATGATCGCGGCCTTGGCAGCGGCGTCGAACCCCTCGACGTCGGCCGTGGGGTCGCGTTCCGCGAACCCGAGCGCCTGCGCCTCGGCCAGCGCCGCCCCGTAGTCGGCGCCTTCCTCGCTCATCTTCGTGAGGATGAAGTTCGTCGTGCCGTTGACGATGCCCATCACCCGCGTGATGGGCTCGCCACGCAAGCTCTCGCGGAGCGCGCGCATCAGCGGGATGCCGCCGGCGACGGATGCCTCGAACAGGAGGTCGACCTCGCTCGCGTCGGCCACTGCGTACAGCTCGGCGCCGACGTTGGCCAGCAGCTCCTTGTTGCCGGTGACCACCGGCTTGCCGTTCGAGAGGGCGGTCGTGATGAGGCCGCGAGCCGGTTCGATGCCACCGATGAGCTCGACCACGAGATCGATCGATGGGTCCTCGACGACCGCGTGCGCATCACGGGTGAGCACGCCGTCGGGCAAGGCGACGCCTCGTTCACGGCTCAGGTTCCGCACCGCGACCGACGTGATCTCGAGCCGCAGGCCCGTCCGGGCCTCGATCGACCGCTGCTGGTCGGCCACGAGCTGCACCAGCGCCGCACCGACGTTGCCGCACCCGAGCAACCCGATCCTGACCGTGCTGTCCAGCTCTCCGTCGCGCGCCACGGCGTGAGGCTACGGGACGTGACGGGCCGCACCGCCGATCTTTGCCGGGCACCCGATCTGCCTCGAGACGCGCATCAGCCCGGTCGGGGCTCCGCCTGCCGACCGGGCTGACACCTGTGGTTCCCGCGATGGGTTGGTTACGACTGGCTGCTCCGGGCGGCGTTGCCACGGCGAGCGAAGGCGAGGGCGACGCTGCCGGCGCCGAGCAGACCGACGGCGATGAAGGCAGTCGGCAGGGCCGAGCCCTGGCCGGTGACGGGCAGCGAGCTGGGGGCGGCCACCACGGTCTCGGGGGCGACCTGCGGTGCCACCGTCGGGGCGGCCGTCGGCGCCGGAGTCGGCTGCGGGGGCAGCTGCTGGGGCGTGGTCTCGACCGGGTCGGTCGGTGCCGGATCGGTGACGGGCACCGAGTCGGGGACGCTGTCGACCGGGATCGAGTCGGGGACGCTGTCGACGGGGATCGAGTCGTAGCTGCCGTCGGTGTCGGGCGGGCAGTACTGACCGTCGAGCTCGATCGCGCTCGGCTGGAGGCACCCCCACTCTCCGTCGTTGCTGGCACTCACAGTGGCGGCGCTGATCGCCGTGTAGCCGCCGAGGGAGAAGGCGACCGCGGCGACCGCAAGGTGCTTCTTCCTCCAGCGGGTGTTCTGGTTGCGGCTCATTGGTGTCTCCGATTTCTGGTGTTCGACCTGGTGACGTGTCTCGGGCGAGGGTCACCATACGGAAGGGCCGTGAGCAGCAAAAGGGTTGCGGGGCACGATGGGCCGAACGACTCATGGCGACCTCGCCGCTGTGTCAAGA
>JBFWSW010000126.1:5481-7895 GCA_050248155.1 Ilumatobacteraceae bacterium
GCGAAGACGTTCGAGCCGATGTGGCAGTGCAGGCCGACGAGCTCGACAGCAGGCGACGCCTCTGCGCGGTGCACCGCTGCGAGCGCATCGCCGTTGCCGAGGTTGAACCCGAACTTCGAGTCGTCCTGACCCGTGGCGATGTACTCGTGCGTGTGCGCCTGCACCCCGGGCGTGATGCGCAGGACGACGCGAGGAACCGGGAGTCCCTCGACGTGCAGGTACTCGAGCCGGTCGAGCTCTTCGGCGCAGTCGACGACGATGTACCGCACGCGCTCGCGCAGCGCGGTGCGCAGCTCGTCGAGGCTCTTGTTGTTGCCGTGCAGCGTGAGCGCGTCGGCCGGCACCCCGGCCTGGAGCGCGACGTGCATCTCGCCGCCGCTCGCCACGTCGAGCAGCATGCCCTCCTCGTACGCGAGTCGGGCCATCGCCTTGCACAGGAACGCCTTGGTCGCATACACCGCGCGTTGGTGACCGAACGCGTCGACGGCCTCCCTGCACCGGCGCCGGAGGTGGACCTCGTCGTACACGAAGAGCGGCGTGCCGTAGGCCGCGACCAGATCGGTGATGCCGACACCGCCGATCGACAACGACCCGTCGGCAGCGACGTCGGCCGTGTCGGGCAAGAGGTGCAGGGGCAACGAGGTCATCGATGCGTCACATCCGCTCGGGTGCCTCGATGCCGAGCAGTGAGAGCCCGTGCGCGAGCACCCGCGCGGTGAGGTCGGCGAGCGCCAGGCGACTGATGCGGAGCTCGTCGGTCTCGGCCTTCAGCACCGGACACGCCTCGTAGAAGCCGGTGAAGTCCTGTGCGAGGTCGTATAGGTAGGCGCAGAGGCGGTGCGGCGCGTAGCGGTCGATGGTCTCGTGGACCGCACCGTCGTACCCGAGGAGTCGGAGCGCGAGGGCGCGCTCCTGCGGCAGCCCGAGCACGGGCGTGATGCCGTGGACAGCGGACGGCGAGGTGCCTGCGCGCCGGAAGATGCTGTGGATGCGCGCGTGCGCGTACTGGAGGTACGGCGCGGTGTTGCCGTCGAAGGCGAGCATTCGATCCCAGTCGAACACGTAGTCCTTGAGGCGGTCAGTGGACAGCTCGGCGTACTTCAGCGCGCCGACGCCGATGATCCGGCCGAGCTCGGCCCGCTCGTCCTCGGACAGGTCGCTCTCGCGCTCGGCCATCGCCTGCCTGCCGCGGTCGATCGCTTCGTCGACGAGCTCGATGAAGCGCACGGGATCGCCGCTGCGGCTGCGCAGACGCTTGCGATCGGTACCGAGGACGGTGCCGAAGTTCACGTGCACGGCCCGCGCCGGCGGCGCCAACCAGCCGGCCATCTCGGCGACCTTGAAGATCATCTGCAGGTGCTGGGTCTGCTCGGAGCCGACGACGTACAGCAAGAGCGTGGCCTGCAGCCGCTCGACACGGTCGACGACGCAGGCGAGGTCGCTCGTCGCGTAGTTGAACCCACCGGTGCGTGCCTGCACGATGAGGGGCAGCGGTGCGCCCTCGCGGTTGGTGAAGCCGGGCACCCACACGACCCGCGCGCCGTCCGACTCGTCGAGCAGGCCGGCGGCCTGCAACCGGTCGAGGACTGCCGGCATGAAGGGTTGGTAGAACGACTCGCCGGCGAGGTCGTCGTCGGTGAGCAGGACCCCGAGCTTGCGGTACAGCTCGTTGAAGTGGCGGGTCGATTCGGCGACCAGGACGTGCCACAGTTCGGTCGTCTCGTCGTGATCGCGGCTCTGGAGCTTGACGACGCGGTCGCGAGCGCGGTCCTTGAACTCGTCGGTCGCGTCGAACTTCACGCGAGCCTGCTTGTAGAACGCGTCGAGATCGCTGACCCGGAGGTCTTCGGCACCGGCGACGCCGACCTCGTCCACCATGTGCTCGATGAGCATCCCGAACGGGGTTCCCCAGTCGCCGATGTGGTTCTCGCTGATGACGTGGTGACCGTGGAAGGACATCAGGCGCACGAGCGCATCGCCGATGACCGTGCTGCGCAGATGGCCGACGTGCATCTCCTTCGCGACGTTCGGCGCGGAGTAGTCGATCACCACCGTCTCGGTCGCATCGGCGGGAGCGACGCCGAGACGGGGGTCGGACGCGATCTTGGCCACTTGCCGTGCGAGGAAGTCGTCGTGGAACGTGACGTTGATGAAGCCGGGGCCGGCGACCTCGAGCGTCGCGACCGAGCCGAGGTCGGCTGCGGCCACCACGTCGGTGGCGACGTCGCGTGGCGACCGGTTGAGCTCCTTGGCGAGCGCGAGCGCACCGTTGGCCTGGGCGTGGGCGTGCTCGCTCGGGCGCACGACCGGATCGACCTCGGGCCGACCTGCAACCCGCTCGAACGCCGGGGCCAGCAATCGGGCGACGGTGTGGAGCGGATCGGCCATGAGCGGACGATGGTACCGGTCACTCC
>JBFWSW010000127.1:0-7857 GCA_050248155.1 Ilumatobacteraceae bacterium
CGCCACTCGGCGCCGGGGTGCGCACCCTCCCGTTCGCCCTGACGATGATCATCGTGTCGCCGCGGTCGGCCGACCTCGCCGCACGCTTCGGCGTCCGACGCGTCGTCGCCACCGGGATGTCGATCCTGGTCGTCGGGCTGGTGATGTTCTCCTTCGCCGGGGTCGACACCGGCTACTGGTACATCGCCCTCGTCCTGGTCATCATGGCTGGTGGCGTCGGCATGACGATGCCGTCGCTCAGCACGGGCATCGTGCAATCGGTCCCGATGCACAAGGCCGGTGTCGGATCCGCGGTGAACGACACCACCCGCGAGGTCGGCGGCGCGATCGGCATCGCGCTCATCGGCAGCATCGTCACCAGCGTCTACCGCCACCGACTCGGCCCGTCGCTCGACGCGTTGCCGCCGGAGCTCGCCGACGTGGCGCGCGACAACGTCGGCAAGGCGGTCGCCGTCGCCGACCGCGCCTCGCAGCAGCTGGGCGAGGAGGCCGGCGCAGAGCTCCTGCGGTCCGTTCGCGAAGCCTTCGTCGACGGCGCGCACATCGGCATGCGGGTCGGCGCGTCGCTGGTGGTGGTGGCGGGCATCGTGATCTTCGTGCGCTTGGGCCGCGACCCGGCCTCGCGTGCTCCGTCGGGCGGGAGCGAGGATGGCTTCGGCGACTGATCGGGTCGACCCGCGCGCCGCACGGTCGCAGCAACGAGCGATCGAGGCCGCGCTCGCACTCGTGCGCGAGGTCGGTGTGGGGCGGGTCACGATGGAAGCGATCGCCGCTCGGAGCGGTGTCGCCAAGACCACGCTCTACCGGCAGTTCGACGATCTCGAGACGCTGCTCTTCACCGCGTTCGAGTCGTTGAAGCGACCGCACGTCGTGATGGAGCAGGACGGCGTGCTCGCCGACGTCGAGCAGTGGGCACAGGGGTTCGCGGTGGCGCTGTACGCCGACGACTTCGCCCCGCTGATGCCGGCGATCATCGAGGTCGCCGAGCGCAGCGAGCGTGGCCGGCAGCTCGCGGTGGAGTTCGCGGCCCGCCGCCGGCACGCCGTGCAGCAGCGTCTCGAGCGGGCGGTCGAGGCGGGCGAGCTCTCCGCCGACGCCGACATCGGCGCCGTCGTCAGCATGATCGTCGGCCCCCTCTTCTACCGCCGGTTCATCTCGCGCCAGGAGGTGACCCCGGCGTTGGTGACTCAGCTCGTGCGATCGGCGCTCTCACCGGTCCTGTCGGGCACGCCGGCGGTGTGACGACTGCGCAAGTGGCGGATCAGCTCGATCACGACGTTGATCGACAGTGCCGTGCCGAAGGCGATCCAGAACGCCTTCGTGTGGTCGTCCTCGAACGCGTCGCCGATCACGTAGGCCAGGCCCGCGGCGTAGCTCGCCCAGATGAGCGCGGCAATCGCCGTCCAACCGACGAACCACATGCGAGGTTGTCGCGTGATGCCGCTCGAGAGCGTCAGCACCGTGCGCCCGCCGGGGATGAACCGGGCCGTGATGAGCAGCAACCCGCCGCGAGCGCGGATCTGCGCACGGGCCCACTCGAGCCGGCGCCTGAACTTCTCGCGGTGCTCTGATCGGCGCTCGAACCGCTGAGCGAAGGATCGACCGATGACGTAGGCGGTGTTGTCGCCGAGGAAGGCACCGACCGCGCCGGCAGCGATGACCATGACGAGCGAGTACGGGGCGGGGTTCTCGGCCGATGCCGCCGCGACCCCGCCGATGATCACGGTGGTCTCGCTGGGCACGATCGGGACGACCGAGTCGAGGAACGCGATCACGAAGATGGCCGCCAGGAACCACCAGTTGGACGCCCATTCGTTGAGCGTGTCGGTGAGATCAGCGATCCAGCTGAAGATCCCGGCGAGCATGACCTCGGCAGGCTAGTGCTCGCGCCGACGCCGCGTCCGGCGTGTCGGCGGTGACGGTGAGATGACCCATCTTGCGGCCGGGTCGCGCCTCGTGCTTGCCGTACAGGTGGAGGTGCGCGTTCGGGGCGTCGAGCGCGGCCGACCAGTCGGGCTCGCCCGGACCCCACAGGTCGCCGAGGAGGTTGACCATCGCAGCCGCCGGCGCAGCGAGCCGGGTGTCGCCGAGCGGGAGGCCACACACCGCCCGCACCTGCTGCTCGAACTGGCTGGTCAGCGCGGCATCGAGGGTCCAGTGGCCGCTGTTGTGCGGTCGCGGCGCGAGCTCGTTCACCACCAGCTCGCCGCCGGCGACGAACAGCTCGACCGCCAGCACCCCCACGTACTCGAGCTCGGTCGCGATCTGCGCGGCGAGGTCGACTGCGCGCTGGGCGAGCGGTTCGGGGACTCGGGCCGGGACGACCGTGATGTCGAGGATGCCGCCGGCATGGGTGTTGTGGGCGACCGGGTAGGGCATGCAGTCGCCCGTCGCCGTCCGAGCCAGCACCACCGACAGCTCGGCGTCGAGCGCCAGCCGTTGCTCGACCACGCATGCCACGCTCCCGAGCTCGCGCCACGCCGACCCGACCTCCACCACCGTCTCGACGCCGACCTGACCCTTGCCGTCGTACCCGAGCCGTGCCGTCTTCACGATCGCCGGGAAGCCGAGATCGATCCGGGCGAGGTCGGCCTCGTGCTCGACCATCGCGTATGGCGCGACCGGAGCGCCGATCCCCGCGAGGAACCGCTTCTCGGCGCGCCGGTCCTGCGCGATCGCGATCGCCTCGGGCGACGGCCGGACCGTGGTGATCTTCGCGAGCGCGTGCAGCGCGTGTGCCGGCGGGTTCTCGAACTCGGTGGTGACGACCGCGCACGCCGACCCCAATCGGAGGAGGGCGTCGTCGTCGTCGTACGGCGCGACGATGTGCTCGTCGGCGACCGCGCCCGCAGGCGCGTGCGGGTCGGGCTCGAGCACCATCGTGCGGTATCCCATCGTGCGCGCCGCGATCACGAAGTAGCGACCGAGCTGGCCTCCGCCGAGGACGCCGAGGCACGCAGGTGGGGCGATGGGTTCGAGGTCGCTCACGCCGGTGGCAACGTGCTGTTCACGGCGTCGTCGTGCCGCTGTTGCCGATAGCTGTGCAACGCGTCGCGCAGCCGGTCGTCGTCGGCGGCGAGCAGCGCGACTGCGAACAGTGCGGCGTTGGTGGCGCCGGCTTCGCCGATGGCGAAGGTCGCCACCGGTATGCCGGCCGGCATCTGGACGATCGAGTACAGCGAGTCCTGCCCGCCGAGGTGCCGGGTCGCAACAGGCACACCGAGCACCGGGACGGTGGTCTTCGCGGCCAGCATGCCGGGTAGGTGGGCCGCGCCGCCTGCCCCGGCGATGATCGCGCGGAACCCGTCGGCTTCGGCCGACTCGGCGAAGGCGAACATCTCGTCGGGCATCCGGTGGGCCGACAACACCTGGACGTGTGGCTCGATGCCGAAGGCCTGCAGCGTCTCGACGGCCTTGCCCATCGTCGACCAGTCGCTGGCCGAGCCCATCACCACCGCGACCCTCATCGCACTGCTGCTCCCGCTCGCTCGCCGTCGACGACCGCTGCGTGTGCCCGCCGTGGGGCGACGCAGTCACCTGCTCGCTCGACGCTCACCCCGGCGGCGCGGAGGTCGTGATACAGCCACTCGACAGGGTTGGGTGGGACCGCCAGCACGAGCCAGTCGAGGTGGCGGGTCTGGTTCTGCCCGGTCGGGTGGTGCAGGAGGGTCAGCTCGTCGCCGCTCAAGCCCATCGGGACGAGGTCGGTCGACTGCACGATGCCCTTCGCCGTCGCCCGCATCCACCAGTTCTCCATGTCGAGGGTGATCCCGAGATCCTGGCCGACGACCATGCCCGGCGTGACGATCTCGACCGAGCACCCTCGATCGGCGAGCAGCTCGGCCACCGACGTCGCGTGGTGGAACCCGATCTCGTCGACCACGACGACGGCATCACCGCTCGACGGCCCACCACCGGCGAGTGATCCGGACAGCACCTCGGCGACATCGGCCACGTTGGTCGCGCCCTCGGGCACCCACCACAGACGCTGCGGCTCGGCGCCCGTCGCGACGATGACGTGGTCGGGATCGCGCTCGGTGACGAAGCCGGCCCACACGCCCACGCCGTAGTGGATGGTGACGCCCAGCCGGCGGCACTCGGTGAGCTGGTTGCGGATCATGTCGCCGAGCTCGGCGCGGTTGGGCACGCTGGCCGCGAGGCGAACCTGACCGCCGGCATGCGTCTGCTGTTCGTAGACGTCGACGCGGTGACCGTTGCGCGCCGCGGCGATGGCCGCCTGCAAGCCGGCGGGCCCGGCACCGACGACCATCACCTTCCTCGGCCGCTCCGTGCGCACCGCGACGCCGACGCGCTGCGCTTCGCGACCCGTGCGCGGGTTCTCGATGCACCCGAGCCACCGGTTGAGCCCCATCCGTCCCACGCACTCCTGGTTGCAGCTGAGGCACAACCGGATCTCGTCGGTCGCTCCGGCGCGGGCCTTGGCGGCGAAGTCGGCATCGGCGATCTGGCCGCGCACGATGCCCACCAGGTCGCAATGGCCCTCGGCGAGGGCTCGCTCGGCCTGCAGCGGATCCTTGAACCTGCCGACCCCGACGATCGGCAGGTCGACCGCCTTGCGGAACGCGCTCGGGATGAACATCGCGTAGCCGGGCGGGACGTGCATGCTCGCCTCGATCATGAACAGGCTCGCCGTCGCGACACCGATCGAGGTGTTGATGTAGTCGACGTCGCCGCTCGCTTCGACGAGGCTGGCCACTTCGACCGCGTCGTCGATGGTGGTGCCGCCCTCGATCAGCTCGTCGCCGCACAGGCGCACCCCGAGCGCCAGCCGGTTGCCGATCACGCCGCGCACAGCGGCGGCGATGCGGAGCAGCAGCCTCGCCCTGTTCTCGATCGAGCCGCCGTACTGGTCGGTGCGCCGGTTGGTTGCGGGCGACAAGAAGCCGCGCACGATCGACGAGTGGCTGCACTGCAGCTCGATGCCGTCGAAGCCGCCCTCGGCACAGTGCTCGGCGACGAGCGCGTAGCCCGCGACGATCTCGTCGATCTCGGCCTCGTCGACCGCCTTGGGCACCTCACGGAACAACGGATCGGCGACGGCCGACGGCGCCCACACCGGCAGCCGCGAGAACATCGACGAGGCCTGGCCGCCGTTGTGGTTGATCTGGGCGAAGATGGGTGTGCGGTGTCGGTGCACGGCATCGGTGATGCGCCGGTACCCGGGGATGACGTCGCGGTGGAAGCCGTGGATGAGCTTCTCGTACGGCCAGTCGGTGGGGTGGGTGGAGTGCTCCTCGGTGATGATCAGACCGGCGCCGCCGGCGGCGCGGGCGGCGTAGTACGCAGCGTGCTGGTCGGTCGGCTTGCCGTCACGCGCGTAGTTGGTGAGGTGCGCGCTGAACACGATGCGGTTGCGAGTGGAGACCGGACCGAGGGCGAGCGGGGTCCACAGGTACCGGTACGACACTTCGACCAACACTACGACATCGCCTCCGTCGCCACGGAAGTCCTCGTCAGGCCCTGTCTCGCCCCCAGTGTCGAGACGATGAGACATTTCGGGTTCCCTCGTCTCAGCACATCGCCTACAGTTGCTGCATGAGAGTGCACATCGACAGCGAGAAGTGCCAGGGGCACAACCGTTGCTACGCGCTGGCGCCCGAGCTGTTCGACGTCGACGACTACGGCACGGCATTCGTGCTCGGTGACGGAACGGTGCCGCCCGAGTTGGCCGAGAAGGCCCGGCTCGCCGTCGCCAACTGCCCTGAGATGGCCATCTCGATCGAGGACTGAAAGGAGCGCCGATCATGAGCGAGACGCTCGAGCACGACGAGCCGCACAGCCTGTACGGACCGGTCACCGACTGGGCGACCGACTTCGACCACGCCGACCCCGACTACAACGAGCACGCACACGAGATCTGGTCGGACCTGCGCGCGACGTGTCCGGTCGCGCACAGCGACCGCTACGGCGGCGCATGGCTCCCGGTCACGCACGCCGACGTGTCGCGCATCGCCTACGACACCGAGCACTTCACGTCACGCTCGGTCGTGGTGAACACCGGTGAGATCCTCGCCGAGGCCCCCATCGGTGTCGCGCCGCCGATCACGAGCGATCCGCCGTTCCACCAGCACGCCCGGCGGCTGTTGCTCCCGCCCTTCGCCCCCAAGAAGATCGACCCGTGGGAAGCCGACGTCCGCTCGTTGTGCCATCAGCTCATCGACGAGATGGGCGACGCCGACGTGATCGACGCGGCGGTGCAGTACGCGCAGGACATCCCGGTCAACGTGATCGCGCGCATGCTCGGGTTCCCGCTCGAGGACGCCGACATCTTCCGCGGCTTCGTGCACGACGTCCTCGAGGGCGTCAACCAGCCACCCGCCGTGCGCGAGACGTACTTCCAGCGCCTCGACGCCTACCTCGACGCGCAGATCCAGGACCACCTCGAGCACCCACGCGACGACCTGACGAGCTTCCTCATGCAGGCCACGATCTTCGATCAGCCGCTGTCGCACGAGCACGTCCGCGGGACGATCGTGCTGCTGCTCCTCGCCGGCATCGACACCACGTGGAGTGCGATCGGCTCCAGCATCTGGCACCTCGCCGGGCACCCCGACGACCTCGCCCGGTTGGTCGACGAGCCCGAGCTGTGGCCGACGGCGGTCGAAGAGCTCCTGCGCGCCTACGCGCCGGTCACGATGGCGCGGATGGTCGCCGTCGACCACGAGTTCCACGGGTGCCCGATGAGGAAGGACGAGTGGGTGCTGCTGCCGTTCCCGGCCGCCAACCGCGACCCCGAGGAGTTCGAGCGTGCCGACGAGGTGTTGATCGATCGTCAGGTGAACCGCCACGCGGCCTTCGGCCTCGGCATCCACCGCTGCCTCGGATCCAACCTCGCCCGGCTCGAGGTGCGGGTCGCCGTCGAGACGTTCGTGCAGCGGTTCCCGCGGTTCGAGCTCGCCGATCCAGCTGCCGTCCGGTGGAGCGTGGGGCAGATCCGCGGTCCCCGGCAGCTGCCGGTCCGCGTCCTCGAACGCAGCTGACGCGCGCTCGACCCGGCCCGAGGTCCTGTCGATTCGGGCCGAAAGGCCCTGCGTTCGGCGGCCTGGTTGCCCGAAGATCGATGCATGAACCTCTCGACCGTCCTGCGGCTGCGCCGCGTCGCTGTCGTCGCTGCAGTGCTGCTGGCCGGCGGTGCGCTCTCGTCGTGCGGGGGTGAGTCGGCATCGGCCGACGTCCCTGTCGTCGACGTGCAGTTGGGCCCCGGCTACACGATCACCCCCAATGAGCTCACGGTCCCCGCTGGGGACGCCGAGCTGCGCGTCAGCAACACCGACACGATGGTGCACAACCTGGTCGTCGCCGGGCGCGGCACGATGCCGCTGTCACCGGGACAGACCGAGGTCATCTCGATCAGCACCCAGCCGGGCAGCTATCAGATGTGGTGCGACGTGCCCGGCCACCGCCAGATGGGTCAGAAGGGCACCCTGTACGCGGTGGAGCAGGCAGCCACCCCGGCCGCCGGCTGAACCACCCGTTGTCGGCCGTGTCTCAGAGCTTGCTGAGCGGCGCCCAGGCGAGCGAGAGGTGCTTGGTGCCGACGTCGCGAAAGCGGATGGTGGCCTCGGCGCGATCGCCTTCGCCGCGGATCTCGACGATGACGCCCTCGCCGAAGTTGGGGTGCGACACGTCGTCGCCGATTCGCAGCCCGATCGATTCGGCGCCCGAGGGCGCCGGCCGGTTCTGCCCGGCGCGCATGGCCGCGTCGACGACGCGCTCGCGGTGGATCTCGGCCACGTCGTCGTCGGGGTCGTACGACGACAGCGCGCGACGCCGGTAGGGGCGGGGCTGCCCGTAGCTGCGATCGCGGTCGCGGTAGCTCTGGCGACCGTACGACGA
>JBFWSW010000128.1:0-7732 GCA_050248155.1 Ilumatobacteraceae bacterium
GGCGGCTCGCTCGCGACGAGCGGCGGCGGGATCCGCCGGCTCTGCAGCGCGGGTGCCGTGGTGACCGGTGGGAGCGGGTTCGCCAGCGCCGACGTCGACGTGCGGGGGGCGGCTGACGCGGTCGAGTCCGCGGGGACCGATGTCGGTGGCGTCGCGGTCGTCTGGCGCTCGAGCGCCGTCGGCGCGCCGGGCATGTACACGTCCGACCCGTCGATGAGCGGTGCGGTCGGAGCCGGCGTGGCAGCGCTCGCCGACGCTGCAGCGAAGTCGCTCGAGACGTCGATCGGGTCGCGTGCCTTCAGGAGCATGACGGCACCGACGCACGTGACGGCGGCGAGGGCCACGACGATGCCGGGGCGTGCAGGAGGGGCGGGCGGCTTCATCGGACGAGGCGGTCAGTGATACTGGTCGAGGATGATCGACTCGGTCAACCTGTCGAGGGTCGCCTTGATCTCGTCGGCCTGCTCGAGGTCGATCCCCGGCACCTCGGCGATCTCGTCGACGGTGGCACGCTGCAGCTTCGACAGCTCGCCGAAGCGGTCGACGACGGCCCGGGCGACCGCAGGCGTCACCCGCGGCACCCGCGCGAGCATGCGCAGGCCACGCGGCGAGGCTGACGCATCGCCGTCGAGACCGCTGCCCGCATAGCTGCCGGTGATCGTCGGGTAGTCGGCGGCGACGAGCTCGATCTCCTCGTCGATCTCGCCGTAGACCTCGTCGAGCTGCAGGCGCAGCAGGCGGGCGTCGACCCCGAGCTCGATGATCATCGTCTCGAGCTCGGTGGCGATGCGGTGGACCATGTCGCCTCGCTGGACGACGGCTGCGACGTCGCGCACGGTGGCGACGTCCTCGAGCTCGTTGGCGGTGAGCGCGCTCAGGGCGTCGTCGAGGCGGGCCTTGTAGCGCTCGAGCGTCTGGAGCGCCTGGTTCGCCCTGTCGAGCAGGCGGCTGATGTCCTGGACCTGGTGCTTCGCCGCGCCGGCGTACACGCTGATGACGCCCATCTCCTCGCTCACGCTGACGACGGGCACGTGCAACGAGCGGGCGACGCGTTCGGCCGTGCGGTGCCGGGTGCCCGTCTCGCTGGTGGTGATCGTGGGGTCGGGCACCAGGTGCACGTTCGCTCGCGCGATGCGTGTGCAGTCGCTGCTCAGGATGATCGCCCCGTCCATCTTGGCCAGCTCGGACAGGCGCTGCGGGCTGTAGGGCGAATCGAGCAGGAAACCCCCGCTGCAGATGGCGAGCACCTCGGGACCGTCCCCGACGACGACCAGGGCACCCATCTTCGCCCTGACGACACGGTCGAGACCGTCGCGCAGCGGGCGCCCGGGGGCGACGGCGGCAAGGGCCGCGTGCAGCGCGTCGGCGGCCGGGCCGAGGATCGTCATGCCGGCGATTCTACGGAGCGACCAGCCCGGCGGTGACCAGCGCCTCCGCGAGTGTGGTGACGCGCACGAGCGCAGTGTCGTCGGTCCGGGGGGAGTTGACCGGGACGATGGCGCGCCGGAAACCGAGGCGGGCGGCCTCGGCGAGTCGTCGCCGTGCGTGCACCACCTGGCGCACCTCGCCCGCGAGACCGACCTCTCCGAAGACCGCGAGATCGGGTGCGATCGGCGTGCCCGTGATCGCGCTGACGACAGCGAGGCAGAGCGCGAGGTCGGCACCGGGCTCGGCCAGCTTGACCCCGCCCACCGCCGAGACGTAGACGTCGGTGCTGTTGGTGACGACGCGGGCACGCCGGTCGAGGACGGCGAGCAGCAGCGCGAGCCGGCCCGGATCGAGGCCCTGCGCGCTGCGCCGGGGTGATCCGCCCGCCGTGTTGGGCACCGTGAGCGCCTGGACCTCGACGAGGAGGGGGCGCTGGCCCTCGAGCGTCGGCAGCACGGTCGAACCCGGCACGCCGGTGCGGCGATCGGCGAGGAACAGCCTGCTGGCGTCGGGGACACCGACGAGGCCGTGCTCGAGCATCTCGAACAGGCCGAGCTCGTCGGTCGGGCCGAAGCGGTTCTTGACGGCGCGCAGCAGCCGCAGCGAGTGGTGGCGGTCGCCCTCGAAGCTGAGCACCACGTCGACGACGTGCTCGAGCACCCGTGGTCCGGCCAGCGCACCATCTTTGGTGACGTGCCCGACCAGCACGACCGGTAGGCCTCGCTGCTTGGCCTCGTGCACGAGGCGCGAGGCGCAGCCACGCACCTGCGTGACGCTGCCGGGCGTCGAGGCCAGCTCGGGGTCGGCGACCGTCTGGATGCTGTCGACCACGAGCAGGCTCGGCTGGATCTCGTCGATCGCGGCGACGATGCGCGGCAGCATCATCTCGCTCAGCAGCCACAGGTCGGGCTGCACCGCGCCCAGGCGCTCGGCCCGCAGGCGGACCTGCGCCGCGCTCTCCTCTGCCGTGACGTAGAGCGTCCGCCCAGGCCACCAGGCGAGCAGCTGCAACAAGAGCGTCGACTTGCCGATGCCGGGTTCGCCGCCCATGAGGGTGACCGAGCCCGGCACGATGCCCGCGCCGAGCACCCGGTCGAGCTCGCGGATGCCGGTGGGCACCGGCGTCCCCCCGTCCGCTGCCACGTCGGCGATGAGCGCGGCGGTCGCGTTCGATGCCATCGGCAGAGCGATCGGCGCGGCGTCGGCGCCCTCGACGTCCTCCTCGAGCGTGTTCCACGCCTGGCAGGCCGTGCACTGGCCGCTCCACTTGGGGAAGGCGGCGCCGCACTCGGAGCAGCGATGGACGACACGGAGCTTGACCATGTCGCCCATGGTGCGCAGATGGGTGTGACAACGGCGGCCCGCGTCCGCCTCGACGCTCGTTTGCGGTTCGTCGATCGGGGTATCGCGCGGTCATGACCGCACACCCGCACCAGGCAGGTTCGAAGGAAGCCGACCCCGAGAAGCAGAGCACGCCGATCGGGGTGGCGCGCGACCTCGAGGAGGAGGCCGACGAGCAGGGCGGCACGACCGAACCCACCGAGGCGGCCGCCGACGCCCCCGGCCGTCAGTAGTCGTCGCGCGCCTCCAGCTCGATCAACTTCGCCAGCGATCGGCGACGCTTGCGCCGCCGGTGCTGGCTCCTCGCGATGAGCACGATGCCGACGACCGAGAAGAGGATCCACACGCCGAGCGCGACGAACGCCAACGTCGCCAGCACTCTCCAACCCCGGTCGGACTCGAGCGATGTGCGAGAGGTGGCCGACACGTCGATCAACGTCTCGTCGAACGGCACCGTCCACGTCAACGGGTACGACGTTGCCGATGAGGTCGTCTCGCGCACCCTGCCGGGCAGGGTGACGCGGAACGTGAGGCCCACGGCTTCGTCGATCGTCAGGCCACGAGCGTCGATGACGTCCAGGTAGGGCATCGCCCCGACTGCGTCGACCAGCCCGGGGTCGGCGAACCCGTTCAGACCGTCCACCTGCAACGTGCCGGCCAACTCGTAGTCGATCGCGGTCTTCGACTGCTCACGGGTGAACAGCACGGCCTCGAACGGTCCGTTCGGGCCGTTCAGGGAGGCGATGATCGCAGTCGCCTGGGCTGGAGTGTCGAAGTGCCGCTCGAGCGTGAGCGACAGCCCGCCATCGTCGGTCCCGACGGGCCCTTCGGTCGTCCATCCCGCGGCCTCGAGGTCGTCGAGACGCAAGTCGGCCGCCAAGCCCGGAGCCTCGTCCACCACCTGGTCGTCGGCGACGACCGTCACCGTGACGGTGCCGCTGCCGTTCTGCTCCATCGCGACGTCGACCGTCACGTCGACGCGGCAGCCGGCGACGAGCACTGCTGCGAGCAACGCAACCAGTGCCGTGCCGAGACGTCGCCCCACGGTTCGAGTCTGTCAGGCCCGAGCCACGGGGTTCGGTGTTCGTGCACCGTGCACCGCTCGGTGCATACCGGCGACGTCGCCGCGGCATGCACACTGTGTGCGTGCCGCTCGCGCTTCACCCACGTCCAGGCCCGGCGCGCAGATGGGTGGCCGCGGCGACACTCGTCGCCGCGCTGGCGGGCTGCTCCTCGAGCGACATCGTCGACGACGGCATCGTCGGGGGCACCGACGCGCCCGACCCAGCCGTCGTCGCCGACTCGAACCTGCCCGACCCGGCGGAGCACGCGTCGAACGGTGAACCCGTGGAGGAACCCGGGTTCGTGCAGGTCGATGCGAACACGGCGACCACCGCCGAGCTCGTGGCTGCCTTCGACGCGAACGGCATCGCCGACGGCGCGACGTGGGCCGAGACCGTCATCGCCAACCGGCCCTACGGGCCGGCGCGACCCTCGGGCAGCGAGTTCGATCAGCTGCGCGAGGTGCTGGCCGACGCCGGGCTCGATGAGCTGGAAGCCGAGGCGATCATCGCCTCGCTGACGGTGTAGCGACTACTCGCTGACCGGGGGCTCGATCGTCTCGGGAGCGCCGGTGGCGGCCAGCTCGACGACGGGCGGCGGCTGGAAGCCCTCGACCCCGCGGAAGGTGAGCCGCTTCTCGCCGGGGCGATCGGGATCGTCCTCGGTGTCGACGACGATGATCTCGCCGGCGCGGAACTCCTTGTACAGGATCTTCTCGCTGAGCGCGTCCTCGATCATGCGCTGGATGGCACGACGCAGCGGCCGGGCGCCGAGTTGCGGGTCGTAGCCCTTCTCGGCCAGCAGCTCCTTCGCGTTCTGCGTCAGCTCGATGCCGAGTCCCTGGCTCTCGAGCTGGGTCGTGAGCCGCTTGGTCATCATGTCGACCATCTGCATGACCTCGTCGCGAGCGAGCTCGTGGAACACGATGAGCTCGTCGACGCGGTTGAGGAACTCGGGGCGGAAGTGCGTCTTCAACGCATCCATCACCTTGTCCTTCATCCGCTCGTAGGTCATCGCCGAGTCGCCCTTGGTGAAGCCGACGTTGCCCTTGCGCAGGTCGCTCGAGCCGAGGTTCGAGGTCATGATGAGCACGGTGTTGCGGAAGTCGACCGTGCGGCCCTGGCTGTCGGTCAGGCGGCCTTCCTCGAGGATCTGCAGCAACGTGTTGAACACGTCGGGGTGCGCCTTCTCGATCTCGTCGAACAGCACCACGCTGAACGGCTTGCGGCGCACGGCCTCGGTGAGCTGGCCACCCTCTTCGTAGCCGACGTAGCCCGGAGGGGAGCCGACGAGGCGGCTGACGGTGTGCTTCTCCATGTACTCGCTCATGTCGAGCGCGATGAGGGAGTTCTCGTCACCGAACAGGAACTGGGCCAGCGTCTTCGCGAGCTCGGTCTTGCCGACGCCGGTGGGGCCGAGGAAGATGAACGAGCCGCTCGGACGCTTGGGGTCCTTCAGGCCGGCGCGGGTGCGGCGGACGCTCTGGCTGACCGCCTTGATCGCGTCCTCCTGGCCGATGATCCGCTTGTGGAGCTCGCCCTCCATGTTGAGGAGCTTGGTGGTCTCCTCCTCGGTGAGCTTGTACACGGGGATGCCGGTCCAGATGCTGAGCACCTCGGCGACCGCCTCTTCGTCGACCTCGTCGAACAGGTCGACGCCCGATGCCTTGACCTCGGTCTCCTTCGCCGACTTCTCCTCGAGCAGCGCCTTCTCCTGGTCGCGCAGACGTCCGGCCTCCTCGAAGCGCTGCTCCTCGACGGCGCGCTTCTTGGCCTCTTGCACGTCGGTGAGCTTGGTCTCGAGCTCTTTCAGGTCGGGGGGCGTGCCCATGCGCTTGATGCGCAGCCGGCTGCCCGCCTCGTCGATCAGGTCGATCGCCTTGTCGGGCAGGTGGCGATCGCTGATGTAGCGATCGGCGAGGTTCGCGGCCGCGACGATGGCCTGGTCGGTGATGGTCACCCGGTGGTGCGCCTCGTACTTGTCGCGGACGCCCTTCAGGATCTCGATGGTGTGGGCGAGCGTGGGCTCTTCGACCTTCACCGGCTGGAAGCGTCGCTCGAGCGCAGCGTCTTTCTCGAGGTGCTTGCGGTACTCGTCGAGCGTGGTCGCACCGATCGTCTGCAGCTCGCCGCGGGCGAGCATCGGCTTCAGGATGCTGGCCGCATCGATCGCCCCCTCGGCGGCACCCGCACCGACCAAGGTGTGGATCTCGTCGATGAACAGCACGATGTCGCCGCGGGTCTTGATCTCCTTGAGCACCTTCTTGAGGCGCTCCTCGAAGTCGCCGCGGTAGCGGCTGCCGGCGACGAGCGCGCCGAGGTCGAGCGTGTAGAGCTGCTTGTTGCGCAGCGTGTCGGGGATGTCGTTGCTGACGATCTTCTGCGCCAGCCCCTCGACGATGGCCGTCTTGCCGACGCCTGGCTCGCCGATCAGCACCGGGTTGTTCTTGGTGCGCCGGCTGAGGATCTGCATCACCCGCTCGAGCTCGCGCTCGCGCCCGATCATGGGGTCGAGCTTCTTCTCGCGGGCGAGCTGGGTGAGGTTGCGACCGAACTGGTCGAGGATCTGGCTGTTGCCCTTGTCGCCGGCCTCTTCTTTCGGGGTGGCCGTGCCGGAGGCGGCCGCTGCGGGCTCGCCCTTGCCGCCGCCGCCCTGGTAGCCGGACAGGAGCTGGATGACCTGCTGGCGGACACGGCTGAGGTCGGCGCCGAGCTTGACGAGCACCTGCGCAGCGACACCCTCGCCCTCACGGATGAGGCCGAGGAGGATGTGCTCGGTGCCGATGTAGTTGTGACCGAGCTGCAACGCCTCGCGGAGCGAGAGCTCGAGGACCTTCTTGGCCCGGGGGGTGAACGGGATGTGGCCCGAGGGCGAGGAACCGCCCTGGCCGATGATCTCTTCGACCTGGCTGCGCACGGCCTCGAGCGAGATGCCGAGGGACTCGAGCGCCTTTGCCGCGACGCCTTCGCCTTCGTGGATCAACCCGAGCAGGATGTGCTCGGTGCCGATGTAGCTGTGGTTGAGCAGACGCGCTTCTTCCTGCGCCAACACGACCACCCGGCGGGCCCGATCGGTGAAGCGTTCAAACATGGTGAGAGTGTATCGGCGGGCAACCTGGCCACCATGACAGCGGGATGAGTCGAACGACCCCTTCCGCTCGGGAATACACCCGCCGTCGTCCCTCGGCGGATCGACGTTCGCGGGGACTGCCGCGGCGCGCCTAGCCTGGATGGGTGGCCCAGCTGCCGTTCGTCTCGATCCCGGGGATGCGGGACGACATCGGTCGCATCGAGGCCGCCCTCGCCCGGTCCGTGCAGACCGGCGACGCGTACCTCACCGAGATCGCGTCGCACCTCATCTCCGCGGGCGGCAAGCTCCTCCGCCCGATGCTCGCACTGGCCGCGGCGCAGGTCGCCGGCGGGCCGTCGTCCGACGAGGCGGTTCAGGGCGGCATCGCGTGCGAGCTCGTGCAGACCGGTTCGCTGTACCACGACGACGTGATGGACGAGGCGTCCACGCGTCGCGGGGTCGAGACGGTCAACGCGAAGTGGGGCAACCTGCAGGCCATCCTCGCCGGCGACTTCCTGCTCGCCCGAGCTTCGGAGATCGCGGCGTCACTCGGCACCGAGGTCGCCGCGCTGTTGGCCCGCACCATCGGCCGCTTGTGCGAGGGGCAGATCGAGGAGCTCCGCCACACCTACAACCCCGCACGCCCCGAGTCGTCGTACGTCGCGTCGATCGCGGGGAAGACCGCATCGCTGTTCGCCACGTCGGCTCGCATCGGGGCCATCGTCGCCGACCTCGATCGCCCGACGATCGACGTCCTCACCGAGTACGGCGAGGCGTTCGGCATGGTCTTCCAGATCGTCGACGACCTGCTCGACATCACGGCCACCGACGG
>JBFWSW010000129.1:0-7633 GCA_050248155.1 Ilumatobacteraceae bacterium
ACGACCACCGAGTCGTCGAGCACGAGGTCGACGTCGCGAGACGTGTCGGACACGCCGACCTCGTCGGGACCATATGTCCCGTCCTCCATCGGCGAGCATCCTTCGACGCCATCAGCGCAGGGCACGAGCGCGCGGATCGACAGTTCGAGGACGTTCGGGTCGTCCGGGGTCCAACCCACGATCTCGAAGGAGTAGATGCCGTCGGCGAGCTCGGCTGGAGCCTCGGTCAGCGCAGGCGACGTCGGTCCGACCGCGTTCGCGCCGCAGCACCCGGGCGAGAAGCCCGACGGGTACTGGTCGACGTCGCTCCACCCGATCGTCGCGGGCACGGTCGTCGGTGGGAGGGTCGTCTCGGGCTCCGAGGTCGGGGGTGCGCTCGTTGGAGCGGTGACAGGGTCGGAGCTCGGGGACGGTGCAGCGGTCGACGTGGGTGCCGGGGCGTCCGTCGTCGGCACCGTCGAGTCGGCGGTTGGGGCGGGGTCGTCATCCCCGCACGCGGCGAGGGTGAGGACCAACAAGGCAGAGACAACGAGCGGACGCATCCTCGATAGACGTCGCGACGGCACGGTTGGTTCCTCGTCGATCATGTGTTGCAGTCTGGCGGAGACGCCTGTGATCTGGCGCGCGTCCAGAGGTCGTGTCACTGCACGAACGGAACGACGATTCGTGTGGTGACAGGAAATTGCGCCAGAGCCGAAGCCGTGCGTCCAGCACTCCTGCCGGCGACCTGCTCGTGCCAGCGCGCGCCGGCCTCACCGTCACATCCGCAGGTAGCGCTCGGCGTTCTCGGACATCAGCTTGCGCATCGCCGTCTCGCCGAGGCCGTCCCAGCCGAGGACGATGTCGGGCGAGTTGGGGAACTCGCAGCCGTTGTGCGGGTAGTCGGACTGGTACATGATCACGCCGTCGCCCAGCAGGTCGTTGATCGACTTGGCCATCTCCTCGCCCTCGTACAGCTCGATGCCGCAGAAGATGCGGCCCTCCTTCGCGTAGTCGACCGGGTCGTGGACCGACTCGGGCAGCGCGTTGCGCATGTACGCGGCCTGGCCCCGCAACCGGATCAGCCAGGCCGGCAACCACCCGGCGCTGCACTCGGCGAACCCGATGCGGAGGTTCGGGTACTGGTCGAACAGGCCACTCAGGACGAGGTAGCCGAGGAGGCGCTGCGCGCCCCATGGGTGCGCGGCCGCGCGGGCGACGACGACGTTGCCCCACAGATCGCGGTATCCGGGGAAGTACGGCGGCTCGTAGAAGAACGAGTGGTGCATGATCGGCAGGTCGGCGTCGTTCATCGCCGCCCACACGGGGTCGAGCACCGGATCGTCGATCGGGAGCTGCTCGGGCAGCACCGGGGTGATCGCCGCGACCCATGGCTCGTTCGCGAGCTCGCGCACCACCGCAGCGCTCTCCTCGGCGCGATCGGCGAGCACCGGCACCGTCGCCTTCAATCGGGACGGGTCGACCGAGCAGTACTCGGCGATGTAGCGGCGGTACGCGGCGTGGATCTCGCTCGCCATCTCGCCGTCGAGGGCAGTGACGGCCAGCGCGAACGTGGCCGGGATGATGAGGTGCACGTCGACACCTTCACGGTCCATGTCCTCGAGTCGCCCGGCACTGTTGAGGTTGTTGACGCCGGGCACCGGCGGGACGTCGAGCACCGCGCTGACCGCCCCCTTCAACGGGGTCTGCCCTCCCGCGCGCGTGCCCGACTCCTCGAGCACGGTCGACTGGCGCAGCCGCCGTTTGTAGGGGAACGGCGAGATGCTCAGGTGATGGCCGCCGTCGCTGACTGCCATGCGGTAGCCGTCGAGCTCGTCCCAGCGCTCCTTCAACCTCGGACTCGCGTACTCGACCAGCGTCTCGAGGTTGGGTCCGACGTGGGTGTCGGTGTCGATCACCTTGTATCCCTGCTTCATGGAATCAGGATACTCAATCGAATGTGAGCCGTGGACCTCGTCGTCAGCCGGTCACCATCGACTCGTACTCACCGACCACGTGCCAGGCGCCGGAGCGCCAGACGATCTCGCGCATCTCCCGGCAGCCCCAGTGCTCACCGGGCCGGTAGCTCAGGCGTCCGCCGCTCGCGCTCGGCATCTGGTCGATCGTCTCGATGCCGCGGACGAGTGACTCCCGATCAACGGCAGGACCCGCAGCTCGCAGGCCGGCGAGCAGGACCGCCACCACGTCGGTCACCATCAGCAGGTTCGACAGCGCACCGCTCGACTCGCGTCCGGTTGGCTCGAGCCTGGTGCCCGTCGTCGCCTCGTACCGATCGAGCGCCGCCGCGGCGGCCGGTGCGAGCTGCAACCCGGCCGCCACCTCACCGACCCGGCTCATCGCGATCGCCGACGCGCCCTCGTACAACGCCTCGGGCATCACGCTGCCCGACACGTCGGTCACGTGCTCACCCGTCTCGAGCTCGAGGATGGTCGGCCGCCGGCCGAGGTGGTCGAGCCAATGCAGCACGCGGGCGAGGCTGCTGCCGCTGACGAAGGGCATGACCAGGTCGACGCCCGCGGCGGCGAACCGCTCGGCGGCCTCGCGGTCGTGGTCGCTGCCGACACCGACCCCGTCGGAGGTCACGTGGTCAGCGACGTCGTACCCGAGCGACCGCAACCGGTCGAGCGCGACACCCGTGCTGTAGGCGGTGTAGCGGTCGGAGAACACGCCGATGCGCCGGCCCGTCAGCCGTCGGGTGCGGTGCGCCCACTCGACGTAGGTGAGGTACACGAGGTCCTGCGCGGCGCGCACCGTGAACAGCCACGGGTCGGTCCGCGCCAGGATCGAGCGGTTGACGGCGTTCACGTCGATCACCGGCACCCCGTGCTGCTCGGCCAATCGCACCGAGCCGTAGGTGAAGTCACGCGCGCCGATCACCGCGAGCACTTCGTCCGCGGCGAACTCGTCGGCGACCTCCCGCTTGTGCTCGATGCTCGTCGACGAGAACTCGCGGAACACGAGCCCGAGCTCGAGCCGCGGCGGCAACCCGCCGACTTCGAGCTCGTGGTCGATCGCCGACTGCACCTGGGCACGCTGGTCACCGATCCCGTACGCGGGGTCGATCGCGACGAACTCCGACATGTCGGCGATGGCGACCCCGATCGTCCGCTTCACTCCCATGAAGGAATCAGGCTACTCTTTTCGACATGGGAGCCACCGGGTCGTCCGCCGTCGTCGAGCGCCTCGCAGGACTCGGGCTGATGCTGCCCGAGCCGATCCCGGCGGTCGGCAAGTACCAACCTGTCGTCGTGCACGGTGACGTCGCGTACACGTCGGGCCTGATGGCGGTGACCGGACCGCCGCTGCAGATCGCCTACCCGGGACGTGTCGGCGACGACATCGGCATCGACGACGCCAAGCAGTCGGCTCGCGGCGCGCTGCTCTCCACCCTCGCCGCCCTGCAGGCCGGGCTCGGCGACCTCGGCCGGATCGGGCGGTTCCTCCACGTGCGCGGCTACGTGTGCGCAACACCCGACTTCGAGAAGGTGCACCACGTGGTCGGGGCGGCGAACGCGCTCGTCGTCGAGCTGTTCGGCGACGGCGAACCTGCCGGGCGCACCGCGATCGGGGTCGCCGCGCTGCCCGAACGCGCCAGCGTCATCCTCGAGTGCACGGTGGCGGTGCGGTCGTGAGCAACCCCATCGCACCGGTCCACCGCTCCCCGCAGGTCTCGTACCGTGCCGCCCGCGCCGCCATCGACGCCGGGCTCGCCGAGTGCGCCCGCATCGGCATGAACTGCGCGATCGTCGTCACCGACCCCGCCGGCGAGATGGTCGCCGTCGCCCGCACCGACGGGGCATCGGGCAACACCTACAGCGGAGCGCTCGGCAAGGCCCGCACGGCCGCCGTGCTCGGCGCGTCGACCGAGGAGTACCTCGAGCGCCGGCTGCTCAAGGATGAAGTGCTGTATCGAGCGCTCACGGCGGACCAGCAGACGTTCCTCGTGCCCGGCGGCTTCCCCTTGCTCGTCGACGGAGCCGTCGTCGGCGGTGTCGGCGTGTCCGGCGGACTCCACGAGGACGATGCCAAGGTCGCTCGCGCCGCGATGGAGCGCTTCGCCGAGCTCGTCGCCGCGAGCCAGGACGGGTCGACGACCTGAGCACCGTGCCCGATCACATCGTCGAGGAGGACGAACATGGCTGATTACGAACGTCGCCTGGAGGAGCTCGGGATCTCGCTCCTCGACCCGCTGCCTGCCGGCGGCCTCTACACCTCGGTCGTCATCGTCGACGGCCTGGCATACACGTCGGGCACCGTCGCGGTGGAAGGGCCGCCACTCAAGCTCGCCCACGCCGGCTGCTTGGGTGACGACCTCGACGTCGAGGCGGGGCAGGCCTCTGCGAGGCAGGCGTTCATCAGCCTGCTCGGCAACCTGCGTGGTGCGATCGGCTCGCTCGACCGCGTGGAGCGCTTCGTCAAGCTGACCGGCTACGTGCGCGCCGTGCCGAGCTTCATGCAGACACCCAAGGTGATGGACGGCGCCTCGCAGCTGCTCGTCGACATCTTCGGCCAGGCCTGCGCACGCTCGGCAGTCGGCGTCAGCGCGCTGCCGGGCGGGGCCAGCGTCGAGATCGACAGCGTCGTCAAACTGGTGCCATGAGCGACGCTGCCGATCCGCTCGTCCGTTCGCAGGTCCACCTCACACTCGCGGCGGCCGACATCGTCCTGGACGCGGCCGTTCGTCGAGCTGAAGAGCTCGGGGTCGCATCGGTGATCGTCGTGGTCGACGCCGGCGGGGGAGTCACCTCGTTCGCTCGCCTCGACGGTGCGCCACCGATCGCCATCCGCCACGCCCTCGCCAAGGCCTCGTCCGCCTGCGGGTTGAAGCGGTCGACCGACGACTTCCTCGGCAAGCGGCTGACGACCGATGACGTCTTGTGGCGGGCCATCGCCGGCAGAGCCGACGCGTTCGTGGTGCACGGCGGGTTCCCGCTCACCGTCGGTGGCAAGCTCGTCGGGGCGATCGGTGTCGCGAGCGGTTCGCACGAACACGATTCCGACGTCGCCCGAGCCGGCGCCGACGCACTCGAGCAGCAGGCACACGCTCCCTGACGCGATGAGAGATGAGTGGCGTATCGCCACTCATCTCTCATCGCGTCGGGTTGGGGGAGCAGGTGGGGTGGGGTCAGATCGCGCCGGCTGCTCGCAGCTGGGCCAGGCGCGCCTCGTCGATCCCGATCTCGGCCAGCACTTCGGCGGTGTGCTGACCGAGCTCGGGGGCCGGTCGGGCAACGGCGAACGGCTGGCCGTCGACGATCACCGGAGACCCGACGTAGTGGAACGGGCCCGCGACCGGGTGCTCGCCGTCGACCATGATCGAACGGGCGGCGAGGTGCGGGTCGTCGCGCAGCTCACCGACGCGCTGGTGGGCAGGGCCGATCGGGATGTCGGCCGTGCGCGCGAGCTCGATCCACTCGCGCTGCGTCCGCGTCGCGAAGATGCCCTGCAGCGTGTGCCGGAGCTCGTCGTCGCCATGGGCGAAGTCGACCGGTGCATCACCGGGTGCCTCGGCAACGATCAGGTCGCGCCGCTCGATGGCCTCGCAGAACCTGCTCCAGAACTTGGGCTCGATCCCGCAGAACAGGACGAACCGGGCGTCGCTCGTCTCGTAGTACTGGTAGCGGGCGCTGCTGAACACCGGTGTCCCGGGGGCCCGCAGCCCGCGACGATCGGTGAGGCGGCTCTCGTTCCACCCGTACACCGCGCCGATCCAGCCTTGGGCGATCACGGCGTCGGCACCGGCTGCGTCGAGGAACGCGCCGTCACCGGTGCGATCGCGACGAACCAGTGCGGCGGCAGTGCGCAGCGCAGCATGGACCGCCGCTGCGCCGGTGCCGTCGCCGCCCCCGGTCGTTCCGTACATCAACTCGTCGTTGGCGCGGTGGCGGACGAACCCGTCGGCGTCCATGCCCACGGTGACAGCTCCGGCCGCCGCGTTCATCATCTGTCCGTGCGTGGGGATCGCCGCGTAGTCGCCCGTGTAGCCGAAGCCCGAGCAGTGGCAGTAGACGATGTCGGGCTTGCGACGACGTTGCTCGTCGTACCCGATGCCGAGGCGGTCGCACGCGCCGGCGATCAATCCGTCGACGAACACGTCCGCCGTCGCGAGCAGCTGCCAGAACACCTCGCGGCCTTCTTCCGTGCGGGGGTCGAGCGTGATGCTGCGCTTGTTGCGGTTGACCTGCAGGTGCGCCGGGCTGTGGTGCGGGACGATCTGCCCGAGCATGTCGCGGAGGTAGTCGCCACGCCCCGGTGCCTCGACCTTGATGACGTCGGCGCCGAGATCGCCGAGGTGCTGGCCGACCAGGTCGCCGTTGAACAGCACGGCGACCTCGAGTACGCGGACTCCTTCGAGCAGACCGGCCATGTCAGATGAGCAGCGATCCACCGTCGACGTGCAGCACCGTGCCCGTGACGTAGCCGTTGGTCATGAGGAAGAGCACGGCGTGAGCGAGCTCGTCGGGCTTGCCCAGCCGCCCGGCGGGCAGCGTCGAGAGGTAGGGCTGCAACGCCTCGAGCTTGCGCTCCCCGAAGGCCCGGTCGAGCACCGGTGTGTCGAACGAGCCCGGGCACACCGTGTTCACCCGCCTTGGCGCGAGCTCGACCGCCATCGCCCTCGCGTACGACTCGACGGCGGCCGTGGCAGCAGCGCCCGCAGCGCGACCCGCCCGGGGCCGCCAGGCGGACACGCCCGAGCAGAACGTGAACGAGCCGGTCTCGGGCATGCGCGGTGCCGCTGCCGCGCAGAGGTTGCGCGCCGCCCAGACACGTGCGTCGAGTGCGCGTTGGTACAGCTCGTGGGTCGTCTCGCCCGCCGAGCCGACCGGTTGCTCCCCGGCGAACGAGGCGACGTGGTCCACCCGCTCGTACCCCTCGAACAGCGCGGCGACGGCCTCGGCGTCGGCGGCATCGAGCGCGGCGATCTGCACACCGCCCGCGAGCGATGCCTGCGCCTCTTCGAGGCGCTCGCGGTTGCGCGCCACGATCGTCACCAGCGCGCCCGCCGCCTTTGCCGCCGCGGCGGTCGCGAGGCCCATGCCGGAGCTCGCTCCGACCACGACGACGATCTGGCCTTCGAGGCTGTCGAACATGGCCGCCATACTAGAGATCCATATTAGAGTATGCTGAATTATGTTGCACGGCTCCCACGAGCCGTTTCGTTCGCGAAGAACAGGAGTTGCACCAACCATGCGCGACGGCTACCGGATCATCGACACCGACACGCACGTGGGGCCGACCGCTGACGTGCTGTACGAGTTCGGCAGCGACGAGCTGCTGTCTCGCCGTGACGAGCTCAAGCCCTACGAGCGCGAGTTCCGTGACGGCATCGGTCTCAGCATCAGCCCGTACCCGTACAAGCGCAAGATGGGTGAGCCTGCGTTCGCGGAGGAGGCCGAGAAGGGCGGGACACCGGCGCTGAAGGGTGCGGTGGGGAACAACCGGGTCGAGCTGCCCGAGCCCGACGTGCAGCAACGCAACGCCGAGGGTCGGCTGCGCGACATGGACCGCGAGGGCCGCGACATCGACCTGATCATCCCCGGCACGTTCGCCACCGCGATCACCGCGATCGACCAGTCGCTCGCCAAGGAGCTCTACGCCTCGTACGGCCGTTACATCGTCGACTACTGCTCGG
>JBFWSW010000130.1:0-7618 GCA_050248155.1 Ilumatobacteraceae bacterium
GGCAGTACTTCACCGACCGGTTCCCGGTGCTCCACGTGGGCGACGTGCCCTCGTACGGCCCCGGCGAGTGGAACCTCACCGTGTCGGGTCTGGTCGAGCGGCCGTTCACCATCGACCTCGACGAGCTACGGGCCCTGCCGTCGGTGAGCCTCACCTTCGACATCCACTGCGTCACGAAGTGGAGCAAGTTCGACACGACCTGGACCGGTGTCCGTGTGCGCGACCTGTTCGAGCGGGCCGGTGTGCAGCCGACGGCCACCCACGTGATGGAGCACGCCGAGTTCGGCTACACCACCAACCTGCCGCTCGCCGACATCACGACCGACGAGGCGATCGTCGCCTACGCATACGAAGGTGAGGACATCGAGCCGATCCACGGTGGGCCCGTGCGCATCGTGGTGCCGCACCTCTACTTCTGGAAGAGCGCGAAGTGGGTGCGTGGACTCGAGCTCACCGACCACGACGAGCCCGGCTTCTGGGAGCGCAACGGGTACCACATGTACGGCGACCCGTTCACCGAGCAACGGCACTGGGGCGACTGAGCGGCGAGCCCCGTCAGGACGTGACCGGGTAGCCCGCGGCCTGCCAGGCGGTGATGCCGCCGTCGAGCTCGGAGACGATCGTGAACCCGAGCTCGCGCATCGCTGCCACCGCTCCGGCGGACCGGTTCCCGGAGTGGCAGTAGACGAGGTACGGCACGTCCCGGTCGAGCTCGGCGAGATCGTCGGCGAACGTCGCCGATCGGTAGTCGAGGTCGATCGCGCCGGCGAGGTGTCCGGCGGCGAACTCCTCGGGTGTGCGCACGTCGAGCACCACCAGACCCGCCGGCGGAGCGTCGAGCAGCTGCTGGGTCGCCGACGCGCTGATCAGCTCGATCCGCGCATCGACGGCCGTGGCCGACGTCGGCGTCGCGGTGCCGGTGTCGTCGCCGCCGCACGAGACGAGGGCGAGGGCGAGGGAGCCGGTGAGCGCTGCCACCGAGGCGATGCGGGCACGTCGACGAACCACGTCTCCGACGCTACGACGCGCCCGGCCGCGTTCGGAGGGTCTTTGGTCCCTTCCGGTGACGCGGCGACGCGGCGACATCAGGTCGTCATGTAGCCCACGACGTCGGTGACGATGTGGGTCGAGTTCGACGTGAAGACATCGAAGCCGCCTGCGACGGGAGCGATGAAGAAGTTGGCCATCGTCTCGTCCGTGCGTGTCGGGTTGATGTTCGACGTGGCCCCGGACACCATCGTGGCCGACGGCCCGAGTTGGACGAACCCGGGGCCGTCTGTCTCGGTGACGGTGACGTTTCCGACGGCGGCCGATCCTGGCGAGCTCCGAGTCAGCCGTGCGCCGGGGGATGGCTTGACGCCATCGCGAGTGTCGGTGCGCACCGACACCTCGAGTGGGACGAACATGCCGGTGCCCGACATGGGCGCCGTGCCGTCCGTGAACCAGCCGCTGATGTCGACGATGACGTGCGTCGACATCTGGGTGTAGATCGAGATGTCGCCGTTCGCGTCCACCGGCACGATGGTCGCGGCCGCAACGGTCTGTCCCGCGCGGCTGACGTTGGCAGTCGACGACGCGCCGACGACGAACGAGCTGGCCGGCGCGACCTGCACGTAGCCGGGAGCGCCGGTCTCGGTGAGCGTCACGTTGACCGCAACGGCGGTGACGCCGGATGCGGGAATGCCGTTGCTCCCCGTCACGTGCAGTGTGGTGATCGACGTCGATGCAGGCTTGTCGCCCTGCCAGCCCACGCGTGACTCCGGCCGGGTGTCGAGCACACGGTTCGGGCCCACCGAGACGTACCGCCCGGCCGACGCGACGGTGAACGGTGCCGGCGTGAACCAGCCGACGAGGTCGACCACGACGTGCGTCGGTGCCTGGGTGAACACGGTGATCGCACCGTTCGAGCCGATCGGCGCGATGGCGAAGTTGGCGATGGCCTCGCCCGGTTCGTCGATGTTCAGGTTCGAGCTGAAGCCCGGCACTGCACCGGAACGGATCGCGGCCAGATAGCCGACCCCCGTGCCTTCGGCCGCGGTGAGCTGGATCGCGACGGCGCTCGCGTTGGCCGGGACCCCGTTTGCGCCGCGCATCGGGAGCGTGATGCCGGTGCCCGGTCCCGGCATCGCTCCGGTGTAGCCGACCTGGCTCGCCGCGCGTGTGTCGAGCACGCGCACGGGCGTGCGGGGCGTGAACGTCGACGGCCGCAGGTCCGGCGTCGGCGGGCCGTGAGTCGGTGGCGACGCGAACACCGATGGCTCATCTGTCGTGCCGGCGAGGTTCGTGGCGAGCGACGTGAAGAGGAGCGTCGAGCCATCGGCGCTGATCACCCCGTTGCGCACCCCGCCGTCGGCGAGCGCGGCGCCCGGTTGGCTCTCGATCACCGTGCTTTCCGAGTCGTGCACACGCACGGCGAGCTGGCGATGCGTGTAGATCACCGAGCCGAAGCTCGTCGGAGCGGGCGCTTCCCACGCGACGTCACCCGCCGACGACAGCGAGATGGCGGGGTAGTCCCCGAGCGGGTACGACGGCACGTCCGAGATCGGTGGACCCACCTGGCCGCCGCCACTGAAGTGGACCGTGCCCGTGACTGCGTGGGTGAACGCGACGATCGGTGCGGGTGCGCCCGGCTGCAGCACCGCGTCGCCGATGGGCACGTATGCCCCGTCGAGCAGGTTCATCACCTGACGTCCACCGCCCGGGAGGCCATCCGCGTAGAGCACGTCGCCGCGTTGCCAGAGCGTCATCGCGCTCGTCTTCAGGATCGAGAAGACGCGCACCCCGAAGGAGCTGGGTGGCAGGTCGGCATCGAGCCGGGTCGTCCCGAACGGCGACACCCGGAACGGCGCGACCTGGGCGAGCGCACCGTTCACTCCCAGCACGATCGCGCCCTCGCCGCGATCGGCCACGTCTCCGATGTCCTCGAAGCTCCAACCCGGGAAACCCTGGCTCATGAGCTCGACATCGCTGCCGTCGAGGTTCTCGATGTACACGTCGGGCAGGCTGTCCGTGTCGGCGCCCGTCAGCTGTGCAGTCGTCGAGTACACGACCATGCCGCCGCCTGACGTGAGGAAGCTCGCCAACGGGTTGACGTCGGTGGAGGTGCCCGCGACCCGGTCGACGACCCGCCGCGCTCCGCCGGCATCGGAGCCGGTGAGGACGTATCGACCGTTGTCGCTGACGTCGAACATCGTCCGGTCCGGATCGTCGACGACGGAGAAGGGCCCGCCGGCCCGAACGGTGGCAGGGGTAGCAGCCGAGGCGGCGACGCTCGCGACGCACGAGACGACGATCAGCAGTGGGAACCAGGCCCGTGTGGCGCGCATGGACGCAGGGTACCCATGCGGGTGCTCGGCGCTGCGGTCAGCTGATGCGCAGCGCCGGGCTGAAGATCTTCTTCGGCTTCAGCTCGACCGCGATGCGATGCGCGATCTCGTGGAACGCCGCGGCGGCTTCGCTGTCCGGCTCGACAGCGGTGATCGGGCGGCCGACGTCGCCTCCCTCGCGCAGGGCGGTGACGAGGGGGAGCTGGCCGAGCAGCGGGACGCCGAGCTCGGCGGCCAGCTCGGCTCCGCCGCCCTCACCGAACAGCTCGTAGTGCTTGCCGTCGTCGCCCGTGAACCAGCTCATGTTCTCGATGATGCCCTTGACGGGCAGGTTGACCTTCTCGGCCATCGCCGCGGCGAGGCGGGCGACCTGCTGCGCGGCGGGCTGCGGCGTGGTGACCACGTACACCTCGGCGCGCGGCAGGTACTGGCTGAGCGAGAGCGCGATGTCGCCGGTGCCGGGCGGCATGTCGACGAGCAGGAAGTCGGGCTCGTCCCAGTACACGTCGGTGAGGAACTGCTCGAGCGCCTTGTGCAGCATGGGGCCACGCCAGATGATCGCCTGGCCCTCGGGCACGAAGTAGCCGATCGAGATGCAGCGGACCCCCCACGCCTCGGGCGGCACGAGCATCTGGTCGATGACGACCGGATCGCGGTCGGTGCCCAGCATGCGCGGCACCGAGTAGCCGTAGATGTCGGCATCGACGACGCCGACCGAGTACCCCTGCGCGGCGAGCGCGACCGCGAGGTTGACGGTGACGCTGCTCTTGCCCACGCCACCCTTGCCCGAGGCGATGAGCAGCGGGCGGGTCTTCGAGCCGGGCTCGCTGAACGGCACGGTGCGCCCTTCGGCGTGGCCGTGCGCGTGACCCTGCCCGGCGGTCGCGGACGGCGCCCCATGGAGCTTGATGCGCAGGTCTTCGCGCTCCTGATCGGTCATCACCGTGAAGTCGAGCGAGACCGCCGCGTCACCGGCGAGCGGCTGCACGGCCGTGGTGACCCGGTTGGTGATCTCGTTGCGCAGGGGGCAGCCCGCGACCGTGAGCGCGATCTGCACGGAGACGTCGCCTCCGGCGCCGACGCGCACGTCGCGCACCATGCCGAGGTCGACGATCGAGCGACGCAGCTCGGGGTCCTCGACGGGGCGGAGGGCGTCGATGATCTGGTCGGTCGTCGGGGTGGTGGGCATGGGGGCTCCCTCTGCGTGGAAGTGGCGGGGATGGCCGATGGCGCAGCGGCGGAATTACCACTACCTGGATAGGTAGAATACCGGCGTGGTCAGCAAGCACCCCAGTGCGCCGCCGATCGGGCGCGACGACGGCGCCTTCTCGGCCACCGTGTCGGCGATCACCAACGCCTTCGGTGACCCCACGCGCAGGGGCATCTACCTGTTCGCCCGGTCGAGCGATGGCGGCGTCACCGCGGCCGAGGTCGCCGAGCAGTTCGGTCTGCATCCCAACGTCGCCCGCCACCACCTCGACCGCCTGGCGGCCGGCGGCTACCTCGAAGCAGCGGTCGTTCGGCCCTCCGGCTCGGGCGCGGGACGCCCCTCCAAGCGCTATCGCACCGTGTCCGAGGCACTTCCCGACGTCCCGGTGCGCAGCGACGATCTCGTGCTCACGCTGCTCGGCAAGGCGCTCGCACTGCTGCCCCGCGAACAGGCCGAGGCGATGGCCGAGCAGGTGGGGCGCGACTACGGCGCGACGATGGCGGCGGGACTGACGGGTGGCGACCTGGCCGCGGGCCAGCGGTCGCTGCGCTCGGCGCTGCACGCCGTCGCCGATGCGCTCACCGCGCACGGGTTCGCCGCCCACACCGACCACCACCACGACCAGCTGCGCATCGTGAACAACCACTGCCCCTTCGGCGACGTGGCGATCGAGCACCCGGTCATCTGCGCGGTCGATCGGGGGATGGTGAAGGGCATGCTCGCCGTGCTCTACGGCGGCGAGGCCGAGCCGTCGCTGCAGGAGTCGATCCCCATGGGCGACACCTTCTGCGCGACCACCGTGTGATCGCGGCACCCGGCTCGCGACTGGTGAGCTACGGTGCGGCCAGCGCTCGCGGAGTGGGGCGTTCATCGTCGTGTCCGAGTTCAGGTCCGTGGGAGGGAACGTGTCGCAAGAGGTTCGTGGTGTGGTCGCGCGTGGCAAGGGCGAGCCGGTCTCGATCGAGACCATCGTCATCCCCGATCCAGGCCCGGGTGAGGCGGTCGTCGCGATCAAGGCCTGCGGGGTGTGCCACACCGACCTGCACTACCGCGAGGGCGGCATCAACGACGACTTCCCGTTCCTGCTCGGTCACGAGGCGGCCGGCATCGTCGAGTCGGTCGGCCCCGGTGTCACCGAGGTCTCGCCCGGCGACTACGTCATCCTCAACTGGCGCGCCGTCTGCGGCACCTGCCGGAGCTGCCTGCGGGGGCGGCCCTGGTACTGCTTCAGCACCTTCAACGCGACGCAGAAGATGACGCTCACAGACGGCACCGTGCTCTCGCCGGCGCTCGGCATCGGCGCCTTCGCCGACAAGACGCTCGTCGCTGCCGGCCAGTGCACCAAGGTCGACCCGGCCGCCCCTGCGACCGCGGCAGGTCTGCTCGGGTGTGGCGTCATGGCCGGCATCGGCGCGGCGATCAACACCGGCAACGTCGGCCGCGGCGATTCTGTCGCGGTGTTCGGCTGCGGCGGCGTGGGCAACGCAGCGATCGCCGGGGCCCGCCTCGCCGGCGCGCACACGATCGTCGGTGTCGACCTCGACGACCGCAAGCTCGAGTGGGCCAAGGAGTTCGGCGCCACGCACACCGTCAACGCATCGAACACCGACCCGGTCGAGTTCATCAAGAGCGTGACCAACGGCAACGGAGCCGACGTGTGCATCGAAGCCGTCGGCAACCCCAAGGTGTACCAGCAGGCGTTCGAGGCGCGCGACCTCGCCGGCACGGTGGTGCTGGTGGGCGTGCCCCGCCCGGACATGCGTCTCGACCTGCCGTTCATCGAGGTGTTCGGCCGGGGCGGACAGCTGAAGTCGAGCTGGTACGGCGACTGCCTGCCCTCGCGCGACTTCCCGATGCTGATCGACCTCTACCTCCAGGGCCGCCTCGACCTCGACCGGTTCGTCAGCGAGACCATCTCGCTCGAGGACGTCGAGGAGGCGTTCCACAAGATGGAGCGCGGTGAGGTCCTCCGCAGCGTCGTCGTGCTCTGAAGGCGCGGTCGGCGCACGGCTACTGGCGGACTGACGCGTATTCGATCACCCGGGTCATCACGACGTCGTCCGACTTCGGCACCGAGCCGCAGTCGAACGGCGGCTGCGGGTCGTACTCGATCATCAACTGGCTGGCCTTCGCAGCTGTGTCGTCGAAGAGCAGCTCGGCGAGCCGCAGCGCCATGTCGATGCCGCTCGACACCCCGGCCGCGGTGATGATGCGCTCGGGGAGGTGCTCGACGACGCGCGTGCCAGTCGGGGTCGCGCCGTGCTCCTCGAGGATCGGGTAGGTCGACCAGTGCGTGGTCGCGGTCAACCCCTGCAGCAGGCCGGCAGCGGCGAGCACGAGCGACCCGGTGCACACCGACGTGGTGAACGTGGAGGTCTCGTGCGCGCGGCGCACCCACTCGAGCACGCGCTCGTCGTGCATGAGCGGCCGAGTTCCCACGCCGCCGGGGAACACGATGACGTCCGGGTGAGGGAACTCCTCGAACGTGCCGTCACGCGTGATGCCGAGGAACCCGTTCTCGCTGCGCACCTCGCCGCGCTCGTGCCCGATGAAGGTGACGTCGAGGTCGGGGATGCGCTGCAGCACCTCGTAGGGCCCGATGCCGTCGAGCGCGGTGAACCTGGGGAAGAGGGGGATGACGACCTGCATGATGTTGTGCCTTTCGGGTTGGTGAGGTCTACGACGCCGCGATGCCGAATCGCCGCCGGTACTGGTTCGGTGGGATCCCGAGCCGTTTGCCGAAGGTGCGCCGCAGGGTCTCGGCGCTTCCGAACCCGCAGCGGCGGGCGACGACCTCGAGGGTGTCGTCGCTGTCCTCGAGCGCTCGTCGCGCCGCTTCGACGCGAACGCGCTCGACGTACTGACCGGGAGCCTCGCCGACCTGCGCGGTGAACACGCGGGTGAAGTGGCGAGGGCTCATCGTCGCACGGGCGGCGAGGGCGCTCACGCTGTGGTCGTCCTCGGGATGTGACTCGATGTGCGACTGGACGGCGCGGATCGCCGATCGCTCCGCGCGTGGCATCCACACCGGTGCGGCGAACTGGGTCTGTCCGCCCGGGCGCCGGAGGAACATCACCAACCA
>JBFWSW010000131.1:0-7387 GCA_050248155.1 Ilumatobacteraceae bacterium
GGTCCCCATCCGCCGCCGATGAGGATCGGCGGGTAGGGCTGCTGCACCGGCTTCGGCCACGCCCACGACTCGGCGAAGTCGACGTGCCGACCGTGGTACTCCGCCGTCTCGGAGGTCCACAGGCGCTTCATCGCCTCGAGCTTCTCGCCGACGACATCCCACCGGTCGGCCATCGCCACGCCGTGGTCGGCCATCTCCTCGGCGTTCCAGCCGAACCCGACACCGAAGATCATCCGCCCGCCGGACAGCCAGTCGACCGTGGCGACCTCCTTCGCGAGTTGCAGCACGTCGCGCTGTGCGGGCAGTGCGACGCACGTGCCGATCCGCAACGAGGACGTGACCGCCGCGGCCGCGCCGAGGGCGACGAACGGGTCGATCAGGCGCTTGTACACGGCGGGCAAGGGTGCCCCCGTCGTGCTCCCGGGCCACGGCGAGCGCCTGCTCGTCGGGATGTGCGAGTGGTCGGCGAACAACAACGACTCGAAGCCGAGTTGCTCGCAAGCAGTGGCGAGCTCGTCGGGCGGGAGCGTCTCGTCGCTCGTGTACATCGCGATCCCGACCTTCATCGCCGGCTCACCGGATCGGTGTCGCCGTCGCAGGCAGGTCCGCGTACTCGGCCCGCAGCGCGGCTTTGAGCACCTTGCCCGACATGTTGCGTGGCAGGGGCTCGGGGCGCACCACGAGGTACCGGGGGAGCTTGAAGTCAGCGAGGCGACCCGCGCACCGCCCCAGCACCGTTGCACCGTCGAGGCCCCGCCCGTCGGTGACGGCGATGACGGCCGGCGTCTCGCCCCATCGCTCGTCGGCCACGCCGATGACCGCGAGCTCGACGATGCCGTCGAGCCCGGAGAGCTCTCGCTCGATCTCGGCCGGGTACACGTTGAGACCGCCGGAGATCAGCATGTCCTTCGCTCGGTCGACGACGTAGAAGTAGCCGTCGGCGTCCATCGTGCCGAGGTCGCCCGTGTGGCACCAGCCGTCGCGCAACGTCGCGGCCGTCGCCTCGGGGTTGCGCCAGTAGCCGGCCATCACCTCGGGGCCCTTGATCGCGATCTCGCCGACCGTGCCGGGAGGGAGTTCGTTGCCGTCGGCGTCGACGATGCGCGCCTGGCTGTGCATCGCCGGCACACCGCACGAGCCCACTCGCGCGAAGGCTTCGTGATAGGGGAGCGTGATCCCCGACGCGCTCACCTCGGTGAGCGAGTACGTCTGCGTCATCGTGATGCCGCGGTCGAGGAAGGTCTGCAGCAGCGACACGGGGACCGGTGCGCCGCCAGAGGACGCACAGCGGATCGACGAGATGTCGGTGGCGGCGAACGTCGGGTGTTGAGCCATGAGCTGGAAGAGCGTGGGCACCGCCATGAACACGGTGATGCGCTGTGACTCGATGAGCTGGAGCGCACGGCCGGGCTCGAACGCCTGCTCGAGCACGAGCGTCGCGCCGGTCCACAACGCGACCATCGCGAGCGCCAACCCACCGGTGAACGCGAGCGGGAACGGCAAGAGGATGCGATCGTTGCGGTTGATGCCGCCCTGCAGCGAACGGACCATCGAGGCGTAGAACCAGCTGCGGTGGGTGAGGACCGCACCCTTCGGATGTCCCGTCGTGCCCGAGGTGTAGCAGATGAAGAACGGGTCGTCGTCGCCGACGTCCACCGGCTGCGGGGCGGCGTCGCGCGCAGCCATCGCTGGCCAACGCTGACTGTCGACGTCGACGATGTCGAGGTCGGAGCGGTCGTGCTCGACCAGCGACAACCCGTCCCGCAACGCCGTCTCGGTCACGACCACCGAACAGTCGGCGTCGCCGACCACGAAGGCGAGCTCGACCGCGGTGAACCGGAGGTTGAACGGGGCGACGATCGCTCCGATCCGCGCGCACGCGACGACCACCTCGAGGAACTCCGGTCGGTTCGACATGAGCAGGCCGACCCGATCACCCCGTTCGACGCCGAGCTCCTGCAGTGAAGCGGCGATAGCGGACGCGTGACGGTCGAGCAGCGCCCATGTGAGATCGCGCTCGCCGAAGCGGACGGCAATGGCATCGCCTTGCCACCGGGCCCAGTAGGCGACCGTGTCACCCCATCGCATCGCTATCGCTCCCTCACGCCCGCTTCGCGCAGTAGTGCTGGTCGTTGCTGATGGAAGCGAGCGCTGCCGCCGTTGGTGGTCTGGCCCGCGTCGACGACGAGGGTGTGCCCGGTGACGTAGCGAGCCTCGTCGCTCGCGAGGTACAGGGCCGCGTTGGCGATGTCGTCGGGGAGGCCCGCGATGCCGAGTGGCGACGTGGCCGCGATCGCCTTCGTCGTTGCCTCCGTGGCGAGATGGTCGCCGGTGATCACAGCCGACGTCATCGCCGTGACCGTGTTGCCGGGCGAGATCGCGTTGACGCGCACACCCGAGCCGGCGAGCTCAGTGGCGACCGACTTCGTGAGACCGATCACCCCGTGCTTGCACGCCGTGTAGCAGTGCGGTCCGAGCCCACCGATGATGCCGGCGGTGCTCGAGGTCGAGATGATCGAGCCGGATCCCTGCGGCCCCATCACGCGCGCTGCGTGCTTCATGCCGAGGAACACGCCGCGCAGCAGTACTGCGACCGTCCGGTCCCACGCCTCGACCGACGTCTGCGCGATGGAGCCGACCGCACCGACGATCCCGGCGTTGTTGAACATCACGTCGAGCGTGCCGAACTCGCTGACGGCCAGGTCGATCGCAGCCGCGACGTCGTCTTCGCGAGTGACATCGGTGGCGATGAAGCGAGCGGCCGCGCCGACATCGGCTGCGACGGCTGCACCGAGGTCGCGTTGCAGGTCGGCGACGACCACGCTCGCGCCCTCCGCGGCGAAGCGGCGAACGGTCGCCTCACCGATGCCGCTCGCACCGCCGGTCACGACCGCGACCTTGCCGCTCAGACGACCTGTCATACCGCATCCCCCCTCACGGCCCCGTCCGTGCAGGACGTGTGCGCTCCCCATGTCACACTCGGACGATGGCGCAACCTAGACCTCGCGTGCTGACCGCCGAGAACCTGGTGCTCAGCCACTTCAGCCTCGCCCGGATGCACCCGATCGACGATCGCGTCCGTCTCGCCGCGGCGAACGGGTTCGAGGCGATCGGTCTCTACATCGGTCACTACGCACAACTCGAGCGCGACGGGTTCGCGCCGAACGGTCTGCGCGAGCTGCTCGATCGGCACGAGGTCTGCCTCGCCGAGATCGAGGTGATCCCAGGATTGGGCGCCGACGGGCCCGGTGCGACTCGGGCCGCCGAGATGGAGGCCGTCGCCTTCCGCATGGCCGACGAGTTCGAGTGCCGGTACCTCCAGGTGATCGGGCCGGCGGGCGGCGACCCTGCCGACGCGGCGCGGGCGTTCGGCGCGCTCTGCGACCGTGCGGCCGATCACGGGCTCGTCCTCGGTCTCGAGTTCCTCCCGTTCACCGACATCGTCAGCGTGCACGACGCTCGGCGCATCGTGGAAGCGGCCGGGAGGGCGAACGGTGGGATCTGCGTCGACATCTGGCACCACGAGCGAGGTGCGCGCGACCTCGCGGGCATCGCCGCGCTGCCCGGCGAGATGATCAGCGGGATCCAGATCAACGACGGCACGATCGAGCCCGAGGAACCCGACTACTACGCCGACTGCCTCGCTCACCGGGTCGCACCCGGAGCGGGTGAGTTCGACGTCCGGGGGTTCGTCGACACGGTCCGCGCCACCGGCTGCGCGGTGCCGATGTCGGTGGAGGTCTGCAGCGCGGCCGGTTGGGCCGCGCCCGACGAGCACGTTGCAGCCGTCGCGCGCGGCGCGCGCTCGTTCGTCTGATGGGGCTCCACTCGGCTCCCGACATTAATTGATCATCTGGTAAGTTCCGCGCGGTGAGTCCGCGAAGGGAGACAGCGCCCCATGCCCACACAGGTACCGGTCAGCGACGGCGTGTTCACGTGGCCGCCCGACGGCGCGGGCGGCCAGGTCCGCCTGCTCGGGAGCAGGTGCACGAACTGCGGCAACCACATGTTCCCGGTCCAGTCGGGATGCCCACGGTGCACGGGGAACGACACCGAGACCGTCGAGCTCGCCCGCCGCGGCACCCTGTGGACCTGGACGGTGCAGGGTTTCCCACCGAAGTCGCCCCCGTACGCCGGGGCGACGGACGCCTCGTTCCGCCCGTTCGGCGTCGGCTACGTCGAGCTGCCGGGCGAGGTGAAGGTCGAGTCCCGGCTCACCGAGGCCGACCCCGGCAAGCTGCGGATCGGGATGGAGATGGAGCTCGTGCTCGTCCCGCTCGCCGTCGACGACGCCGGCAACGAGGTGGTCACGTTCGCGTTCCAGCCGGTCGGTGACGGAAGCAACTCGGGAGCAGATCAGCAGGAGGTCGGATCATGAGCAGTGACGTCGCGATCGTCGGCATCGGCATGCACGAGTTCGGTCGGCACGACGGCGTCTCGGGCATGGATCAGGGCGTCATCGCCGTCCGCCGGGCCCTCGCCGACGCGGGGCTCAGTTGGGAGGACATGCAGTTCGCGTTCGGCGGCTCGAACGCAGCCGGGGCCGCCGACACCATGGTGTCCCTGCTCGGCCTCACCGGTCTGCAGTTCATCAACGTCGCCAACGGGTGCGCGACAGGCGGGTCGGCGCTCATCAGCGCGTACAACACGATCAAGGCCGGTGTGTTCGACCTCGGCATCGCGATCGGGTTCGACAAGCACGAGCGCGGCGCGTTCCGCGTCAACACGCGCGGGTCGGGGCTCGGCGACTGGTACGGGGCGAGCGGCCTGGCGCTCACCACGCAGTTCTTCGGCATGAAGATCAACCGCTACATGCACGAGTACGGCATCACGCAGTCGACGCTCGCGAAGGTGAGCGAGAAGGCGTTCCGCAACGGTGCCGCCAACCCGATGGCGTGGCGCCGCAAGCCGCTGTCCGAGAGCGAGATCCTCGAGTCGGCGATGCTGTCGTACCCGCTGACGCAGTACATGTTCTGCTCGCCGGGCGAGGGCGGAGTCGCGCTCATCCTGGCCCGCGCCGACGTCGCCAAGCAGTACCACCCGCGACCGATCTACCTGAAGGCGGCCGCCGTGCGCTCGCGACGGTTCGGGAGCTTCGAGGTGCTCGCACCGTCGATCGCGCTCGAGCGCAACGCGGGTCCCACCGTCGACGCGTCGAAGGCTGCGTTCGAGATGGCCGGCATCGGCCCGGACGACATCGACGTCGCCCAGTTGCAGGACACCGAGGCCGGCGCCGAGGTGATGCACATGGCCGAGAACGGATTTTGCGAGCACGGCGAGCAGGAGCAGATGATCCAGCGCGGCGAGACCGAGATCAGCGGTCGGCTCCCGGTCAACACCGACGGCGGGTGCCTCGCCAACGGCGAGCCGATCGGAGCGTCGGGTCTGCGCCAGGTGTACGAGAACGTGCTGCAGCTGCGTGGTGATGCCGGCGTCCGTCAGGTGCCGAACGAGCCGCGCACCGCGTACACGCACGTGTACGGCGCGCCGGGCATCTCCGGCGTCACGATCCTCGCGCGCTGATGATCGACTACACCCGCGCCTACCACCACGGGGTGCGCGTTCCCGACCTCGAGGCGGCGATGGCCGAGATCGGCGGGGCGCTGGGCGTCACGTGGTGCGAGCCGCAGACGCGTGAGCAGCAGGTGTGGTTGCCCGATGTCGGCGCCGCCACCGTGCCGCTCCGGTTCACCTACTCGGCCGAGGGGCCGCAGCACATCGAGTTGCTCGAGGGCGCCCCGGGCTCGATCTGGGACGGGCGCGAGCAGCCGGGGCTGCACCACATCGGCGTCTGGTCCGACGACGTCGGTGACGACACGCAGCGTCTCGTCGATCACGGATGGACGGTTCGGCTGGGCCAACGACCGCCCGACGAGGGATACGGCGCGTTCACCTACGTCCAACCGCCGAGCGGCCTCATCGTCGAGCTCGTGTCGAGCGCGATCCAGCCGATGTTCGAACGCTGGTTCGCGGGTGGCCCCCTTGCCTGAGGGTGCACACACCGTCGAGGACCGCCTCGCGATCATCGACCTCACCGTGGCGTACTGCTGGGCGCTCGACACTCGCGAATGGGACGCGCTCGACCGGGTGTTCTCTGCCGACGTCACTGCGGAGCTGGCGTCGCCACCGCTCGTCGGCGTGGAGGCGATCAAGGAGCGGGTCGCGCGGGCGCTCGTACCCCTCGACGACAGCCAGCACATGGTGACCAACCACCAGATCGTCTTCGATCCGTCCGGAGATCGAGCGACGTGCCGCTGCTACCTGCAGGCGCAACACGTGCGGCGCGATGCCGAGGGTGGTGCGAACTACGTCATCGGCGGGCGCTACGAGGACACGGTGGTGCGCACCGCCGACGGGTGGCGGATCGCACACCGGCGCCTCGTCGCGATGTGGCGCGAGGGCAACCCGGGCGTCATGTCGCCGCGCTGACCCGTCAGCGCTCGACGTACCGATCGAGCAGTTGAGCCACCCGCAGTTCGGGTGGCACGCGGTCGATGCCGATCATCCGGTCGAGCTGCTCGTGGAAGTGCCAGATGCGCCGCTCCTGGTAGTTGATCGGGATCCCGTGCATCGCGGGCGACTCGAGCGAACGCTGCATCGGCGCGAGGTTGGCGAAGTCCTCGGACATGATCTGGTCGAAGATCTCCATCCGCTTCTCCCAGTGCGGCGGCAACCCGTCGTCCGGATCGAAGTCGACGGGGGCGTAGTGGGTCCAGTCGATCCGTGTCGTGCGCTTGTCGATCGGCCAGAACGTGATGAACGGGAAGCCGTACGCACCGAGTGGTGTGATCAGGTTGGGGAAGATCGAGTAGGCGGAGCTCGTGCTGCGCACCATGTCGTTCACCGTCTCGATGTCGATGAACCCCGGAGCAACGTGGTGCTTCCAATCGTCCCAGCCGGCCATCCCCGCCGCGGCGCACGCTGACTTCGAGAACGGCGTGATCATCCGCGACGCACCGTTGGGCAGCAGGCCCATCGTCGCGCCACGGTTGTCGAGCTGCGTGTCGCCGTTGCGGCTGTGGATGTGGCGGAAGTGGTACACCTCGAGGAACGCCTCGGCGGTGATCTTCCAGTTGCAGGTCACCACCTCGCTCCGGCGAGCCACCGTACGGAGGTTCGTCCCGTTCAGCTCTGCCAGCTGCTGGGGTATGGGGGCGAGCCATTCGAGCAGCGGCACCGCGTCGGGATCCTGGTTGACGAAGACCCACCCGTCCCACGTCTCGCAGCGGATCTGCGGCAGGCAACGGGTCGTCTTGTCGAGCCCGATGAAGTCACGCTCGTCGGGCACGTTGATCAGCTCGCCCGACGAGATGTCGTAGGTCCACGAGTGGTACTGGCAGCGAAGGGTGTGCGCCGTGCCCCTCGGCTCGCGTACGACCGGTGCACC
>JBFWSW010000132.1:0-7333 GCA_050248155.1 Ilumatobacteraceae bacterium
CGAGCCCGGCGATGCCGATGACGATGCGAAGGGCTCGCTGCGGGGCGTGGCGCACGACAACCGGCCCGAGGCGACCACCGACGAGCAGACCGGCGCCGAGCGGCAGCACGTACAGCCATCGCACGGGACCGAAGAGCGCGAAGGTGACTGCGGCGACGCCGTTGGCGAACCCGAGGACGACGTTCTTCAGCGCGTTGGCCCGGGGCAGCGTCTCGCCGGTCACGTAGAGGAAGAGCGACAGCAGCATCACTCCCGCTCCCGCCCCGAAGTACCCGCCGTACATGCCGACCGCTGCGGTCGCGAGCAGGACGCGACGGCTCACGTCGACGTGCGGGTGATGATGGCCCTCCTCGTAGGAGACCTCCACCAGCTTGCGGCGCACCAGGATCGCCGCGGCGCCGGCGCCGACGAGCCACGGCACCGCCTTCTCGAAGGCGCCGCCGGGTGTCAGCAGGAGCAGCGCTCCCCCGGCCGTGCCGCCGAGGATCCCGGCCGCGGTGAGGCGCTGCGCGCGACGACGCTGTCCGGCGAGCTCGATGCGCGACCCCGTGATCGAGCCGACGCTGCCGAACATGAGCGACACCGAGTTGGTGACGTTCGCGGAGACCGGCGACAGCCCGGCGGCCAGCAGCGCCGGATAGCTGACGAGCGAGGCGAGCCCGGCGACGCTGCCCGACAGGCCCGCGCCGATGCCGGCCAGGACGAGCAGGAGCGCCTCCACTGCCGAGCGTGAGCCGGCTCAGCGACGCGCGCGCACGACTTCGTACGTGGCGAGCGCGGCCGCGGCCGAGACGTTCAGCGACGACAGGTGCCCGCGCATCGGGATGCTGACGACGAGGTCGCAGCGCTCGCGCACGAGGCGCGACAGGCCCGCGCCTTCGGCACCCATCACCAGGCAGATGGCATCGGTGGCGAGATCGCCGATGTCGAACAGGTCGCGGTCGGCGGCGTCGTCGAGGCCCACCACCCAGATGCCTGCGTCCTTCATGCTCGCCAGCGCCGCCGGCAGGCCGCCCACCATCGCGATCGGCACGTGCTCGACAGCTCCCGCGGCTGCCTTGGCGACGGTCGGCGTGATGTGCACCGCGCGGTGCCGGGGCAGCACGACGCCATGCACGCCGGCGCCGTCGCAGCAGCGCAGGAGCGCGCCGAGGTTGCCCGGATCGGTGACGCCGTCGACCGCGACGAGGAACGGCGTCCGCCCCGGCGCCCGGGCGATGAGCGCGGAGAAGTCGGCTTCGGGTACGCCGTCGGCGTGGGCGATGACGCCCTGCGGCGCTTCCGTGCGGGCCGCCGCCTCGAGTCGCTTGCGGGCGACGTACTGCACCGGCACGCGCTCGGCCTTCGCGATCTCGACGATGTCGGCGACCACCTCGTTCTCGTCGAGGTCGGAGGCGACCCACACCTCGCGCACGCGGCGCGTGCCGGCGAGCAGCAGTTCGCGCACGGCTTGTCGCCCCTCGATCTGCTCACCGCCGAGGGTCTTGCGAGCGGGTCGCCGAGCTTCGCCGGTCGGCGTGACGCGACCGGTCCGTCCGGCGCCACGCGACTGGTACTGCTTCGAGCCACCGGCGCGTTGCCGGCCGCCTCGAGCCGGCTCGGCGGCACGGGTGGTGCTGCGATCGGCGGGTTGCGTGCTCCGCTTGCCGGTCCCCTTCCCCGCCCGCTTCCTGCTGCTGCCCTTGGCCGAGCTGGGCTTCATGGCGCATCCTCCCGGGTGATGACTGCGACGCTCCAACAGGCGATGCCCTCGCGGCGCCCGAGCGATCCGAGCCCTTCGGCGCGTCGCCCCTTCACCGTGACGGGCGCCCCGGCCGCACCGCTGAGCCTCGCCTCCATGTCGGCACGACGCGGCGCGAGCTTGGGCACCTCGCACACCACCGAGCAGTCGACGTTGCCGATCGACCATCCCGCGGTCGTCACCATCGACGACACTGCGGCGAGCAGCTCGATCGAATCCGCGCCACGCCACGCCGGGTCGGTGTCGGGGAAGTGCTGACCGATGTCGCCGAGACCGGCCGCGCCGAGCAGCGCGTCGGCCGCGGCGTGGGCGATGACGTCGGCGTCGCTGTGACCGATCAGGCCGGGCTCGCCCTCGAAGCGCACCCCGCCGAGCACCAGGGCGCGGGCGGGGTCGTCGCTGAAGCGGTGGATGTCGAAACCCTGGCCGACTCGCACGATCATGACTGCTCGATCCGTGTGCCGATCATCGGTGGTCAGCGAGCGCTCGCGCCCAGCGCAGGTCGTCGGGGTGGGTCACCTTTCGATTCTCCGATTCGCCGGCGACCACCACCACCCGACCGCCCGCGGCTTCGACGAGCGCGGCATCGTCGGTTCCCTCGCCGCCGCCCGCGTGCGCCTGGCGCAGCACGGCGGCACGGAACGCCTGCGGTGTCTGCACCGCGACCAGACGATCTCGCGGCGGTGTGCCCTCGACCGCACCGGCGGCGTCGACCACCTTGATGGTGTCGGTGACGGGAACGCCCGGGACCGCGCCGTCGGCGCCTGCCGCGACAGCCGCGACGACCGACCGGTACAGCTGGACCGAGGCGAACGGGCGTGCCGCGTCGTGGACGCACACGATCGACGCGTCGACGGGGACCGCAGCGAGCCCGGCCCGCACGGATTCGCTGCGGGTCGTACCCCCTGCGACCACCACGGCACGATCCGCGAACACCGCCGACTCCGTGGTCACGTCTGCGGCGGGAACGACGACGACGACCCCGTCGCCGGCCTGCGCGGCGACGCCGACCGAGACGTCGACCATCCGCTGGTCACCCAGCGCCTCGAACTGCTTGGGCCCACCGAAGCGAGATCCGCTCCCACCTGCGACGACAACCGTCCAGACGCAGTCGTGACCGTCGGTCTGCTGGCGGGCGTGAGGCACGACGATGGAGGGTAGTACGGTGTGCCGGTCATGGCTCACGAGGACCTTCTCGCTTCGTCCGACTTCTTCGCTGCCGCAGCACCCGACGTGTTGCGCACGATCACCGCGAGCGGGCACGAGCGCACGCTCATCCGGGGCGACGTCCTCTTCCACGAGGGCGACCCCGCCGACGCGCTCTACGTGGTCATCCGCGGCCGGCTGGCGATGGCCATCGAGAACCCGATCGACCACCGCGAGACCGTGGTGTCGCTCATGGAGCCCGGCGACCTGTTCGGCGAGATGGCGATGCTCGACGACGGGCCGCGCAGCACGATGGCCCGCGCCCTCGAGGCCTCGACCGTGCTGGCCATCCCGTACGACGCCGTCCTCACCGTGTTCCGGGCCCAGCCCGAGCTCCTGTGGGGCGTCACCCGCCTGCTCGCCCAGCGACTTCGGGCGATGGACGAGACGCTGGCCGACAGCGTCTTCCTCGACGTCACCGGGCGAACGGCCAAGCGGCTGCTCGAGCTCTCCGACGGCGACGACGAGTTCATCCTCCCGGTCACGCAGGAAGAGCTCGCCGGCATGGTTGGCGCGTCGCGCGAACGGGTGAACAAGGCGATCGCAAGCTTCATCCGACTCGGCTGGATCGACCAGCACGAGCGCAAGTACACGATCCTCAAACGCCCCAGCCTCGAGATCCGCGCCCGCTGACGCGTCAGCCTCACGGGAACCGTGTCGGCGCGCGATGGAGGTCGAAACCCTATGCGTCGCGTCGCTTGGTGACGATCGCGCCGATCGCTGTGATGCCGGCGGTGACACCGAAGAAGTAGAGACCGCCGACCACCCGGCCGAGTGACTCGCCGTTGGATCGCGCGTCGGGATTGCCCAGCTGGATGCCTTGGTTGTACGGCAGCCACTTGAACGGGTGCTCGACCCCGGCCGCGCTCATCAGCCCGCCGATCAGCAGCTCGGCGACGAGCGGCCACAGGATGAGCACCGCCACCGACGCTGGTGTCGAGCGGATGACGAGCCCGAGGCCCAACCCGAGCAACGACACGATCGCCGCGAACACGACCACACCGAGCATCGCTTCGGTGGCGCCATCTGCCGCACGAGCGCCGAGATCGAGCGTCGCGTCGCGCGAGGTGAGGATCGCCGAGCCGATGCCGTACGACAGCACGACGACCACCGCTTCGGTCACGGCCGCCACGAGCACGGTGATGACGACCTTGGCCGTCACCACGCGCATCCGCTTCGGCGTCGCCGCGAACGTGGGACGGATGGTGCCGAACCCGAACTCGCCGGTGATGCTCGCGGCCCCGACGACGCCGAGCAACATGCCGGTGATGACCGACGTGCCGGTCACCAGACTGGCGAGGTCCTTCGCGTTCGCCTCGTCGACGTCCATCAGCGCGGCCGTCAGCACGACCACGATCAACGGGAACGCCACGGCGAGCAGGACGAGCACGTGGTTCATCCGGATCGTTCGGAACTTGATCCACTCGCTCCGCAGCGTCCTGATCACCGGACTGGCCCCGATTGGTACTCCTGCACGCCTGCGGTCGCCTGCAAGAACGCGTCCTCGAGCGAGCCGGTCTGCGGCGAGAGCTCGTGGAGGGTGATGCTGTAGCGGCCGGCGAGCTCGCCGACGTCGACCGCCGTGGCGCCGCGAACCTCGATCGTGGTGTCGTCGGCGTATGTGACGTCGGCTCCTCCGGCCCGCAGCGGCTCGACGAGGTTGGCGACCCGCGGGCTGCGCACGCGGACGAAGTGGTCGCCGTACCGGGCGATGAAGTCACCCACGGTCGACTGCTCGATCAGCTGGCCCTGGCCGATGACCACCAGTGACGACGCCATCAACGCCATCTCCGACAGCAGGTGGCTGCTGACCAGCACGGTCTTGCCCTGGCTCGCGATGTGGGTGAGCACGTCGCGGATCCACCGAATGCCCTCGGGATCGAGACCGTTCGCCGGCTCGTCGAGTACGACGGTGTTGGGGTTGCCGAGCAGCACGCTCGCGAGGCCGAGCCGCTGCTTCATCCCGAGCGAGTAGGTGCGCACACGCTTCTTCGCGACCTCCGTCAGACCGACGATGCCGAGCGCCTGGTCGACCGACTTCTTGGGCAAGCCGTTCGACGCGGCGATCCATCGGAGGTGGTTCCGACCCGAACGGCCGGGGTGCACGTACCCCGCATCGAGGAGCGCGCCGACCTCACGAAGCGGCGTCGCGAAGGACTCGTAGCGCTTCCCGTCGAACAACGTGCGTCCGGTGTCGGGGCGGTCGAGACCGAGCATGCAGCGCATCGTCGTGCTCTTGCCCGACCCGTTGGGACCGAGGAAACCGGTCACGACCCCGGGGTGCACCTCGAAGCTGAGGTTGGCCACGGCCACCTTGCGGCCGAACCGCTTGGTGAGACCGTGGACCTGGATCACACCACCATCATCCCTGATCGGAGGAGGTCGTGCCGAGGAACTGGCGCGCGATCGTGTCGTACGACAACCCGCTGTCGGGGTCCTGCACCTTCACGAGCAACGATCGGACGACGTCGGTGCTGAGCTTCGCGTTGATCGCGTCGACCACCGCCTGCACGTCGGCCTGGCCCGCCTCACTGGTCATCACCGGGACCAACTTGTTCGCAGGAGCGAACTGCTGGTCGTCGTCGAGCACGATCAACCCGTCGAGCACGATCGCCGGGGACAGCGCAGGCAGGGCAGCGCAGTCGACGCTGCCGTCGACGAGCGAAGCGGCGACGTCGTCGACGGCCGTCATCGTCAGCTCGGCACCGTAGGTCGTGTTGAGCGCGGCGAGGCCGCCTGCCGTCGCATCCTGGAAGTCCTGCGTCCCACCGAAGGTGACACCCTCGGCCGCGACGAAGTCGCTCACGTTGGTGAGCGAGTGCTCGTCGACGACAGCGGCACCACATGCGATGACGGTGCGGTTGTCGACGTCGGCGGGCTCGAACGCGGTCATCGTGTCGGGCAGCTGCTCGCGGATCGCGGTCATCTGGTCGGTGATCGAGACCGCGTCGCTGCCTGCCCCGCCATTGGCCTTCAGGTAGGCCAGGAGATCGGCGCTGTACACCGAGAACAGCTGCGTGCCGCCGGCCTTCACCGCGTCGAGCGCGGCGTCGTCGTCAGCGGACGAATCCTTGCGGCCGATCCGGTAGCCCGCGTTCTCGAGCCCCTGGCCGAAGATCTCGGCCGCGAGCTGGCTGCTCGGGTCGTCGGTGCGTCCGACGTTGATCGTCGGGCTCGCCGTCGCCTCGCCGCTCGAGTCGTCGTCGTCACCGCCGCAGGCACCGAGCACCAACGCACCGGCGATGGACAGCGCGAGCACTGAGCGGATCGACTTCACGAGTTCTCCCTTGCTGGGACGGGGGCTTGGACGGGGCGGCGGTCACCCGGGGTGGTGCCGAGCCGACGGGAGATCGTAGGGGCGCAGATCGCCCGACCGGGCGCGAGTCCGCTGCGACGAGCGGCGTCAGATGCCGCCCGCGAAGGTGTCGATCATCATCTGCACGTCGTCACCGAGCGGATAGAGGATCGGGCACGTGCACCCGTTGGCGACGTACTCGCCGACCTTGGCCCGCACCTCCTCGGGCTCGCCGCTCGCGGTGATCATCTGGACGATGTCGTCCGGGACGAGCTTGCTCGCGGCGACGACCTGGTCGTGCGTCGCGGGCCATGTGAGCACCTGGCCGATCCGGTCGAGCAGATCCTGCGGGACGCCAGAGGCCTTCATGATGTGCGGCTGCTGGCCGAGGTACTGCGTGACCAGCAGCCGGGCGCCGTCGAGCGCCGCTGCACGGTCGTGGTCGACGCTGCAGACGATCAGCTGCGGACGATCGATGTCGGACACCGATCGGCCGCTCTTCGTCGCGCCACGTTCGAGGGCCGCCATCGCGTCGAGGTTGTAGCTCGGCGACACGAGGTAGTTGAACACCGCGCCGTCGGCGAGCTCGCCGGCCAGCTCCATCATCTGCATGCCGGTTGCGCCGATGTAGATCGGCACGTCCTTCGGCCGGCGCTCCTGGTACACGTAGTCGAGCTCGATGCCGTCGACGTGAGCGTGGTAGCCGTCGAGGGTGACGGTCTCGTTGGCCAGCAGCGCGCGCACCACCGTGACGACCTCGCGCATCACGGTGATCGGCCGGTCGCGCACCACGCCGACCTTGCGTGCGAGCGGATCCCACCACGCCCCGAGCCCGCAGATGATGCGGCCGGGCGCGAGGTCGTCGAGCGTCGAGAACGTGCTCGCCAACCGGGCGGGGTTGCGGGTCCAGATGTCGATGACGCCGCTGCCGATCTTGATCGTCTCGGTCGACGCGGCGAACGCAGCCATCGGCACCACGGCATCGCGCACGAGGCGGCTGTCTGCTTGCCAGACCGAGTGGAACCCCTGCGCTTCGGCGTACCGCACGAGCTCGATGCCCTGTCGGATCGTGTGCGCGTCCTGCAGGTAGA
>JBFWSW010000133.1:0-7288 GCA_050248155.1 Ilumatobacteraceae bacterium
AGGTACTGATCGACAAGCGGCTGGAGCCGCGATGCAGCTCTCGAAGCCAGCTTGCGTTGGACGGCTGTCGATGCAGGGGGCGACGAATCGACCGCTCGTCGCAGGCGGTGATCTCGGTACGCAGCCCAGACCGATCCGGACAAGGCTCCTTTGTCGACAGCTGTCAGCACAGCATCGTTGAACCTGGCGAGGGCCAGCCGGTCGGTAACCCCGTCGGCGATGTCGACGGCGCATGTCCCGACGCTCACCGCTATCCGGTGCGGATCGACGGGGGCGATCTCCACGATGTGCACGACGCCCCGTTGCTCGACTCTGCGGGCGGCCTTGTAGACGCGGGTGTGGGCTCGGTTGACGAGCCGTTGGGCGAGTCGAGGTCCATCGAGCGGCGAGTCGAGGATGACCATGGCGAGTTCGGTGAGCGCATCGGTTCGGTACTCGGTCGTGACCGCCCGGCCGAGGCGGGCGCCGAGCAGTGGCGCGAGTGCGTAGAGCAGAACGACGGCGGCTCGCTGATCGGTTCTGGCGGTCGTCGCGAGGTGGCGGGTGAGGTCGTCCGAGCGTTCCTGGTCCTCTCGATGATCGCGGATGGCTTCGACGACGTCGTCGAGGGTGGCGAGGTCGATGCACCACTCGTCGGGGATGCCGTCACGGGCGATTCGCCGGTAGTCGGCCTCGATGTGCCTGAAGAGGTTCATGGGATTCTCCTTGCGTTGGTGGCAGTGGGTGGAGAATCCGAAATGCGGGTCCCGGAGAAGGTCCCGGTGTTGCTCCCGATCGAGGTCCCGATCGGCGTTGGAGACTCCCGATCTCGTTCGGCGGGGTGGGCGTGAGTCAGCCCGTCAACCGCGCCAACGCGGGTACTGGCGGCGACGTCGTGCTCGTTGCGCTGGGCGGGGTTGTGCTGGGCTCAGCGGGCATCGTGTGGGGCGGCGCACGGTTCGCTGCGCTAATCGGTGGCGGGACTCTCTCGGGAGGCGTCGGCGAGGCGGTCGGTGCCATGGGGCCGTTGGCGTCATCGCCGGGCGATCCGGCGGCCGCCTGGGGTGACGCAGCAGAAGGGCTCCCCGGCCCGGTTCTCTACTGGGCGTGCACGGCCCTGGTCGCCGCAGCCGTGGTCGGCCTGGCGGCTGGCGTCTTCTGGCTGTGGCGTCGGTGGTCGGCACCGTCGCGGATTCGCCTGGGTGTGCCCGCCGAGGCGCGCCTCGCTCGCCGGAAGGATGTGGCGCCGCTCGTGGTGTCGTCGACGGTGCCGCCGACGGGGCGTCTCCTCTTGGGGCGGCTCTCGAAGCGTGGGCCTCTCCTGGCGACCGAGGACCGCGAGCGGCACCCGTTACAGGGTCGCCGTGGCGCTGCGATCCAGGGCGATCGTGGGTCGGTGGCGTTGATCGGCCCGACCCGTGCGGGCAAGACGGTGCTGGCGTCCGCCGGCATCATCGGCTGGGATGGGCCGGTCGTTGCGCTCTCCGTGAAGCGAGATCTCTACGACTCGACCGCTGCCGCTCGATCGGCGCGGGGTGAGCTCGCCGTGTTCGATCCGGGTGGTGTCACCGGGCTCCCGACGGCTCGTTGGACACCGTTGCGTGAGGTGACCACAACGTCGGGTGCGCTGCGGGCCGGACGAGCGCTCGCCGCGGCGATCCCCCGGCAGGGAGTCACCGGTGGGGACTTCTGGGCCACCCACGGCGAGACGCTCACCTCTGCCTACATGTGCCTCGCTGGCCTGTCCCAGCTCCTTCCCGGCGACCAAGGCACCGAGCGCGAACCGCTGACGATCAGCCGGCTCGCCTCGTGGGCGTACATGCACGTCGGCATCACCGACCCGACCGTGAACGACCTCGTACGCGCCGGGCTCGCAGCGAACCAGCCACTCGAGATCCGCCTGCTCGCCAAGGACGCTGTGACGAAGCTGATGGCGTTCGAGCAGGAGGACCCGCGAATCCGAGCGAGCATCTACGCAACGGCTCGACTGGCGTTCGATGCATGGACCGAGCCGTCTGTCGCACACTCCGCTTCGCTCGATCCACGCGACACCTACTGGTCTGACGAGCTGTGGGACCGCACCCCGCGATACGTCGACCTGGACTGGCTGATGGAAGGCGACCAGGGCCGGGCGAACACGCTGTACCTGACCGCGCCCGCGACCGAGTTCGCCCGACTCGCCCCGGTGCTCGGCGGGTTGCTCGGCGATCTCCGCGAGCAGATCCACGCCTGGGACATTGCCGGGCGCCGTCTGACGAAGCCGCTGCTGATCGTCATCGACGAGGCCGGACAGCTGGAGCTTCGCTGGCTCCCCGAGGAGGTGTCGACGATCGCCGGCTTGGGCGGCATGTTCGTGACCGGGTGGCAGTCACGCGCCCAGATCAACCATCGATATGGGTCGCTCGCCGATGCGGTCCTCGGCGGTCATCGCTCCAAGGTGATCTTCAATGGAACCGACGACCTCGCGACGCTCGAGTACGTCTCGAAGGTCGCGGGAACCGAGCACGTTGCCCAGCGCGGTTGGTCTGCTGACACCGGTGGCGGGCGACGGACCGTGTCGGAGCACCTCCAACGTGAGGACCTCCTGCCCGCCCACGTGATCCGGCAGATGCGTCGCCAAGAGGCCGTCCTCCTGCATGGCACCCTTCCGCCGATCCACCTGCGGGCGGTTCGATGGTGGGACGACACGACGCTGGCCGCCCTCGTCCCCAAGGGTGCCGACGGCAAACCCGTCGGTCCGCCCGCCACCGGAACGTGCCCAACTCGGGAGGGTCCACGTGGACCCGTGGCCCCTGTGCTCGACCCCGCAGTGTTGGAGGAGTCGGTCAGCCACCTTCCACGACCCCGGGACGCCGCGCCCGCGCAGCAGGTGCCACGCTCACGACCGTCAACCCGACCTGCAGCGCCCGGGCAAGCGCGGCTCCCGCTCGACGCACCGCGGGAGCGTGACCACGGCACTGCCGACCGGAACCGGGTCGCTGCGTTTTGCGACCGCTGCGCCTCCCGGCTGCCGGTCGGCGCCGGCCGAGTCGAGCGAGTCGGCACGCGGGAAGTCGTGCGATGCGACCCTGCCTGCCCACCGGATTCTGCCCACTGAGGCACGAACTCCCAGGTAGAGCACGAATCGGGAGCTTCTTCGGGAGTAGGTCCGGGAGCAACCCCGGGAGTATCGCTCCGCACGATCAGCGCATGGCGCACAACGGCCAGCGCATCGAGTTCCCGACCCTCCAGGCGATGACCGCCCATCTCGACCGGTGGGCCGCAACGTCGCTCACCTCGCCCGAGCAATGGGAGGACGCGCTCGTCGGTACCCGCTCATGGCTCGACTACTCGGCACGCAACCAGGTGCTGCTCGCCTCCTACGGCATCGACGGGCCGGTCGCCGGACCAGAGACGTGGCGGCTCGTCCCCTCGACCACCGAAGGTCGAGGATGCGCGATCCGCGCCGGGGAGCATGGCTATCCCGTGCGGGTTCCGATCACCAGCGGCGGAACCGAGCCCGACCCCTACCTCGGAGGCCACCGCCCCACCCGGGCAGCCGTCGAACGATGGGAGTGGCGACCCGTGTTCGAGACCGCCCAACTCGCCCGCCGCCCAGCGCCCGGCGCGCTCAGCGCTATCGAACCTCCCGAGCACCTTCGCGGACCGAGCGGCCAGACCGATCTCGCTGCAGCGGTCCGCAAGGTCGCCGGCGCAACCATCCGCGGACCACTTCCACGGACGAACGATCCGATTCGACTCCTGAGCGATGCCGCCGTGCGACTCCGCCGATCGCACAAGCGGCCAGCCCTCGACGAGCCTCTTGCCGGCCAAGCCGCGTGGCTCGTCCTCGATCGCGTCGGCCATGCACCAACCGACTCTGCGCCGAGGTTCGATCCGGCACCGCTCGGCTCACGGGAGCGGTGGGAGCGACTCCAGGACGTGCTCGAACCGGCACGCAAGCTCACCGCTGCACTCGGAGTGACGGTCGGCGTCGACCTCACCGCGTCGCCGCTGCCGCGTATGGAGATCCTCGACGATCGCGTCGTCCCGGCCGGTCGCCGCCACCGTCTCCCGGCCGCGTCGCTCGAACAACTCCCGATCGGCAGATGGGTCACCGTCGGCCCGTACACCGCCGCCGAATGGTCAGCCCGGGGCGAACACGCATCGGGCAGCGGCGCGTTCCTTCGCCTCAACAAGACCGCCTACCTCGCCGCCGTGGAGACCGGCGACGGTGCGACGTGGCGTCTCGAGGACATCGCCGCCCGCACCGGCAACGGCCTCCTCGTCACCGGAAGCGCCCGCACCCTCTCCGAAGCCCGCGCCGAAGCCGTCGCTGCCGTCCGCGACCGGTACCCCGCCCTGACCGCACCGACCGTCGACACCGGCCCCTCCCCCGCAGGCAGCGTCGAAGGATGGGAACAGATGCCACGAGCCGGACGCCCAGCCGCAGCCGAGCTGTGGCACCTCACGAACGAGATCACCCTCTACGTCCTGCCCGCACCCGGCGGCCGCTGGCAACCGGCGCTCCAGACACCGTCCACCGACGGCATCGAGCTCCTGCCGCTCCAACCGACCCAGCAAGACGCTCGCGACCAAGCCGAGCTCGCCGGGCGTCGCGTGGCACGCATGGCGATGATCGCCGACCCCGCCACCTCCGACCGAAGCCTCGCAGCATTCGCGGACGACGGCCTCTACAACCGTGCCGACCTCGCCCACCTCATCAGCGGCCGCCTCACCGACGCCGACACGGCACGCGTCATCGACGCCGACCCTGCCGAACTCGTCGAGCTCCTCGGCGCCGCCGGATTCAGCCCCGCCACCACTGTCGCCGTGCTCGCCGCCGACGGTGTCGACGCGGCGACGGCCGCCACACTCCTTCCCTCAGCCGGCGTCCCGATCCCCGACGGGATCCGCGTCCTGCACAAGCGGTGGGACCTCCCCAACACGCTCGCGGCCGAGCTTCTCGACGCCACGGCAACCGAGATGCGGACGGCGGGCTGCACGGCGACCGAGATCATGGCCGTCCGCCCTCGAGACGTCCTGCGCACGCTCCCCGACGATCCACATCTGTGGGAGCTCGCCGCGGGATCGATGGCCACAGCAGGACACCCCACGACCTCGATCGTCGACCACCTCGTTGCTCACGCGCCCACCCCCGAAGCGTTCACGACAGGGCTCATCACGGTCGTCGAGCCCGACGAAGCGCTCACGATCGCCGCCAGCCGCCGCGCACACCCCGACCAGCTTGCCGCCGTCTCCGAAGCGGCCGGCCTCTCGCCAGTGGACACGGCAACAGCACTTGCAGCGAAGGTCAACGACCACATCGTTCTCGACGTCATCAACATCCGCTGTGACGGTGACACCGAAGCCGTCGCGACGACAGCGACGGGCGCGGGCATCGACTCGTCGACCGTGCAGTCGTGGCTCCACCCCCCAGCGCCGGACACCGCAACGCCCATCAGATCGGCCATCGACGTCGACGCCGCAGCGCTGCTCGACCGGCTCCCCGCGGCCGGCGCCACCTCCGTCGACGACCCGATTCGCAGCCTCGATGCGCTAATGCTCAACATCGACTCCGCGGGACTGGAGCCAGCGCAATGAACGACCTATTCACCCCCGACTCGGACACGAGCGAATCAGAGCCGCTCGACGAGGGCGGCACCTGGCTCCTCGACCTCGTCTCTGCCGTCGACCACCTCCGCCGCGGCTACCGCCCAGGCTTCACCGTCTGGGACGCGCTCACCGAGGCGATCGAATGGCCAAACGTTGTCGAGATCACCGGACCTGCCTCTGCGGCCGCAGTTCCCTCGCTGAACGAGGGGATGCATCGTGCCGTTCGGAACTGGGTGTGTGCCATGGCTGAGCGATACAACGCCGGGCATCATTGGCCGCACCCTCAATGCCGTCGGACCTTCCCGCCAGTGCGGATGGCCGATCTCGCGAGTAGCTACTTCGAGGCGTAGCGACCGAAGGGGATTGGATCGACTCGTTCCTCGAACTCACCAATGTCGTCCGCGGCTGGCGGATCTAGTTCGCCTGATAGTCAGGGTGCAGATCGCGCCACAACTTCGCAACGCGCTCGCCCTCCTCCGTCATGCGGACCTCCTGGTCGTCCCTTCTTGCCGTGCCGAAGGGCGTCGTGCGGTGGAACAGCGCCCCCGAACCCTTGGTACCGAACAAGTTGGCAGTGGAGCGGACGTTCTCGCCGTACATCTGGCGGCGGATCGCCAGCGAGTCTCCGAGCGTCATCGAGCCATGATCCTTGATGAACCTCCAGTGCCGGTACGCAACCTCCCCGACCTTGTCGATTCGAGCAAGCTCCTTCGATGAGAGCACGGATCGCCCATCCTCACCACCGCGCAATCGGGAGACGAGACGTTGCGCCTCTCCGAGTCGCACCGCTGCCTCGTCGAGCAGTCTGACGATCTCATCGAGCCCGTCCGGGGTTGAGTTGTCGTCGGCACCCATTCGCTTGGCCATCGGTCACTCCTTCGTAAGTCGCGCGTAATCTGCGTCGGCATCTACGATGCACTCCGCCGATCACGAAGTCAAGACGTAACTTTACGACGAAGCTACGATGCAAGAGGTCCGCCACTACGCTGAGGCCCATGTCCGCCCGAAGGGTGCCCGCCTTCTCGGGCCGGGTGCGCGCTGAACTCGCCAGCTGCATCGAGCGGTGCTACTCGCACAGCGAGATCAGCGTGCTCTACACGCGTTTCGACGTCGCCGACAGCGACGGCGGCAACAAGCTTCAACGCAGCACCGCGCTCATTCGCGCTCTTCATGAGTCAGCCGAGGGCGACGGAGCACCCGTCCTCGACCTGATCAGGTCCGTCGTGGAGGACCGATTCGGCGGTGACGTTCTCGATCGCAACGGCAACCCCAATGCGAACCTGCGACCGCTGATCGCCGCACTGCGAGTTGATGGATACGAGCTGGTGGATGGCCGGCTCGTCGCTGCCGGGGCCGGCTCGATACCGATGACGGCGGAAGTCTCCCTGCTTGAGTCGCGGCTACGCGAACGACAGTTGGCCGTTGCGGCGCGCCACTACCGACAGGCAGTCGACAGCTTCACCGATGGCCGGCTCGAGGCCAGCAATGGGCAGTTGAGATCGTGCCTCGAGAACACCCTTATCGAACTCTGCTCTCGTCACGGAAAGCGCACCTCGGATCCGAAGGGCGCTGCAGAGTTGCTCCGAACGGCCGGCCTCCTCGATGGCGACGAGACCAAACTCCTTCAAGGTCTGGTCGGGGTCAGTAACGAGCGCGGGGCGCACCACGGTACGACGACTGAGGAGGAGGCGACGTTTCGCCTTCACACCACGAC
>JBFWSW010000134.1:0-7068 GCA_050248155.1 Ilumatobacteraceae bacterium
GGCGTCATCGACCACGTCGGTGCGTTCGTGGTGACCGCTGGCCCCGAGGAGAACGACATCTCGGCGCGCTTCGAGCAGGCCCACGACGACTACTCCTCGATCCTCGTGAAGGCGCTGGCCGACCGGATCGCCGAGGCGCTGGCCGAGCACGTCCACGCGCTGGTCCGACGGCAGCTGTGGGGGTACGCAGCTGACGAGAGCCTGACGCGCGATCAGCTGATCGGCGAGCAGTACCGCGGCATCCGCCCGGCGCCCGGTTATCCGGCGCAGCCGGACCACTCGGAGAAGACGACGATCTTCGAGCTGCTCGAGGCCGAGCAGCGCATCGGTGTCCGGCTGACGGAGAGCTACTCGATGTGGCCGGGCTCGTCGGTCTCGGGCCTGTACCTCGCGCATCCCGATGCGGCGTACTTCGCAGTCGGGCGCCTCCAGCGCGATCAGGTCGAGGACTACGCCGCCCGCAAGGGCGTGAGCGTCGCGACCGTCGAGCGGCTGCTCGGCAGCACGCTCGCCTACAACCCCTCGACCTGAACGCCGGTCCGCCCGACCGGCGTCAGGCCGAGACCCGCCGCCCTGCAGCGTCGCCGGTGTCCACCCGCTGCCGCCCGTCGGTCCAACGGACCGGCAGCCAGGTCGGCTCACCGCGATGCGCGCAGGGCTCGATGACACCCACCGCCGTCAGGTGGGCGATCACCGGATCGACTTCTGCTCGGTGCCGGAGCAGGCTCAGACCCATCGCGTGATCGGCGAACTGCGTCGCGGTGAAGGGCACCGACGGCAGGCGGTCGACGACGCGCCAGAGCCGTGCGAACGATGCGAGGAAGTCGCTCGGCGCCGAGGTCACCTCGTCCAGGTTCGGTGACGGCGACTGGCCGAGCAGGCCACGTGGGGGGACCTCGATCCTTCCTTGCTTGAGTCGCAGCCGCATGCCGTCACGATGACGCACGCTGGCTGGCAGCGCCATGGACGGACCGGCCCTCGGCCCTAGACGAACCGTCCGTTGTGCGGAAGGCGTCGAACACCGGCTCAAGCCGCCCGCAACCCATCGTCAAGTCCACCACGGATCGTGGCCATCGGGAGGGCCGAGCGTCACCCGGTCTCGTCGTCGGCTCGATCGAGGTACACGATGCCGAGCTCTGCCGCCTTCGCCCGCAGGCCGTACAGGTCGGCGCCGAGGACGCCGTTCGTCAGCTGCTGCCGGGTCTCGGCCTCCTTGGCGATCCGCTGCTCAGCGCGGGTGGCCACCTCGTCGGCCGTCGCCCGCGGCACGCACACCACACCGTCGTCATCGGCGACGATCACGTCGCCGGGGTGGACGAGCCGGCCGGCGCAGACGACCGGGACGTTGACCGAGCCGGGACTCGCCTTCACGGTTCCCTGCGCCGAGATGGCGCGCGACCACACGGGGAAGCGCATCGACGTGAGGTCGGCGACGTCACGCACACCCGCGTCGGTGATGAGACCCGCTACGCCTCTGTATCGCATCGACGCGGCAATCAGCTCGCCGATCATGCCGTCAGTCGATCGCGACGTGGTGGTGACCACGAGGACGTCCCCCGCGGAGAGGCACTCGATGGCGAGGTGGATCATCAGGTTGTCACCGGGGTGGCAGCTCACCGTGACGGCAGATCCGGCGATGCGCGCGCCCGCCCACACGGGTCGGATGTTCGGGTCGAGCAGACCCGTTCGTCCCTGCGCCTCGTGGACGGTGGCGACGCCCGCGACAGCGAGTCGTTCGATGGTCGCGGTCGAGGCACGGTCGATGTGGCGGACGACGACGTTCATGGTGCTCCTGTGTGTCGAGATCTCATCGCTCGTCTCGCGGGTGGACGACGCCGTCGAGCAGCGCGCGTGCCGTGCGCACGATGCCGGCCCGGCGGACCACCGGGGGACCCGGGACCGAGCCGCGATCGAGGTCGAGTGACACGTCGAACGTGCCGGTGGGGTGCTCGACGACGATGTTGCCGTCGCGCACATCCCGCCCGAGCACCGATGCGGCCGGACTCCCATCGAGCAACGCGGCGGTCGCTACCGTGACGGCGCCGAGCACCCCGATCGCGTCGTGGCACCGGTGCGGGATGAACGTGCGGGTGCACAGGTGGCCCCCGTCGACAGGCGGTGCGACCATCGTGAGCTTGGGGACCGTGAGTGACGCCACGTCGCCGAGGCCCATGCGCGGGCCCATCTGCAGGCGGATCGATTCGAGGAGCGTGCGCAGCGAGGTGTTCGCCTCGAGCTCGGCGCACGACTCGTATCCGGTGACGCCGGCGTCGGCGGCGCGCAGCACGATGACCGGCATGCCGTTGTCGATGCACGTGACCTCGATTCCTTCGACGACGTCGACAGCGCTGCCGGTGGGCAGCAGGGATCCGCACGTCGCTCCGGCGGTCTCCTCGAAGTCGATCCGCACCGGCGCGGCCGTGCCGGGCACCCCCGCGATCGCGGTGCCCCCTCGATACTCGGGCCGGCCGGCAGTGAGGGGGAAGCTCGCCACGGCGATGCTGTCGCTGTTCAACATCCGGATGCGGACCGACGCCTCAGTCGCAGCGTCGTCACACACCACCAGGCCGCGCTCGACGGCGAAGGGTCCGACGCCCGCGAGGATGTTGCCGCAGTTCTGGGCATCGGTGACGATCGGCTGGTCGACACCGACCTGCAGGAACAGGTAGTCGACGTCGACGCCTGGTTCGGTGGACGGCGCAACCACCGCCACCTTGCTCGTCAGCGGATGGGCCCCGCCGATCCCGTCGATCTGGCGGGCGTCGGGAGAGCCCATGATGCGCAGCAGCAGATCGTCGCGCGCGGCGGGGTCGGCCGGCAGGTCGTCGCGGAGGAAGTACGCGCCCTTCGACGTCCCGCCGCGCATGACGAGGCACCGCACTCCGGACGTCACGGCGAGACCACCGCGAGGCAGCGTTCGAGACGATCGAGGACCTCCATGGTCGGGAGGCAGCGGTCGATGCTCGCCTCGGGCTCTCGACCCTCGTCGATCGCGGCGACGAACTCTCGGTCCTGCAGCTCGACGCCGTCGGTCACCTCGCCGGGCGAGGTCACCTCGACCGATCGACCCTCGCCGTCCACCAACCCGTCGTTGACGGCAACGTACGTGCCACGGTCGCAGATGTAGCGGAAGGTCGAGCCCAGCGGTCCGTCGTTGTTGAACGACAGCGCAATCGTGCAGAGCGCGCCGGAGCCCGATCGGAGCGTGATGCCCATGTCCATCGCGATGCCGAGGGCCGCGCTGTGCGGGCCTTCCGTCGCGTGCCATTGCACGACCTCGTCGCCGGTCTGGTGCAGGAACAGGTCGACGCTGTGGCAGGCGTGGTGCCACAGCAGGTGATCGGTCCACGTGCGCGGCTCGCCGAGCGCGTTGGTGTTGCTCCGTCGGAAGAAGTAGGTCTGCACGACGAGGTGCTGCAGCGACAGCTCGCCCGCCGCGAGGCGACGATGGAGCCAGCGGTGCCCCGGGTTGAAGCGGCGGGTGTGGCACACCATCGCGGTGCGACCGGTGGCGGCTCGCATCGTGGCGAGTTGCCGCGCATCGTCGAGGTTGTCGGCCATGGGGATCTCGACGAGCACGTGCTTGCCGGCGTCCATCACGGCCCGCGCCTGCGCCGCATGGATCTGAGTCGGCGTCGCGAGGACCACTGCGTCGACGTCCGATCGGGCGAGGGCCTCGTCGAGATCGAGCGTCCAGTCCGCGATGTCGAGCTCGGCGGCGACGCGTGCGGTCTGCTCGGCGTCACCTCCGACGAGCGCGACGACGTCGGTGCCCTCGATCCTCGCCAAGGCGTCGAGGTGGCGCCGGCCGATCGCTCCTTCCCCGGCCATGCACAGCCTCACGACGGGTGTCCCGATGCGACCTGCTGGAGCGACCGGACGGTCGCGCTCGTCATCACCGGCTCGATGCCGAGCGACGCGAGCAGGTCCTCGCTCGCCTGCATCTCCTCGAGCCGCCGACGCGCGTGACGCGCCGTGCCGTCGACGAGCCGGGCGACGAGGCGTTCGTCCGCCGCGCTGATCTCGTCGACGATGTTGCGCCACAGCCATTCGGCCAGATCGGCTTCCTCGGCGGCGCGCATCGCCTCGCCGATCACCGCCGCGAGCCCCTTCATCATCACGCTGCGCAGCAGCTTGCGGGTGATCGCGTCGCCGACCTCACCGTCGATGCTCTCGATCGGAACGCCGAACGGCGAGAGCGCGTTCGCATAGCGGGTGGCCGACGGACCCGACGCGATCGCCGGCGTGCGCAACCCGTTGCCCGGCACGACGGCCACCAGCGCGACGTCGACGTACCCGACACCGCGCGTCGCGGCTATCTCGGCGAGCTCTCGCTTCAGTGACGGCGCGCTGGTCGACAGGTCGGCGTACAGCTGCCCGGCGGGCATGTCGTCGATCCCTTGGACCAGCGCAGCGCGCGCATCGCACGCCGCGGTGAGGGCGAGCACGAGGTCGACGTCGCACACGGCATCGGATGGCACGGCACATCGCTCGACCCCTGGCGGGGTCGCCACATCGGCCGGATCGAACCCCAGCACCCGGACGCCCAGCGCGGCCAGGTCGGCAGCGAACAGCGAGCCCGCCTCACCCAGACCGAGCACGCCGACCTGCATCAAGAGCCCCCTTCGAGTGGACATCGGTACACCGGACGCCGCCACGGCCGAGCCTAGTGGTCGCTCCGAGGACGGCCCGTTGCCAACGAGCAGGGCCACGGTTAGCCTCGCCGAGGGGTCCACCGATGTCGCTCAGCCGCGAGTACCGCCAGATCGAAGGCACCGTGGTGCAGGACGGCTCGCAGTCGCGGATGGGCTATCGGCTGAACCAGTGCCTGTACTCGTTGCGCCACGAGGCCAACCGTCGGGCCTTCGCCGACGACGAGGGCGCGTACCTCGCTGCCTGGAACCTCACCGCCGAGCAACGCGACGCGGTGGTGCGCCGCGACTGGAGCGAGATGCTGCGACTGGGCGGCAACATGTTCTACCTCATGAAGCTCGCCGCTCACGAGGGCCGATCGGTGCAGCACGTCGCGTCGCACATGTCGGGCACCGACGAGGAGAGCTTCCGCCAGATGATGATCGCCGGGGGCCGGCGGCCGACACGTGCCGAGGGCGCGTCCTGATGGCGCGGATCGTGGGTGGGGTCGGCACGTCGCACGTGCCGTCCATCGGTGCGGCGCTCGACAACGGCCAACAGGACACCCCGTACTGGAAGCCGCTGTTCGACGGGTACGGGCCGGCGCGCGAGTGGTTGCGCGAGCTCGCCCCAGACGTCGTGCTGCTCGTGTACAACGACCACGCGACCGCGTTCTCGATGGAGCTCATCCCGACGTTCGTGCTGGGGCTGGCCTCCGAGTTCGCGCCGGCCGACGAGGGCTACGGCCCGCGAGCGGTGCCGGTCGTGAAGGGCCATCCCGAGCTCGCGTGGCATCTCGCCGAGTCGCTCATCCTCGACGAGTTCGACCTCACGCTCGCGAACGAGCTCGACGTCGACCACGGGCTCACCGTGCCCCTCTCCATCCTGTGCGGGCAACCCGACGAGTGGCCGTTCCCCGTCATCCCGCTCGCTGTCAACGTCATCCAGTACCCGCCGCCGACGGCGCGTCGCTGCCTCGCCCTGGGCCAGGCCGTTCGCCGCGCCGTCGAGTCGTACCCGGACGACCTGCGCGTCGCCGTGCTGGGCACCGGCGGCATGTCGCACCAGCTGTCGGGTGCTCGCGCCGGGCACATCAACCGCGAGTTCGACATGGCGTTCCTCCAGCGGATCAGCGACGATCCCGAGGCGCTCGCGCGCATGTCGCACGTCGAGTACATCCGTGAGGCCGGGAACGAGGGTGTCGAGCTGGTGATGTGGCTCGTGATGCGGGGCGCGCTGGGCGACGACGTGCGCGAGGTCTACCGGCACTACCACGTGCCGGCTTCGAACACCGCTGCCGGGTTGTTGGTGCTCGAACCGATCGAGCACGAGCCCGCATGATCATCGACTGCCACGGCCATTACACGACCTTCCCGCCGCAGGTCGGTGCGTACCGCGACGCGCAGCAGGCTGCGGTCAGGGCCGATCCGGGGTTCGTCGGCGAGAAGGGCGCGATCGACGTCTCCGACGACCAGATCCGCGAGAGCGTCGAGGACGCGCAACTGCGACTCCAACGCGAACGTGGCACCGACCTCACCCTGTTCTCTCCGCGGGCGAGCTGGATGGGTCATCACATCGGCAACGAGCACACCAGCCGCTTCTGGACCCAGCACTGCAACGAGCTCGTGCGGCGCGTGTGCGACCTGTACCCCGACAACTTCGCGCCGGTGTGCCAGCTGCCGCAGTCACCCGGCGCCTCGATCGACGGGTCGGTCGCCGAGCTGACGCGGTGCGTCGAGCAGATGGGTTTCGTCGGCTGCAACCTCAACCCCGATCCGAGCGGAGGACGATGGGACGGCCCGTCACTCGGCGACGCCTACTGGTACCCGCTGTACGAGCGCATGGTCGAGCTCGACGTGCCGGCGATGATCCACGTGAGCGCGTCGTGCAACCCCAACCTGCACACGACGAGCTCGCACTACCTCGGCGCCGACACGACGGCCTTCGTCCAGTTGATGATGTCCGACGTGTTCGTGCGCTTTCCCACGTTGCGCATGATCGTGCCGCACGGCGGGGGTGCGGTCCCGTACCACTGGGGTCGGTTCCGCGGGCTCGCCAACGACATGAAGCTGCCGCCGCTCGAGGAGTCGGTGCTCGGCAACGTCTACTTCGACACGTGCGTCTACCACCAGGCCGGCATCGACCTGCTGCTGTCGGTGGTGCCGAACCGGAACATCCTGTTCGGGTCGGAGATGGTCGGCGCCGTGCGCGGCATCGACCCCGAGACGGGTCACCATTTCGACGACACTCGCCGCTACCTCGACGCGGCAGCGATCACGGACGACGAGCGGCAGGCGATCTACGACACCAACGTCCGCCGCGTCTTCCCCCGGCTCCAGCTCACCGCAGATCCGACGCGATGAGAGATGAGTGGCATATCGCCACTCATCTCTCATCGCGGGTGGTTCAGACGGGGGCGAGGGCGAGGTCGATCGC
>JBFWSW010000135.1:0-7004 GCA_050248155.1 Ilumatobacteraceae bacterium
GGGAGGGCCTGTTCGTCGAGCTCGCATCGTTGGGCGATCCGTCGCTGGTGGTCACAGCGATCGCGTCGGAGCTGTCTCTGAACGTGCCCCGCGCCCGGTCGGCGGCGGCCGACGTCGCGAACGAGCTCGTCCGCCGCGACGCCGTGCTCGTGCTCGACAACTTCGAGCACTTGCTGGGCGCCACCGACGACGTGCTCGAGCTGCTCGCCCGTGCACCGGCTCTGCAGGTCGTCGTCACCAGCCGCGTCCCGTTGCACGTCCGCAGTGAGCACATCTGGCGCGTCGGACCGCTCGACGTCCCCGACGAACTCGACGGGCCCACCGGCGAGGAGAGCGCGCTCGCGCTCTTTCGCTCCGTCGCCGGGGCGGCCCAGCCAGACCTGCAGATCTCGGCGGCGGACCTCCCGACCATCGCCGCCATCTGCCGCCACCTCGCCGGTCATCCACTGGCGATCGAGCTGACGGCGTCGCGGTCGGCCTCGACCCGGCCCGACGCCCTGCTCACCGAGCTGGAGTCACGTTCCTTGCTCGACGTCGCGCTCGACCCGGAGCGCGCGCCGACGAACCGGCAGCGCGACCTCCGCGCAGTGATCGGCTGGAGCTACGCGCAGCTCGACGACATCACGCAGGCGGTGCTCCGAAGGCTCTCGGTGTTCGAGGACTGGGCGGTCCTCAACCGGGTCGAGGTGGTCTGCGCCGACGCGCAGGTGCCCGCTGGTGCTGTGCTCGACGCCTTGGCCACGCTGGTCGATCACCACCTGCTCGAGGCCGACCATCGAGCCGTCGACTCGCGCTACCGACTCCCCCGCCCGATCCGCGACGCAGCTCGCGAGCTGCTCGACGCCGACCCACACGAGCGCGAGCGCACGGTAGTCGCCCACCTGCGCGAGCACCAGACGCTGGCGCGCGCGTGCATCGAGCACGCGGACGAGCCCGGCGCGTTGCGCCTCCTCCAGCAGGTGCGTGCCGCCGAGGGCGACCTGATGGCAGCGCTCGACTCGGCCCGGGCCCTCGCGGACGTGACGGCTGCGGTCGACCTGACGACCGCGCTGGCGCGGATGTGGTTGCGACGTGGCTCGTTCCCCGCACACGTCAACCTGCTCGACGGCGTCGCTGCGCTCGACGGGATCGAGGCGGTGGACGAGATCACGCAACTGCTCTTCGTGGCCTCGAGCGAGTTCGTGCACGCGATGTCGGGCGTCGTCGATGCCCAGCACGTCGGCGAGACCGCGAGATCGATCCACGCACGCGCGGTGGCGTGCAGTGAGAACGACCCGCGGCGGCGTGCGGTCGTGCTGCGCGCAGCGATGCGCCTGGCGGCCCAAGGCGTCGACTTCGGTGCCGCGTGGGCCATCGCAGGGGACCTGCTCGCCCTTCCGATCGACGACGAGCGCGCCCGGGGCATCGACGAGATCCTGTCGGGCATGGTCGCGCATTGGCGCGACGACACCGACGCCGCGGTTCGTCTCGGCCTCGCCGGGTATCCCCGTGCGGTCGCGGCCGGCGACCGCAAGGCGATCATCAGCGCGACGCTCCTCCTGCAGCCGCTCGAGCGACGGGGGCTGATCGCTCCGGGCACGGTGCCCGACCTCGAAACGGCCGCCGCGATGGCCCACGAGCTGGGAGACGACGAGGTCGAGGAGTGGGTGCGCCTCACCAGGGCCAGCAACGCGCTCCTCGCCGGCGACCACACCACTGCCGCACGTCACGCGCTGCACGGCCTGCAACGATCGACGAGCTCGGGCGCTGTGCACGGCACGGTCCTGTGGGCGGTGATGATGGCAATGATGTCGGCGTCGGCCGATCCGTGGCGCAGCGCAGTGATCCACGGCGCTCTGGGCGAGCGCGGCGTGCTGGCTCAGTCGGCGATGATCCCCAGCGCGCGCATGCTCTACGAGATGAGCATGGGCGGCGTGCGCGACGCCCTCGGGCCCGACCGCTACGACGCTGCCACGCAGGAGGGAGCTGCGCTCGGCTGGGCAGGCCTCGTCGCCGGCCTCGTCGAGCACGCCCGAGCACTCGTGGCGTCGAACGAGGCCGCGCCGAGCGAGGCGCCCGACGTCGGCGCCGTGGGGGCCGAACCGCTCACACCGCGCGAGCTCGAGGTGCTGCGCGAGCTGGCGCTCGGGCGCTCGAACCGCGACATCTCGATCGTGCTCGACCTCAGCCCCAAGACGGTCATGCACCACACGACGGCGATCTACCGGAAGCTGGCAGTCGGTGGGAGGGCAGAGGCCGTCGCGGCCGGTCGACGCCTCGGCCTGCTCGCGGCGCCGACCGTGTGAGCTCAGGCGCGTTGGGCCGAGATCGTCGCGTCGCGGTATGCCACAGCCGCGCGCTGCAGCTGTCCTCGTGTCAGCCGTTGGTTGCCGTCGGCCACGAGTGAATCCGCTGTGCGAAGGCGGTTCGCCTCGGTGCGCGTGCATGTGCGTGAGGCATAGGACACGCAGCCGGTCCGCACCTTCGCCGCCCCGATCCGTGTGACCGCAATGCTCTGCGCGGTGACGACGGCGCTCCTCGCCAGGTTCCACACGGTCGCCCGGGGCACGCGTGCGAGACGATCGACGGCTGCGACGATCAGGCGCTGGGCGCGGACCGGGTCGGACGTGACCAGGTCGGCAGCGCCGATCCCTGCGCCACCGTTGCGTCCGCGCAACAGGTCGATCGCTTCGGCCAGCAGCCGTCGCTGTCTGGCCGTCAGGTCCGTCCGCGGCTGAGCGGCCAGCTGCGCAGCAACGCTGGCGAGGGCGTCGCTCGCGGTTGGCGGCGGTACGGCCACGATCTCGACGTCGATGGACGTGACATCGGTCAACCCCTCGTCGAAGACGGTGACGACGATCGTGTAGCGGCCCTCCGCAGCGTAACGGTGGCCCGCGGTGAACGGCCCCGGTGCCTGCGCGAAGAGGAGGTCCTCGACGGAATCTCCCCACACGATGCTGATCGAGTGGAGGTCGTCACCGGGATCGGTGTAGCTGGCAGCCAGCGACAGCGTCTGGCCGGACACGAGGGTGCCGGGCGTCACCGAGTCGATGGTGAGGACGGGGGCGACGTTGGTGACGCTGACCGTGAGTGGATCGCTCGACGCGAGAGCACCTCGTGAGTCCGCGCTGTCGACACGCAGCTCGCTCGTCGCCGCTCCATCAGGGAACCGGCACGTGAACTGCCCGCCGGACGCGTGGAACGTCAGCGACATTGGGACGAGCGAGCCGGCGGTCCCGCACGTGGCGATCGTCGCGGCCGGGTCGATGACGTCACCGCTGTCGGGATCGTCGAAGGTGAAGGCGTAGGTCGCCGTCGATCCCTCCGGCACCGACGTCGGACCCGACAGCCTCACCGTCGGTGCAGTGTTCGGCGCGATCACCGGCACCACCTCGACGTCGAAGCTCTCGACATCGGTCACGCCCTCGTCGAAGACGGTCACGACGATCGTGTACCGACCCTCGCTGCCGTAGACGTGGTTCGAGGTGAACGGTCCGGGCGCTTGCGCCGGCAACAGGTACTCGAGGAGATCTCCCCATGCGATGCGGATCGAGTCGAGGTCGGCACCGGGATCGATGAAGCTGCCGGCCAGCGACAGCGACTGGCCGAGCTCGACGACGCGGGTGCTGGGCGTGACCGAGTCGATGCTGAGGACCGGGGCGACGTTGGTGACGCTCACCGTGAGCGGATCGCTCGACGCGAGAGCTCCACGTGAGTCCGCGCTGTCGACGCGCACGTCCGACGTCGCCGATCCATCAGGGAACCGGCACGTGAACTGCCCGCCGAGCGCGTGGAACGTCAGCGACATCGGGACGAGCGAGCCGGCCGTTCCGCACGTGGCGGTCGTCGCGATCGGGTCGATGACGTCACCGCTGTCGGGATCGTCGAACGTGAAGGCGTAGGTCGCCGTCGATCCCTCCGGCACCGAGGTCGGACCCGACAGCGTGATTGTCGGGGCGGTGTTCGGCGGGCTCACCGAGACCGATCGTGTCGCCGTGGGCCCGTCGTTGCCGTCGACGTCGGTGGCGGTGACGGCGATGTCGTACGCGCCGGTCGCCCGGTAGACGTGTCGGAGCTCGAAGTACCACGGCCCGGCGGGAGCGCAGATCCCCCCACCCGGGCAGGGCTCGGTCCACTGCGGGGTCGTGCCGACTCCGCAGTCGGTGCAGGGATAGTCGATCACCTCGGTGCTGCCGTCCCCCCAGTCGACGTGCACGCTCCCGCCGGCGATCGCGTCGCCGCCGATCCGGCCGTGGACGACGAGCTCGCGGTCCACCTCCACCCAGTCGGGGTCGGGCGGGAGCCCGCCGGTCTGGAACCGTGCGACGGGTCCGGGATCGAGGACGGTCACGGATGCGGTCTTGGTGTCGCGCAGCACGAGGTCGCGGCGAACCGACACTGTGGCGGTGTAGGGCGTCGCCGACGTGGTCGTGTACTTCTGCGGCACGGCGAACCACACGCGCTCACACGGCGTCTCGCAGACGTATGGCTGGGAGGTCGTGCTCGAGAACACGCACACGCCGTCGGGCTGGCACGGGTAGCCGAGGGCGATGGGCAACGAGCCGTCGCCCGGGTCGACGTGCAGGACGAACGGCCCACCGCTCGGGTTCCAGATCCGGCCGCTGATCGCGGTCGTCACACCTTGCTGGGTCTCGATCGCCGGCAGCGACTCGATGACGAGCGGGTAGGGCCGCACCTCCTGCTCGACGCGTTGCTCGGTGGTGTCGAGCCCGTCGTCGACCCACACCCGTACGGTGTAGGTCGAGCCCGTCGGTGGCGGTGTGGCGTACACGTGGGTGCGGAACCACGCGGTCGGATCGGCGGCCGGCGCGAAGAGGACGACCGTGCTGCAGCTCCCGTCGGGCGCGACCGGTTCGGGCGTGCACGGGAACTTCTGGACGACCTCGGGGCTGCCGTCGCCCCAGTCGATGTGCAACGTGATGCCATCGTCACCGACGTCGGTGAAGCTGCCGGAGATGCGAGCCGTCTCGCCTTGCACGATGCTCGTCGGCGCGTCGACCGTCAGCTCGGGAGCGACGTTCGCAACCCGGAACGAGAACGTCTGCTCGGTCTGCATCCCATCCGCGTCGGTCGCGATGGCACGGCCGAACCAGATGCCGTCACGCATGTATCGCTTCGTGGTCTCCAGACCCTGCGTCGTCGGCCATGCGCACGGGATGGCGCCGCCACCGCGCGGATCGACACACACCCGTGACAGGTTCTCGGCTTCGGGCTCCAGCTGCCACAGCACCTGCACGTCGTCGGAGTCACCGTCGGGGTCGGAAACGGCCGCCGCGAATCGCAACTCGGACCCTTCGGTGAGGTTGTCGGTCACGGTCACCGCGATCGTCGGAGGTTTCAGCCCGACGAGGCGGACCTCGTGCCCTGCGAGGCGTTCCATGATGTACGTGCTCCGCACGCCTTCGAGACCAGGTTCGTAGCCGACGAGGAACCCGTCCCGCGCAGGGCGCACGGTGATGAGGCGCCCGTTGTTGGGCTCGACGTACTGCAGCGTGAGCGCCCACTCCCACGTCCCGCCCGCACGCCGGGTCACGAACCAGCCGTCGGCGCTGTACGTCTCCTGCAGGTTGTTGTCCCATCCTCTGGTGACCAGCACGGGAGTGCGGTCGCCGTTCGGGGCCTCCCACTGGGGGTCGATGGCGGGGTCGAAGGGCCGGGGGGTGGACGCCGCAGCACGCTCGGCGGCGTAGTCGGGCAGCGTCGCCTGCCGGTAGAGACCGAACAGCTCGAAGAGCCCCGCGGGTGTCGACAGCGACTCACTCAGGTCGGGCAGCGAGGAGCTCGTCTCGTCGATGCGCTTCTGGAGCTTCACCGGGACGCCAGCCGTCTCGACCTCGCGCCAGACACCGGCAGCAGTGACCGCGGCGGCGACCACGATCACGAACACGACCGCGCCGACGGCCACTGCGCCGAACAGCTCGCCCGCGCTCTGCGCCGTCGCCTCCATCGCCGCCTTCGCACCCTGGGCGGTCATGCCGGTGATGTAGGTGACCTCGGTGATCTCGGCCGAGATGAAGTTGGCCACCGCCGTCGCAAGTGCGGGGACTGCGGTCAGCAGCTCGGCAGCGATCGTCGCCAGCACCGCACCGCCGGCGAGCCCGCCGAACACGGTGATGAGCGTGGCAGCACGGTTCCACGCCGCCTCGGCGTCGGCCGAGGACATGAACGCCGACATCTTCAACGCGGCGCCGTACGCGGTGAACTGCTCGGCCGACGGCGGCGGCGGGTTCACGCCGGGAACACCGCAGATGACATGGTACGGCTCGAAGCCGAACCCGGGCGGCGGTTGGTACGCGCACGGGTTCGCCTCCCAACGGCGGTACTCGGCCATCGCCGCGTTGGCCTCCTCGAGGCGCTTCGCCTGCAGCATCTTCGCCAACCGGTCGATCCAGCGCTGCTCGCGCGGCTCGATCGATTGGCCTGCCTCCTTGCGCTCGACGACCGAGGCCATCCGGTGGAACATGTACGCGACCACCTCGTCGCGGGCGTTCTCGACGATCCGACGGTCGTTGGGGACGCCGTGCATCGCGGCGACCGCAGCCTTCGCCTCCGCCTCGAGGTCGGCCCAATCGGTAGCCGCCGTCGCAGTGGTGGCGTCGGCCGGGACACCGCTGCGGACGATCGAGTCCCACGGCTCCCAGATACGCAACGGCGGCGCCCCCAGATCGAGCGGACCGCAGAACAGCCCGTAGCCGCACGGGATCGGGTCGTCGGCGCGTGACACCGGGACCGTGACGGCCTGGGTCACTACGATCGCACCGGAACCGGCGACCATGCTCAGCGCGACCAGGCGCGCGATCCGATCGCGCCATGACCACCGGCGCGGCCGCCGCCGTGCACGTGCCGACATGCGACGCCTGAACCCAGCCATTTGTCGACTCCACTTCCTGTCGAGCGTTCCGACCTGTCATCGAAGTCGGATCCCATGATCGACGCATCGGGCAGACGTGGATCTCTGCGCGCGCAATCGCACAAGCGAGCACGGTCTGCGCTCGGTCCGCCAC
>JBFWSW010000136.1:0-6857 GCA_050248155.1 Ilumatobacteraceae bacterium
GCGGCGCCCTACGCGCACACGAGCTTGCTGCCGCTCGCCCACGACCTCGAGCGGCCGCTGCTGCTCGTGCACGGTCTCGCCGACGACAACGTCGTCGCCGCGCACACGCTCCAGCTGTCGTCGGCGCTGCTCGCCGCGGGCAAGCCGCACGAGGTGCTGCCACTGGTCGGGGTCTCGCACATGACGCCGCAGGAGGTCGTCGCCGAGAACCTCTTGCTGCATCAACTCGACTTCTTGCGCCGCAGCCTCAGCCGCTGAGCTCGACTGGCGTTCCGCCCGGTTTCCGCCGGAGCGCTCGACCGGCAAGAATCGCGCCGATGAACCAGCGACTGAGCGACCTGTACGCCAACGTCTCCGTGCACGCGACCGCCCAGCGCGAGCACGAAGCTGCGATCGAGCTGCTGCTCCTGGTGATGGTCGCCGACGGCCACATCACCGATTCCGAGGTCGACGAGGTGCGTCGCATCAGCGAGGACTCGGGGTTCGAGACCGAGACGTTCTCGTTCGACCAGTACAAGGGACAGGCCGTGTCGATCGTGCGCGCAGCCGTCGCAGCCGGCGAGGTCGATGTGCTGCTCGACGACATCGACGGGCGGATCACCAACACGGTGCTGCGTCAGGCGCTGTTCTCGGCGGCACGCGACGTCGCCGGCGCCGACCACGACATCGACGCCGCCGAGGAGTCGATCCTCGCCCAGGTCGCGGCGCGCTTCGGCTGACGCCCGGTTCGTCAGCCCGAAGGTCGCCGCGCGACGGCGAAGCGGTCACGTCCCGCGAGATCGCGCTCGATCGACACCGCGACGAGGCCAACGTGGCGCATCATCTCGGACACCGCGTCGCCCTGCGAGTGACCGATCTCGATCAACAGCCACCCTCGCGGCGCAAGCCACGTCGGTGCTGCAGCAACGATGGTGCGCACCGCGTCGAGGCCGTCGTCACCGGCGAAGAGAGCTGCTGGCGGCTCCCAGTCCCGCACCACCTGCTCGACCTCGACGTCGCTCGCCGCGATGTACGGCGGGTTCGACACGACGAGGTCGAGCCGCCCGGCGAGCTCGGCAGGCAGTGCGTCGAACCAGGAGCCCATCGCGAAGCGCACGTTCACTGCCCGCCGACCCAGACCGACGGCGTTCGCGCGAGCGACGTCCAGCGCGTCGGGCGACACGTCCGTCAGCCACACCGCGGTGCTGTCGAGCGGCAGCTCGGCGGCGAGTGACAGGCCGATGGCCCCGCTGCCCGTCCCCAGGTCGGCACACACGAGCGGGGGTGCGATGTCGCGCGCCCGGCGCAGCGCGACGTCGACGAGCTGCTCGGTCTCGGGCCGAGGGATGAGCACCCGCCGATCGACCATCAGATCGAGCCGGCGGAACGCCCAGTGACCGAGCACGTATTGCACGGGTTCACCGGCTCGCACTCGTCCGAGCATCGTGTCGAGGTGGTGGACCATGCGCTCGGTGGCCGGCTCGTCGAGCGAGCCGACGAAGTCCGACCCGTCGAGGCCGCTCGCCTCCTCGCACAACCATCGGGCGACGACGTGATCGCCCACCGCGCGCTCGGTCTCGGCCCAGAGCTCGCGCCACGACAGCGTCCCGTCGTTCATGCTCCCGTTGCGAGCTGCCGTGCGCGCTCGTCGGCGATCAGCGCGTCGACGACGTCGTCGAGATCGCCGGCCAGCACATCGGCGAGCCGATACGTGGTGAACCCGATCCGGTGGTCGGTGACCCGGTTCTCCTTGAAGTTGTAGGTGCGGATCTTCTCCCCCCGCCCACCGCCACCGACCTGCGCGCGCCGTTCGACCGACATCGCCGCGTCGTGCTGGTCCTGCGCCAACTTCAACAGCCGGGCGCGCAGCACGAGCAGCGCCCGCGCCTTGTTCTGCAGCTGGCTCCGCTCGTCCTGCATCGTGACGACGACGCCGGTCGGCTTGTGCGTGACCCGCACCGCCGAGTCGGTGGTGTTGACGCTCTGCCCGCCCGCGCCGCTGCTGCGGTACACATCGACCTCGATGTCGCGCTCGTCGATGTCGACGTCGACCTCGTCGGCCTCGGGCAGCACCAGCACCGTGGCCGACGAGGTGTGCACTCGGCCCTGGCTCTCGGTCACCGGCACACGCTGGACGCGATGCGGACCACCCTCGAACTTGAGGTGACTCCAGGCTGCGTCCCCGCGCACCACGATCGTGGCCTGGTTCAGGCCGCCGAGCTCGCTCGGCACGGTCGAGAGCACCTCGAACTTCCATCCCCGACGCGCCGCGAAGGCGCGGTACATCTCGAACAGGTCGCGCGCGAAGAGGTTCGCCTCCTCGCCGCCTTCTGCACCGCGGATCTCCATGATGACCGCCCGGCCGTCGTTCGGGTCGCGAGGCAGCATGAGCGTGCGGATGCGCTCCTCGAGCTCGGTCACCTGTGCATCGAGTGCCGACAGCTCGGCTCGCCACTCGTCGCGCTCGCTGCCGGTTGCCGCGCCGGCGAGCTCGCGCGTCGCTTCGAGATCGACGAGTCGAGCTCGATGGTCGCGCAGGGCTTCGACGAGAGGACCGAGCTCCTTGTAGCGCCTCGTCGCCTCGCGCAACCGGGCTGGATCGGCCAGCAGCTCGGGATCGCCGAGGCTCGCCTCGATGAGCGCGTACTCGTCCTCGATGCCGGCCAGACGATCGATCATGTGCGCTCGAGCGTCACGCCCTCGACACGCGTGGGGATGCGCACCAGCGCGGCAAGGCGGTGCTGGATGTCGATCACGTCGCGAGCCGGCGCGGCGATGATGCACGAACCGGCCGGATGCGCGAGCAACACATCGCACGCGTAGGGCACGGCGTCGAGGTCGATGCCGGAGGTGCACACGACCACGGTGTCGTCAGCCGAGCTGTAGGCGACCGACGGGACCTGATCCTTGAGGTTGGTCCGCGGCAGCGGTGGCTCGGCAGCAGCCAACTGCGTGAGACCGACGAGCTGCGGGCGTGCAATGAGGTGGTGGCGCAACAGTCGGCTCGCGGCGAGGTGGTGGAGCGGATGCGGCGCTGTGCCGGTGCGATGACCGGAGACGAACGCCACCACGTCGGCCAGCGCGTCGATCGTCGGCCGATCGCCGTGGAGGAGCTGGAAGGCCTCTCGATCGTGAGCGCCGACTCCGACCTCGAGACGGTCGATCCCCGTGTCGGGGTCGGTGACCACACGGCACACCTCGAGCCCGGCGACCTCACCACTCAGCACACCGTGCTCGACGATGGGGACCGCGCCTCCGGCAACGATCTCGGCCTCGAACGTGAGATGTGATGGGGGGACCTCGGCGATGGGCGGCAGCGGCTCGGCGACGGCGTCGAGCAGCGTCCGCCCTTCCAGGTGCGAGACGTGGACGGGCAACGTGAGTGCCGACGCACGGCGAGCGAGCAGACCAGTTGCCGCTGGCGCGATCAGGTGCAGTGCCGACGCATCACGCCGGACTGCCCAGGCGAGCGCGGCGCCAAGGCTGCGCTCGGGTTGGTCGACCGCCAGCACCCATGCCCTGCCGTCGGCGTCGAGTGCGGCCGATCCGGTGCCGAGCGCGGTGGGCGGAACCACGAGCTCGACGGCTTGGTCTGCAGCCAGTGCCGACAGCTGCGCGCCGACGAGTGCTGCGCGGCGGGCGGGGTCGAGCACCGAGGACACACTCGCAGGCTACCGGCGGCGCTTCACCTGGCAGGAGGCGCCGGGCACGAGGCACAGCGCACCTGGTGTCGTCAGTCGGTGAAGTAGCCCATGATGTCGGCGACGAGGTCGATGTCGCCGCTGTTGTTGTAGAGCTTGGCGGCGCCGTCGGGCCCGAGGCGGGCGAGGACCATGTTGGGGACGACCTGTCCGTTGGTGGCGTTGAGGTTGGATGCGAGTGGTCGTTCGACGTTGGACGGGTAGACGGTGATGAAGGTGCCGTCGCTGGGTTGAACGGCGGTGACGTTGAGGATGACGGCAGTGACGCCGCTGCTGGGGATGCCGAGGCGGCCGGTGAGGGGCAGGGTGAGGGCGTCGCGACCGAGGCGGGCTTGTGGTGCCCCGTTGCCCTCACGGGTGTCGAGCGCGCGGGCGGGTGAGGTGGTGACGAAGCGTGCGCCGGATTCGGGGGTGAACGCGCCGAGCACGTCGACCACGACGTGGGTGGTGCCGCTGTTGTTGTAGATGCTGATCTTGCCGTCGGTCCCGACGCGGGCGATGACCATGTTCGGCACGGTCTGGCCGGGTGACATGTTGACGCTGGATGCGAGCGGGCGTTGTTCGCCGGCAGGCCAGACGGTGAGGAAGCTGCCGTCGGTGGGCTGTGTGGCGGTGATGTTGAGGGCGACGGCCTCGGTGCCGTCGGGCACCCCGCCCGCACCGATGACGGTGAGGTCGATGTGCTGTCCGGGTCCGATCGCGCCCAGCACGCCGCCGGTGCCGTCGCGGGTGTCGAGCAGCCGGGCGGGTGACAGTGGGGCGAGTCCGGTGTCGTTGTCGGGTGTGAAGTAGCCGACGACGTCGGCGACGAGGTGGACGCTGCCGGTGTTGTTGTAGAAGTTGACGGTGCCGCCGACACCGGCGCGGGCGAGGACGAGGTTGGGGATCGCTGCGCCGGGGACGGGGTTGAGGTTGGAGGCGAACGGGCGGCTCTCACCGCCTGGGTAGACGGTGACGAAGGTGGGTTCGGTGGCGTCCACGGAGGTGAGGTTGAGCGCGACGGCGACGGCGTCGGCGGGGATGCCGAACTGGCCAGCGAGGAGGAACGACCAGGATTCGCCTTGACCGAGCGGCGCTGCCCGGCCGCCGGTGCCGTCACGGGTGTCGAACACGCGCAGCGGTGACATCGGGACGAAGCCGCTGGGCGCAGCCGGCGGTAGCACGATCACGGGACCGTTGCCACCGCCGGCTGTGCCGGGGCCGCCATTGAACAAGCCGAGGTTCTCGAACCCGCCTTGGAGGATGGTGCTGCCGCCGCCACCCATCCAGCCGTCGAGCACGGTGCCGATCACCGATCGGAAGTCGACGTGGTAGGCGAGCCGGTCCCACTGCTCGAGCCCGGCCAGTGACGGTTGCTGACCGTAGAGGCCGCCCTTGACGTGTGTGCCGATCACGAACATGTCGCTCGCGGTGCCGTGGTCGGTGCCGCCCGAGTCGTTGGAGAACGAGGTGCGCCCGAACTCGGACATCGTCATGATCGTGATCCGGTCCCAGTAGGCCGGTGACACGGTCGCGTACAGCGTCTGCAACGCCGCGTCGAGCACGGCCAGCAGGTCGGGATGCGAGGCGTTCTGGTCGTCGTGGGTGTCGAAGCCGTCGAGGCTGATGTCGATGAAGCGGAGCCCGATGTTCGCGTTGATCAACCGCGCGGCGATGGTCATCTTGCGGGCGAGGTTGCCGTCGGGCAACGCCTGTTCGAACACCGGCGACACGTCGTGGGCGAGGTTCATCTGCGTGCGCATCGTGCTGGCGAACTGGTCGTGCCACTGACCCCGGCCGGCGGTCGATGCCGCCATCGCCTTGATGCCCTCGTACATGCGCAGGTCGGGTGGTTCGGTCTCGGCCCCGAACATCGCCCCCCATGGCGAGATGCCGACCGCGCGACGGTTGACGCCGAGCAGGTGCAACGGCACGGAGGCGTCGATCGTCGCTGCGCCGAGCTCGGCGACGGCGGCGGACTGACCGTCGAGCCACCTGCCGATCCATCCACTCGACGCGCCGCCCGGCCCGTACTTCGCGCTCATCCAGATCGCCATCGAGGTGAAGTGCGACAGGTCGGGATCGTTGTAGCCGACGCCCTGCACGATCGCCACGTTGCCGTTGGCGTAGAGCGAGCGGAGATAGGCCAGGTTCGGGTGCAGGCCGACCTGGTCGTTGATCGCGAGCACCTGGTTCTGCGGGACCGCGATGTTCGCGCGCTGCTGGTAGTAGAGGCCGTTGGTGTACGGGATCACGGTGTTCAGACCGTCGTTGCCCCCATACAGCATGATCGTGATCAAGATGCCGTCGTTCGGCCCGATCGGTGGCCCGGCGAACGCCTCGCGCACGTCGCCGGGGATCAACGACTCGCCCAGCGTGCCGACCAGCGCGCCACCACCGAGCCCCATCCCGACCGCCTGCAAGAACCCGCGCCGCGTCCAGCCTCCCGGACCCCGCGAGGCGGCCGCGCCGTCGGGCCGCGACAGCAGCCGACGGGCATCAGCGGTGGAGATGTCGACATCCAGCACGAGCGCTCCTTCAGGCCATGTGCATCTCGGGAGACAACATGGCCATCGTCAACAAGTTGGTCGGCGCCCACCAGCTCTCCCACGGCTGTGCCGAACGCTCCGCCTGCTGAGCGCTGATCAGCGCGTTCCGGGTCACCGTCGACAGCGGCGCGATCCCGAAGTAGCTCGCCACGTAGTCGACCGCGTCGGCGACCGTCATCGAGTTCAGGTTCGAGAACCCGTCGTTGTCGCGCAGGTGCCACGTGACACCGCGGGCGATGTCGGCACGAGCGCTCAACGAGCTCGTGTTCAGCCAGTACCCGTTGTGCTTCCAGCCGGCCACGTTGGGCGGGTTGTACAGCGCCTGACCCATCTGGTCACCCATCCACGAACCACCGAGCTCCGACGACGCGATGCCGGTGTAGTAGCTGATCGCGACCAGCCACTCCGTGGGCGTGCGCACGAGCCCTTGCTTCGCGGTCGTGGAGTAGAACTCGGGACGCTTCAACAGCGCCGCCATCAACGGCTTGATCTCCAAGTTGTTGGCGATGAACACATCGGCGAGCTCGTTGATCACCGTCGTCGAGCCGCCGGGATGGGCGAAGAAGTCCCACAGCTTCTTCGTGATGAACCTGGCCGCGATCAACCGCTTCGCCGGGTTGTCGCGCAGGATCTCGTCGATGATGTCGGG
>JBFWSW010000137.1:0-6828 GCA_050248155.1 Ilumatobacteraceae bacterium
CGGTGGCGCTGTCGGTCGCGACCGGGGAGCCCCATCCCATGATCGAGTCGGGGATGGTGGCGTCCTGGGTCGCGAAGACCTGCATCTTCCACGGCGAGCTGGCGATGTCGATGAGCAGTCGGCCCGCTGCGGGTGTGGGCAGCGTGACGACGACGCCGACGCCCGTCTTGGCGCCGAGCGAGATCGACTTGTAGCACGAGGTCGACCAGCCCGTGCTGCGGTCGCCGTCGAGCACGAAGGGCGCCTGGTCGTCGTTCTCCTGACCGTCGTCTCCTTCGGGGTCGTAGGCGACGGCCGACACGAACGCCGACGCGCCGATGTTCGGAGGCAGGGCCGTGCCACCCGGTTCGGTCGGTGCGCCGGAGCCTGCCGGTGGGTCGAGTCGCGTGCCCTGGTCGTCGTCGCCCCCGAGCGTGGTCCAGAGCACCGCACTGACGACGACGGCCGCCAGCAGGAGGGCGCCGACCACCACGAGCGACGGGCTGCGGCGGTGCTCGAACTGGCGGTTGGGTCGTTGCTGCACCCGGCTCTGACCGGTGGGCGTTCGATCGGCCGAGCGCACCGGTGCGCCCGCTGGGCGTCCACCGGTTCGTGGCTGCTGACCGGTGGGGCGGACCGGCTGGTACCCACCCACCGCCTTCGGTTGTGGCGTGCGGGGCGGTGTGGGCGGGCCCTGGTCGTACGGGGCGCGCTGGGTGGGATCGGTCGGCTTGGGTGGGACGACCGGTGGTCGTGCACGCGACGGGCGTTGATCGGTCTCGTCGGCGACGGTCGGTTCGCCGACCCGCGCGCTCACCTCGTTGAGCGCAGCCTTCAGCGCTGCGCCGGTGGGGTAGCGCTGGTCGGGCCGGCGGGCGAGCAGTTTGTGGATGACCTCGGGCAGGCCCTTCGGCAAGGTCGGGCGGAGGCGGCTGAGATCGGTCGGGTCGCGCTGCAGTCGCGCGAGCGCCGTGTCGGCGTCGTTCTGGCCGAGGAACGGAACACGCCCGGCGAGGCACTCGTACAGCACGAGGCCGAGCGAGTACAGGTCGGCGCGCCCGTCGAGCCGCTTGCCGCGCACCTGCTCGGGCGAGAGGTACTTGGCCGTCCCCATCATGATGTTGTCGTTGGTGAGGTCGTCGCCCGTGGGCTCGAGTCCCTTGGCGATGCCGAAGTCGGTCAAGAGGACGCGGCCGTCGGGGGTGATGAGGATGTTGCCGGGCTTGACGTCGCGGTGCACCATGCCGGCGCGGTGCGCGGCGTCGAGTGCACTGGCGACGCACGATCCGATGTGGATGGTGAGATCGGGGCTGAGCCGCTTCTGCTCGTCCAGCAACTGGCGCAGGCTCTTGCCGTTGACGAGCTGCATCACCACGGCCTGGCGCCCGTTGTCGTCGATCGCGTCGTACACGGCGACGATGTTCTGGTGGTTCAGCTGTGCGACGGCGATGGCTTCCCGGCGGAAGCGTTCGGCGACGATCGGGTCGGTCGCGAGCGTGGGCTTGAGCAACTTGACCGCCACCTGGCGCGACAGCGACAGGTCGGTCCCGAGCCACACCTCGGCCATGCCTCCTTGCGCGAGCCGTCGTTCCAAGCGATAGCGCTGGGCGAGCACTGCCGGCGGGAGCGGCGGGGGACTGGTCGTCGTCGACATGGCCTGCGACGAACGCTAGTGGCGCCCGGGTCCCGCACACCGGCAATGCGTTGCGGTGGCGGGTCTGCGGCGCGCTCAGCCCTCGTGGAACGCGATCCCGATCGTGCCGCGACCGGCGTGCGAGCCGACCACTGGTCCGATGTCGCCGACGACGATGTCGCCCTCGTAGTGCGGGCGCAGCATGTCGACGAACTGCTCGACGTCGCTGCAGTCGGCGTGCATCACGGCGAGGTTCGACACCGTGCCGTAGGACGCGAGCTTGTCGACGAGGAAGGCGAGCGCCTTCGTGCGCGTCCGCTGCTTGCCACCCTGTTCGACCTTGCCGTCACGCACCTCGATGATCGGCTTGATGGCGAGCGCGGACGCCAGCAGCGCCTTGGCACCGCCGATGCGGCCGCCCTTCTTCAGGTTGTCGAGCGTGTCGAGCGCGCCCCACACACGTGTGCGGTCGGCGAGCTCGAGTGCGCGCGACGCCACGGCTTCGAGGTCGGCACCCGAGCGTGCCAGGCGGGCGCAGTCGGTGACGATCATGCCGAGGCCGAGCGTGCAGTTGCGGCTGTCGACGACACGGATCGGGACGGTGCCGGCCAGCTCGCGCACCGCGAGCTCGGCGCTCTGCATCGTCGCCGAGAGGGCGGAGCTGAGCGAGATGACGACGATGCCGGTCGCTCCGTCGTCGACGAGACGCCGGTACGCCGCCTCGAACTCCCCGGGCGCCGGTGCCGCGGTCTCGGGGAGGGTGGGAGAGGCCGCACAGCGCGCCCAGAACTCTGCGGGGGTGAGGTCGCGGCGGTCGACGTACTCGTGGCCGGCGATGCGGATCGTGAGCGGAACGATCTCGATGCCCAACTCCTCGACCACCGCCTGCGGCAGATCGCATGCGGAGTCGGTGACGATCCGGATGACGGACGATCCGGTCGAGGCTGGTTCGGAGCTCACGAGGGCGGAAGGCTACTGGCCGCCGCGTCCGGGGCGAGATCGCCGTCCGGAGGGACGGACGCCTCGTCGGCTGCACCGTCTCGTGCCGGTGGTACCGGAGTGGTGTCGTCCTGCGATGTCTCCGAGCCATCGGGCTCCGCTGCCGCCCGCCGGCGGTGCCGACGCGCGGACGCGGGATGGCGGTCGAGGTTGCCTGCTGCGAGCCGTCGGCGTCGCGTCTGCTGCCAGTGCCGGCCCCACCAGGCGAGCAGCAGGAGGAGGAAGGCGCCGGTGATCAGCTGGCCCAGGCCGGCGAGCGAACGGACCTGCGCGGTCAACACGACTTCGGGTATCAGCTGCACGGTGCTGTTCTCGGCGGGGGTGTACACGCGCAGGAACACGCTCGATCGGCCGTTGCTCAACGCCTGCGCCGCGAAGTCGAGCTCGGTGTCGGCGTTGGGTGCGAGCTCGACGATGCGGTCGCCATCGGGGAAGACCAGCTTCGGCGACGTCAGCGCGACCCGCACCTTCAACGGCACGTCTGTCGTGTTCGTCAGGCTGAACGTGAGCGTGTTGTTGCGGCTGGTGAAGGTGAACGTGAACGGCGATGGCCCGACCACGGCGTTGCGGTAGGCGCCGAAGGAATCGCGTATGCCGGCGACCATCGCGTCGGCGTCCGCGTCGTCGATCGCTGTCGACGGCAGTGCCTCCAGCACGTTCAACCACTGGCGGACCTCGGGCGCGTCGACGGGCAGCATGCTGGCGTAGGACAGGATCTCCGTCGAGATGGCATCGATCAGCGCGGTGCGGTCGTCGAGATCGACGTAGGGCTGTGTCGGCATGGTGACCCTCACCTCACCTCCGCCGCCGGGCCGCAGCAGGACGTCGACGGTCGACGCCAGCGTCGACGGCTCCACGAGTCGCAGCCCGCGCGTCGTGCTGACGAGCGCCGCGAGATCGGCCATCAGCTCGGCGTCGGGCACGTCGAGACCCGAGGTCGCCAGCACCATCCCGTGGCGGGACACCAGGCCGCCGTCGTCGGCGATGCTCTGCGCTGTGACCGCGAGGTCGGCCACGGTGGCGATCGCTGTCGCCATCGGTGCGTCGGTCCCCTCCTCGAGGCGGGTGCCGATGTGCGGGTCGACCAGGCTGGTCAGCGCTTCGGTCTGGTCGTCCAGCGCGATCGTCACCAGCTGCGACGTGTCGGTGAACGCGCCGTTGCCGCCGGTCGTGCGCGAGTAGAGGTCGAAGCCCATCACCATCAGTCGGGCCCCGACGTTCTTGCGCTGGAGCTCGGCTGCCGCGGTGGTGAACGGTTCACGCACGATCTGCACGGTGCGCGAGATCTCGGTGCCCGGCAGCAGCTGGTCGAGGAGGTCCTCTCCGGAGCTGAGCAGCCGCGTGTAGCGATCGGCCTGACCGGATGCGGCCGCCGCCGACGGCTCGAAGGGAACGATGGGGCCCGGGATGATGACGCTGCTCGTCAGCCCGCGGCTGAGCCGAGCAGCGAGCTCCGGATCGTCGACCGCGAGCGCCTGCAAGGTGGACGGCTCGACGAACACCGCGCGAGGGATCCTGCGTTCCGGGGTGCCCACCGCGACCGGCACGCCGTCCAACCCGTCGAGGGTGTCGGCGAGACGGGTCATCTCGTCCACGTTGTCGGCGGTGAGCTCGATGGAGCCGTCGCGACCGATGCCCGGGTCGCTGGTCTGCCCCATCACGATCGCCACCGACATGTCGTCGGGGTCCTCCGCCGGATCGACGACGCGCACGAACGTCGTGGTGTCGGCCAACGAATGTCCGCTCGAGATCAGATCGATCTGCACCGCGTGCACACCGGGCCGGTTGAACATCAGCGGGTTGGTGGCCACCGGCTCGCCGGTCGTGCGCTCGTCGCCGCCGTCGTCGACTGCCTGCAGCGAGGTCAGCGTCGGCACGGTGAGGGTGACCGTCGTGGTCGACGGGTATGTCACCATCGTCGCGTCGATCCCCGCCGGATCGAGCGGGAGCGTGAGCGAGCTGTCGACATCGCCGAGCGAGCCGTCGAGCGCGTTGAGGAACGCCTCACGATCAGCGATCCGCTCGTGGGCGGTGAGCCGAAGCACGGTCCCGCTCGCGAAGCTCGAGGTGTCGAGCCCGGGCGGCAGCTCGAAGGTCACCGCGAGGCTCTGCCCCGGTTCGATGTCGAACCCTTGGGCCTCGATCGTGAGCCGGCCCACGGCCGCAGCCGACGCGTGCGATGGGACCACGCTCGTGCACGAGAGCGCGATGGCGACGACCGTCGTTCCCACCGCCATGACGGCGCGGCGCCACCTCGGCCGTGCCATCCCGATCACACCATCCCCGTCACAGTGGCCCGGTCACAGTGGGATCGGGCCCTCGAACACCCGGAGACGCTCCGAGAGCTCGACGAAACCGAGGCCGCGATACAGGTCGAGCGCGGGTTCGTTGCCGACATGGGTGTTCACGTAGCTGCGTTGCAATCGAGCCCGGTGCATCCACTGCAACGCGTCGTTCATGAGGTCGGTGGCGAGCCCGCGGCGTTGCAGGTCGGGCCGAACGGCCAGTCGCTGGATGTAGCCGTTCCGGCCGGCCCGCCCGGAGACGAGGAAGCCGCCGACGGCCGTCCCCGGCGGACCACCGATGATCCGGCTGCGGTGGATGGGCGTGGCGCGGCCGACGTCGGCCAGCATCGCGCCGTCGAGCCACCACTCGGGACCGAACGCGGCGCGATCGATGTCGGCCGCGGCCGCCAGGTGTCGCGCGCGGAGTCGGCGGGTGCGGCGGGTCACGGTCGTCGACGGTCGCGGGTCGTGCATCTCGAGGAGAGCGAGCTCCTGCACGCAGCGGAGCCCGGCGCGCTCGGCCTGCTCGGCCTGGCGTGTCGACAGCGCACCGGTGCGCAGCGCGGTGAACCCCCGGCGGCCGAGCGCGGCCGACCACACGTGGAAGTGCTCGGGCGCCGGTACCACCGAGCCGTCGGGCACGATGACGAGTGCCATGCCGGGCACTGCGGCGTACGCGTGAGCTCGCGCAGACAGCCCGGCGTCGCGCAGCGAGATCGAACCGTGCCGTGTCGGATCGTCCGGCATCCGGAGCAGGCGCAACGCAGGGCTCATTCGCACAGGACGGTAGCGTCGCAGACGTGACCGTGCTGTTCAGTACCCACGCCGCGTACCTCGAGCACCTGGCCGGTCCGCGGCACCCGGAGCGACCCGAGCGATTGCAGGCCGTGCTCTCGGGTGTGCAGCGTCACGCAGACATCGATGCGCTCGTACCACTCGAACCGATCGAGGCGACGCGGGACGATCTCGAGCGCGTCCACCCGGCCGGTTACCTCGATCGGATCGAGCAGATCTGCGCGGCTGGTGGTGGCCGTCTCGATCCCGACACGTACGCGAGCCCAGGTACGTGGCGAGCGGCGACCCTGGCTGCCGGCGCTGGTCTGACCGCGATCGACGCCCTGCGACGGGGCGAGGGCGATGCGGCCTTCTGCGCCGTCCGCCCGCCGGGTCACCATGCCAACAGCACCGAGTCGATGGGGTTCTGCCTCATCTCCAACGTCGCCGTGGCCGCAGCGTCGCTCGCCGCCGCCGGGGAGCGCGTGCTCATCGTCGACTACGACGCACACCACGGCAACGGCACGCAGGACGTCTTCTACGACGACCCGCGGGTGCTGTTCGTGAGCTTCCACCAATGGCCGCTGTACCCGGGCACCGGTCGGCACACCGAGGTCGGTGGTGGGGCCGGGGCCGGCTACACGGTGAACGTGCCCGTCCCTCCCGGCGCGACGGGCGACGTGTACCTGCGCGCCCTCGACGAGGTGGTCGCACCTCGGGTCGAGGCCTTCTCGCCGACCTGGCTGATCGTCTCGGCGGGTTTCGACGCGCACCGCTTCGATCCGATCACCGAGCTCGGGCTCAGCTCGGGCGACTACATCACGATCACGCGCCGGGTGCTGCAGTGGGCGCCGCCCGGTCGACGCCTCGTGATGCTCGAAGGTGGCTACGACCTCGAGGCGCTCGCCTGGAGCAGCGCCGGTGTCGTCGGCGTGCTGGCCGGTGGCGACCCCGATCCGGTCGACCTGTCGGAGGCGGACACCAGTGGCGGGCCCGGCATGGCCCAGGTCGACGCGATCGCACGCTTCTGGCACGAACGCACGTGATCGGCAGCCGGTTCGCGCCGGTGCTGCGTGACCTGCAGCCCCTCAGCGACCGGTTCGGCGCGGCGGGCCACCGCCTGTTCCTGGTCGGCGGCACGGTGCGCGACCTGGTCCT
>JBFWSW010000138.1:0-6774 GCA_050248155.1 Ilumatobacteraceae bacterium
CCATGGCCCGACATCGTCGATCGGTGATCGTCGTCTGGGCGGTGGTCACCGTTGCCGCTGCGCCGTTGGCGATCACCCTGACCGGCGCGCTGTCCGGGGCAGGGTGGGACGCGAAGGGCTCGACCGCCGAGCAGGTACGGATCGAGCTGCGCGAGGACTTCCCTGCGCTCGGTGCAGAGAACCCGATCGTCGTCTACCGGCAGGCCTCCCCCATCGCCGACGATCCGGCGGGGCTGCAGTCCGTGGTACGGGCGCTCGCTGCCGGACCGGACGTGCTGTCGGTCGTCGATCCGTTGTCGATGCCCGCCGAGGCAGGCATGGTCTCACAGGACGGCACGACGGCCCTGGTGCCGGTCGAGCAGGAGGTGGGCGAGGACAAGGACCGCCCGGAGGCTGCCGGCGACCTCGGTGACTACGTCGACGGGTTGACGGTGCCCGACGACGCGACCGTCGAGGTCACCGGCGAATGGCCGGTGTGGGCCGACTTCAACAAGATGAACGAGGACGCGTTGCACAAGGCCGAGCTCGTGTCGGGTCTCCCCACGCTGATCATGCTGTTCATCGCCTTCGGAGCGATGCTGGCTGCGGGCATCCCGCTGCTGCTGGCGATCGCCGGGATCGCGACGGGCTTCGCCACGCTGCACCTGCTGAGCTTCATCTCACCGATCTCGGTGTGGTCGATGAACTTCTCGATGATGATCGGCTTGGCGGTCGGCATCGACTACAGCCTGTTCATCGTGTCCCGCTACCGCGAGGAGCGTGTCGAGGGCAAGGACGCGATCAAGGCGATCGAGAACGCGATGTCCACCTCCGGCAAAGCAGTGTTCCTGTCGGCGCTGACCGTCGTGCTGTCGCTCGCCGCCGTCTTCCTCGTGCCGGTGATGGTGTTCCAGACCATGGCGCTCGGCATGATCATCTCGGTGATCGCCGTCGCCCTCGCCGCGCTGACGCTCCTGCCCGCGGTCTTGATCGCGATGGGCGACAAGGTGCTTGTCACCCGCGGGAAGAAGGACCCCGACATCGTCGCCGAGGGGCGCTGGGCACGGTGGACCGGGACAGCGCTCCGTCATCCCGGGCGGACGCTGGCCGTCGGCGTGCTGCTGCTCGGCGGTCTGGCGGCTCCCGCGTTCGGGATGCAGCTCGGCATGCCCGGTGCTCGTGTCGTCGATCCGGGCCACACGAGCCGCGACGGCTACGACATGGTCGTCGAGTCGTTCGGCCCGGGCGCCGCGGGGCCCGCCTACGTGACCGTCGATGCGGCGGAGGCGCAGCGGGTGATCGACATCGCCCTGGCGACCGAGAACGTCGTCGATGCTCGTGTCGTCGCCGGTCCGGCCGAGACGGGCCGCGTCGTCGTGCGGGTCGTGCCCGGCACGCAGATCGACGAATCCGCCACCGCCGACATGGTCGAGGCCCTGCGCGGCGGTCTCGGCTCAGCAGTCCCGGACGCGAAGGTCGGCGGTCCGGCAGGGCAGAACCACGACTTGACCCAGGTGCTCGTCGATCGCGCTCCGTACGCGATCGCGATCATCCTCGTGGTCGCGTTCGCGTTGCTGCTGGTGGTCTTCCGCAGCGTCGTCATCGCCACGTTCTCGATCGTGATGAACCTCGTCACGGTCGGCGCTGCGTTCGGGTTCGCCACGCTCGTGTTCCAGCACGGGTACGGAGCGGGTCTCATCGGCATCGAGCACCAGGGCTTCGTCGATGCGTGGGCACCCCTGTTCTTCTTCGCCCTGCTGTTCGGCCTGTCGATGGACTACCAGCTGTTCCTGCTCGCCGCGATCAAGGAGCGCTACCAGGCGACGGACGACACCCGCCGCGCCATCGGAGAGGGCATCGCCCGCACGGGCCGGCCGATCACGAACGCGGCCATCATCATGATCATCGTCTTCATCGCGTTCGGTGTGACCGGACCGATCCCGCCGACCGAGCTCGGCCTCACCCTGGCGATGGCGGTGTTGCTCGACGCCACCGTGGTGCGGGTGATGCTCGTGCCGGCGACGATGGCGTTGCTCGGCGACAAGAGCTGGTACGCCCCGAAGTGGCTGCAGAAGGTCCTGCCCCACGTGAACTTCAGCCACTGATCAGGCCGCCTCGACGGATCGACACCGACCACCTCACTCGGAGGACACCATGAAGACAGAAGCCGCGCAGGCCACCGAAGCCGCAGCGATCCATTGGCCGCTCGAGCGGGTGCTGTTCGCGATGGCCGGCACGATGACACTGCTGAGCGCGCTGCTCGCAGCCGTGGTGAGTCGGTGGTTCCTGCTGCTCACGGCACTCGTGGGCATCAACCAGTGGCTCTACGTCACGTTCCGTCGCTGCCCGGCGTCGATCATCCTCGAGCGCTTCCACGTGGAGCCGCAGTCGAAGTGGTGACGCCGGCCCGATCCGGTCACCCCTGACGGCTGCTCTTCCTCCGCCGCAGCTGCGCCATCCAGCTCGGCGCCGTGCTCGATGCGTGGCGCGCGGCCACCGTGGTGGCAGCCCCGCACTGGCAACGATCCGCGGCCGGCACGTGGCCGAGCACCTGCTCGACGTGGGCACCGCAGCCCGTCCAACTCGGACGCTCGCACTTCGGACATGTCATCGCTCTACACATACCCCCCAGGGTATCTGGCGCGGTCGGCTTCGCGCTCGCACGGGTGCACCCGGAGAGCCACGGCTGTGTCGTCTCGTTCGTCGCTCGTCGGAACAGAACGCAATCTGTAGCTCGGATTGACCGCGAACTGCATCCCGAGCAGGCTGCAACATGTAGCTCGGAGTGGCTGCAATCTGTAGTCCACCCCAGCTCATCGACGAGTGGCAGCTCGACGCCACGCACGTGTGGAACCACATCCGCGCCGAATGTCTGATAGTGCTCGAGCATGTAGAGGCATGGTCGTCTCATCTCCGTTCGCGACCCTTGGCCCCTGATGGGACGGACGCACACGCCGGGCGGCATCGTCTCGGCAACTCGGCAGGCCGCGCGTTCGACAGGAGCGCCGAGCGCCTCCGCCGCCACCACGACTACTCGATTCGCAGACCCGATATCGCCCGAGCGATGACCAGCTGCTGGATCTCGGACGTTCCTTCGAAGATCGCGCATCCCTGGAGTGCGCGGACCGCGGTGGAACGTAGCGAGGGTCGACCAGTTCTACCGCCGCCTCTCGCTGCGCAGCCTCGAGCAAGTTCCTGAAGCACCGCGCCAGCTCCCGCCCATGCGTCAGCCATCGATGAACGAGGTGAAGGAGCGCGCCGGATGAGCCGCGAGAAGAGCCCATTCGCTCAGCCGGTTCGCATCGCCCGCCAACGCAACGGGCTGGTGATTCGCTACTACCCCGCCGGGCTCATCACGGACCCGAACGACCGCGTGAAGCTCCCTGGAAGCTGGCGTACCGACATCCCACACGAGGCGGCCGAGTGCAAGCGGATCGCGGTCGAAGACAGACCAAGAAGGCGTCGGCAAGGAGAAGGTCTATCGCTTGCGGAGAGCTTTGCGTACGGCGCCCCGCCGCTCGATCACCTTCTGATGCGCGCGGTTGAAGGCCTTCTTGGCGGTGTCAGGCAGTCGTCCCAGACGATGCGAAGCCAAGAGGTAGACGTACCCCTCCCCGCGCTCCTCGACGGCGATCGCCTCGACGATTTCGACCGCGCGATCGGCGAGTGTTCGGTACACAATCCGGTGCGTGATCGCGTCGCCGGTGGTGCCGAAGTAGAACTTGAAGCAGTCAGAGAGGTCGCCGTAGAACGCCATGTCCTTCAACTCCTCGCCGGCAATCGTGCCATCAGCGATGAGATCCAGGAGAGCGACTGCACGGACCTTCAACCTGGGGTCGTCCTCGCCGAGTCGCTCGATGTCCTTTTCGACCGCCGGATGGGCCCGCCACTTGCGGCCAGCCGGCGCGCTCACGCGGTGATGTTCAGCTCTGCCAACAGTGCGGCGGTTTCAGCTGAGATGTCAGCCTCGTCGAGGCCCAGACGAGCAACGAGCTCGTCGCCGGAAACCGGGGTGAACGGTTCGGCCAGACGAGCCTTGGCTCGCTCGGCGATCATCACGTCCTCGATCAGTGGTGCGATCTTCGCAGCCAGCGCTGCGGGAATCAGCAGCGCATCCGCATGTCGGTACGAGCCGATGTACACCGGCTCGGCCTCGGCCCCGTGCTTGCGAAACTCGTCGAGGATCGCCGGAAGCTTCTTGCGGGTCTCTGCGGTTCCCATGATGTGCGGTGTCACCAGTGCCATGAACGGGATGGTACCCCGACCTGTGATGTTGTCCACCATGTTGTACAACATTGACGACGTACCCGAGAACGGCGAGCGTCTGCCCGCGACAATCGCGCCTCCCGCCGCATGCATCCAGGAATCCGACGTCGCCCTCCTCGAGCGGCCGCAGCCACGCCTCTGACGCGCATCAAGGCAGCGCGAAAGCCCTTGTAGATTGCTACTCGATGCGCAGGCCAGATATGGCCCGGGCGATGACCAACTGCTGGATCTCGCTCGTGCCTTCGAAGATCGTGTGGATCTTGGCGTCACGGTGCCAGCGCTCGACCGGGTACTCACGCGTGTAGCCGTAGCCGCCGAGGATCTGGATCGCATCCTCCGTGACCCGCACGGCGACCTCGCTGGCCTTGTACTTGCTCATCGAGCCCTCGCCGTTCTTGAAGCCGCCGTTGCGAGCCAGCCACGCTGCACGCCAGATGAGCAGCCGGGCGGCGTCGATCTCGGTGGCCATGTTGGCGAGCTTGAAGGCGATCGCCTGGTGCATCACGATCGGCTTGCCGAACGCCTTGCGCTCCTTCGCGTAGTCGAGCGCGTACTCGTACGCCGCACGGGCGATGCCGAGCGCCTGCGCGCCGACCGTCGGGCGGGTCGCCTCGAACGTGCTCATCGCCGGCTGCTTCTCGCCGCTGTGGCCCATCTCTCGTGCACGGGCGAGCTTGGCGTCGAGCTTCTCCTTGCCGCCGAGCAGGCAGCTGCCTGGGATGCGGCAGTCGTCGAGCACGACCTCGGCCGTGTGGCTGGCGCGGATGCCGTGCTTCTTGTACTTCTGGCCCTGGCTGAGGCCCTTGGTGCCGGGTGGGACGACGAAGCTCGCCTGGCCGCGGCCCTTCATCTCGGGATCGACGGCCGCGACCACCACGTGGACGTCGGCGATGCCACCGTTCGTGATCCAGGCCTTGGTGCCGTTCAGCACCCACTCGTCGGTCGCCTCGTCGTACACGGCTCGGGTGCGCAGGTTGCTGACGTCGCTGCCTGCGTCGGGCTCGCTGACGCAGAAGGCGCCGAGCTTCACGTCGTCCGCCGTGCCGTAGCACTGCGGGATCCACTCCATCACCTGCTCGGGCGTTCCGTTGCCGCTGATGCCTGCAGCGGCGAGGGCCGAGCCCATGATCGCCATGCCGATGCCGGCGTCGCCCCAGAAGAGCTCCTCGACGGCGACCGGCAGCGTGAGGCCGGTGTTGTCGCCGAACGCGTTCATCAGGAACTCCCAGCCGTACAGGCCGATCTTCGCGGCCTCCTCGACGATGGGGAACGGGAACTCCTCACGCTCGTCCCACTCGTGCGCGTTCGGTCTGACGACCTCCTCCGCGAACCCGTGGATCCACTTCTGGATCTGGACCTGATCTTCGTTCAGGGAGAAATCAGCCATGCACCCAAGTTACCCACGGGTAACCGATGGTGCAACACCGCGTCAGGCGGGGATGGGGATGGCGAGGAGCGCGGGGGCGATGGTCTCGTAGATCAGCTTGGCGCCCGGCTTGTAGACGTGCACGCCGTCCCACCGATAGCCGAGATCGGTCGAGATCGCCGGATCGGTGCACCACTCGGTCGGGCCCGAGACGAAGGTGATCATCGAAGGGTCGTCGGCAGCCACCTGGCGCATCAGCTCGTTGAGGTGCGCCACCCGCTGGTCGTCGCCGCGCTCGGGAAGCGCGGGCACCCCGGCGCCCTCGACGTCCTTCGGGCGCATGCACGGCACCTCGAGCAGCGCGACGTGCACACCCGCACCTGTCAGCGCAGTGACGCCACTGCGCAGGTCGTCGAGGAAGCGCTGATCCGCCGCCGCCGAGCCGAACTGGACCAGCTGACCGTCGACCTCGACGTCGAACACGTCCCACGCACCGAGCACGACGAGGGCGACCTCGGCATCGGCTGACGTGGCTGCGTCGGCCCACTTCGCCGCCCAACCGGTGCAGTTGCTGAACGAGCGAGTGAAGCCCTGCCGTTCGGAGCGCACCGATCCGTCGTCGTACACGCTGCAGCCCTCGACCGATCCGTCGGTGATCGAGAACGTCGACTCGATCCCGTCCGGAAGGTTGATGGCCAACGAATGGGCCTGCGAGTCGCCGACGATCACCAACTTGCGGGGCAACACCGGCGCTGTGACGGGCACGGTGGGCGCCGCTGCGACGGCGGTCGTCGGGGTCTCGGACGACACGGACGCCTCGGTCGGCGGTTGACCGGTGGTCCCCCCGCTCGACGTCGCGGTGTCACCGGCGGCCGCATCGAGGTTCGGTTGGTCGAGCCCTTCGGCCTCCGCTACAGGTACGTCGAGCTCGAAGGCCACGTCCGCGCCGCCCTCGGCGGGATCGACGTGACGGACCGAGGAGTAGAACGCGCCGAGCGGCACGACCAGCGCCACCGACGTCACGGCAGCGCAGCCCGCCATCCGCTGCCAGTCGACCGTGCGCTCGGCTCGCCACCAGCGACCGAGATCGCCGCGGCGGATCGGCGTCTCGACGTAGCGGTACGACACCTCGGCCACGATCCCCGTGATGATCATCGCGGCGA
>JBFWSW010000139.1:0-6764 GCA_050248155.1 Ilumatobacteraceae bacterium
GCGCCAGACGAGGGTGAGGACCGGCTTGCCGGCGGCGGCGCCGATCGGTCCGCCCATCCACCAGGGGAACGTGAGCTCCTCGGTCCAGGTGAACCGGGTGCGACGCCCGAGGTCGATCGGTTCGAGGGTGAACGTGCCGCTGCCCGTGACGAGCCCGGAGTGGCGGACGCCCATGGCCTGCTCGGGCACCCACTCGGTGATCTCCATCCGGTCGACCAACTTGAACGGGCCGATCTTGGTGTCGCACAGGAACCGGGTGCCCGCGCCGCGGGTCTGGTCGCCCTCGAACCGGATCGCGACGGCGTCGGCCATCCAGTCGACATGACGCTCGATCGGCTCGACCACCTGCCACACGCGCTGGGGCGTGGCGTCGATCTCGGTCGTGACCGTGATCCGAGCCATGCCCACCGAACGTGCGTCGTCAGGCGTGGACGGAGACGTTGCGCAGGTGCTCGGCCGCGACCTCGGGCGGCATGATGTTGATGAGCACCCCGGTGCCCAGCTCGAAGCCCGCGGTCGAGTGCAGCTTGGGCCAGATGCTGATGTACCAGTGGAACGCCCCGCTGTAGTGGTGCGGAGCCGTCCGGAAGACGACGTTGTACGACACGTCGCCGAGCGCCTCGTGCAGGTGGGCGATCGCATCGCGGATGCCGATGCCCATCGCCGCCGTGGTCGCCTCATCGCTGTCGGTGAGGTGCAGGTCGTGGTGGCGGGGGATGACCATCATCTCGAACGGCGAGCCGCTCCAGAACGGGCACAGGCACAGCACGTGGTCGTTGGCGAACACGATCCGCTTGCCGTCGACGAGCTCGGCCTCGACCGTCGCGCACAGGATGCAGCCGCCCTCGAAGCGGCTGAAGCCACGCTGCTCCTCGAGCACCTCGCCGGGCACGAACGGCAGGCCGAGCAGCTGACCGTGCGGGTGCACCAGTGATGCGCCCGCCTCGCGACCGTGGTTGATGATCGCCTGCGTGAAGCGCAGGTTGGGCGCCGACGCGTGGTCGTGGAACCGGCGCTGCAGCATCAGCATCAGGCCGGCGGCATCGGCGTCGTTCAGGGCGTGCAGGCCGCTGTCGTGCTCGCGGGTGAAGACGAAGACCTCGTGGCTGCCACTGGCCTCGGCCGCCACGTGCACCGGGCCGAGGTGGTGCACCGAGAACGGCTCGTCGCCCGCGAACGCCGGATACAGGTTGGGCACGACCCGCATGCGCCAGCTGCCGCCCTCGTCCACCCGCTCGAGCGCGGGCATGGTGGCTTCCTCGTTGCCCGGGCAGAAGGGGCACGGCCGATTGGGATCGGCCTCGACCGGGGCGCGCCGGCGCGCGAAGTCGCTCGGGCGCTGGGCTCGCTCGGCGACGATCGTGACCCACCGCCCTGTCAGGGGGTTGAGACGAAGTTGACTCACAGCGATCTACACCTTAGGACGCAGGTCGGTCCGTTGTACGGACGTGTTGCCGAATTCATACCGCCATCCCCGCTGACGGGCTCTTCCCATAGACGCTGACGTGCCGTTCGCTCGTGGAGTCGAACTGGGACCCATCGTAGTCAGCCCACCGCTCACGGAGCATGAACCCCGCCGAGGCGGCCATCGAATCGAGCTGATCCGGGTCGGCCCAACGGATCGCCCATGGGCGCAGACGGACACCGCCGCCCTCCGTGAGCTCGATGAACTGGCCGTCCGCTCGTTGATCGCCGCCGCGATGGAGGCTCGCGCTCAGCACGACACGATCCGCCTCGAGGGAACGCACCGACACCTGCGAGCCGGTGTGCGCCTGTGGCACGAAGGCCTCCACCACGAACGCTCCGCCGTCGTGCAGCCGCTCGGCGACCTCGGCGAAGCATGCCTGCTGGCGCTCTTCGGTGAGCAGGTTGAACAGCGTGTTGTACGCGGCGACGACCACATCGAACCGCTCCTGCGGGAGCTGGTCGACCATGTCGCCCAACACCGTCCTGACTGTCCGGTTCTCGTCGTTGGATGCCAGACGGTCGAGCATCTTCTGGCTGCTGTCGATCCCGGTCACCGTGAGGCCCGCGGCAGCGAGCGGGATCGCCAGCCTGCCCGTGCCGACACCGAGCTCGAGCACAGTGCCGCCGCCGGCGACCGATGCGATGAACCCGACGGTCGTGTCGAGATCGCCGAGCTCGCGATACCAGTCGTCGTAGACGTCGGCGAACGCGTCACCGTAGGACGACGACGAGTACCCGCGCATGCCCGGCCATCATCGCGCCGTCGACCTCACACGGCGCACACGTCGAACGCCGCGACGCCGCGGAGGAGATCGGCCGCGGCCGCGACCGCCTCGGTCGTCGGCTCACGAAGCGGCGGGTCGTGTGGTCTCGTGCCGTGGCGGCGGAAGCCGATCACCTTCACGCGCATCCCGGGGTCGATGCCGGCGAGCCACTCGCCCGTTCGTCGCAACAGGGCCGGGTCGTCGTTCATGCCGGCGACGAGCAGGAGGCGCACCTCGAACAGCAGGCCCAGCCGGTGCAGGTGGGCGATGCTCGTCAGCACCCGCTCGTTCGACCGGCCCGTCAGCTCATGGTGGATCTGCGGGTCGAGGCACTTGAGATCGATCATCGCTCCGTCCAGGACCGGCGTCAGCCGGTCCCACACCCGGAGATCGCATGCTCCGTTCGAGTCGACGAAGCAGGTCAGCCGTCCGAGCGTCGGCTCTCCCTTCACGGCGCTGCACAGCGCGTGGACGAACCCGGGTTGCACGGTGGCCTCGCCGCCCGACACGGTGATCCCGCTGACGAACGGCGCGGCCCGGCTGATGGCCGGCAGGAGGTCCTCGACCGTCATCCGGCGAGGCCGGTGGCCTTCGCAGGCTGCGCGGCCGGCGATCGTCTGCGGGTTGTGGCACGCGAGGCAGTCGAAGTTGCAGCCCTGCAGGAACACCACGAACCGGTTGCCCGGGCCGTCGACGTTGCTGAACGTGATCGTGTCGGCGACCAGTCCGGTGGCGAGCGAACGAGGCGAGCGAACGACGGAGGTCGAAGCGCTAGCGAGGGTCGCGCTCATGGCAGCCGATGCGCTTCACGGCGCGCTGGGTGAGGTGGTACGCCTCCTCGCTGCCGAAGGCGAGGATGTCGCTCGAGTGACGCGCGCCGCGATGCTCGGCGATGGCGTCGAGGTCGCTCTTTCGGACCAGGTAGCCGGTGATCCGGACGAACTCGTTGCCGTCGAGGTTGAACGTGAAGTCGCGCATGCCCGTCGTGAACGCGCCGCGGATGATGTCGACCATCGCCCGTGGATTGCGCACGGCGGTCTCGTCGACGTGGAAGATGTCGCTGATGCCGGCTGTGAACAGGTGGTGGTGCGGGGCGCACGTGCTGATGTGATCGAGCATCGACGGCTCGTCGCCGACGGGGATGCGGGTGCCGGCGGTGACGTGGTCGTCGAGGTCGATGCCGCCCTGGCTGTGCAGGTAGCACCGGCCGCCACCCCCTTCGCAGTACGGCATCGGTCGTGCACCGACGAGTTCGGCCACCCGTTCGGTCACACGGACCGCCAGCGCATCGGCGTCGGCATCGTGCCCGTAGCGCGCTGCGCCGTCGCGGTCGCGACCTTCGTACGCCAGCAGCAGGTTGACGCACTCGGCGAGGCCGAACACGCCGAACATCGCGGAGAAGCGGTCGATGTCGACGAGGCCCTCCGTCGCCAGCCAGTGGTGCTCGAAGAATCGCTGCTCCTCCACGAGCGAGCGAACACGGGCCTCGGCCAGTTCGGCGGTCAGCTCGACGTAGTGGGGGAGGGTGCCGGCGAGGAAGGCCTCGGCGCTCCCCATGTGACGGAGCGCGACCTCCTTCAGGTTCAGGCGAACGAGCGTGTGCGCCCCGCCGCCGATCTTCAGCGAGTTGTAGCAGCTGACCGCGGCGTACCGCTCGCCGTGGTCGGCGACCATCATCGGGTGGTTGACGAAGTGCGGCTTGCCGGTGTCGAACACCGTCCAGACCGCGTCCTCGACGAGGTCGTCCTGCGTGAGCTCGGGATCGACCTTCAAGGTGATGTTCGGCACCGACTGGCGCAGCGACCTCTCGACACGGAGGATCGAGCGGACGACGCGGTTGTCGGTCGGCCCGACATCGAGGTGGGCGAACGCGTCGGGCACCATCCGGTCGATGGCGATCCAGAAGCGGCGCAGCTTCCGATCGAGATCGGCGTCGCTGATCGAGTCGTCGACGTACGGCGCCAGCAACGTGTCGAGGTCGCCTAGGTACACCGGATAGGTGGTCACGCTCGGCACGTGTGCGTACAAGATCTGCAGGAAGGCGAGCGCGTCGTCGAGGTCGTCCGGCGGCGGGAGCTCGAGGTGGGCGACCCCGTACCGGAGCGCTCGCTCGTAGTCGGGCAGCACGTAGCGAGGTGCGAACGGTGCGTGACCCTCGTACAGGTCGCAGATGACGCGCTTGTCGAGCGCTTCCCGGCAGTCGTCCGACACGGTGGGGTACGGGATCGCCTCGACAGCCAGCGCGGCCAGGCGGCGCAGGCGCTGGTCGTACCCCAGCGTCGGATCGCGAGCGAGCGAGCGGGCGCGCAGCTGCATCTCCAGCATCTCCATGGATGGGACCGTACGGACGCGGCCGTGGGCTCACCAGGGCCGAAGGTCCGTTCGTGGTCTCGGTAGCGTGGAGGCCGTGCCCAGCACCCTCGTCTACCTCGATCACGCTGCGACGACGCCGATGCGTCGCGAGGCGATCGAGGCGATGCTGCCGTACCTCGACCAGCAGTTCGCCAACCCCAACGGCTCGCACCGCTTCGCACGTGCGGCGCGGCGCGCCCTCGACGACGCGCGTGAGGTCGTGGCCGGGGTCGTCGGGTGCGACCCGGGTGAGGTGATCTTCACGAGCGGGGGCACCGAGTCGGACAACACCGCGATCCTCGGCGTGGTCGCTCGCCGAGGTGGCGTTCCGCTGTGCTCCGCCGTCGAGCACCACGCGGTGCTCGAATCGATCGAGCACGTGAAGGGCCGTGTCGTCGGCGTCGACCACGCCGGCCGGATCGATCTGGATCAGCTCGCTGCTGCCGTCGACGACCACGTGTCGGTGGTGTCGGTCATGGCGGTCAACAACGAGGTGGGTTCGATCACCGACGTCGCCGCGGCGACCGCCGTGGCCCGCCGCGCGAACCCGCGCGTGCTGGTGCACACGGACGCCGTGCAGGCCGCGCCGTGGATCGACCTGCGCGAGCTCACGCCGCACGTCGACCTGCTCTCGTTGTCGGCCCACAAGTTCGGAGGCCCGAAGGGCGTCGGCGTGCTGATCGACCGGACGGCCGGTGCGGTCGAGCCGCTCGTCATCGGCGGGGGTCAGGAGCGCGAGCGACGCAGCGGCACGCAGAACGTCGCCGGAGCTGTCGCGCTCGCGGAGGCGCTGCGACTGACGGATGCCGAGCGGGTCGACGAGTGCGCGCGGTTGACGCTCTTGCGCGATCGACTGGTGCACGAGCTCACCACGCGACTGCCCGATGTGCGCGAGACGGTCGCTCCGCCTGCGAAGGTCGCCGGATCGGCGCACCTCTGCATCCGCGGCGTCGAGAACGAAGCGCTGCTGTTCCTGCTCGACGAGGGCGAGGTGTGCGCGAGTGCTGCGTCGGCGTGTGCGGCGGGGGCGATGGAGCCGTCGCACGTGCTCGCCGCGATGGGTGTCGAGCGCGAGTGGGCGGCCGGGGCGCTGCGCCTCACGCTGGGGCGCACGACCACCGAGTCCGATGTCGATCGTGCCGTCGAGGTGATCTCCGGCGCCGTCGAGCGCATCAGGGGGCACGGGCGATGAAGGTGCTGTGCGCGATGAGCGGTGGAGTCGACTCGTCGGTCGCCGCCCTCGAGCTGCTCGAGGCAGGCCACGACGTGGTGGGTCTGACGATGCGGCTGTGGGGCGGTGCGAGCGACACGGGATGCTGCTCGATCGCCGACGTCGACGACGCGCGGCGTGTGTGCCAGCAGCTCGGCATCGACCACCTCGTGTTCAACTTCACCGACGACTTCGACACCCACGTCGTGCAGCCCTACGTCGACGCGCACGTGCACGGCACCACGCCGAACCCGTGCATCGAGTGCAACCGGCACCTCAAGTTCAACCGGCTCAGCGAGCGCGCCGACCTGCTCGGCTTCGATGCGGTCGCCACCGGTCACCACGCACGCATCGTCGAGGTCGGCGGCCGGCGTTACGTCGCACGCGGTGCCGATGCGGCGAAGGACCAGAGCTACGTCGTGCACATGCTGACGGTGCGCGAGCTCGAGCGGACCATGTTCCCCGTCGGTCACCTCACCAAGGCCGAGGTGCGCGCCCGCGCTGCGACGGCGGGTCTGCGCACAGCGAGCAAGCCCGACAGCCAGGACGTGTGCTTCATCACGCACACCGGCGGGCGCGAGCAGTTCCTCGGCGACCGCATCCCGTTCCATCCCGGCCGTGTGGTGGACGTGGCGGGCGACGAGCTCGCCCGGATCGACGCGATCGAGCTCGTCACGGTCGGGCAGCGTCGCGGCATCGGGCTTCCCGGTGGCGGGCCGAAGCGCTACGTGGTCGAGGTCGATGTCGCCGACCGGACGGTCGTGGTGGGGGACGACGCCGACCTCTTCGACGAGCACGTCGCGGTCCACGAGTGGACCTGGGTCCACGGCGCGCCCGCCGGCGGGGTGCTCGTGCAGTGCAGCGCCCACGGCGAGCCACGTCGAGCGACGGTCGATTGCGATCGGGTCGTCTGGTGCGAGCCGCAGCGCCGCGTCGCCCCGGGGCAGTCCGTCGTCGTGTACGACCCGACG
>JBFWSW010000140.1:0-6724 GCA_050248155.1 Ilumatobacteraceae bacterium
TCATCGAGCTCTCGCGCATGTTCTGGCACGACGAGGTCGGCTGGGTGATCGACACCCTCGACGACGACGCCCAGCCGATGCGCTGCTACGCGTGGCGAGTGGTGATCACCCTGCCGAAGAGCTGATCGTCGCGCGTCGAAGGACGAGCATCGTCGGCCGACCGTCGGCATCGGTGGCGATCGACGCCGGGTCGACCGTGTACCCGCGCGACCGGATCGAGCCGATCATGCCGTCGACGATGGCTCGCGCCAGCTGCTCGCCGGGGCATCGGTGTCGGCCGGCTCCGAACTGCAGGTCCGCCTGGCCGATCTCGAGCGTGACGTGGGTGCCTGCATCGACCACTCGGTCGCCGAGGGTCGTCGACCGAGATGCGACCCGGCGCGTGCGCGGCACAGCCGGCACGGCGCGATCGCCGGTGGACGAGGCGTGCAGCGTCGTCGCGAGCAGTGCGGCCGTCGCGTCGAACGACTGGTAGAGGATCGACACCGTGGCAACCGGATCCCGATGGTCGTGTTCGGCGAGTGCGAGCAGCCGCTCCGTCGCCTCGTCGGCCGCATCGGACGCAGGCGCGCCGCGTCCGACCACCTCGACGACCCGCTCGACATCCGCGAGCGCTGCATCGAGGTCGCACTCGATGCCCAGCAGGCCGAGCAGCGTCTCGGTCGGTACAACGGTGGCGAGTCGAGCGAGGACGTCGACCTCCGGCGTCCCGAGTCGCCGATCCGTGAGGCGCGCGGCGAGGTCGCGAGCTCGCTGGACGTCGACCAGCTCGATGAGGGCCGTGACGGCTGCTCGCCTCGGCGCATGGGTCTCCCATCCGCTGAACCGCGCCATTGCCTCGCGCAGCGCGAGCACCGGTCGGCGCTCGGGTTGTGGTGCGGGGGGTGGCACGAACGCGTCGCTCTCCAGCACCTCGACGATGTCGGCCCGCTCGCGCAGCGTCACATCGGTCACGACGCGAGCATCCGGTTGAGCGTCGCGTACGGCACCGCCTCGCCGGCGAACGAGAACGTGCCTTGCTGGGCGATCTCGCCGGCCGCCCGCAGGAAGGCCCCGAAGGCGACGCGCGACAGCGTGCTCCCGAGGCTGATGCGAGCGACGCCCATGTTGCTGAGCTCGTCCACGGTGAACGGCGTGCCGGTCAGCCCCATCACGACGTTCACCGGCCGATCGACCGACGAGGTGATCGCCTCGATGCCCGCTCGGTCGGCGACCCCGGGTGCGTAGAGCACGTCGGCTCCGGCCTCCTGGTACGCGACCAGGCGGCGGATGGTCTCACCGAGGTCGGGCCGACCGGCGACGAAGCACTCGCAGCGCGCCGTCAGCGTGAACGTGAAGGGGAGCGTCCGAGCTGCCTCCCCGGCGGCGACGATCCGCTCGGTGGCGAGGCCGATGTCGTACAGCGCACCACCGGCCGAGCGCTGGGCGAGATCCTCGATCGAGGCGCCGACGGCTCCGGCGGCGGCAGCAGCCGTGATCGCCGTGGCCGCGTCCTCCGGTCTGTCGCCGAACCCGTTCTCGAGGTCGGCGGTCAGCGGGAGCGACGTGGATGCGGCGATGTGGGCGACGTGCTCGAACACGTCCTCCGCCGTCGCCTCGCCATCAGGTGACCTGCTGCTGCGGCGTGGCCCGCACTGGTGGTCGCCAGCGCGTCGAACCCGAGATGTGCGAGCAGTCGGGCGGTCCCGCGGTCCCATGGGTTCGGCACCACGAACGCGCGACCGCTGTGGTGCAACCAGCGGAAGGCGTCACCTCGGGCTGCCAGGTCATCGGTCATGCCGTCACGGTACGGGCACCGGCAGCCTCTGGCCAGTGCAATGATCTGGCCATGTCCATGCAATCGGTGCATACCATTGGCGAGGGCCTCGCACCGGCCCTGAGCACCTTCCTCGCAGTGCATCGAGCCGGTTCCATCAGCGCCGCGGCGCACGATCTGCACCTCTCGCAGCCTGCGATCTCCCGCCGGCTGCAGCAGCTCGAGCGTCAACTGGGTGTGGCTTTGTTCGACCGGGTTCCTGGTGGCCTGCGGCTCAGCTCGGCCGGGAACGTCTTCCTCGCCTATGCCGAACGTGCCGACGCGGCACAGCGCGACGCGGTCGCAGCGGTGATCGACCATCGCGACCGGGTGAGCGGCACGGTGGACGTCGGGGTCGTCGGCTCGCTGGTCGAACCGTGGCTCACCACGGTGCTCACGTCGGTCGCGGCCGAGCACCCCGGTGTCGAGCTCGCCGTCTCGACTGCGACCTCTCGTCAGATCCGTGACGACGTGCTGCGGGGCGCGGTCACGCTGGGCATCAGCTACGCACGCCCGACCGAGCCGTCGCTGAGCGTGCGCACGCTGTTCGAGGAGGAGCTCGTCGTCGTCGCCGCCCCTGGCCATCCGCGAGCCGGGCGATCGGTCCGCAGCCTCGATGCCCTGCGCGACGAGCGCTGGTTGGTGTTCCCCGATCAACCTGGTCATCCCGAGAGCGCGAACAGCATCGCCCGCGCGCTGCTCGCGCAGCACCAGGTCCGCGCCGACCGCGTGAGACCTGTCGACAGCTTGACCGCCCAACGAGCCCTGGCGCGAGCGGGGTACGGGCTCGCGTTCCTGCCGGAGAGCGCCGTGGCGGCCGACGTCGCCGGGGGTCTCCTCGCGACCGTTCGTGTCCGCGGTGTGCGGGTCGCCGCGCCGGTGACGCTGCTCACCCGCCGCAACGCCTACCTGAGCCCGGCGGCGCAGGCGGTGATCCGCGAACTGGTGGGCACGAGCCGGTGAGGGCCCCGGTCAGTGCGAGAAGTGGACGCGGGGCAGGCGACGGTCGAGCCAGCGGGGCAGCCACCAGTTGTGGTTGCCGAGCAGCTTCATGAGCGACGGCACGAGCATCATCCGCACGACCGTCGCGTCGAGCAGCACGGCGAGTGCGAGGGTGACGCCGAGCTCAGTGGGCGGGATGGGTCCGGTGACGCCGAACGCGATGAACACGACGATCATGATCAGCGCTGCGTTGGTGATCGGTCGGCCGGTGCGGGCGATGCCGTCGCGGATGGCGAGCTGGGTGTCGCCGGTCGCCTCGAAGCGTTCGCGGATCGCGGCGAGCAGGAAGAGCTGGTAGTCCATCGACAGGCCGAACAGCAGGGCGAAGAAGAAGAGCGGTGCCCAGGCGTCGACGAAACCCTGGTGATCGATGCCGATGAGCCCTGCGCCCCACCCGTGCTGGAACACGAGCGTCGCGAATCCGAATGCCGCCGCGACGCTGACGAAGTTCAGCACGATCGACGACACGGCCAGCACGGCGCTGCGGAACACGACGAGCAGCAGCACGAACGCGACGAGCGTGATGACGGCGATCGCGAGCGGTGCCCGGCCCGTGAGCACGGCGGTCAGGTCGTGGTTCTGTGCTGCCGGCCCGCCGACCTCCGCCGACGGCGCGGCGTCGGGCACCGCGTCCCTCAGTCGTGAGATGAGATCGCTGGTGGCCGCCTCGTCGACCGCAGTCGAGGGCGTGATCCTGACCACGGTGCGGCCGGTGTCGGCGGGCTCGGCGACGATGCGCGCGTCGAGGACCCCGGCGTCGCGCTGGGCGACGTCGACCACGGCCCCGGCCTCGGTTGCGTCGACCGTGACGAACAGTGGTGCGGCAGCGCCCGGCCCGAACGAGTCGACGAGCATCTCGTAGCCGTCGCGGCTCGAGCGACCTTCGTCGACCACACGGGCGCCTGGCATGCCGAGTCGCATGCCGAGGGCGGGGGAGGCCAAGAGGAGGAGCAGTCCGAGTCCGACGGCGAGCGTGATCGCCGGGCGACGCATGGCGCGCGTCGTCCAACGCGCCCAACGGCCTTCGGCAGCGCGGTCCGGATCGTCCTTGCCGCGAGTCACGAGGACCCGGTCGCCGAGCGATGCGAGCAACGCCGGCAGCAGCGTCAGCGCTGCAGCTGCCACGGCGACGACCGACAGGATCATGCCGAGGGCCATCGAGCGGAACACCATCACCGGCACGAGGAACACGGCAGCGAGCGAGAGCACGACCGTGAGGGCCGACAGGAAGACGGCCTTGCCCGCGGTGTCGAGCGTCGATGCCATCGCCTCGGACGTGTCCTTGCCGTCCTCACGCTCTTCGCGATATCGCGACACGATGAAGAGCGCGTAGTCGATGCCGACGGCCAGGCCGATCATCATCGAGAAGTTCATCGACCAGACCGACGTGGGGTTCACTGCGGTGGCGAGGTGCAGCCCGGCGAAGCCGACGGCGATGCCGCCGAGGGCGAGCAGCAGCGGCAGGCCCGCGGCGACAGCCGACCCGAACGCGATGAACAAGAGGATCATGGTCGGAAGGCCGGACAGCAGCTCGGCCTTGTGCAGCGCCGCCTCGTTCGAGGCGTTGAAGTCGCTCCACACGGGCCACTCGCCCGTGACCTCGGCGCGTGCACCGTCCGGGAGCTCGAGCGCCGACACCGTGCCGATCACCGCACCCGCAGCTTCTGGGAGCTCGGCGTCCTCCTCGGCTGCCAGCTCGACGGGGACGAGTGCCGTCCGCCCATCGGCGGAGATGAGGCCCGCGTCGGCCGGCATGGACAGCGGATCTGCGACTGCCGCGACGCCGTCGGCACCGGTCAGTCCGCTGATCACCGCGCGCACGGCAGCATCGTCCTCGGCGATCGGTGTCGGTTGCTGGACGACGACGACCGCGGCCTCGGCCATCACGCCGGGGAAGTCCTTGCGGAGCTCGTCGCGCACGCGCTGGGCGATCGAACCCTGCGCCTCCCACCCGGCACCCGACAACGCGCCGCTCACGGTGATCGCAAAGGGAGCGGCCACCACGACGGCCAGCAGCCACACGACGAGGAGCGGCCGCCGACGGCGCACCCCGAATCGGCCCAACCGGGCGAACCAGTGCTCGGCTTCGTTTGCTGCGAGTGCAGACGGCGAGGAGGGCGCGGGGGTGGCAGTCACGGTCGACATGGTTCGACACTATACCCCGGGGGGTATCGGTCGTCTACCGTCGCAACCACCGCAGCGACTCGTGGTCGCCCTGCAGCGCGAGCCTGCGCCAGAGCACGGGGTTGTCCGCCGACTGGCTGGCATGGCAGGCGATCGCCCTGAGCTGAGCGGCCCGGTCGACCTCGAGCACCAGGTCGACCTCTCGCGGTTCGCGGCCGACGAAGTGTGCGCCGAACTCGTGGTTCAGCGCCGCAGCGACGTCGAGTGCGACGGTCCAGGCGATGACCGGGAGACCGAGTCGCTCGGCGACGCGCAGCGCGGCATCGGTGGCCCGCTGGTGGTCGGGGTGACCGGTGATGCCGCCGTCGTCGAACACGAGGAAGCAGTCGGCGCGCGCCAGCGTTGCGCATTCCTCCACGTCGGCGCAGAGCACGTCGAGCGGGATGGACGCCAGCATGCCGTCGGGGTGCGTGCGCAGCCAGGTGCGGCTCGCGCCGAGTGCGCGTGCGGCATCATCGAGCTCGGTCGCGCGGACGGCACCGAGGTCGGCGGTCATGCCGAGCGTCGATGCTTCGCCGTGCGTCAGGCAGACGACGCCGGTCGTGACCCCGCCTTCGGACAGCGTCGACACGATCGCGCCGAGACCGAAGGACTCGTCGTCCGGATGCGCGCACACCGCGAGCACCGAGCCGAACCGCAGGTCGGGATGCAACGATGCGGACATCGCGCCGGGTCAGCTCGATGGGTGACTCGTGGCCAGGCAGACTGCCGGCAGATCGAACCAGCGCAGGTGATCGAACTCCGCGGAGAGCGAGCCTGCGGCGAGGTCTGGAGCCACGGCCTCGCCTGCCGACGCGAAGCGGGCGCGTGCCTCGTCGAGGTAGGACGACAGGACGGATTCGGGTGCCCGGTCGGCGCCGAGCGGCGGGCGAACGAGCCGGCCGGTGTCGCAGTCGTAGTGCAGGTGGGCGAGGCGCAGCGGTGGCTCGACGGCACCGTCGCGGTGTCGCCACAGACCTGACGTGGGCTCGAACCGGTACTCCGCCAACAGCTTCCACCCGTGCGTGGCGACGAGGTCGACAGCATCGACGAGGTAGCGGAACACCGCCTCGGAGATGAAGTAGTTGAAGCTCACACGGGTCCATCCAGGTTTGATGCCCTCGCAGCCATGCGCGATCTCGCGCTCGAACTCGTGCGACCGCTCGATGTCGATGCCCAGCAACCGATGACCGTACGGCCCGGCGCACGAGCAGCCACCGCGCGACTGGATGCCGAACAGGTCGCTCAGCAGCGCGACCACGAAGTTGTGGTGCAGGTACTTTCCACCCGGTCGGCGCACGACGAACGACACGATCGACAAGCGCTCGGCCGTCGTGCTGCCGAGCACCTGGATCGCCGGGTTGCGCGACCAGATCTCCGCGGCCCGGCGCCAGTACGACTCCTCGTGCTCGCGGATCGTGTCGACGCCGACGGCCTGCTTCAGCTGGAACACGAGGCCGGCACGGATCGACTCGATGATGGCGGGCGTCCCGCCCTCCTCGCGATGCACGGGATCGTCGAGGTACCGGTGCTCGGTGGGGTTGACGTACGCCACGGTGCCGCCGCCCACCACATCGGGCACGCGGTTGGTGAGCAGATCACGGCGCACGACCAGCACACCGGGTGTGCCGGGCCCACCGACGAACTTGTGCGGGCTGATGAAGACGGCGTCCTTGCCGGCTCGAGGATGGGTGGGGCAGCGCGGGCTCATCTCGATGTCGACGTAGGGCCCCGCGGCGGCGAAGTCCCAGAAGGACAGCGCGT
>JBFWSW010000141.1:0-6543 GCA_050248155.1 Ilumatobacteraceae bacterium
CGCACCGACCAGGTCGGCAACACCCAGGGCGAGCTCGCCAACTACGCGGCGTTCAACGACTGGTACCAGTGGGAGGACACCAACGGTGACGGCCAGATCGTGATCGGTGCCGAGCAGTTCCCGACCAACGACTGCCCGAACCCCATCACCGAGTGCGCCAGCTCGTCGTGGTTCAACTGGACCGTGGCGAACCCGGTGATGCCGTCGGCGTTCTACACGACCAACGATCAGCAGTACGAGATCAGCGAGATGCTGGCCTCGGAGCCGGTGGTCACCACCGCCTGATCCGTGTGTTCGGTTCCGGGCGCTGGAGTCGTTCGTCGGCTCCAGCGCCCGGAGCGCTTTTCAGATCTGGCAAGCTGAGCACCGTGAGGTACGGCTCGTGAGGAACGGCTCGTGATTCGCTTCATCCTGCGGCGACTGATGTGGTTCATCCCGACCATCGTGTTCGTGACGTTCATCGTCTACGTCACGGTGCGCATCGGTTGGGACCCGGTCGCCTCCTACAAGCGGGCCAACCCGCGGGCCACCAACGCCAAGTTGGACGAGTACCGCGAGATCAACGGCCTCTACGACGGGGCGTGGGGGTACGTCCGGGGCTACTACGAGTGGCTGAAGGGCTTCGTCCAAGGCCCGAGCCACTGGTCGCGCAGCATCAAGGGCCGGGCCGAGGTGTGGCCGCCGCTGCGCTATGCGATCTTCAACACCATCCGACTGGGTGCGATCGCCGCAGCCCTCGGCATCACCGTCGGGCTGTCGCTCGGCGTGCTGGCCGCCCGTCGGCCGGGTGGCCGCTTCGACACGGCGGTCAACAGCGCCGCGTTCTTCCTCGGAGCCGTGCCGCCATTCGTGTCGGGTGTGCTCCTCCAGTTGGTCTTCGCCGTGCAGCTCGGCTGGCTCCCGCCCAGCGGGGTGTACCCGCCCGGCCACGAGGGCTTCGACCTGTGGCTGATGGTGAAGTTCCTCATCCTGCCGGTGTCGGTCGTCGCCATTCAGACCATCGCCGCCTACAGCCGCTACATGCGTGCCTCGCTGCTCGATGTCTCGTCGGCCGACTACCTGCGCACGGCACGTGCCAAGGGTCTTCCCGAACGGCAGATCCTCATGCACCACGGGGTGCGCAACGCGCTCATCCCGGTCGTGACCGTCATCGCGATCGACATCGGAGCGGTGCTCGGCGGGCTCATCATCACCGAGAACATCTTCAACTACCCGGGCATGGGCGTCTACTTCCTCAAGTCGGTCGCCGACGGCGACTTCTCACGGCTCATGCCGTACCTCGTCATCGTCGTGGCCGCCGTGCTGCTCTTCAACCTCCTCGCCGACCTCGCCTACGCCTACCTCGACCCAAGGATCCGCATTGAGTAGCACCACCGTCATCGGCCTGCCCGGCAGTGACGTCCTGTCGGCGCAAGAAGGCCTCGACGTCCAGACGCTCAGTCCGGCGCGCATGGCCTGGAAGCGGTATTGGCACCACCGCGGCGCTGCCGTGTCGACCGTCATCATGCTGTTGCTCCTCGTGGCCGTCATCGCCACCCCGATCACCGCCAGGTACGGGGTCAACGAGCAGGTGATCAAGATCGAGGACGGCCGCAACCAGTTCCTGTCACCACGATCGGTCGCGTGGTTCGGCACCGATGACATCGGCCGCGATCTGTACAGCCGGCTGCTCTACGGCGTGCGCACGTCGTTGTTCATCGGTGTCGCCTCGGCCATCCTCTCCGTCGTCATCGGCACGGCCGTCGGCTCGATCGCCGGCCTGCGCGGGGGCAGGTTCGACGACCTCATGATGCGTGTCACCGACGTGTTCCTGGCGTTCCCGTTCCTCGTCGCGGTCATCATCGTTCGTGAGTTCCTCGGCAGCGCGGGCATCCCGGGCACCGACATCAACATCACGTCGGTCATCGGCGAGAAGACCTCGATCAGGTTCATCATCGTGCTGTTCGCGATCTTCGGGTGGATGGGCGTCGCGCGGCTCGTGCGAAGTCAGGTCCTGTCGATGAAGGAGCGAGAGTTCATCGAGGCCGCCCGAGCAGTCGGAGCCTCGAATCGGCGCATCGTCCTCACGCACCTGCTGCCGAACTCGATCGGTCCGATCCTCGTCGCCCTGACCATCTCGGTCATCGCTGCGATCGTCGGCGAGTCGACGCTCTCCTTCTTCGGGTTCGGTCCGCAACCAGGGTCGGGCAACACGTCGCTCGGCAAGCTCGTCGAGCTCAGTGCGAGCGGTGCCAAGCAGGGCAACTGGTGGCTCGTCGTCTACCCGTGCGGTGCGTTGGTGCTGCTCGCGATCTGCATCAACTTCATCGGTGACGGCCTGCGCGACGCGCTCGATCCCAAGCTCGACTCGGGACACTGACATGACCGAACCAGTTCTGTCCCTGCGGGGGCTGCAGGTCGACTTCCACACGGTGAACGGCGACGTGCACGCCGTCCGTGGCGTCGATCTCGACGTCGCTCCCGGTGAGATGGTCGGCATCGTGGGCGAGAGCGGTTCGGGCAAGTCGGTCACGTTTCTCGGCATGCTGGGGTTGTTGCCGCGCACCGCTCGTGTGTCCGGCTCGGCGACGGTCGGCGGCGTGCAGATGATCGGTGCCTCGAACCGGACCCTGCGCTCGGTGCGCGGCAAGCGGGTGGCGATGATCTTCCAGGACCCGCTGTCGGCGCTGAACCCGGTCCACCGGGTCGGTGATCAGATCGTCGAGATGATCCGCTCGCACCAGGAGATGAGCGAGCGGGACGCAGCGGTGCGCGCGGTCGAGTTGCTCGACATGGTCGGCATCCCGCAGCCTGCCGCTCGTGCGAAGCAGTACCCGCACGAGTTCTCCGGCGGCATGCGCCAGCGCGTCATGATCGCGATGGCGATCGCCAACGACCCCGACGTGCTGATCGCCGACGAGCCCACGACGGCGCTCGACGTCACGGTGCAGGCACAGATCCTCGAGCTGATCAACCGCATCCGCGGCGAGCTGAACACCGCGGTCGTGATGATCACCCATGACCTCGGGGTCATCGCCCGTGTCGCGGATCGCGTGCAGGTCATGTACGCCGGCCGCGTCGTCGAGCGCGCGCCGATCGACAACCTCTTCGTCAAACCGACGCACCCGTACTCGCGTGGGCTGCTCGGGTCGATCCCTCGTCATGGTCTCGACCGGCTGCTGCCCATCCCGGGCTCGCCGCCGAACATGCTGCAGCCGCCGTCGGGGTGCGCGTTCCGGGTGCGGTGCACGTACGCGATGGAGAAGTGTGCCGGCGACCTGCCCGAGCTGCGGCCTGCCGACGGCTCCGACACGGCGTGCGTCCGCTACGGCGAGATCGACCTGAAGGTGCCCGCATGAGTGAGCCGCTCATCGAGGTCGACGACCTCGGCAAGAACTTCGTCGTCAAGACGACGGTCGGTGTGCGCCGGGTGTCGTCGATCGTGCAAGCCGTGTCGGGCATCAGCTTCACCATCGACGAGGGCGAGACCCTCGGTCTGGTGGGCGAGAGCGGCAGCGGCAAGACCACCGCGGGCCGATGCCTGCTGCGCCTCATCGAGCCCACGTACGGGTCGATCAAGTTCCTGGGCAAGGAGGTCGTCGGGCTCGATCGCGAGGAGCTGCGCAAGATGCGCCGCGAGATGCAGATCGTGTTCCAGGACCCGCAGGCGTCGCTCGACCCGCGCCTCACCGTCGGCGCGGCGATCTCCGAGCCGCTGCGCGTGCAGAAGGTGTCGGGCGATCACGACAAGCGCGTCGGCGACCTGCTCGAGCTGGTCGGGCTCGCCCCCGACCACGCCCACCGGTTCCCGCACGAGTTCTCCGGCGGCCAGCGGCAGCGCATCGGCATCGCTCGGGCGCTCGCGCTCAACCCGAAGTTCATCGTGCTCGACGAGCCGGTGTCGGCGCTCGACGTCAGCATCCAGGCGGGAGTGGTCAACCTGTTGCAGGACCTGCAGGCCGAGCTCGGGCTGAGCTACCTGTTCATCGCCCACGACCTCAGCATCGTGCGGCACATCAGCAACCGTGTCGCCGTGATGTACCTCGGCAAGATCATGGAGATCGGTCCGTCGGAGGATGTGTACCTGCGGGCGCAACACCCGTACACCCACGCCCTCTTGTCGGCCATCCCCGAGCCCGACCCCGAGCTCGAGCGCACCCGTGAGCGCATGGTGCTGCAGGGCGAGGTGCCGAGCCCGATCAACCCGCCGAGCGGCTGCCGGTTCCGCACCCGCTGCCCGATCGCCCGCGACATCTGCGCCGAGGAGGAGCCAGCTCTCGTCGACCGCGGTGCCGGGCACCCCGTCGCGTGCCACTTCCCGCAGGACTCGATGGCCAAGCTCGCCGAAGCGGCAGCCGAGGACCAACCGGTGAGGCTCGCCGATAGGCTCACGACCGATGCGTGATTTCATCCTCTACGTGGTGCTCGTCATCAACATCATCTCGATGGTGGCCATGATCGCCGGGGTGCTCATGCACAGCGGTCGTGGCGGCGGCCTCAGCGACATGTTCGGTGGTGGTGGCACCACGGCGCTCGGCTCGTCGGCTGCCGAGCGCAACCTCAACCGCATCACCACGGTCTTCGCGCTCATCTGGATCTTCACCGTGGTGGCGCTCGGTTTCCTGTTGGTCCGCAGCTGACCCTGAGGTATCCTCGGAGGTCCAGAAATCCACACGTCGAAGTGGCGAAATAGGCAGACGCGCCAGCTTGAGGGGCTGGTGAGAGAAATCTCGTGGGGGTTCAAGTCCCCCCTTCGACACGATCTGAAGGCGACCCTTCGTCGCTCCAGCCGGCCCTGACGAAGTCCGGGTAGCCCGGCCTCGCTTCGTCGTCGCGATCGCGTCGCCCGCGTTCTTCCCCCGCATTGCTCGCTCGTCGAGCCCCGTCCCCGGACACGTGCGAGGTTGCGATGAAGAACATGCGGTTCCCGTCGGAGGCCGAGCTGGCCACGTGCGGTGTGTGGTGCGCCCCGCTTCACAAGGTCGAGCGAGCGATTGCCGGTCAGCCGTTTGCGCGCTTCTTCCACATCGAGGACTTCATGTGCATGGGCATGGTGCGCCGATCTGGTCGGCCCGACCTCATCCTCAACAAGCACCGCCTGACGCGCATGTACCTCAATCTCGACGCCGATGGCCACGCGTACCGCTACCTCGCACCCAAGCGCGCCGAGTCGACATCGACCGGTCAGTACCGGCCCCACAAGGATCTCGTGGCCGCGATCGACCACCTCCGGCTGTTCGAGATGCCCTGGCTGGCAGGGTCCGGTCACCACGACGACGCCCTCGGGCTCCCGTGGGAACGGCGATTCGATCACCCGGACGTCATCGCGTGGTACGGCCGGAAGTACCCGCGCTGACTTCTCCGCGGAGAATCCGTGTCACAGGGGTCTGTCATCGTCGGGGGATGGATCCTGTTGATATGGCGACGGAACGTCTCGAGGCCGAGTTGGTCTCCTTTGCTGCGTGGGAGACTGCTGGTCTGGCGCGGATGCTCGCGGTGTTGGCTGAGTTCGACAAGCGTGAGGGGTGGGCGGCGTGGGAGTGTCGTTCGGCGCAGCAGTGGTTGTCGTGGAAGTGTGGTGTCGGGTACACCGCGGCGACGGAACGGTTGCGGGTCGCTCACGCGCTGCCGAATCTGCCGGTGATCTCGAGGATGTTCGCTGAGGCGCGGTTGTCGTGGTCGAAGGTGCGTGAGCTGACCCGGGTGGTGACGCCGGAGGACGAGCGGCGGTGGGCGGAGATGGCCGAATGGATGACCGCGTCGCAACTCGCGCGGCTCACCGCTGCGGCGAGGAAGGTGACCGGTCGTGATCTGGCGAGGCAGATGGAACGCCGTGGGTTCTCGTTCACTCGTGATGAGGACGGGTCGGTCACCTTGAGCGTGCGGTTGCCGGCTGATCGGGCTCAGTTGGTGATCGAGGCGGTGCGCAAGGCGACGGTGCCGGTGAAGGGTCAGGCGTGGTCGACGTCTGCGGCGGATGCGTTCGTCGAGGTCGCCCTCGGCCACTGCACGGTGACCAGCGAGGTGGTCGTGCACCGCCACCCCGACGGACGAACCCATGTCGAGGATGGACCCGCGGTCGCGGAGGCGGTGGCGGACTGCTTCGCGTGTGATGGGCCGGTGACCACGGTGGTCGATCATCCCGATGGTGAGGTGGTGATCGATCGGCAGAAGGCGCCGAACCGTCGGCAGCGGCGGGCGTTGGCGCGTCGGCATCCGATGTGCCAGTTCCCGGGCTGTCACCACGCCGGCCGGTTCGACGCCCATCACGTCGTCGAGCGGGCCAAGGGCGGCAAGACCAAGCTGGCGAACCTGACCCGGTTGTGCTGGTTCCATCACCGGATGGTCCACCTCCACCGGCTGATCCTCACCCTCCACCGCGACCGGACCGTCACGGTGACGACCCGCGACGGCAGGCCGATCGATCGGCCGATCCCGCTGCTCGACGACTACGGCATCGACCCACCCGAACGACCCGACCGCATCGGCGGCTGGCAAGGCGACCACCTCGACATCAACGAATGCCTCCTCGCCGCCGGCTACCACTGACTTCTCCGCGGAGAA
>JBFWSW010000142.1:0-6497 GCA_050248155.1 Ilumatobacteraceae bacterium
GTTCCCTTGTGTGAGTGATGGGTGGTTGCGTCATCCGGGAAAGACTTCGCCGACGAGCCGGCACATAGGAATGAGAGCTGGCCTCGTTGACCATGAGTCGTTTGTCTGGTGTCTGCTCCGGGCTCTGCGTTGAAAAGCTGCAACCTGCCGGAGGAGATCTCGGTCCGCGGAGGAAGCGTCGCCCGCCTGACTGTTCGTCGGCTGCGACTTTCGGGTCGAGGATGTGCTGGCGAATGACCAACGCGTCATCGTGGTGCTCGCCGCGACCGGCACGCGGGATGAACGCATCGAGCTGCAACTCCGCTGATGCGCTTCATCGAATCGAGCTGAACGCTCCGAACGCTGGTGCTGCTTCGGAGTTGCGGTGGTGCTCAAGGTTGGCTTGCAGCACCGGACGGCGAGAATGACGTGCGACGCTCGCATCACGAGGGCCTCGTTTCGATGAACAACAGCGCCGACACGATGGCGTCCTCGACGGCGCTCGGCAATGGGGCAAAGTCGGCGCAGTGGCGATACACGTCGCGGGCGAGAACTGTTGGGTTCGCCAGCACTTCGTGGTGCGATTGGATTGTCGCTTGGACGTCGATTGGGATGGACTGTCTCCGTCCTGGGATCAGGCAACGGAACCGGACGACAGTTCCGATTGGCAGTGGCTCACGGAGGAGGAACCGAACGCCGGCAGGGCTGACGTCGAGAGTCTCGGCCGGATACACCCTCCTCGGGTCATTCAGCAAAGCGACCTCGGCATCCACGACGACGGCGACGCGGATGGTGGAGCGATGGTCCATGGCCCTCACGCCCGCACCCCCGCTCCCGCACGATCGCCGCCGAGGTGACCGGCGACGCACGGGGCGGTCTCGGCGCCGAGCACGTGCTCCGTGGTCGTTGAGGTGATCGAATCGCGCAGCGCAACGCTGCCGGCGTTCGTGGCAGTGATGCTGTCCACGACGGAGCCGTTCGGGACCAAGGCGGGGTTGGAGAAGTTGAGCAGATCGGTGGTCGTCAATGGCGAGATCTCCGCACCGCCGGTCGAGAACGCGTTGACGTTCGCTGAGTCGGTGACGATGGCGCCGTTCAGGGCGACGGCCGAAGTCATAACCGCAGCCGCGAGCACGAGACCCGCCTTGATCAAAGGGACTGAGCGCCCTCGTGGTGCATGACGGATGATGTTCACGGATATCTCCTCTGTCTCGTTCGGCACCCGCCTACCTCGCCGGTGCGGGCGGGCCCGTGGCTTTGCGGACGCGGGTCGTCCTGGATGCTGTGTCGCGATCGAGGACGAACTCAGCCGGCTGACAAACGCCGTCCGACTCCCGCCGCCCAGCTCATGAGTGACGCTCACGGCCGGGTGCGTTCAACGCTGGCCGCACCCATGAGATTGGGGGGATGAAAGGGCCGGCGACAGCGACGCGAGTACCAACTCGCGTGTACTGCATCCGCCGTAGATCGGGCTGTCAGCCCAGCAACCTGCGTCGCTTCGCGACGGCGAGCGCCTCGAGCTTGGAGTGCGCGCCGAGCTTGGCCAGGATCGTCTGCACGTGGGTACGAACAGTGTGGACGCTCAGCACAAGCCGCTCCGCGATCGTCTTGTTGCTCAGGCCCTCGGCGATGAGGAAGAGGATCTCTCGTTCTCGCCTGGTCAGGCGGGTGACGTCGGCGCGGTTGCCAGTGACGATCTTGGTGAGGTCGTTGGCCGAGATGACAACGTGGCCGCTCGCTGCGATGCGGACTGCGGCAACGAGGTCGTCGATCGATCTCGCCTTGTCGAGGTAGCCGAGGCAGCCGGCATCGACGGCTCGCCGCAGCGCGTCGGGGTCGTCGCTGCCGGTGAGCAGGACGATCCTGATGCTCGGGTGCTCGGTCCTGATGCGGGCTGCTGCGGAGATGCCGTCGCCGTCGGGCAGGCGGTAGTCCATCAGAATCACATCGGGCAGGTGGGCGGCGGCGACGACGACGCCCTCGGCGACGGAGTTGGCGGTGGCGATGACATCGATGTCATCCTCGAGCTCGAGCACGCGCCCGAGGCTCTGGACGACCATCTCGTGGTCGTCGATGAGCATGAGCCTGATCATGCGCGGCTCATCGCGGTCCGGACAACGCGGGCGCGTGTAGCCGGAGTCTGCGGTTGGACGCTGGTGGGCGGGGGGAGTGGCGACTGCACTGTTCTCAACGGTTTGTGGACTGATTGATCCAGAATATCGCCGATTCTGGACTGTGCGAAGCAGAATGTGCGAGAGTTGGACTATGGCCCGCCCACGGGAGTACAACCGCGACGTCGTCGTCCACGCCGCCAAGGAGGCCTTCTGGAGACGCGGCTACGAGGCGTCCGACCTCCATGTGCTCGAGAAGGCGACGCAGCTCAGCCGATCCAGCATGTACCTTGCGTTCGGGTCGAAGCGCGGCCTGTTCGACGAGGCGATGGCCGAGTACCGGTCGACGTTCACCGAATCCGTGCTCGGGCCAGTCGAATCGGAGAACGCGACCACGGCGGACGCGGCAGGCTTCTTCGCCGCGATTGCGTCGCTGTTCCGCGGCGATCTCGGCAGCCGCGGCTGTCTTATCGTCAACGCCATCGGTGAGCTTGCCGGACGCGACGCGAGCATGGCCCGACAGGGCGCAGACCTCTACGAGCGGCATCGCCTCGCCTTTGCCAACGCGCTCGGAGCGGGCAGCGGGGGGAGCGCTCGGGACCAAGCGGTGATCGGCGATCGGGCGCAGATCCTTGCGGTGTCGGCCATGGGGGTTTGGATCACCTCGAGGGTCGACCCAGCGGCTGCCGCCCAGGCGTGCGACGCCATGGTCAAGCAGATCACGGTCTGGGCGCACCCCACGCCGCGGCGACGGCCAGCGACACGGTCGTAGCAGCCGCAGTCCGAACGCCGGCGTCCTTATCGGCGCGCCCTGCCCGTTCGACCGGGAAGCTGCGCCCGAGCGAGACCGGATCGGGTGACGGCAGTGAGATCGTTCAGCGCGACCGGTCGTGCCAGGTAGTAGCCGCCTGCGGACGCGACACCGAGCTCACGAAGAACATCGAGCTGCAGCGGCGACCTGACACCTTCCGCGCAGGTCGACGCTCCGATCGCGTGCGCCAGGTTTGTGATTGCCGCCACGATGTGCCGGACGGCAGGGTCGTCGAGTCGCGTGACGAACGACTGGTCGATCTTCAACAGATCGATCGGATACCGGTGAAGGCGAGCAAGGGAGGAGTGCCCCGTGCCGAAGTCATCGATCGCGACACGCAACCCAGACTCCGCCAGCCGATCGAGCGTCCATTTGACCTCGGGAATGTCATCGAGCAGTGCCGTCTCGACGATCTCAATTCCGAGACTTGGCCCGGACACTCCTCGATCGTCGATCAAGCCGAGCACCGTGTCGACGAACTCACGGTCGCACAGTTGACGCTGCGAAACGTTCACCCAGAGCACGACGTCGGGGTTGGCCGTGGCGGTCGCCACCGCGCTCGCGTCGGTGACAGCGCGTCGAAGGATGCTGGTGCCCAGCTCGGTGATGAGGCCCGTCTCCTCGGCCACGGGTATGAACTCGCACGGCGGCACGTCGCCCCGTACAGGGTGGTTCCACCGGGCGAGAGCCTCGACGCCCACGACCTGGCCCGTCGCCAGGGAGAACGCGGGCTGGTAGTGGGGGACGACAGCGCCTTGGGTGAGGGCGGTTCGAAGGTCGGCTTCGATCTCGATGCGGGCGAGCACGGCGCCGCGGATCGCGTCGTCGAATACGACGATCCGGTCTCGGCCAGCTTCCTTGGCCCGGTACAGCGCGGCGTCAGCATCACGCACCAGCACCTCGGCGTCGGTGTCGCGACCCGCGAACGCGATGCCGACACTCGCGGTCACGACCACCTGGCGACCGCTGAGGTCGAACGGGTCGCGCAGCGTCGCGGCGAAGCGCTCCGCTACGTCCAGCAGGATGCCTTGCGACGTGCCCTCGACGACGACGACGAACTCATCACCGCCGAGCCGGGCCAGGAAGTCCTCCGGTCGCAGGGCGGCGCGAATGCGACGGGCCGCATCGACCAGCAAGCGATCGCCCTCGCTGTGCCCCCACGAATCATTGACAAGCTTGAAACGGTCGAGGTCGACGTAGCACACCGCAAGGACCCGTCCCGGGCGCAGATTAGAAAGGCGGTCTGTGAGCCACGTCGCCAAGCTCAAACGGTTCGGCAACCCCGTGAGGACGTCGTGCGCCGCGAGGTGAGCGAGCTCGGCTCGCGCCTGCTCGGCCGCCTTCCGCGCCGCCCGTTCGCCCCGAAGGAGACGCTCCCGCCCGGCCTCGGCCGCGCGGCGATCGGACACATCGCGGAAATAGACCGCCAGTCCACCAGGGACCACGTGTGCGCGAACCTCATACGAACGGCCGTGAGGCGGGTAGAACGATTCGAACTCGACCGGTCGCCCGGTTGTCATCGTCGTCCGGTACTGCCTTTCGAACTCTGACCCGGCTGCCTCGACGAACTCGTCCCAGATCCCCCGGCCCAACAGCACCCCCCTGTCGCGGCCGAGCAGGCGTTCCGCCGTCGGGTTCACATACGTGAACCGGTACTGCACATCGAGCGTGAAGTACGCGTCGGTCATCGACTCGAGGAGTTCGACCACCCGCTCATGCGCCGCGTAGAGTTCGGTGACGTCGACGATCGCGCCTGTCAGCCGTGGCGAATCGCCTCCGGTCGAGGCCACGCCAGCTTGGACGATGATCGACCGCACCGAACCGTCTGGCCGCACAACCCGATACGTGCCCTCTGATGGTGCCAAGCTCGTCAACGCCGTCCGCATCTCGCGATCGGCACGATCTCGGTCTTGGGGATGCACGACCGCCAGCAAGGTCTCGAGCGATCCGCTCATGGGCAGTTCGGCGCAGCCCACAATGCCCGCCACCGCTTCGTCGCACCAGATCATCTCGCGCGTCGGATCCCACTCGAACAATCCGAGGCGCCCCGCTTCTGTCGCGACCCGCAGGCGGTCCTCGGCTCGAACAAGCGCTCCCTCCGCGCCTCGCTGGGCCGTTGCGTCAACGAAGAACGACGCCACGCCACGAAGCACGCCCTCCGTCACGATGGGAACCGAGTCGACGCGCAACCAGCGACGCTGACCATCGGGCGTCTCCACACCCATCACCACATCCCGCACCGCCTGCCGGCTCCGAAGCGCCACCATCGCCGGGTGCATCTCCCCGGGGAACGGACGGCCGTCCGGGCGCACCGCCTGCCAACGAGGGTCGAGGCTCGTCCTTTCACGCAAGTCCTCCCCCGCCAAGCCAAGGAGCCGCTGTGCCGCATCGTTCGCAGCCACGATCGCGCCGGACGGACGCTGGATAACCACGCCGTCCGGCGACGCATGAAACGCGGCCAGGATCAGTCCAGCCATCGGTTCACCCGCCGAATCGTCCGTTTCGACTCTCGCCATGATTATCTCCAGACCTCCGCCACATCGGCCCGCAGGCCTCCGGAGTCAGGATCGGAGAACCACCGCCACTTCCAACCGGCGCGCGTACCAACTTGGCGGTACTGCATCCGCCGTACCACACCCGCACCGACTGGCCTCGCCCCGCGACCTTGCTCTCACCCGAGTGGCCACCTCCGTGTGTCCGACCAACTGCGCCCCGCCCCTTGATAACACAGGTGCGGAGGTCTCGGTCGACACCGTCGTGCGGGACGACCGCCTCACCGACGACCGACGATCCGTGCTCCTGATGCACGATCTGATCGGCGAGTTCACGATCAACCGACCGAACGTCTCGCTCCCGTTCGTCGTCGCCGTTGTCGCCGAGGATCGTCAGCTCAACGTCGATGGCATCGAACGCACCTTCCGAGGAGCACGGGTCGACGGTGATTCGCGCTGGGTCGGCGAGTGTGACCTCGACCTTGTACGCCTTCGGGTCGCCACGCGATCGCCCAGCGACCTCGCGGTCAGCCAGGTCGACGACGCGGCCGCGCTTCCCGAGTTCCCACCGGACCTAGTCTGACGGGCTTCAGCAGATGCGCCGATGTTCGCGGTCGCTTCGTTACCGCATTCTCAACTGCGAACTCGGGCTCGGCGAGACCGCTCCCAACGTGGAGCGTCGAGGCAACGACAACTCGAACTGCGCGAGGTCGGCGTGTCCCGGATCCTCGTAGATCACACAGAATGCACAGCGCAGAACAACAGCCCACGCAACCCACGGATGTCGCTCCGAACGGCGCTTCGGCGCGTCACATAGCCGGCGCGATGCGGTGCTCGAGCCGCACGACTTCGCCGCCCAGTTCGCCACGCCCGCCGGAGATTCTCGGCGCACCGCTGCGGCCGCAGTCACCTGGCGCGTGCGCGGCCGACGGCGCGGGTTCTCGAGCGCAGGTGCCGGCGGATCGGCAAGCGCCCAAGATCGGCCATTATGCCGGTGATCCCTGAATCGCTCGTTCCTGGCCGTCAGGCTTCGGAGGCGGGCGGCGAGGAGGATCGTGATGTCTTCTTGGATGCCGCAGCTGGTCGGGCCTGCCCCTGATGGGA
>JBFWSW010000143.1:0-6422 GCA_050248155.1 Ilumatobacteraceae bacterium
GGCAACACCGGCCGCTCCAGCGGCCCCCACCTCCACCTCCAGATCCGCACCGCCGACGGCCTCCTCCGGTGCCCGCAAGAGCTCCTCCGGTCGCTACGGAACGACCGTGCCGGTGTCTCGACAAGCGCGCTCCCTGTCAGCGGCTGCTGGTACTGACCCCGGGCCGGCCGGTTGCCGACCGGGAGCCCTGCGGACAGCTACTCGCAAGATGGCGCCCAATCCGTCGCGCCCAAGTGAGCCGAGCATCGGCGCACCTGGCTGAGAGCGGATCAGCCCGCTTCGTCCTGCTCACAGTCGCGGCAGATCGACGATCCGCGTTGAACGCGTTTCGCAGGAAGCACCTCGGGCATAGGGGGTGCTCAAGGGGCTGGTCGCAGCCGCACGACCCGCAGCTCCAGCATCGGCGACCGCGACAGAGATCGCACCAACCGTCGTTGCGTTCTTCGCCGCAGCGCGCGCAGAACTCCTCTCTGTCTCTCCAGGCTGGTTCGACCTCTTCGAGAATGTCGAAGCGCCCGTCGCTGGGCCTTTCAGTGAGCACGGCGAGCGCAAGCCGCTCATGGATGCGGATCGTGTCGCAGTAGAGCTGCTCGGCAAACGGCAGGTTCCAACGGAACACGTCCTTGATCGCCCGCTGCCTCTCCGAGGTGAGGGCTCTCGCGAGTGCTCCATCGCGTTGGACCGCACTGCCACGAGTCCATCCGCGGCCTACCATCCGGCTTGAGGTAGCAGCGAACGCAACTACGCCCGGCTCCCGGACCAGGACGACGGCTGCCTTCGTCGCAGCGGCGTCCACCGCCCGAATCGCTGCGGCCTCCCAGCTCGCGTGGGATGCCTCCTTCAGGGCGATCACCTGCTCAGCGCGAAGCGCGGCCGGATCAACGGTGCTGTCAACCATGTGTTGCGGGATCAAGACGCGGCCGGCGAACCCGTGGCACACCGACTCCTCGACCCTGCTGGCAGCGACGGTCGAGCCGCCGATTTGGTCGATGGAGTCGAGGAGGTCCGCGGCCGCCGTCATCAGAAGATGGTGGCCAAGTTCGTGAAGGATCGTGAACCGGGCTCGTGCCGGGTTGACGTCGTCGGCGTAGAGGATCCAAGGTCTCGTTGGATCGACATTCGTCTCGTAGAACCCGTCGATCGAGCATTCGCCACCTGCCAAGTCGGCGGCAGGGAGACTGCGAACTCTGACGGGCTCGAAGTAGAGCTCGACGGCCGCGGCCGGATCCTCGCTGGAGAGATCCTCGATGCAGTGTTTGACGTGTCCGACGAGTCCGCTGACGACTGACTCGATCGTCGGTCGCGCCGTTCGCCCACCGCTGGCCATCGGGGCTCGATTACTCGTCCGCCAGGATGACCGTGTACACGTCGAGTAGGCGGCGCCAATCCTCCTCCGTGGGTTCCCCGCTTCCGCGACGCGGAGCTGAGACCATGCCTACGAGCAGACGTTGGCGCATGTCCTCGGCTGAGCACGAGTGCTCGGACGCAAGGCGTTGCACAGCGCTTTGGAAGCGAGGTGATCTCGCGAACTGGAGCAGCGAGGCCGGAGCCTGGGCGAGGACCAGGTCGCCGCCCACATGCTCTTCGCGATCGGCCACCAGCTCGCTGAGCGGCATGTCGAGCGCCCTGGCAATGGCCTGCAGGGCTTCGAGGGTCGGGTTGCCGCGTCCACGCTCGAGGTTCGACACGTAGGGAAGCGACAGGCCGGCGCTCTCGGCGACTGCCGCCAACGTCATCCCTCGGCCAACTCGTCGAGCGCGAATGCGATCTCCCAGCGGGGGCGTTTCGGACACCCCCTTATCGTAACAGAATAGTCGGGGTTGCGCGCTCTTCTGCTGGTCTGTATTCTGAGAGAATAATGCTGCTGCTTCACTCTTCCATGACAGGTCGGGCGAGGCCACGCCCGTGGGTCGAGCCGACCACCGGCGGGGCCTCGGCCTCCGCCTCACTGCCACACCCCTTCCTCATGATGGGGGCACGATGATCACGGAAGTCACGACTCGTGTGCTGTGGGTACGGAGCGGTGGCCGCTGCGCGGTCTGCTATCGGGATCTCCTGGTGTCGGGGATCACCTGGAAGCAGGTGCCGCTCGGTGAGCGGGCACACATCGTGGGCCGGTCGACCAGTAGCAAGTCACCGCGCGGCGATGATCCGCTTCGTGTCGAGGATCGGGACGCAGCCGACAACTTGATGTTGCTCTGCGGCGTCTGCCACGACGACCTGGATGACCCAGCGAACCTCGACGTGTTGACCGTCGAGCGGCTGCGGGTCCTGAAGCGCGCTCACGAGTCAAGGATCGAGCAGATCCTTGCCGTGCCGCCCGACAACTCAACGGTCGTGCTGCGGATGCCGGGCATCATCGGTGCCGCGGGCGTTCACATCGATCGCAGCGCCGCCGCTGCCGCAGTGCTTGCGGCGAGTCGGATCGCGCAGTTCCCGTTCGGGCCTGACAGGACCGGCCTTGAGATCGACCTGCGTCGAGTCACGGCGCCGAACTCGGGCAACGAGCAGTACTACACCGAGTGCCGCAGGCAGATCGATCAGTTCTTCGACCGACAGTTCCTTCCCGCGGTAGCGGACGGATCCGTACACCACCTCAGTGTGTTCGCTCTGGCGAGGTGGCCGCTCCTCGTCCATCTCGGAGCTCGGCTCGGCGACAAGATCGTCACCGACGTGTACCAGAAGCATCGCGGCACCGACCAGTGGGCCTGGCCTACCTCGGGAGAGGACAACCGGTTCTCCGTCGAGACCATCGTCGGCGATGACGCCGACGAGGCGGTGCTCGTGATGTCGATGTCGGCAGCTGTGCACGTCCGCGAGGTACCGACGGAACTCGCCGGACGAACCACGTACCGGGTGGTCCTCGATGGCGGCGTCACGCCCCACTACGACGTGATCGGCACGCCGGACTCGCTCCGGTCGGCCGAGCGAGCCTGGCGCGACGTGTTCGCTGACATCGAGCTGAACCGCAAGCACGTCCGCCGCCTGCACGTCATCGGGGCAGCCCCGGTGTCCGCGTGCGTCGCCCTCGGACGGGCCATGACGCGTGGTGTTCATCCCGCTCTCGTCCTCTACGACCGTCGTGATGACGGCACCTATCACCCGGCCCTGGAGGTCAACTGACATGCAGCACGCGGACTACTTCAAGAACACGTTCCTCCCCGACGTGGTGAACCTGAACCAGAGCCGACTCGACAAGCTGGACGGACGAGTGGACGCTGTCTACGCCGCGCTCAGCACCGACGGCACGATTGGCTCGATGATCACCGGCAAGATCCCGCAGGGATCATGGCCGCACCAGCTGATCATCAAACCGAGGCCGGACGGCCAGTTCGACGCCGACTTCCTGCTGGAGATGACCTACCAAGCCGACTGGGAGCCGACCCGCTACATCGACGAGGTGTACAAGGCGCTCGACCGTCACTCCACGTACAAGCTGCAGAAGCACGGCCGGAAGTGCCGTTGCATCTGGCTCGAGTACGCCCCCGAGAACGGCGTCGGCTGCCACCTCGACATCGTCCCGTTCATCACCCTCCCCGACGGACGCCGTGTGATCGTCAACCGCGACGACAATGCATGGGAACCGCCGTTCGGTTCCACCGACCCGGCCGGATTCACCACATGGGTCAAGCGCCGCGACGAGCTCACGAACAAGCACTTCCGCAGGGTCGTGCGGCTGATGAAGTACATCAAGCAGGAGCGCGGCAGCTTCAACGGTGTTCGCTCCGTCGTGCTGACCACGCTTCTCGGACTCCAGGTCACTGAACTCAACTCGCTCAGCCCCGACCGCTACAGCAACATCCCCACCGCCCTGCTGAACATCGTGGAAGACCTCGACCGCTTCCTGCAGGCACAGGGCACGATCCGTCCGCACCTCGCGAACCCCAACGACGACGGCACCGACTTCGACCACCGCTGGACCGACGAGACCTACCGCAACTTCCGCGACCGCATCCACACCATCGCCGCCGACCTGCGCGCCGCGTACGACGAGCCCGACACGGACAAGTCGATCGCCGCATGGCGCAAGGTTCTCGGCGACAAGTTCAACCCACCCAACACGAAGCGCACCGGCGCCTCGACGAACCCCTACATCGCCGGCGGCTCCGCGGCCAGCGTGGCCGCATCGTCACGGTCCGGCCGCTCAGGCTGACCCGAGCATCCATCGGCACATGACGCTCACCGACGCGCAGACCACGGCGCTCGACGACCTCCGTCGCTTGTCATCATCGGCGGCGGCGCAAGTCGTCGGCGACACCGTCCTCGATGCGGACCTGGTCGTTCAGGTGAGCTTGAACACGACCGCCTTCGAATACGTCGAAGGCGGGCTCCAGGTCGAGACACGCGAGCAACTCTTCATCGTCGTCACCCCCGGGTTCCCGTGGGTTCCACCTCAGGTGCATGTCGCTCACCACAGGTGGGCTGGGTTCCCCCACGTCCTCCAAGGCAGTCGGTTGTGCCTCTACCTCGACCCCGCCACGGAATGGAACCCACTGAGCGGAGTCGCCGGCTTTCTCGGGCGCCTTTGGGACTGGTTCGCCGATGCCATCGCGAACCGATTCGACCCGACCACCGCTCTCTACCAGCCGGTCGGCGGCGTGTTCCACCGTACTGACGGCGCTCCGACCGTGGTCGTGACCAACGACCTCGGCGACCTCGGTACTGGCTTTGGCCTCGCCAGCGTGGCGCTGCGTCCTCGCTCCGAGCACCGCGTCGACCTGCTCGCCGACCGCGAGGACGTCCCGGCCGACGGGTTCCGTGGCGTGTTGGTGGTGCTGTCCGACGGCCTCCCCTATGGCGGCGGCCTCTACTTGTCTGACCTCGCGGTGGCGATCCGCGGGCAGGACTCCCGCAAGCAGCGCAAGCAGTTCCTCACAGCGATTTCCAAGGCTGCCCGCGGGCTACCCGCGGACGGCCATCTCCACGTCCTCATCGCTGTTCCCAATCGCCACCTCGCCGGCCAAGCGCGGTTCCATCTGATCGGCTGGAGGCTCCCGCGATCTGCCGTGGCGAAGGCGGTCGAAGCGACCAGCCGCCGACATCAGCCCGAGAGCCCGCACCCTGAGGACGAGCCACGAGTGCAGTGGACCTACGTCGATGACGTCCGCACAGCCGTGACAACACGACGCGACCGCCAGCGTCCGGTCAACTGGTTCGAAGGCAAGACGGTCGAGCTCTGGGGATGCGGAGCACTCGGCTCGTGGATCGCCGAGTTCTTGGTTCGAGCCGGTGTTGCCACGATCATTCTCCGCGACATCGGCTACGTGACGGCGGGGTTGCTCGTGCGTCAGAACTTCACCGAACTCGACCTGGGGCGCCGGAAGGTCGACGCACTCGCTGACAGGCTTCGGGCAATCTCCGACCAAGTGATTGTTGTCGAGCGACCCGGACTCGCACAGGTTGCCCTCCAGAGCGCGGTCGATGCCGACGTGATCATCGACTGCACCGTCAACACCGGCGTGGCCGTCGCCATCGATGAAGCCCAGGCCAGCGGAACACTCCCGACCCCGGTGGTGCAAGTAGCGACCGACAACGACTCGGCCACTCTCGGCATCCTCACAGTCTCTGCGGGCTCACCGACGGAGACGACGAACGCCACCGACAAGGCGCTTCGCGAGACGGTCGCCAACGACAGCACCTTGCGCCCGTACCTCGCATTCTGGAACCGTGACAATCATCCGTCGATGATCCCGACTCTTGGGTGCTCTGTCCCAACCTTTCACGGTGCGGCGACCGATGCCTGCGCCATCGCTGCCCAAGCGGTCAGCCTCGCCGCGACCGCCCTCGGCCGTGGCATTGCGGCCGGATACCTGTTCGCGGCCGCACACAGCCCGCACACTGTGCCCCGGCTGGTGGCCGTGCCGGTCGACTCGGGCGGAACAGATCGCGGCATGCCGAGCGCCAGTGATGCTCCTCCAGGCACAGAGCCTCCCGCCTAGTCGACTGAGAATCACGGTGAGTCAGCCCTCGAGTCTCGTTGACGCTGCCGCTCGACGAGTCGCCATCCTCGAAGGGGCAAACAATCACCCGGAGGCGGGCAACTGCCCAACTGGGCCGTCGACCGCGCCGAACACCGCCGGGCGGAGTCTTCGGAGCAATGCGGACTCACCTCGGGATACGGTTGAGTTGCCCACCTGCCCTTGATGACGCCGTGCTCGTGGGCTCACGGCCCGCATCTTCATGGGGGCGATGGCCATGCGTATCGATGACCAGAGCGAAGCTGACCCCTTCGGCACGCAACATGGCGCATGCCGGGGTCCGCGCCTGCAGGGCGCCACAGCGGTCAACCTCGACCTGCTGCTGCGCGAGGCGATCGAGCTGGCGCACGGCCGTCGGCATCTGACGATCGTTCATGGTGACCCTCACGAAGTCGCCGCATCGCGGCAACTCTCTGAGTTCTACGAGGAGCTACGTCGGCTCGC
>JBFWSW010000144.1:0-6215 GCA_050248155.1 Ilumatobacteraceae bacterium
GCCAAACCCTTCCCCGCCAACGTCTTCGAAATCGCCGCCGTCAACGTCGTCTTCCCATGGTCAATATGACCCATCGTCCCGATATTGACATGCGGCTTCGTCCGCTCGAACTTCGCCTTGCTCATGGTGCGTCTCCGTGGCTTGGTGCCCACAGGGGGCGGGGTTGGGTTGTCAAAGAACGGAGCGAGTCTAGCGGGCCGCGGGCCGTTCACACCTGGCCACAGCGGCTGAGCCGTCGGCGGTGCGCGACGATCGCGCGATGAACGCAGAGCAACGACTGGTCGAACTGGGCCTCGAGCTGCCACCACCCGGGCCGGTGGCCGGCCTGTACGTCCCGGCGCGCCGCACGGGCGACCTCGTGTACCTGTCGGGGTGTGGTCCGGTGCGAGCGGACGGCACCTACATCACGGGCAAGGTGGGCGCCGACCTCGATCAGGCCGCCGGGCGGGAGGCAGCCCGGCTCACGGGGCTCGTGCTCCTCAGCCGGCTGCGCGAACTGATCGGCTCGCTCGATCGAGTTGTGCAGGTGGTGAAGGTGCTCGGGATGGTCAACACCGCGCCCGGCTTCTCGGCGACTCCCCCCGTCATCGACGGGTGCTCCGAGCTGTTCATCGAGGTCTTCGGCGAGGCCGGGCGGGCGGCACGGTCGGCCGTCGGGCTGGCCGAGCTGCCCTTCGACATCTGCGTCGAGATCGAGGCCGTCGTCGAGGTCGAACCCGACTGACGAGCCGTCGCCTTCGCTGGTCGAGGGCCTGATATATCAACGATATGATCAGGGGATGCAGCTGGCATCCCGTCTCGAGAACCTCGGCACCGAGACTGCGTTCGCGGTGTCGCTCGCAGCCGCCGATTGGGCGGCGCGGGGCAACCGGGTGTACCCGTTCCACCTCGGCGACATGAACCTCCCCACTCCCGAGAACGTGGTCGCCGCGATGGATCGGGCGATCGCCGACGGCATGACCGGCTACTGCGCCGCGGCCGGCATCATGCCGCTGCGCGAGGCGCTCGCCGACGACGTCGGACGGCGCCGAGGGCTCGTGTTCGAGCCCGGCAACGTCGTCGTCCAGCCCGGCGGCAAGCCGGTGATCGGCAAGTTCATCCAGACCGTGATGGAAGCGGGCGACGAGGTGCTGTACCCGAACCCGGGCTACCCCATCTACGAGAGCCAGATCGAGTACCACGGCGGGACTGCCGTGCCGTACCGCTACATCGAGACGCCAACCGGGTTCGCCCTCGACCTCGAATACCTCGAGTCGCGGATCACCCCACGGACGACGGCGCTCATCTACAACGATCTGCAGAACCCGCTGTCGGCCGAGAGCAGCGCCGAGGAGATGCAGGCCGTCGCCGATCTCGCCATCCGCAACGACCTCTGGGTGCTGTCCGACGAGGCCTACTTCGAGATGCGGTACGGCGGCGAGAGCCATTCGATCGCGTCTCTCCCGGGAATGCAGGAGCGCACCGTCATCCTGTACACCTTCTCGAAGAAGTTCGCGATGACCGGCTGGCGCCTCGGCGCCGCGATCGCACCCATCGCCGTTGCCGACACGATCGCCAAGCTGAACACCAACGACGAGTCGTGCACCGCGCACTTCGTCCAGTGGGCCGGACTCGAGGGGATCAGCGGAGACCAGTCGGGACCCGCCCGGCTGCGCGAGGTGCTCCGCAGCCGACGCGACGCTGCCGTCGACGCGGTCAACGCCGTCCCCGGCATGCACACCGCGCGTCCTCAGGCGACCTTCTATCTCTTCGTCAACGTGACCGAGGCGATGCGGATGAAGGGCTTCACCGACGTCAGCGAGTTCGCCACCGCGGCGCTGCACCACACCGGCGTGTCGTTCTGCACCCGCCGTCACTTCGGTCGACCGCAGCCCGGCGAGATCGAGCAGTACATCCGCCTCGCGTACTCGGGGATCTCCGCCGAGGACATCACCGAGGGGCTTGGCCTGCTGCGCGACTGGGTCGCTGCATGACCAACCGTGCCGGACATCGGCTGGGGACGATCGTCGTCACCGGCAAGGTCCCGTCGCCGGCCGTCGACCTCCTCGAAGGCGCCGACCATCGCGTGGTGGCCTGGCGCGACGAAGCCCCGATCCCGCGTGACGAGCTGCTGCGGCGCGTGCCCGGTGCGGACGTGCTGGTGACGTTGCTGACCGAACGGGTCGACGACGAGCTGCTGGACGCCACCGGGCCGCAGCTGCGCGCCGTGTGCAACGTGGCGGTCGGCTTCAACAACATCGACGTCGCCGCGTGCCGCGCCCGCGGCGTGACGGTCACCAACACGCCGGGTGTGCTGACCGACGCGACGGCCGATCTCGCCATGGCCCTCATCTTGATGACGACCCGGCGTCTCGCCGAGGGTGAGCGTCTCATCCGCTCGGGCCAGCCGTGGCAATGGGGCATGTTCATGATGCTCGGCACCGGACTGCAGGGGGCACGGCTCGGGCTCGTCGGAATGGGGCAGATCGGCACAGCGCTCGCGCGGCGCGCCCGAGCGTTCGGCATGACCATCGGATACAGCAACCGCAGCGCGGCCGACCCGGCGGTGACCGCCGAGCTCGATGCCGAGCGGCTGTCGCTGGACGAACTGCTCGCGACGAGCGACGTGGTGTCGCTCCACTGCCCGTACTCTCCCGAGACGCACCACCTCATCGGCTCGTCACAGCTGACCTCGATGCGCAACACGGCCTACCTCATCAACACCGCCCGCGGACCGGTGGTGGACGAGGCGGCGCTCGTCGCCGCGCTCGAGCGTGGCGAGCTCGCCGGGGCCGGCCTCGACGTGTTCGAGCACGAGCCCGAGGTGCATCCAGGGTTGCTCGATCGTGACGACGTCGTGCTCATCCCGCACCTGGGGTCGGCCACGATCGAGACCCGCACCGCGATGGCGACGCTCGCAGCCAGGAACGCGTTGGCGATCATGGCCGGCCAGCAGGCTGTCACCCCCGTCGACTGATCATCCGAGTCACCGGACGGGCGAGCCGTGGTCAGTCGGCGAAGTCGCCTGCGGTGCGGCGCAAGTCGGTGATCACGTCGATCAGCGAGTGCAGTGACGGATCGTCGAGCCCGGTGCTCGCGAAGACGGACTCGTTGAGGGCCTTGGTCGCCTTCTTGGCGATGGCGAGGCCCGGCTTGGTGATCTCGGCGAGTGTGGTGCGCAGATCGTCGGGATGCGGTGTACGCCTGACATACCCCTTCCCCTCGAGCCGATCGATCACGTTCGTGACGCTGGCCGGGTGAACCTGCAGCCGCTGCCCGATCTTGCCGAGCGGCAGCGACCCCGCGCGCGAGAACTGCAGCAGCATCAGCGCCTCGTACTGGGCGAAGGTCAGCCCCAGCGGGATCAGCACCTGGTGCACCCGGGCGAGCAACACCTGCTGGGCACGCATCACAGAGGTGACCATGGCCATGCCCAGCGCTGCGTCGGTCCAGCCGTGCGACTCCCAGTGGTGTTGGGCCTCGGCGATCGGATCGAAGTCCAGCGGCCGGGCCTTGCGCACGGGCGCATCCTAACGACCACGCCGTGGCCGAGACCGGTGACGTCGACAGCACGGGTGGCAATTTGGTTGGACATCAAACTATTATGGGGTCATGGCGACCACCGAGCTCCACCGTCCCGTCCACCCGGTGCGGTTCGTCACCGCGGCCAGCCTGTTCGACGGGCACGACGTGTCGATCAACATCATGCGGCGCATCCTGCAGGCGCAGGGCGCCGAGGTGATCCACCTCGGGCACAACCGCTCGGTCGACGAGGTCGTGCGTGCCGTGGTGCAGGAGGACGTTCAGGGCGTGGCGGTCAGCTCGTATCAGGGTGGGCACACCGAGTACTTCACCTACCTGCTCGACCGACTGCGCGAGGAGGGCGTCGGTCACGTCCGCGTCTACGGCGGTGGCGGCGGGGTCATCGTGCAACGCGAGATCGACGAGCTCCATGCTCGCGGCGTCGCGCGCATCTTCTCGCCGCAGGACGGCCAGCGCCTCGGGCTCCCGCAGATGGTCAACTCGATGATCGCCGAGTGCGACGTGGCTCTCGACCCCGACGCGGCCGACGCTCATCACCTCGTCGCCGGCTCGGAACGAGACCTGGCTCGCGCGATCACCGCCCTCGAGGGGGGCGTCGCGAGCGACGACCTCGTCTCGTCGATCGACGCGGCCGCCTCGCGTCGTACGGTGCCCGTGCTCGGCATCACGGGCACCGGCGGGTCGGGGAAGTCGTCGCTCACCGACGAGCTGCTTCGCCGGTTCTGGCTCGACCAGGGCGACAAGTCGAAGATCGCCGTCATCGCCATCGACCCGACCCGGCGTCGCGGCGGGGGCGCCCTGCTCGGCGACCGGATCCGCATGAACTCGATCGACGGGGGCAACGTGTTCTTCCGCTCGCTCGCGACGCGGTCGGCCGAGAGCGAGGTGCCGCCCGCGCTCGACAGCGTCGTGCGCGCCGCGAAGGCATGGGGGGCCGACCTCGTCATCGTCGAGACGCCCGGCATCGGACAGGGCGACTCTGCGATCGTGCCCCACGTCGACGTTCCCGTCTACGTGATGACGCCGGAGTTCGGGGCGTCGTCGCAGCTCGAGAAGATCGACATGCTCGACTTCGCCGAGATCGTCGTCATCAACAAGTTCGAGCGACGCGGCGCCGAGGACGCGCTGCGCGACGTGCGGCGGCAGTGGGCACGCAACCGCGAACGCTTCGACGTCGCGCCCGAGGAGCTCCCGGTCTTCGGTACCGTCGCCTCCCGGTTCAACGATGACGGGGTGACGGCGCTGTACCGGCACCTGCGCTCGGTCCTTGCCGAGCACGGGATGCCGGTGACATCGCCCGCTTCACCGATCACGATCGACACCGCACGCACGTCGACTCACGTCGACGCGATCGTGCCGTCGACGCGCCAGCGATACCTGGCCGAGATCACCGAAGCCGTCCGTGCCTACCACGCGCGCACCGTGGCCCAAGCCGCAGCCGCCCGCACACGCCAGCACCTCGCCACCGCTGTCGAGGTGCTCACGTCCTCGGGTGGCCACACCCTCGAGCTCGAGCAGGCTCGCGACGCCGCAGCCCGATCGATCGAACCGGATGTGCGTGGGTTGCTCGACGAGTGGCCGGAGCGGGTCGCCGCCCTCAGCGGCCCCGACCGCCCGACGCGCGAATCGCTGTCGGGCACCCTCGTTCCCAAGCTCGCTCTCCCCCGCTTCGACGATGACGGCACGCTCGTCCGCTGGCTCCGGTCCGAGAACCTGCCCGGCTCGTTCCCGTTCACCGCCGGCGTGTTCCCGTTCAAGCGCGAGGGTGAGGACCCGGCGCGCATGTTCGCCGGCGAAGGCGGACCGGCGCGCACGAACCGGCGGTTCAAGCTGCTGTCCGAAGGCCAGCCCGCGACCCGCCTGTCGACGGCGTTCGACTCGGTGACGCTCTACGGGTTCGATCCCGCCGAGCGGCCCGACATCTACGGCAAGGTCGGCAACTCGGGCGTGTCGATCGCGACGCTCGACGACATGAAGGTGCTGTACGGCGGGTTCGACCTCTGCGACCCCAGCACGTCGGTGTCGATGACGATCAACGGTCCGGCACCGACCATCCTCGCGATGTTCCTCAACACCGCGATCGACCAGCAGCTCGCTCGCTTCGCCGACCAGCACGGCCGCCCTCCCACCGACGAGGAAGCTGCCGAGGTGCGGGCACGGACGCTCCGCACCGTGCGCGGCACGGTGCAGGCCGACATCCTGAAAGAGGATCAGGGCCAGAACACGTGCATCTTCTCGACCGAGTTCTCGCTCGGTGTCATGGCCGACATCGCCGAGTGGTTCGTGCAGAACGAGGTGCGCAACTTCTACTCGGTGTCGATCTCGGGCTACCACATCGCCGAGGCCGGCGCGAACCCGATCTCGCAACTGGCGTTCACCTTGTCGAACGGTTTCACCTTCGTCGAGGCCTACCTCGCGAGGGGCATGCACATCGACGACTTCGCACCGAACCTCAGCTTCTTCTTCTCGAACGGGATGGACCCCGAGTACACCGTGCTCGGCCGCGTCGCCCGGCGCATCTGGGCGATCGCGATGCGCGACCGCTACGGAGCGAACGAGCGCAGCCAGAAGCTGAAGTACCACGTCCAGACGAGCGGCCGGTCGCTGCACGCGCAGGAGATGGCGTTCAACGACATCCGCACCACCCTGCAGGCCCTGTGCGCCATCTACGACAACGCGAACAGCCTGCACAC
>JBFWSW010000145.1:0-6113 GCA_050248155.1 Ilumatobacteraceae bacterium
CGCCATGCGCGCGGGCACCAACATCCGCGGCGTCATGAAGTACGACTGAGCAGCACGACTGCATGACCCTCATCGACCGCCTGCTCGGCCAGGTCGTCGGCAGGCGGCGCGAGCTCGAACTGGTGGTGGCCGCGCTCGCGGCCGATCGCCACATCGTGCTGGAAGGCCCACCGGGCACCGGCAAGAGCACGCTGCTGCGCGCTGTCGCGGGCGAGCTCGGCATCGGCTTCGAGTTCGTCGAGGGCAACGCCGAGCTCACGCCTGCACGGCTCGTCGGTCACTTCGACCCGGCGCGGGTGCTCACCGACGGCTATGCGCCCGACGTGTTCGTCGATGGTCCGCTCGTCACCGCGATGACCAACGGTGCGCTGCTGTACGTCGAGGAGATCAACCGCATCCCGGAAGAGACGCTCAACGTGCTCATCACGGTGATGAGCGAGCAGGAGCTCCACGTCCCCCGGTTCGGCAAGATCGCGTGTGCGCCCGGCTTCCGCTTGGTTGCGGCGATGAACCCGTTCGATGCGGTCGGTACGGCGCGCATCAGCAGTGCGGTGTACGACCGCATGTGCCGCCTGTCGATGACGTACCAGAGCGCGACCGACGAGGTCGCAATCGTGGAGCGGGGTCTGGGTGCCGCCGAGCGCCCGGTCGCCGCGGTCAGCGCCGACTGGATCGCCAAGATGGTCGAGGTCGTGCGGCTCACTCGTGAGCACGACGAGCTGCGCGTCGGCTCGTCCGTCCGCGGCGCGCTCGACGCGGCGCTGGTCGCCGCGTCGCTCGCCGAGCTGCGCGGCCTACCGGTCGACAACCCGAGCGTCGGTCTCGACGCAGCGATCGTCGCGCTGTCGGGCCGCGTCCGCCTGCGCGAAGGCTCGCAGCGCACGACCGAAGGCATCGTCACCGAGCTGTGGGAATCGGTGTTCGGTCGCGTCGCATCCGACGGTGAGAGCGACGGTGATGGGGGAAAAGCTGGCGCCCCGACTGGGGCCACCAGCTCTCGCTGAAGCACCCCCCGCGTGCGAAGGAGGGCACCGAGGCCGACGAGGCCGTGGCGCAGAACCAGAAGCGCACGACGTCGCGGCGCGAGCTGTCTCGCCAACCCAACTTCGAGCAAGTATCGCCCGAGGTCGGTGAGCTCGACGAGGCTGCGCTCGACCAGGCGATGCAGGACGACCCCGACCAGGCGATGGCGCTGCTCGCCGATCTCACCTCGGCGACCGACCCGAAGCTCCGTGAGCTCGCCCGTCGCCTCGCCGGCCGGCTGTTCCTCGACGTCAGCCGGCGCGGTCCCAGCCGACCGCGCGGCATCGGCAAGATGGTCGAGCAGCCGTACCGGCCCGACGCCGGCGATCTCGACATCGACGCGAGCCTCGATCCGATCGTCGAGGCCGGTGCCGGACGGGCCGCGGTCGACCCCGAACGCCTGCGCGTGCGCGGCTGGGCTCGTCCGGGCACGGCGTTGTGCCTGCTGGTCGATCGCAGCGGTTCGATGGGTGGCAAGCCACTGGCCACGTCGGCTGTCGCCGCGGCCGCAGTCGCGTGGCGCTCGCCGCAGGACTACAGCGTCATCGCATTCGGCAAGGACGTCGTCGTGGCCAAGAGCCAGGATGCGGCGAAGCCGGGAGAGCAGGTGGTCAACGACGTGCTCGCGCTGCGCGGCTTCGGCACGACCGACCTCACCGCCGCGCTGCGCGCGGCCGGCGAGCAGCTGTCGCGCAGCCGTGCCGGGCGCAAGGTGTGCGTGCTGCTGAGCGATTGCCGCTCGACCGTCGACGGCGACCCGGTCGCCGCAGCCGCCGCGCTCGACGAGCTGGTCATCGTCGCGCCCGAGGGTGACAGCGACGAGGCGCTCGCCTTCGCCAGGCAGGTCGGTGCGGAGGTGGCGATGGCAGCAGGGCCGTCGTCGGTGGCCGACGCGCTGTCGGAACTGCTCGGCTGAAAGGCTTTCGTCAGCAGGACTCGTCGGGCGGCACGACGCCGGGGACCGTCTGGGCGGTGACCGTGGTCTCGGTCGAGACCGAGGTGGAGGGGGGCACTTCCGTGCTGCCGGTCGACTGGGCCGGTGCCTCGGCGAGCGGGATGCCACCGCGGAACATCAACAAGATGGCGTCCATGTTGTCGGACTCGACGGGCTCGAGCACGGCGTTGCCGTTGATCTTCCTGCCCTTCGATTCGATCTGATACGTCGTGATCTCGCCGGGATCGAAGTCGCTCAGCAGCCCGGCGAACTGGAGCATGCGCGAGATCGTGAGATCGCGGTCGACCACCACGTAGTCCTCGGCCGCCTTGATCATGTCGCGGGCGACACCGAGGTCCCAGCCCTTGGAGAGCGCCGAGGAGAGGATGCGACGGAGGAAGTCCTGCTGGCGGCTGATCCGACCGAGGTCGCTCGTCCCGTCGGTCTTCCACTTCCCGTTGTCGTCCATGTACTGGTAGTAGCGCGAGCGCACATACGCCAACGCGTGCTCGCCGTTGAAGGTGAAGCAGCCCGGCTCGGGCACGAACAGGCCGGTGTGCGTGTCGCGAGCGGGGTGTTCGAACGGCACCGAGACGCCACCGACCGCGTCGACCATCACCTTGAACGCGCAGAAGTCGACCTGGATGAAGTGGTCGACCGGGAGCCCGAAGTTGACGTACAGCGTCTGTACCAGCTTGGTCGGGTCGTCGCGCACGTACGCCGAGTTGATCCGGTTCTTCTTGTTGGTGTCGCCGATCTTCACCCACAGGTCGCGCGGGAACGACAGCACGGCGGCCTTGTGCGATTCGGGGTCGACGCGCATGAGCATGATCGTGTCGCTGCGCTCGCCCATGCTCTCGCGATCGCCGAACGCTGCGGCGAACGGCGAGTCGGGATCGAGGCACGAGTTGTTGTCGGCCCCGGTGATGAGGAAGTTCTTGGCCTCGGGGTCGGCCTGCGGGAAGGTCTCCTGCGGGCCCGTGTCGGACGGGGTCGCATCGGACGTGTCGTCGGGAGACGCGCCCGGGTCGTCGCCGCCGTCGTCGCTCCCGCCTGCAACGGGTTGGCCGTCGACGGTCGTCGCACCGGGGAACGTCGGCAGGTCGACGCGAGCGATGCGGTTGCCGTAGTGGCGTGCCACCAGCAACGTCCCGGCTCCGGCGAAGCAGGCGATGATGACGATGGAGTTCACCGCGAGCAGCGATCGCTGCGCCCACGAGCGGCGGCGCTTGGCGGGCTTCCACGGCTTGGACTTGCTGGACGTCGTCTCGCTCGTGGACGCGACGACGTCCACCGGCGCGTCGGGCGCGGGGGTCTCGGCGGGGGCTTCGCCGTCGGGGGAGTCGGGCGACGTCATGGCGCGCCGAGATTAGTCGGGCCGCCCCCGGAGCGGCCGTCGCGCTGACGCGATGAGAGATGAGCGGCGAATCGCCACTCATGTCTCATCGCGTCGGTCAGTCGTAGACGATGACGCCGCGGATGTTCTCGCCGTCGCGCATCGCGCGGTAACCCTCGTTCACCTGATCGAGCGTGTAGCGGCGGGTGATCAGTTCGTCGAGCTTCAACGTGCCGTCGCGGTACATGCCGAGCAGGCGGGGGATGTCGGCCCGGGGGTTGAGCGAGCCGAAGATGGTGCCCTTGATCTCCTTGTTCCACATCGAGAGCTCGAACAGGTTGACCGACGACTCCGTCTGCGTGATCGGCGCGACCGCAGTGGCCACGACCGTGCCGCCCTTGCCGGCGAGGGACAGGCCGAGGGCCATCAGATCGCCGTACAGCACACCCGGCGTCATGATGACCTTGTCGGCCATCTGCCCCCAGGTCATCTCGGCGACCGCCGGCATCGCCTCCTCCATCGACGAGAACGTGTGCGTCGCGCCGAACTCCATCGCCTTCTCGCGCTTGAACTCGACCGGGTCGATCGCGATGACGCGCTTCGCGCCGGCCATGTGCGCGCCTTGCACGGCGTTGATGCCGATGCCGCCGATGCCGACGACGACGACCGTGTCGCCGGCCGACACGTCGCCGCGCTTGGTGGCCGAGCCCCATCCCGTCGCGACGCCGCACGACACCAGCGCGACGCACTCGAGCGGCAGATCCTCGTCGACCTTGACGACCGACTTCTCGCTGACGCACGCGTGCTCGGCGAACGTGCCGACCTTGGCCATCATCGTGACCGGCTCGCCGTTCACGAAGTGGCGGTGCGTGCCATCGGTGATCATCCCGCCGCCGAGCGCGCCCGCGCCGTCGTCGCACAGGTTCTGGCGACCCGTCGAGCAGTAGCGGCAGCGGCCGCACGACGGGATGAAGCTGGCCGACACGTGGTCTCCGGGCTTCACCGTCGTGACGCCGGGACCGACCTCGACGACCACTCCGGCGCCCTCGTGGCCTCCCACCAAGGGGAAGATGTTGCCGATGCCGGCAGCCACCAGCGCCTCGGGTGGCAGCACCATGTCGCCCGTCACCATGTGCTCGTCGCTGTGGCACAGGCCTGCGGCCTTCCACTGCACGATGAGCTCGCCGGTCTTGGGTGGGTCGATGGTGATCTCCTCGACCTGCCACGGCTGGCCCGTCCCCCACAGCACTGCTGCACGTGTTTTCATGGCGCGTGTGTAGCAGGCTTCGCGAGCCCGCTCGTCACGCAGGTTCAGGCAGGTGCGAGCGGTGCGAGCTGCACGTCACAGCTGATCGATCCGTCGCCGCTGTCGACGAGCTCGAGTGCCGCCACCGAGCCGGCCTCGCGCAGGTCGTCGAGCGCCGAGGTGATCGACGCGTGGAGCTCGATCGGCGCACGGACGGTCAGCGACTCGACAGCAGCGCGCTGGCTCAGCTTGGCCTCGGTCTTGGCCCGGCGGACTGCGCCGAGGACGTCGCTCAATGCGTCGAGCATCGGATCGGGTGCGCCCGTCGTGGTGCGGGTGGCTGGCTCGGGCCACGACGACGCATGCACCGAGCCCGGCTGCCACCACTGCCACACCTCGTCGGTGACGAAGGGCAGGAACGGCGCGAAGAGGCGCACGACGGTGGACAGCGCGTCGCGCAGCGCGGCCCGCGCCGATTGCGCCCCGGCGTCGTCTCGGTACGCACGGGTCTTGACCAGCTCGACGTAGTCGTCGCAGAACCACCAGAAGAAGCCCTCCGCGCGCTCGAGCGCGCGGGCGTAGTCGAAGCCCTCGAACGCTGTCGTCGCGTCGGCGATGACGGCGTCGAGCCGGTCGAGCATCGCCAGGTCGAGTGGCGCGGCCGCCGTCGCTCCCGCCTCCGGTTCGCCGAAGCCGAGGACGAACTTGCTGACGTTCAGGATCTTGAGGGCGAGCTTGCGCCCGATCTTCATCTGACCCTCGTCGAACGCCGTGTCGACGCCCGGCCGGCCCGATGCCGACCAGTAGCGGACGGCGTCGGTGCCGTACTGCTCGAGCAGGTGCATCGGGGTGACCGTGTTGCCCTTGCTCTTCGACATCTTCTTGCGGTCGGGGTCGAGGATCCAGCCCGAGAGGGCCGCGTGGCGCCACGGCACCGTGTGGTGCTCGTGGTGGCTGCGGACCATCGTCGAGAACAGCCACGTGCGGATGATGTCGTGCGCCTGCGGTCGCATGTCCGTCGGGAAGACCTGATCGAACAGCGAGTCGGCTTCCTCCCACGCGCAGCCGATCTGCGGGGTGAGCGACGACGTCGCCCATGTGTCCATCACGTCGGGGTCGCCTGTGAACCCGCCCGGCTGGTCGCGCTGGTCGTTCGTGTAGCCGTCGGGGCAGTCGGTCGAGGGATCGATCGGCAGGCGGTCTTCGCTGGGCACGAGGACGGCGTCGTAGTCGGGGTGGCCGTCGGCGTCGAGTCGGTACCAGACGGGGATCGGCACGCCGAAGAAGCGCTGGCGGCTGATGAGCCAGTCGCCGTTCAGACCGCCGACCCAGTTGTCGTACCGATGGCGCATGAACGGCGGGTGCCACTCGATCTCGCCGCCCCGGGCGAGGAGCGCCGCTCGCAGCGCGTCGTCGCGCCCGCCGTTGCGGATGTACCACTGACGAGTGGCGACGATCTCGAGCGGCCGGCTGCCGCGCTCGTAGAACTTGACGGGGTGGGTGATCGGGCGGGGGTCGCCCAGCATCTCGCCGGTCTCGCCGAGCATCTCGACCGTGCGCGCCTGCGCCTGCTT
>JBFWSW010000146.1:0-5956 GCA_050248155.1 Ilumatobacteraceae bacterium
GCGCGACGTAGCCGGTCCTGCATCAACGGGTCGACAGCGCGCTTGTGGGCGTCGGTGACTCCGAGGTCCGCCGCGTGTAGCAGCGCGAGCACCTGCGCGCGACTCTCGGGTTCGCTCAGCCGACCCCACCGGCGACACGGTCGCGACACCACCGACCTGTCGTGTTCCTCGTCGGTTGCGGCCCGCCGGAGACGAGGCCGTGCATGGCACGGCCGGGACGGTCGTCGCAGTCGAGAAACGCAGTGGCGCGATGACCAACGGCTCTACCCGGCCACCCGGGATGGTGATCCGCTTGATACATGCGGACGACTCAACGCTCGGCGACGAACGTCCCGCCGTCCATCGCACTGCCGACAGGCGTCGCAGCGAGTGACCTCGGCACGGAGCGCATCGCCGAGCTCGACCAGATCGTGGCTCGGGCGCGGGTCGCCGCCGACGCCTTCCGCAACCTCGACCAGGCGTCCGTCGACCGCATCGTGCGGGCGATGGTCGTCGCCGGCCTCGAGCACGCTGTCGACCTGGCCCTCTTGGCCGTCGAGGAGACCGGCTTCGGCGTCGTCGAGGACAAGGTGGTCAAGAACTACGTCGCCACCGAGTTCCTCTACGACTACCTGCGGGACAAGCGATCGGCCGGTGTGATCGAGGAGGACAGCGAGGCCGGATTGCAGTGGATCGCCGAGCCGATCGGCGTGGTTCTGGCCATCACGCCGGTCACCAACCCGACGTCGACCGTGCTGTTCAAAGCGCTCGTCGCGGCAAAGACCCGCAACGCGATCATCTTCCGGCCGTCTCCACATGCCGTACGTTGCGCCCAACGGTCAGTCGAGATCCTGCGCGAGGTCGGAGAGGTCGCTGGGCTCCCGCCCGGAGCGATCCAAGTGGTCCCCGACGCCGATCACGAGATCACCCATCATCTCTTCGGCCACCCAGGGATCGACTTCATCTGGACCACGGGCGGACCGAAGATCGTCGCCCTCACCAACCGCGCCGGGAAGCCGGCGATCAGCGTCGGGCCCGGCAACGCTCCGGTGTACCTGCACCGCAGCGCCGACGTGCCGATGGCGGTGGTCGACATCCTCATCTCCAAGACGTTCGACGCGTCGGTGATCTGCCCCGCCGAACAGACGTGCGTCGTCGATAGCGACATCTACGACGCCGTCGTGGCCGAGTTCGAGCGAATGGGTGCCAAGGTTCTCGCTCAGGACGAAGTCGACCGTCTGAGTCAGTTCGTCTTCGGCTGCGACAACGTCGTGAACCCGAACGCGCTCGGGCAGCCCGCTGCCGTGCTGGCGAGCAGGATCGGCCTCGATGTGCCGGACCAGGTGAAGGTGCTGATCGCGCCACTGCCAGGTGACCTGGTGGCACTCGCTGCGCACCCACTGGTCCACGAGAAGCTGATGCCGGTGCTCGGCCTCGTGCGGGCCGAGAGCGTGGAGCACGCCGTCGATGCGTGTGTCGTCGTCACCGAGAGCGGCGGGCTCGGGCACACATCCGCCGTGTACGCCCGCGACCCGACCGCTGTCGACGCGTTCGCGAGTGCAGTGCGCACCGGCCGCATCCTCGTGAACGCTCCGACCGCGGTTGGTGCCCTTGGTGGCGTCTACAACAGCCTCACCCCGACGTTCTCCCTCGGATGCGGCACCTGGGGTGGTTCATTGACGACCGAGAACGTGAACTACAGGGAGTTGCTCAACATCAAGCTGGTCAGCCGGCGGCGGACGCCACCGCAGTGGTTCCGGGTCGGCGGTGACGTGTTCGTCAACCCCGGTTCCCTCGATCAGCTGCGCGAGCTCGATGCCGCCCAGGTGGTCATCGTCACCGACGCGACGATGGACGGCCGGGGCCTGACGGAGGAGGTGCGCCGGCACCTCAACCGGGCGCGCAACATCCGCGTGTTCGCCGATGTCCCAATCGAGCCCGACGAGGCTGTGATCGCAGCCGGGGTGGATCTCCTCGGCAGAGGGCAGCCCGACGCCATCGTCGCCGTCGGGGGCGGCTCGGTCATCGACGCAGCCAAGGTGATGCGGCTGCTGTGGGAGCACCCGGAGTGCTCGTTGCACGACCTCTCCCTGCCGTTCCTCGACGCCCGCAAACGCGTCGCCGACTATCCGCAGGAACCCCATCGAGTGAAGCTCGTCGCCATTCCGACCACGGCCGGAACCGGTTCTGAAGTGTCACCCGCCGCAGTGATCTCCAGCGGTGGCCGCAAGATCAGCCTGGTGGACTACACGCTGGTACCCGACATCGCCATCGTCGACCCGAACCTCACGCTGACGATGCCGCCCTCGCTCACCGCCGACACCGGCATCGATGCCTTGACGCACGCTCTCGAGGCGGGCGTGTCGATCTTCGCCACCCCGTACACCGATGCGTTCTGCGTGCAGGCGGCTCGGCTCATCTTCGACGCGTTGCCGAAGGCCTTCGAAGACGGCGCCGACCTCGCCGCTCGAACTGCGATGGCCAACGCGGCGACCATCGCGGGGCTGGCGTTCGCCAACGCCTTCGTCGGCGTCAACCACGCGCTTGCGCATGCGACGGGCGCTCGGTTCGCGCTTCCGCACGGCAGGGTCAACGGCATCTTCTTGCCACATGTGATGCGCTACAACGCCTCACTCCCGACCAAGTTCATGCCGGCGCCCGGATACGGCGCCTATGTCGCGCCGGACAAGTACGCAACGCTCGGCTGGGTGCTCTTCGGGGGACACGACCCGGACGAGCAGCGACGGCGACTCGTCACGCACGTGGACGATCTCCTCGCCACCGTCGGCATCCCACGCACCCTGCGCGAGGCGGGTGTCGACGCCGTCGAGTTCGAGGCGGCGATCCCCGGCTTGATCCGTGCGGCGTTCGAGGATCCGAGCATCCGGACGAACCCGCGCATGCCACTGCTGAGCGAGCTCGAAGCGCTGCTGCGCGCTGCCTACGGGACGTGACTCCGGTCGTACCGGGTTCGATGTTGCTGACACTCGGTGGCGCGTCTCACGAGCCCGTGAGGCGATGCAACATCCGAGTTGCGTCGGTCAGCTCGATTCGCACGTTCGCCACGCCCGGTTCGGCCGGGTGCACGCTGGCTCCCAGCGCGCGGAGCGCGTCGAGCAGCTCGGCGGACTCCCACAACACCGTTCCAGTGAACGTGTCGATCCCTCGATCGAGCGCCACCTCGACGAGATCCTGAAGCAGGATCGAACCGATCCCCCGCCGCTGGTAGGCGTCGAGCACCACCACCGCGGCTTCGGCCTCCGCCGGCTCGTGCGGATCTCTGGCGAAGCGAGCGACACCGATGCCCGGTTGCCCAGGCTCGTCGATGGCGATCGCCGCGAGGGCGACGCGGTCGGAGGAGTCGACGTCGATCAGCTGGTCGAGCCGTTGCTCGGACAGCTCATCGGGTGCCGAGCCGAATCGAGATCGACGCGACTTCGGTGAGAGCTCTGCGTAGCGAAGAGCAAGCTGCTCACGATCACTCGCCACCAAGGGGCGAACCAGGATCGACCCTCCGTCGCGCAGGGTCCGGAGGCGTGCCGCCCCCGAAGCTCCGCCGGCGTGGCTGATCGCCCTCATTTCGAGTAGATGGCGTCGATGACATCGGCGTACGCCTTTTCGACGACCCCTCGGCGGACCTTCAGGGTCGGGGTCAGCTCTTCGCCGTTGACGGACAGGTCGTGCGGCAAGATCCTGAACTCGCGAATCGATTCGGCGCGTGAGACCGACCGGTTGGCGTCGTCCACCGCTTTCTGGATCAGCGTCCGCAGTTCGTCGGCGTCGCTGTTGTCGGCGACAGAGGTTCCGACGCGCCCGTTCTCGACGGCCCACTGCTCGAAGGCGGACTCGTCGATGGTGACCAGGGCCGCGATGAAGGGACGAGCGTCACCGACGACGACCGCCTGGCTGATCAATTCGTGGGCGCGCAAGCGATCCTCCAGCGGTGCCGGCGCGACGTTCTTCCCCGCGGCGGTGACGAGCAGTTCCTTCTTTCGACCGGTGATCTTCAGGTACCCGTCGCCGTCGAGTTCACCGATGTCGCCGGTGAGCAGCCACCCCTCGGCATCGAAGGAGGCTGCTGTTGCCGTCGGGTCGCGCCAGTAGCCCTGGAACACCTGCGGACCTTTGGCGAGGATTTCGCCGTCGTCCGCGATGCGGATCGCGGTCCCGGCGACCGGACGACCAACCGTGCCCGGCTTCCACGCCCCGGGTCGATTGATCGTCAACGTCGGGCTGGTCTCGGTCAGACCGTACCCCTCGTAGATGTCCAGTCCGATGCCAGCGAAGAAGTGGGTGAGACGCTCTCCGAGTGGTCCGCCACCGCTGAAAGCCATGCGCAGGTTGCCACCGACGGCTTGACGGATCTTGGCGTAGACGAGCCGGTCGAACAGCCCATGCGCGGCCGCCGTCCACGGCATGACCCGACCAGCTGTCCGCTCGCGTGACCAGCGAATCGCAACATCAGTGGCGCGGTCGAAGATCCAGCCCTTGTGCTCGACGCGGGCACGGTGGCGGGCCGAGTTGTACACCTTCTCGAAGATGCGCGGCACGGCACAGATCAGCGTCGGCCGGGTAATGCCAAACTCCTCCGGCAGGTGAGCGATGTCGCTCGCGAACGCTTGGCTGATCCCGCCCTTGGTGCAGAACAGCGCCGTGCCCTTGGTCAGCGTGTGAGCCAACGGCAGGAACAACAACGCGCTGTCCCCGGCTTGGAGCGTCGGCCCGATGGCGTCCATCGTCTGACCGACGTTGCTGCACAGGTTGCGGTGGGTCAGCATGCACCCCTTCGGCCTTCCTGTTGTCCCCGATGTGTACACGATCGTCGCCAGCGCATCGAAGCCAAGGGCCGCGAGCCGTTCGTCGATGGTGCGCAAACTCACGTTCGCGCCTTCCTGCACGAGATCGTCGAGCCCGCCTTCGTCGATCGTGACCACGCGACGGCAGTCGGGAAGTCGGCCGACCATCTCCTCCACCAGCTCGCGCATCGCAGGTGTTTCCACGACGGCCAGCACGGCGCCGCTGTCACCGATGATCCACTGGACCTGCTCTGCGGACGACGTGTCGTAGATCGGCACGGTCACACCACCGACATACATGATCGCGTAGTCGACGAGCAGCCACTCGAGGCGCGTGTGCGCCATCAGCGCCACCCGATCCCCCGAATCGACACCGGCAGCAACCAGTCCTCTGCCCAGCGACCGGACGCGGTCCGCGAACTGCCGTGCGGACACATCCACGAAGCGATCGCCGATGCGCACCGCAGCGATCGCTTGCTCGGGGTGGCGTTCGGCGAGATCGAACAACGGCCGCACGAGATGGGCGTCGCTTGCTGACTCGACCGGCGGTGATTCCACAGTCACTGTCACACGACTCTCCCTTCTTCCGGCCATCTTCGACCCCTGCCGGCGACCGGATCAGGGCCTTTCGTCACACGATTCAGGAAGCTGGCCGCGTCGGAGATCCCGTGGTGGCGTACAAGGTCCGCATGATGGGCGGGCTCCCGCCTGATTCTGACGAAGCCCGGACGCTCGAGCGAGCATCGCCGACTCGGCAGCTGACCGGGTCGCCGAGTTCGCGGTCGAGCGGCCTGTCGTGGCGCCAGCGCGACGGCGTCCTCATCTCGCCCGATTGGGGCGCGCGGACCGACCGGCCCGGCCAGCGATTGAAAGCGTTAGGCCCACCACGGCAGCGTTGTCCGCCGCGGAACCTTGCGCTCGTTCCGTTCGTCCCGGCCCGTTCGACACCGGATCCCAAGACGGCAGAGAGGCCCCTTCCGATCTTCCGGAAAGGGCCTCTGAGCTGGACTTACGTTGGTGGCGGGGGCAGGATTTGAACCTGCGACTTTCGGGTTATGAGTCATTCCGGAGCGGTCCAGCGAGTGACGTCTCGCGCACGCCGTACCGCTGAGCAGGCAGTTCTGGCGCGTCGGCGTTCACGGGGTGGCGTTCCGTCCACGGCGTACCGCCACGTTCGTTAG
>JBFWSW010000147.1:0-5671 GCA_050248155.1 Ilumatobacteraceae bacterium
TCGAGATCACCGAGACCGTGCTGATGCACAACACCGAGCTGACGATCGGCACGCTCACCGCCCTGAAGGAGCTCGGGGTCACCCTGGCGATCGACGACTTCGGGACCGGCTACTCGTCGCTCGCCTATCTGCAGCAGTTCCCAGTCGACTGCCTGAAGATCGACCGCAGCTTCACCGACGCCATCGCCCGCACGACCGAATCGGACGCGCTCATCCACACCCTCGTCCAGCTCGGCCGCACGCTCGGCCTCACCACCCTCGCCGAGGGCGTCGAGACCACCGGCCAGCTCGACTACCTCCGCAGCGTCGACGTGGACGAGGCGCAGGGGTTCCTCCTTGCCCGGCCCCTCACGGCCAGCGACTTCAGCGCGCGGATGTTCCCCCACAACGTGACGCCGACTCGCAAGCCCTGACCGTCCCTGCAGTTGCCGATCCACCATCCATCGATATGATCATCTGACAATTTCGTCAGATGATGCAATGAAGGGTGGTCGAGGTGCCGAGTACCGGGAACGTGCCGTTGTCCGAGGTGAAGGCCGACCTGTTCAAGGCACTCGCACATCCCGCCCGGATCAGGGTGCTGGAGGTGCTGAGCGACGGCGAGTCGTCCGTCGGTGCGATGCAGCAGATCGTCGGCATCGAGTCGTCGAACCTGTCGCAGCAGCTCGGCGTCCTGCGTCGAGCCGGCCTCGTGTCGGCGCGCAAGGACGGATCGACCGTGTACTACTCGTTGAAGGACCCACTGGTCGGTGAGCTGCTGCTCGTCGCCAAGCGGTTCCTGCTGCACTCCTTGGCCGAGACCACCGACCTGCTGGCCGACCTGCGCACGTCGGTGAGCGGACGGTGAACCTGACCGAAGCGCCGCCGGCTCGCGCGTCTGGCAGGCCCGTGGTGCCGGCGCTGCGCCGGCTGCTGCCGCGCCAAGCCGACTACGCGGGGCTGCGCGGATCGTGGCGAGCCGACGTCGTCGCCGGGCTCACCGTCGGGGTCGTCGCCCTGCCCTTGGCGTTGGCCTTCGGCATCACGACCGGGCTCGGCGCGCAGGCCGGGCTGATCACCGCGATCGTCGCCGGATTGGTCGCGGCCGTGTTCGGCGGGTCGAGCGTCCAGGTGTCCGGACCGACCGGCGCGATGACCGTCGTCCTCGTCCCGATCGTGGCCCGCCACGGGGTCGACGCCGTGTTCCTCGTCGGGATCATGGCCGGCGTGCTGGTCGTGGCAGCCGGCGTGCTCGGGCTCGGGCGGTTCCTCGCGTTCATCCCTTGGCCGGTGGTCGAGGGGTTCACCGTCGGCATCGCGTGCATCATCTTCCTGCAACAGGTGCCATCGGCGCTCGGCGTGCCCAAGCCCGAGGGCGAGAACACCGCCGCCGTGGCGGCTCGTGCGGCCGCCGACTTCGCACGAGGCGACGGTGTTCTGGCCGCCGTGGGCGTGGTCGTGATGGTGGCGCTGGTGATGGTCGTCGTGCCGCGGCTGCACCGAGCGCTGCCGGCCTCGCTGCTGGCGGTGCTCGTTGCGACCGTGGTGACCGAGACGGCCGACCTGAACGTCGCCCGGATCGGCTCGCTGCCGTCGTCGCTGCCCGGGCCGTCGCTGCCGACGGTGTCGATGGATCTCGTCAGCCAGTTGTTCGGCGCGGCGTTCGCAGTCGCAGCCCTCGCCGCGATCGAGAGCCTGCTGTCGGCCAAGGTCGCCGACGGCATGGCCGGCCGAGCGCGCCACGACCCCGACCGCGAGCTGTTCGGACAAGGCCTGGCCAACGTGGCGTCGTCGTTGTTCGGCGGGATGCCCGCCACCGGCGCGATCGCCCGCACCGCGGTGAACGTCCGCGCCGGGGCGCGCACGCGCGTGGCCGCAGCCGTGCACGCGCTCGTGCTGGTGATCGTCGTCTACTTCGCGGGCTCGCTCGTCGCGCGCATCCCGCTCGCCGCGCTCGCCGGCGTGCTGATGGTCACCGCGGTGCGGATGGTGGAACGGCACAACGTGCTGGCCGTGCTGCACGCAACCCGGAGTGACGCGATCGTGCTCGTCGTCACCGCCGCGGTCACGCTGGCCTTCGACCTCATCCTCGCCGTCGAGATCGGCGTCGCTGCCGCGGCCGTCCTCGCGCTGCGCCATGTCGCCCGCTCGGCATCGCTCCGGCCCGAACCCGTCGACGATCGAGACGACGAGTCGGCGCCGTCGCTGAGCGAGCACATCGTCACGTACCGGATCGACGGCGCCCTGTTCTTCGGAGCGGCGCAGCGGTTCCTGACCGAGCTCACCGCCGTCGCCAACGTCCGCGTCGTCATCCTCCGCTTCCCCGACCTGCAGGTGCTCGACGCGACCGGCGCCCAGGCGCTCGGCGAGATCGTCGCCGAGCTCGAGGGCCGAGGCATCACGGTCCTCTTGAAAGGGGTGCGGCCCGAGCACCTGCGCACGCTGCGTGCCGTCGGCACCCTCGACCGGCTCGCCCACCAACGACACCTCTTCGACGATCTCGCCACCGCAGCCGAGCACGCGCGCCTGCACGTCCGCCGTGGCCTCGCCGCCGACCGGCTCGCCCCTGCCTGAGTGACGAAGTGTGGCCATACACATCATTGTGTACAGTGGTGTCATGAGTCGAACGAACCTCGACCTCGACGACGAGCTCGTCGAGAAGGCCATGCGCCGCTACGGGTTGCCGAGCAAGCGAGCAGCCGTTGACTTCGCGCTCCGCCGATTGGTCGGTGACGCGATGAGCCGTGAGGAGGCGCTCGAGATGGAAGGGAGCGGCTGGACTGGATCGCTCGACGACCTCCGCTCGGACCGAGTGGCACTCCTCGAATGACGCTGGTGGACACCTCGGCGTGGATCGAGTATCTGCGCGCGACAGGGTCCGAGACGCACCACCGGCTTCGAGACCTGCTCTCGGCCGACGCACCGCTGCACACGACCGATGTCGTCATGATGGAGGTGCTGGCCGGGGGCCGGGACGAGGCGCATGCGGCGCAGCTGCGCCGGCTGCTGCTCCGTTGCGAGTTCGTACCGGTGGACGGCCTGGCGGACTTCGAGCATGCGGCCGCGCTGTTCCGACGATGCCGCCGAGCCGGCGAGACGATCCGCGCGCTCAACGACTGTCTCATCTCTGCCGTGGCGATTCGATCGCAGCTCGCGGTGCTGCACGCCGACCGAGACTTCGAGGCCGTCGCGCGCCACACGGACCTTCGACTCGATCGAGACGATTGACGGAGCGTGGTCGATCGGTGCGGAGAGTGACCGCAGGGTGTCGTCCATGCATCCGATTCCTCAAGTTTGGGTGACATCCAGACACGGCGGGCGCGGATGAGGCAGCATTGGCCCGTGCGGCGGTGCATCTTGGCCCTTGGCGCGGCATGCATCGTCGTCGGCGCGTCCCCGTTCGCCCCTCACGCGCACGCCGAGACGGCGGGCGAGTACATCGTCCAGTTCGTCGACGGCACCGACCCGCACGCCGAAGCCGCACGGCTGGAAGGTGACGGCGTCGACGTCGGCGCGACCTACGAGCACGTGTTCCCGGGCGTCGCGATCACCGCCACGCCGAGCGAGATCGCAGCGCTCGCCCGAGACGGCGACGTCGAGGCCGTGTCGAGCGACTCGATGATGTACGCGAGCGAACAGGCGCAGGACGTCGAGGCGACCGCCGTGCAGGCCGGCGCCCCCTGGGGTCTCGACCGCATCGACCAGCGCGACCTGCCGCTGTCGACCACCTACGACCCGCCGTCCACCGGCGCCGGCGTGAAGGTGTACGTGCTCGACTCGGGCATCAACATCAACCACACCGAGTTCACCGGTCGCATCGGACCGGGCGCGTACGCGTACGGCGGCAGCGTCGCCGACTGCAACGGGCACGGCACGCACGTGTCGGGCATCGCCGGAGGCACCACCTACGGCGTCGCCAAGTCGGTGACGATCATCCCCGTGAAGGTGCTCAGCTGCACCGGCTCGGCACCCACCAGCCTCGTCATGGCCGGGCTCGACTTCGTGATCGAGGACCACGAAGCCGGCGAGCCCGCCGTCCTCAACGCCAGCCTCGGCGGCGACGCGAACTCCTCGGTCGACGCGGCGGTCCAGGCCGCGATCGACGACGGCATCACCGTCGTCATCGCCGCCGGAAACGGAGCCGCGCCCGGCTCGGGCCTGCCCACCGGCACGCCACTCGACGCGTGCACGCAATCGCCGGCACGCCTGCCGACCGCGATCACCGTCGGCGCGACGACGGCGAGCGACACGATGGCCCCGTTCTCGAACTACGGCACGTGCGTCGACGTGCAAGCGCCCGGTGTCTCGATCACGTCGGCGGGCATCCTCGACAACACCTCGACGGCGGTGATGAGCGGCACCTCGATGGCTGCCCCCCACGTTGCCGGCGTCGCCGCGCTGCTGCTCGCCCAGCAGCCGTCGCTCACACCCGCGCAGGTGTCCGACCTGTTGGTGGGCGACGCCTCGGTGGGCAAGATCGCCAACCCCGGCGTCTGCACGACCAACCGGCTGCTGTACACAGCGCTCGACGACGGCGTGCCACCGCCCACGTTCAACCCCGTCCTGCCCGCACGACTGCTCGAGACCCGACCCGGTCTCGCCACCGTCGACGGCCGCTACAACTCGATCGGGCCGATCCCCGCCGGTGGCACCGTCTCGATGGACACCTGCGGTCGAGGCGGCGTCGACGCCGACGCATCGGGCATCGCCCTCAACGTCACCGTCGTCAACCCCTCCGCCGCCGGGTTCGTCACCGTGTTCCCGTGCGGGTCGGCCGTGCCGAACAGCTCGAGCGTCAACTTCGCCGCCGGCGCCACGGTCGCCAACGCGGTCATCACCAAGATCGGCACCAACAAGCAGGTCTGCTTCTACTCCAACGTCACGACCGACCTCGTGGTCGACGTGAACGGCTACGTCCCGGCCGGCTCGACGTTCACCCCGCTCGCCCCGTCGCGGTATCTCGACACGCGGCCCGGCCTCAGCACGTTCGACGGGCAGTACATGGGGAACGGCGCAATCCCGGCCAGCGGCACCCTGCAACTCGCCGTCGCCGGGCGAGGATCGGTGCCGATCGACGCGGGCGCAGTCGTCGCCAACGTCACCGTCGTGCACCCGACTGCGGCAGGCTTCGTCACGGTCTTCCCGTGCGGATCGGCGGTGCCGAACAGCTCGAGCGTCAACTTCGCCGCCGGCGCGACGGTCGCCAACGCGGTCGTGGCCAAGCTGGGCGCCGCCGGGCGGATGTGCCTCTACTCGAACGTCGCGACCGACGTCGTCGTCGACGTCAACGGGTACTTCCCCGCCGTGTCGGGCTTCCAGCCCGTCCTGCCCAGCCGCCTGCTCGACACACGGCCCGGCCTGACCACCGTCGACGGCACCTTCGCCGGACAGGGTCAGGTCGCGTCCGGCGCCATCACCCAGCTCGCGGTCACGGGTCGTGCCGGCATCGCCGCCGATGCGACGGCCGTCGTGCTGAACGTCACCGCCGTCGAGCCCACCGCCTCGGGCTTCATCACCGTCTACCCGTGCAGCTCGGGCGTGCCGAACAGCTCGAGCCTCAACTTCGCCGCCGGCGCGACGGTCGCCAACGCGGTCGTCGCACGCGTCGGCGCGAGCGGGGCGGTGTGCCTGTTCTCGAACGTGGCGACCGACCTCGTCGTCGACGTCACCGGCTGGTTCACGCCGACCTGAC
>JBFWSW010000148.1:0-5618 GCA_050248155.1 Ilumatobacteraceae bacterium
CCGTAGCCGGTGTCGGTGGTATCGGTGTTGTCGAACGTCACCGTCAGGGCCACGTCCTCGCCGAGCAGCGGTGACGACGTCGCTGCGGTCACCGTCGAGGTCGGCACCGCTGGCGCCGCCTGCAGCGGCGACGACCCCGTTGCGACCAGAACCGAAGAGAACGCGAGCGCAGCTGCGGCAGCCCACAAAGTTCGGTGGCGAAGCCTCTGAGATGTTCGTGGCATAAAAGATGCGGTCCTAACCGTTGGCAACCTTCGAAGTGCGTTGAGACGCGAAGTCTACTTTGAGGATTGTCGACACGAGGACGCTCGACCTTGAGCAATAGTTTCAAGAAATCAGGCTCTTCGCGATTGAGGGTGTAGCCGTCTCGCGTTGACCGGCCGGCGGGTCCCTCGTTGGGGTGGTCGAGGTCTTCCAAGATGGAGGTTCTCTACGCCAGCCAACCTGGAGACCTCGACCGTGCGCGACGCTACCCTCGATGCCCCTGACCTGACCGCGTTCTGCCGCCTCGACGACCTCGGCCTTGTCGTGTTCGGCCAACGCGTGAGCGACGAAGAAGCGGTGCTCGCCTGTCGAGTCGCCGGCAGCGAGGACGACCGGTGGTGCCGCGCGTGCGGGGCCGAAGCCGTGCCACGCGATTCGGTGACGCGGCGCCTGGCGCACGCGCCGTTCGGGTGGCGACCGACCACGCTCGAGGTCACCGTCGGCCGCTACGCCTGTTCGCCGTGTGGGCGAGTGTGGCGCCAAGACATGACCGCCGCAGCCGAACCCCGGGCGAAGATCAGCCGAGCCGGCCTGGCGTGGGCGCTCGTCGGGATCGTCTGTCAGCACCTGACCGTCGCGCGGATCGCGGAGGCGCTCGGGGTGGGGTGGCACTGCGCGAACGCGGCGGTCCTCGCCGAAGGCCGCCGGGTGCTCATCTCCGATCCGGCACGCTTCGACGGCGTTCGTGTGCTCGGCGTCGATGAGCACGTGTGGCGCCACACGCGACGCGGCGACAAGTACGTGACCGTGATCATCGACCTCACCCCGGTGCGCGACGGCACCGGCCCGGCACGGCTGTTGGACATGGTCGAAGGCCGCTCGAAGGCCACCTTCAAGTCGTGGCTCGAAGCACGGCCACAGGCGTGGCGTGACGGCATCGACGTCGTCGCGATGGACGGCTTCACCGGCTTCAAGACCGCCACCGCCGAAGAGCTCCCCGACGCGGTCGCCGTCATGGACCCGTTCCATGTCGTGAGGTTGGGTGGGTCCGCTCTCGATGACTGCCGCCGTCGCACCCAGCAGGCGATCCATGGTCACCGGGGCCGCTCGCGCGAGCCGCTCTACGGCGCCCGGCTGACCTTGCACACGGGCGTTGATCTGCTCACCGAACGTCAGACGCAGCGTCTCGACGCGCTGTTCGCTGACGACGCGCACGTCGAGGTCGAAGCGACCTGGGGCGTGTACCAGCGGATGATCGCCGCGTACCGGAACCCCGACCGGCGCCACGGCCGCCAACTCATGCAAGCCGTCATCGTCTCGCTCAGCACGGGTGTCCCGAAGCCGCTCGTCGAGCTCGCCCGCCTCGGCCGCACCCTGAAACGCCGGGCGGCCGATGTGCTCGCGTTCTTCGACCGGCCCGGCACATCGAACGGGCCGACCGAAGCGATCAACGGAAGGCTCGAGCACCTCCGCGGCTCCGCGCTCGGGTTCCGCAACCTCACCAACTACATCGCCCGATCACTCCTCGAAGCCGGCGGCTTCAGACCCCGCCTACACCCTCGTTCGCGATGAGCCAGAAATCATCAACCGCACCCCGATGAACGAACGTCGGCCAGCATTCCCGATGGAGCTGAGAACGACCGGCCAGCCGCGTGCAAGCACCATGAGCATCCCAACCTGTGGGCCCGGGAGCCGCTGCGTGCCACGATCGAGACCGACGATGGCTTTCCGCAGGCAGCCAGATCGTTGCCCTTTTCATCGGAGACGACGGCGATCCCGTGATCGACGATTTCAATTGCCAACCTCGAGCAGAAGCCGGCGTCGACGAATAGCAACTCGTTCCCGGTAGGGGGGCGACCGAAGAGCGTTTCATCGTCCGCGGGTCACCGATCGAACAGGGTTTCAGCGATCAGAACAACGCTGGCGCTCTCGTCGCCGCACCGCTCTGTATCGGCACGTCGGTGCTCGGACGGGTGCACGAGAACGTGCGGTGGCGGATCGCTTCACCAGTTGCTTGCCGGACTGTGTTCAACTCTTCGAGATGAAGATCATTGGCCATCGAGGCGGAACACCCAATTTGCCTGAAAACACGATGGCTGCGTTCCACGAGGCTCAGCGCCTCGGCGCTGACGGGATCGAGTTCGACGTCCAGCAATGCAGCGACGGGGCCCTCGTTGTTATCCACGACCTCACGCTTGATAGGACCACCAACGGGAGCGGCCTCATCGCGCAGACCACTTCCAACCACGTCGCGTCACTCGACGCAGGCAGCTGGCACAGCGAGCGGTTCGCCGGCCAGAGAGTTCCCCGATTGGCCGAGGTACTTGAATTGGACGGCCTCGACTTCGAACTCGAACTCAAGGGCTACGGCCGGACGTTCTTGCAGTCCGTGTTGGCCTGCGTTGCTGAACACGAGGCCTTCGGCCGGATCGAGTTCACGTCGTCGAACGTACCGCTTCTCGGTCTCCTCAAAGAACAGCTCCCGGAAGCACAGGTCGGGTTCTTCTCCCAACCGAAGCACCCATCGCTGACCGACGAAGCCTTCGAGCACTACATCGTGGGCGTTGCATCCACGGCGCCGTTCGACGTTGCCCACGTGAATGCCGAATTCGTCTCAACGTCGATTGTCGAGCGGCTCCACGGGCTCGGCATGGCAGCGCACGCAAACGATGCAATGACCGCTGAGGACGTGCAGCGAGCACGTGACGCTGGCGCCGACAAGCTCTCTGCCAACGACGTCGAAATGGCCCGGTCGGTGGCTGATCGAACCACACCACGCTGAGCATCTTGGCGGCAATCCGAGCGCAATCAGCCCACGCATATCGACACGGCCAAGTGGGAGCACAGACCGTCCCAGAACGGCACGACTGTGAGCGGCGAGGTGAGCGATATCAGCTCGCACGGATGGCCGAGCCCGAACGACCGTTGCTCTGTTGGGGCGGACTGTTTGACGCCATCTGAAGGGTGCGCGTACGTGGAATCTCCATCAACAAAGGAGAACCACCATGAACCCCACGACCACCCACTCAAGCGAAGTCGTCGGACAACTCGTCTTGATCGAGACCGACCCCATCCGCCAGCGCGTCAAGCACGCCATTGCCGGCTTCCTCGCCGGCTACTCCGGCACCACCCTCGAGGCATACCGGCTCGATCTACGCGGATGGATCACCTGGCTCGACGCCGCGTTCCTCGATCCATTCGCCGTCGAACGCGCCCACATCGAGCTGTACGCCCGCTGGAGCGAGTCCGAAGGCAAAGCCCGATCCACGATCGGACGACGACTCTCGACGATCTGCGGGTTCTACAGATACTGCTCCCAAGAACGCCTCATCGAACGCGACCCATCCGCCCATGTCCGTCGCCCGAAACAGGATTACGAGTCTTCGACACTCGGCCTGGACCGCAACGAACTTGGCGCGTTCCTCGTCCAAGCCGGACTCTGTGGCGGCCGCGACCACGCACTCGCCTGTCTACTCGCGTTGAATGGGCTGCGCATCTCCGAAGCCCTCGGCGCCGACATCGACAACCTCGACGTCAACCGAGGCCACCGCACCCTGTTCATCCACCGCAAAGGCAACAAAACCGCCACCATCCCGCTCTCGCCGAGGACGGCGCGGGCGCTCGATCTCTACATCGGTGAGCGCGAGTCGGGTCCAATCTTCATGAACCACGACGGCACAAGTCGACTCGATCGGCACGCGTCGGCTCGGATCGTGCGACGGTTGACGAAGGCTGCGGGGATCGACAAGCGGATCAGTCCACACTCGCTGCGCCACAGCTTCATCACCGCTGCCCTCGACGCCGGAGTCCCTCTGCGTGACGTGCAGGAGGCGGCGTCGCACTCGGACCCGCGAACGACCATGCGCTACGACCGAGGACGAGGATCGCTCGACCGCCACGCCACCTACATCGTGTCAACCTTCGTCGCCGGCGCCAGCCGCTGACCAACACTGACCGGTCGCGGGCGACAGCATGATCGCCCGCGACCACGATTCCCAGCCGATCCACATGGCGCTCTCCGCTGCCGGATAGGGGCGGGATGGTCGTCCGAGGGCCTGCAGGTTCTGATAGCGCCTGAGACTGATTGCCCTAGTCTGCGCACGTGGCGATCAGTGATGCACGGCGAAGGTCAGTCGAAGCGAGTGCAGCAGATGCCGGCATCGCGATAGGGGAATACGACGAAGCGATTGCCTGGTTTGCGGAACACGGAGAATCGCTCCAAGCACCACTTGCGGCAGAAGTGTGGGTGTTCGATCCGACGCTTTCGATGGTACTTCTCGTTGATCACCCCTGGCGTCGCTGGGTTCCTCCGGGAGGCAAGGTCGAAGACGGCGAGACGCCAAGCGCTGCCGCAGTTCGCGAGACCGAAGAGGAGACGGGGCTCCGCGTTCAACTCCACAGCAGACCGGCCGCAGTCGCAGTCCGGTCCTTTCATCTTGACTGGCCCGCAACTCTTTCGCTGTCGTACTCAGCGATCGCTGATCACAATCAGCCCCTGACACCCGAGGACGGCCAGCCAGCCGCATGGGTGCCGCTCGATGACGTCTGGCCCAGTGCGTTCCCAGATGACAGAGACCGAATGCTCGACCTGGTGCGCTTCATCGGCGACTCATAATCGGCAAGCAAGTCACAACCGAGCTGACGAAGCAGCGCCATCACGAAGGCGGGTGGTGTTCACCGAAGGCGTCTGCAGTCGCAAGCCGATCAGAACATCGCGAGCAAGCAGGCCATCAGACCGCTCCTGATCGGCACTTCCGATCGGTGACCGCGCACTGGGGCCCCACTCGATAATCGCACACGCGAAAGCTCCCACCCGCGCCGCAGAACCGGCGATGTGTAGGTGCCGGCACGTCGCCGTTCTGACGTCGATCCGTCCGATCCTCACCGCGCTGGGTGATCCGTGGCCGACGACCCGCCGTACTTGCTGGCTGTCGCGAAGCGGATGCTGGGGTTCACCTGTGTGCTCCGACTCGAGACCTTGACGGCACCCGCCCGGAGGGCGGTCACGGCACACCCGGCGACCGCCGTCCGGCCGCTCGCTTGGCGGCCGACCGGGCGGGTCAGAGTGGTTCGTGGCAGCGGGTGCAGGCGTCGGCGGCGGTGAGCCAGTCGAGGAACACGGGCTTGGGGAACTCGCTGGTGTCGTAGGTGGTGTCGTCGTCCCGGTCGATGGCGAGGGCTCCGGCGCATTGCTCGAGGACGTCATCGGTGGGCATGTCTCGGGCGGCGGGCGCGGCGATGCCGTCGGCGATCATGGCTTCGATGAGACAGGCCGGGCAGTAGATGGCGGCTTGGTAGGTGTAGGCGGCGATCTCGTCGCTGCGGCGGTAGGGCGGGCGGTTCATGCGGCGACCTCCTCGGCGGTTTCGGTGGCGGTGTGTCCGGTGTGGGTGTTGAGCCAGTCGACGGCGGCT
>JBFWSW010000149.1:0-5522 GCA_050248155.1 Ilumatobacteraceae bacterium
CTCAACATCTACGACCCCACCGGCGTGCCCGGCGGAGCGGGCCTCGACGCCACCAAGCGGCTCGTCCTCGAGCGCATCGATCAGCTGGCGCCCTTCCGCCGCCGCCTCGTCGAGGTGCCGCTCGGGCTCGACCTCCCCTACTGGATCGAGGACCCGGCCTTCGACATCGACTTCCACGTGCGTCACCACGCGGTCCCACCTCCCGGGAGCCCCGAGCAGCTGGCCGACGTCGTCAGCCGCATCGTGGCTCGCCCCCTCGACCGGGCTCGCCCGCTGTGGGAGCTGTACGTGATCGAGGGGGTCGACGGTGGGCGGCTGATCGCGCAGCTCACCAAGGTGCACCACGCAGCGATCGACGGCGCAGCCGGCGCGTCGATGCTCGCTGCGATCCTCGACGTCGATCCCGACGTCCGCCCGGCGGCCGAGCCCGCGGTGTGGGTGCCCGACGAGGTGCCGACGGACGAGCAGCTGCTGCGCATGACGATGCTCGAGTACGTGCGCCGGCCCGAGAAGTTCGTCCGGCTCAGCGTGCGCACGATGCGCGAGCTCGCGTCGGCGACGCACTCGGGAGGGCTGCGCGCGCTGGCCGACCTCGTCGCCCAGCCGATCCCCGGCCCCGTCGGCCGCGTCATGCGGGCGCGCCTGCGGGCCCAGCACGGCGAGGACCCCGACCGCGCGCCGGCGCTACCACCGACACAGGCCCCGCGGACGCCCTGGAACCGGCCGATCACGCCACATCGGCGCTTCGCCTACACGACCCTCTCGCTCGACGACGCGAAGGTGGTGCGCCGCCATTTCGGCTGCACGTTCAACGACGTGGTGATGGCGGTGTGCAGCGGCGCGCTCCGCCGCTACCTCGACAAGCACGACGCCCTGCCCGACGAGAGCCTCATCGCGATGGTGCCGGTCAGCGTGCGCAGCGGCGCCGAGGACGACACCTACCAGAACCGCGTCTCTGCGCTGCTCGCCGACCTGGCGACCAACGAGCCCGACCCGGTGCGACGGCTCCAGCGGGTGCGTCAGAGCATGAACGCGGCAAAGGGCAGCTTCGCTGCGATCCCGGCTGATTCGTTGCAGGACTTCACTCGGTTCGCGCCACCCGCGGTCGCGGCACGGGCGATGCGGATGTACAGCCGGCTGCGCATCGCCGACCGCATGCACCCACCGTTCAACCTGGTCATCTCCAACGTGCCCGGTCCGCCCATCCCGCTGTACTCGGCCGGCGCCCGGCTCGAGCACTTCTACCCCGTCAGTGCGCTGGCCGACGGCCAGGGTCTGAACATCACGGTCCAGAGCTACAACGGCAACCTCGACTTCGGTCTCATCGCCTGCCGCGAGCTCGTCCCCGACCTCTGGTCGATCACCGACCTGCTGCACGAGAGCCTGGACGAACTGCTCGACGCCGCAGCCTCGTGACCGCGGGTCAGGCGACGGTGGCGGCGGGGAGGCCGGCGAGGTGAGCGGCGTCGCCGTACCGGCGCAGCGACCAGAAGTTCGGCTTCACCAGGGTGAGCTCGGTGATCGACGTGTTGAGCGTGTTGATCATGAAGCTGCCCGTCGGCGGGGCCTTCAGGGCCTGACGGACGACGGCGTCGATGACGCCGCCGTGGCAGACGACGAGCACTGTGCGGTCCTCGTGCGCGTCGGCGATGCGCCGGACCGCGCTGCCGATGCGGAAGTGGAACCCGGCGATCGTCTCGCCGCCGGGGAAGCTGACGCCGAACGGATCGCTCTCCCACGCGCCGGTGCCGAACCGGTCGACGAAGTCGTCCATCGTCATGCCGTCGCAGTCGGGTCCCGGATCGTGCTCGCCGAAGCCGTCGTCGATCTCGACCTTCGCGCCGTCGAACGCTGCGGCCACGATCTCGGCGGTCTGGTGGGCACGGGGGAAGTGGCTCGAGATCACCACGTCGGGCACGAACTCGGGGTGGTGAGCCCAGCGGTCGCGCAGCCGCTCGGCCTGCTGCACACCGAGCGGCGACAACCCGCTGCACGTGCGGTGACCACCGATCACTCGTGAGACGGTGGTGTTGGATTCGCCGTGACGGACGTAGACGAGCTTGGTCACCGGACCAGGATGTCAGCAGACGGGCGGAACCACTTACTTTTCGTCAAGGTCCGAACAGCCCCCCGGGACCGGGTCGTATGTTGAGGTGAGTGGAGGTTGTCGATCGACTCACCATCTCGACGATCGATCCCGACCCACGCAGCGCAGCGCTCCTCGCCAGCGCTCACCTGCTCGGATACACCGAGGTCGGCCACATCGACGTCGCCGACGTGTACTTCGTCACCGGACGCCTCGACGACGCCGTGCGCCGACAGCTCGAGACGATCCTGGTCGATCCGCTCCTGCAGACCGGCGTCTGGGGTCGTCCGTCACACCCGCCCGGGCCTCCAGGCGGTGTGGTCGAGACCGCCCTCCTCCCGGGCGTCACCGACAGCGTCGCCGCGACCGTCCTGGTGGCAGCGGCGACGATGGAGCTACCCATCGAGCAGGCAGCGACCGCGCGGCGCTTCGTGCTCACCGGGCCGGGAGGCGAGCCGGTTGCAGCCGACGTCCTCGAGTCGATCGCCGCCCGACTGCTGTCGAACGCGGTCATCGAGCGCGCTGCCGTCGGCGTCATCGAGCCGGCGTTCGTCCACTCGTCGCAGCCGGCTCCGGTCGAGCACGTCGAGGTGCGCGGCCTCGGCGACGACCAGCTCGCCGAGCTGAACCGAGCGCGGGGCATGGCCCTCGACCCTGCCGAGCTGCGCGTCATCGCCGAGTGGTTCGAGCGCGCCGGCAGGGCGCCCACCGACGTCGAGCTCGAGACGCTCGCCCAGACCTGGAGCGAGCACTGCGCGCACAAGACGTTCGGCGCCGCGATCACGCTCACCGACGGCACGACCGTGCCACCGCTCCTCGCACAGCTGCGCGACGCCACAGCCGACATCGACGCGCCGTTCGTGCGCAGCGCGTTCGTCGGCAACGCGGGCATCGTGTCGTTCGCGCCGGGCCGCACCATCGCGGTCAAGGCCGAGACGCACAACCACCCGTCGGCGATCGAGCCGTTCGGCGGGGCGAACACCGGTGTCGGCGGCGTGATCCGTGACGTGATGGGTGCCGCCCACCACCCGATCGCGGTCACCGACGTCCTCTGCTTCGGCCCGGCCGACCTCGCCCACGAGTCCGTGCCTCCCGGGGTCATCCACCCTCGGCTCGTGCGCGACGGCGTGGTCGCCGGCGTCGCCGACTACGGCAACAAGATCGGCCTGCCCACCGTCGCCGGCGCCGTGCTGTACGACCCCGGCTTCACCGCCAACCCACTCGTCTTCTGCGGCTGCATCGGCGTCGCGCCCGAGCGAGCCCCGCTCACCGGCCCGCACAGTGGCGACCTGGTGGTCGTGCTCGGCGGGCGCACCGGACGAGACGGCCTGCGCGGCGCGACGTTCTCGAGCGCCACGATGGACGCGACCACGGGCGACGTGGCGGGCGCGAGCGTGCAGATCGGCGACCCGATCACCGAGAAGCTGCTCATCGACGTGCTGGCCGATGCACCGCACCTCTACACCGCGATCACCGACTGCGGCGCAGGTGGCCTGTCGTCCGCGATCGGTGAGATGGCAGAAGGCGTGGGCGCCGACGTCGACCTCGCGCTCGCGCCCCTGAAGTACCCCGGCCTGTCGCCGTGGGAGATCTGGCTCAGCGAGGCGCAGGAGCGCATGGTAGTGGCGATCCGGCCCGACGACCTCACCGAGCTGCAGGACGTGTGCCACGCGCACGGCGTCGAACCGACCGTGCTCGGCACCTTCACCGGAGACGGAACACTGTGCGTCCGTCACGGTGACGAGGTCGTGCTGTCGCTCGACACCGAGTTCCTGCACGACGGCCGCCCGCAGCGCACGATGACTGCCGAGATGCCCGTGCCCCGACGCGGCGAGATGGTGCCCGCGGTGGCCGATGTGGCGTCGACGCTCCTCTCGCTGCTCGCCCACCCGAACATCGCGTCGAAGGAGACGATCATCCGCGGCTACGACCACGAGATCCTCGGATCGACCGTGGTCCGACCGCTGGTGGGTGTCGGGTCCGACGCTCCCGCCGATGGCGTCGTGCTCGCCGAACCCCACTCGACCGCCGGCGTCGCGATCGGCATCGGCGTGAACCCGTGGTACGGCGTCGTCGATCCCGAACGCATGGCACACGCCGTCGTCGACGAGGCGATCCGCAACGTCGTCGCCGTGGGGGCCGACCCCGATGCGGTCGCGCTGATGGACAACTTCTCGTGGGGCGACCCGCGCCGGCCGAGCACGCTCGGCGATCTCGTGGCCGCGGTGCGGGGCTGCTGCGACGCCTCGCTCGCACACCGCGCCCCGTTCGTCAGCGGCAAGGACTCGCTCAACAACGAGTACACCGGTTCGGACGGCTCGCGCCACAGCGTGCCGCCGACGCTCGTCATCACCGCCGTCGCCCACGTCCCCGATGCCGACGCGGTCGTGACACCTGATCTGAAGCTCGCCGGTGATGCGCTCGTGCTCGTCGGCAACACTCGCCCCGAGTTCGGCGGCAGCCACCTCGGCGCGATCCTGGGCGGCTTCGACGACCCCCTCGACGGCTGTGTGCCGTCGCCCGACCCCGACGCGCCGGCGCGCTACCGGCGCCTGCACCGCGTGCTGCGCACCGGACGCGTCCACGCGTGCCACGACGTCAGCGAGGGCGGGCTGGCGGTGGCGCTCGCCGAGATGGCGATCGGGGGCGGTCTGGGCATCGACGTGCAGCAGCTTCCCCACGACGATCCGACCGTGTCGCTCTTCGCCGAGAGCACGGGCCGCTTCGTGTGCGAGGTCGAACCGGCCGACGTCGACTGGCTCGCCGCCGAGCTCGGCGAACCGGTCACGCTGCTCGGCCTCGTGACCGACGAGCCGTTCATCGACCTGCTGCACGGGCACGTCACCGTCGACGACGCGCGCCGAGCGTTCACGGGCGGAGCCGAGCGATGAGCACGCCTCGCGCCCTGGTGCTCAGCGCGCCCGGCACCAACCGCGACCACGACGTGGCCTACGCGCTGGAACTGGCCGGAGCCGAACCGCAGCTCGTGTCGGTCGGGCAGCTCGGCGACGACCGCTGCCTCCTGGCGTCGGCTCAGATGCTCGTCGCGGCCGGCGGCTTCAGCCACGCCGACGCACTCGGGGCCGGCCGCATGTTCGCGGTGTCGCTGCACCAGGCGGTGGGCGACGACCTGCAGCAGTTCGTCGCCGACGGCAAGCCCGTCATCGGCATCTGCAACGGCTTCCAGGCACTCGTCCGAGCCGGCCTGCTGCCGGGTGCGCTCGGACACAACGAGAGCGGCGGGTTCCAGTGCGAGTGGGTCACGCTGCAGCCGCAGACGAGCCGATGCGTCTGGACGCTCGACCTCGAACCGTTCGACTGCCCGATCGCCCACGGTGAGGGCCGATACTTCCACCCCGACCCGGACGCCCTCTCGGCCGACGGCCAGGTCGCGCTGCGCTACGCACGCAACCCCAACGGCAGCGTGGCATCCATC
>JBFWSW010000150.1:0-5517 GCA_050248155.1 Ilumatobacteraceae bacterium
CGCGCTCGCGGTGGATCTCGGCCACGTCGTCGTCGGGGTCGTACGACGACAGCGCGCGACGCCGGTAGGGGCGGGGCTGCCCGTAGCTGCGATCGCGGTCGCGGTAGCTCTGGCGACCGTACGACGAGCGCCCGCTGACGTTGCCCTTGCTCTGCACCAGATCGGCGGGGATCTCGTCGATGAAGCGGCTCGGCGGGTTGTACTGCGTGTTGCCGAAGAGCTGCCGGCTCCAGGCGTGGGTGAGGAACAGGCGCCGCTGCGCTCGCGTGATCCCGACGTAGGCGAGGCGGCGCTCCTCCTGCAGCTCGGTCGGCTCGGTGAGCGCGCGCGTGTGCGGGAACACACCCTCTTCCATGCCGAGCAGGAAGACGTTGGGGAACTCGAGGCCCTTGGCCGAGTGCAGCGTCATCAGGACGACCCGGTTGTCGCCGTCGAGGTCGTCGGTGTCGGCGACGAGGGAGACCTGCTCGAGGAACTCGTCGACCCGTGTGTACTCGCGTGCGGAGCCGATGAGCTCGCCCAGGTTCTCGAGGCGCCCGTTCGACTCGACGGACGCCTCGGCCTCGAGCTCGGCGAGGTAACCCGAGAGCTCGAGCGCGTTCTGCAGCACGTCGGCAGGGCCGGTCGGCGGCACAGCGTCAGCGGCGTCGGGGTCTGCCGGTTCGACGACCATCAGCGCCAGATCGTCGAGCAACTGCACGAATGCCTGCACGCCGCGGAGGGCGGGACCGCTGACCCCGGCGTCTGCCGCGTGGCGCATCGCCTGGGTGAAGCTGATGCCCTCGGTCGCGGCGAGCGCGTCGAGCTTGGCGACGCTCGTGTCGCCCACGCCACGCTTGGGGACGTTCAGCACACGCTTGACGCTGACCTCGTCGGCAGGGTTGACGACCGCGCGCAAGTAGGCCATCGCGTCCTTGATCTCGCGCCGGTCGTAGAACCGGGTGCCGCCGACCACCTTGTAGGGCACGCCGAGGCGTAGGAGCGCCTCTTCGACGACGCGTGCTTGTGCATTGGTGCGGTAGAAGACCGCCATCTCGCGCCACTGCTGGTGGTCCTGATCGTGCAGGGTCTGGATGGTGTGCCCGACGAAGTTGGCCTCGTCGCGCTCGTCCTCGGCGTGGTAGCGGACGATCGGGTCGCCGGCGCCGAGCTCGCTCCACAGTTGCTTCTTCTGCTTCGACTCGTTGTTGGCGATGACCGCGTTGGCGGCGTCGAGGATGATCTGCGTGCTGCGGTAGTTCTGGTCGAGCACGATCGTGGTCAGGTCGGAGAACGTCTCCTCGAGCTGGTGGATGTTGCGCACGTCGGCGCCGCGGAATGCGTAGATCGAGTTGTGCACGAGCACGCCGTTGGCCACGTACGTGTGCGTCGGATCGACCTCGAGGTCGTACACGGGGCCGGAGTAGTCCGTGTGCCAGGTGCCGACGATGGTGTCCGGTCGCAGCTGCCCGTCGATCTCGACGAAGACCTGCATGCCGCGGTGCGCGTGGCTGATCGGCATGAGGTCGAAGATCTGCCCGTCGATCGAGATGCGACGGCGGATCTGCAGACCACCGTGCAGTGCAGCGCTCTTCGCAAGCTCAATAGCGTCGCGCCAGCTCTTCCGGCTCGTCTCGAGGCGGCGGTTCGGGCCGCGGCCAGTGCGAACGTCGAACCCAGCGCGAGCGAGGCGCGCGGCGATGTCCGCCCGGTTCGACGACCACTGGACCCGGTGATACGCGACCGTTCGGCGTTGGTCGCTGAACATCGTCGCGTTGATGGTCTGCCGGCGAGCGCCGTTCTGCGGGCGATGGTGCGGGAAGTCGGGATGGAGCAGGAGATCTTCGAGCAGCTGCTTCGCCGCAATTTCCGTGTCGAGCGCGTCGAAGAGCCGCTCGAGTTGGCGGTCATCGAGGGCCATGCCCGCCCGGCCGACGGCATGGAAGCAGGCCGTGGGCAACCCGTAGCGGGCGGCGAAATACGACTCCCAGTAGGCGGCCTCCGAACGCGAGTCGACCACCTTCAGCACCCAGAGCGCATCGGCCATCTCTTGGTTCGTTCGCACGAGGAAGCCCAGGGACTCGACGCCACGCTGACCGGCGCGGATCGATTTGGTGAGCCCGACGCGATAGCCACGATCGGCCCGGTGCATGAGGTACACGAACCACGTCTCGGGCTCGGCCGCCACTCGCACGGGCAGGATGTGATGGGGCGTGGCGCTGAGGCGCGCGCCGGAGGCCGTTTCGATCGTGACCAGTGGGCCGTTGTAGATGCCGTCCTGACGGTGCCGCACAGTGCCCGTGACGAGGTCGGAGTGCCCCCCGGTGCCGACGACCTGCGAACCCGGCTCGACGCGCTCGACAACCGAGGCTCCGGACGCGGTCGAGATCGTGGTGCCCCACGGCAAGCACTGGTCGGAGTCGCCGACGGCGGTGATCTCGCCGCTGTCCTTGGCCAGCATGACGGCGAGCTGGTTCTGGGCGAGGTTGGTGTCCTGGTACTCGTCGATGAGGATGTGCTGGAACCGTTGTTGGTAGGCGGCCAGCACGTCGGGGTGCTCGCGGAACAGCTGCACGGTCTTCATCAGCAGGTCGTCGAAGTCCATCGCGCCGGCTCGCTGCAGCCGGGTCTGGTACTCGCGGTAGACCTCGGCGTGCTTGCGGTCGAAGATGCTGCCCGCCGACGCCTTGATCGCCGCCTCGTCGGGCCCGACGAGCTCGTTCTTCCAGAGGCTGATGATGCCGTGCACGCCGCGAGGCGTGAACCGCTTGGCGTCGAGGCCGAGGTCGCGGATGACGTAGCCGGTGAGGCGCTGCGCGTCGGCCTGGTCGTAGATGCTGAACGTGCGCGGGTAGCCGAGACGGTCGGCGTTGGCGCGCAGGATGCGCACGCACGCTGCGTGGAACGTGCTGACCCACATCTTGTGCGCGACGGGCCCGACCAGCGCGGCGACCCGCTCGCGCATCTCGCCCGCCGCCTTGTTGGTGAAGGTGATCGCGAGGATCTGCATCGGGTGCACGCCCTCGTCGATGAGGTGGGCGATGCGATGCGTCAGCACCCGGGTCTTGCCCGAGCCCGCCCCGGCGACCACGAGCAGGGGGCTGCCCCGGTGGACGACCGCGTCGAGCTGGTCGGGGTTCAACCCCTCGAGCTGGACCGGGGTCCCTCGGTCGGCAGGTGGGGCTGAGTCGGCTGGCATGACCTGTTCATCCTACGGAACGGGTGTGATGCCGCAGTCGGTCCGGCAGGCCGCCGCGTGCTTGAATCTGTGGCGATGAAGGCAGCCATCCTGATCGAGAGCCTCACCGGCAACACCTGGAAGGCGGGTGAGAAGATCGGCACCCTGCTGCAGCAGGAGGGCTGGACGATCACCGGCCTGAACCGGATGAAGACCCCCGACCACGCGGCCATCCAGGAGGCCGACTTCGTGCTCGTCGGCACGTGGACCCACGGCCTGTTCGTCGTCGGTCAGGCGCCGTTCGGGCTCAGCACGATCGCCAAGCTGCCGATGATGCGCGGCAAGAAGTCGGCGGTGTTCTGCACCTTCGCCCTCAGCCCGGCCAAGACGCTCGACAAGCTGACGGTGGCGGTCCAGGGGCGTGGCCTCGACGTGATCGGCGGCGTCGGTCTGAACCGGAGCAAGCTCGACGAGCACAGCGAGGTCTTCGTCGAGCGCCTGCTGGCCAACCTGCCACCGGCCCTTGCCGGCCGTTGAGGTCCGGCCGTTGAAGCCCGATCGCTGACTCAGCCCCGCGGGTCGGCGACGCGCCCGAAGAAGAGCACCGCACCGGTCGCTCGGTCGCGCACCGCGAACACGAACGGCCGGTCGACCACGAGCTCGATCGGCTCGGTTTCCACCGGTGCGGCGGTGGCCTCCATCACGACCGCTGTCGCTGCGGCGGCCTCGGTTCCCGTTTCGGTGACGGTGATGTTCGCCTGATGCACCACAGCGGCGATCTGGAGCTGCTCGGCACGTGTCATACCGCTGAAGTCGGCTGCGGCGGTGAACGCATCGTGCATGCCCATCCCCGCGAGCACATCTGCCAGGCCGAACTTCGACTCGATGTCGAACCGCGGCAGTTGCAGGCTGACACGACGTGGAGCGAGGTACGGCACGGCGTCCGACAAGAGGAACGTCTCCTCGAACAGCGACAGGAACCCGTCCTCGGGCACGATGAGCAGCATGGCGAGCGAGCTGTTCTCGTAGCCGAGCTCGACGGCCTGCCATCCGTCTCCCGTGGCGTAGTCGGCCTGCATCGTGCGCGTCATCATCGGCAGCTGCACCGCGTCACCGGCCGCCGTCGTGAACGTGCCGTCGGCTGTGGCCTCGGTGTCGAACTGGTTCGCCCACGTCGCCTTCAAGTAGATCGCGTTCACCAGCGTGAGGCGGGTGTCCTCGTCGAAGATGCCCTCTGCGATGAGGTCGGAAATGCGGTCGTGGGTCGCTGCCGCGACCCATGCGTTCACGGCGAGGCGAGCCGCTTCCGGGTCGGCCACGTAGTCGACGATCTCGAGCCCGGCGCCGTACTCGGCCGCCAGGGTGTCGAGGAACGGCGCCTCGAACGTCAGCCCCGCTTGCCCCCACAGGCTGTTGACGATGTCGAGCGCGAGATCGTCGTGCGACAGCGCGTCGAGCGCGGCGGTCAGCGCGTTCATCGAGCGGTGGATCGCCGTGGGGTCATCGATCCGCAAGGTCGAGGCCATCTCGTCGAGCGTGTTGCCGCGAGCGCCCGCCATCGTCATCGTGAGCGCGACGGCGATGCTGGCCGGTGACATGACGATGTTGCCCGTGGCGTCGACGGCGGCAAGCTTGCGGTACAGCGCGACACCGAAGTCGTCGAGGGATCTCGCCGCGGCAGTCGCCTCGGTGGGCCCGGCGGCGATGCGCGCCACGTTGCTCTCGACGGCCTGCGTGGAGGCCGGGGACGTCTCGTCGCCGCCACACGACTCGAGCAGCGCAACGAGCGCAGGCAGACCGAGCAGCGCGAAGAAGGTGCGGCGCCTCATCTCGTCCACGGGGTCACGGATCCGGACGGAGGTCGAGGATGACGGTGTCGCCGACGAGCGGGGCGACCCCGAGCGGCGGTGCGGCGAGCTGCTCGACGCCGATCGTGCGACCGTCGCAGTCGGTGAACTGGCGCGTGCCGACGACCTGGGTGACCTTGCAGGTCTCGGGCCGATCGGCCGGGTGTGCGTAGTAGATGACCCATCCGGTGTTCACCGACTGGCCGGTGTGGTCGAGCACGACGCTGTCGTCGGCCTCATCGCCCACCAGGCCCTGGAACATCAACGGGCCCTCGGCAGAGATGATCTCGGCGACCCGCTCGGTGTTGCCGACCTCGAACGTCGTGCGCGCCAGGCGCTCGTTCACCTGCTCGGGATTGCGGCTGAGCAGCGCGGCGATGCCCCACGTCGCCAGCCCCAGCAGTGCGAAGAACCCGATCCCACCGGCGACCGGGAGCACGGCGCGTCCGAGCGTCGACGTGGGACGGCGGAGCGATGGCACGGCCCAAGTCTGGCGGGCGAACCCGCTGTCGC
>JBFWSW010000151.1:0-5436 GCA_050248155.1 Ilumatobacteraceae bacterium
GATCCGCACGATGACAGGAGGTGCCCGTCAGTGAGCGCTCGACGATGGTCGGCCGCGGTGAGGAAGCTGATCCCGGCGGACTCGGTGGATCCGTACCCCTGGACGAGGTCGCAGCCCGACAGCATCGACACTGCTGTGCGGAGCACCTCCGTCGGGATCGACGACCCGGCGTAGAACACCACGCGCAACGAATCCGCGGCGAAGATGATGTCGTCGTGCTTCAACAGTTCGGCGATCATCGTCGGCACGAAGTGCGCTGCGGTGCACGCCTCGCGGCGCAGCGTCTCGATGACCTCGGTGGGCCGGAACTCGCGCAGGATCACGACCTTGCACCCGAGCGCAAACGCCGGAAAGGCGTAGTACCACATGCCCCCGACGTGGAACAGCGGCATCACCGACAGGACGACATCGCCCTCGCGAATGATCTCCGTCTGTTCGACGACGGCTTTCGTGTTCGCCAGCAGTGCGCGATGACTGAGCTCGGCCCCTTTGGGTTCGCCCGTCGTACCACTCGTGTACACGATGCACGCGGTGTCGTCCGGATGCACGACCGTCGAGGGTTCGTCAGGCGAACCGCCGGCGATGAAGTGCTCGTAGTCGAGCCACTCACCATCGGCGCCATCGAGCGAGAGCAGCACGGGACGCTGACCCGGGCCGGCGAACCCGGCCAGGTAGCCGGCGGCCAACGGATGAAACGGTCCTTCGGCGACGATCGCGGCAGGGCGGCAGTCGTCGAGCACCTTCTGCAGTCCCTCGACCGTGAAGCGCCAGTTGAGAGGAACCGGGATCAGGCCGGTCTTCGAGACACCGCACACCTCGAAGATCTCCGGTCGGTTCATCGCCAGCACGGCGACCCGATCGCCAGCAACCAGCCCCGCTGCGGCCAGCGCGCCGTTCAAGCGGTTCACTCGCTCGTTCAACGCACCGAACGTGAGCGACGAACCCTGCGCGACGAACGCCACCGCTGCAGGTCGCTCGCTCGCGTTGCGGCGAAACGTGTCGCCGATCGTGTCCAGACCCGTCCAGTTCATCGCATCCTCGCAGCACGTTGCAGCGCCCACACGTTCGTCTTCGCCATGCGACACCCCCACTGATCCCGAGAACCGCCGCCGATGTATCGAAGCGAGGCCGGACCGGATCGTACAAATCCTTCGCCATCTGAGTCAAGATTTCGACGGATCTGTTCAGAGTCGAGCGAGCCCGTCTGACGCGCACGTTGAAATGTTGACCGACGAGACGAACGGAGATATTGTCGCGCTCCGGGGATCCGATCACAAGGGGAACACGTTGATGACTGAGGGTGGACGGCTCCAAGGACGTCGGGTCCTGATCACGGGGGCAGCCTCGGGGATCGGTCGTGCGACGAGTGTCCTCTTTGCCCAGGAGGGCGCCCAGGTGGCCCTGCTCGACCGTCAGGCGGAAGCCCTCGAGCAGGTGGCCGACGAGCTCGGCGGCACCGCACTGGTCACCGACCTCGCAGACATCGACGCGACGAGCGCGGCGGTCGAGGCGGCGGCGGCGGCCCTGGGCGGCCTCGACGGTGTGGTCAACGTCGCCGGGATCGGCGTCAATGGACCGCTGAGCGACCTCGACCCCGGTCTGTGGGCGAAGATCCTGTCGATCAACCTCACCGCGCCATACGTCATCTGCCGCACCGCGTTGCCCTACCTGGAACAAGTCGAAGGATCCTCCATCGTCAACGTCTCGTCCGGGGTCGCGCTGCTGCCGAAGGGAGCGCACAGCGGCTACGCAGCGTCGAAGGGCGGCCTCGTCAGCTTCAGCAAGGCACTCGCGTTCGAACTCGCTCCGAAGATCCGCGTCAACGTCGTCTGCCCCGGGATGGTGGTGACGGGAATGTCGGCGCAGGTGCATCGCACCGAGCTCGAGCACCAGCGATCGGTGGCCGGCTACGCCATGGGCCGACCGGGCCAAGCCGACGAGCTCGCCAATGCCATCCTGTTCCTGATCAGCCACGAGTCGTCGTTCGTCACGGGGGTCACCCTCGCGGTCGACGGCGGGCGAACGTTCCACTGACGCCATGAAGGTCCACGCAGCCATCGCCAGAGCACTGATCGACCACGATGTCGACGTGATGTTCGGGTTGCTCGGTGACTCGAACCTCTTCGTCGTCGACAGCTTCGCTCGCGACTACAAGGGCTCGTACGTCGCCGCTGCGAGCGAAGCCGGTGCGGTGCTCATGGCCAGTGGCTACGCCTGCGCGTCGGGCGGCCTCGGCGTGGCCACGGTCACGCAGGGTCCCGGCCTCACCAACACCGCGACCGCGTTGGTCGAGGCGGTGCGCAATCGCACCCCGGTCCTGTTGATCGTGGGCGACACACCTGCCGAACGCAAGGATCACCTGCAGAACATCGCCCAGCGAGAGATCGTGGTCGCGACAGGCGCGGGCTTCGAACAGGTCTCGTCGCCGCAGTCGGTCGTCAAAGACCTTGCGGTCGCGGCGCGTCGCGCGCTGGTCGAGCGCCGGCCAGTCGTGCTCAACGTGCCCACCGAGTTCCAGTGGAGCGACATCGAGTACGAGGCGGTCGACCGGCGTCCGGTCGCGCACCAGTCGGTCTCGCCCGACCTCGATGCGGTCGACAGGGCACTCGGCATTGCCGCGGTGTCTCGCCGCCCGATCATCCTCGCCGGACGCGGTGCCATCAGCGATGCGTCCCGTGCGGCGCTGCTCCGGCTCTCGGCGCGCCTCGGCGCCCCTGTTGCCACGACGCTGAAGGCGAAGGACCTCTTCCGTGGCGATCCGTTCGACCTGGGGATCTTCGGGACGTTGTCGCATCCGGTCGCAGTGGAGGCGATCCTGAGCGCCGACTGCATCATCGCGTTCGGGGCCGGCCTGAACGAGTGGACGACATCGAAGGGAACGTTCGTCGAAGGCAAACGGATCGTGCAGTGCGATCTCGATCACGCCCAACTGGGCGGAGCGATTCGCATCGATGCCGGCGTCGTCGGCGACTGCGCAGCGGTTGCCGACACGATGGTGCAGTGGCTCGACGACGACGGGTCGGCACCCTCGCCGTTCCGGTCCGACGCGCTCGCCGCGCAGCTTGCCGCGTACACGCTGCACGACTTCCAGGACGTCAGTCGGCCGGGCAACATGGATCTGCGCAGAGTCCTGCTCGCGATCGATGCCGCGGTGCCGAGCGACCGCACCCTCGTCAGTGACGGCGGACAGTACGTCCACTCGACGTGGAAGCTCGTGCACGTTCCCGAGCCTCGTGCCTTCGTGTTCACGGTGAACTTCGGCTCGATCGGCCTCGGCATGGGCAGTGCTGTCGGCGCTGGGATGGCCCGACCGGGACGGCCGGTGCTGCTGGTCATCGGCGACGGCGGGTTCATGCTGAGCGGCCTCAACGAGTTCAGCACGGCCGTGCGCCACGGCGTCGACCTCATCACCGTCGTGTGCAACAACAACTCCTACGCCTCGGAGCACATCCAGTTCCGCCAGCGCGGCATGGACCCCGCTGTCTCGCTGCTCGACTGGCCCGAGTTCGCCGCGGTGGCAGATGCCCTGGGCGGACGTGGGATCACGATTCGCGAACCTGCAGATCTCGACCTACTGCCCCAAGCGATCGAGCAGCGCGACCGACCGCTGCTGATCGACGTCAAACTCGACCCGGACCAGTTCTACGTGTTGTCCAACCATTGAGACGACCACACGGCATCAGGAGGACAAGATGAGCGAGCCCAGAGCGAACATCCCGTGGATCATTTCCGTGGACGACCACGTCCTCGAGCCACCCAACGTCTGGGTGGACCGACTTCCGGCCGAGTACCGCGACCGCGGCCCTCGAGTCATTCGCGAGCGTGGTCGCGCAACCGACGGCAGGGGAAAGGTCTGGCAACGCGATCCCGAGGGTCAATGGGCCGACGTGTGGTACTACGACGATCTCGTCATCCCGGTGACGAACGCCTTCGCGGCCGCCGGCACTGCCAGCACCACGACGGCCGAGTACACCTATTCGGTGACGACATACGACGAGCTCCGTCAGGGTGCCTTCCTGCAGAAGGAGCGTCTTGCCGACATGGACATCGGCCACACCGAGGTGTCCGCGTGCTTTCCCAACGTGCTGACTCGCTTCTGCGGCCAGACCTTCCTCGAGCGAGACGACAAGGTGCTCGGCTTGCTGGCCGTCAAGGCCTACAACGACTGGGTGATCGACGAGTGGTGCGGCGGCGACGGCAAGGGTCGACTCATCCCCATCACCATCGTGCCCCTGTGGGATCCGCAGCTGGCAGCCGACGAGGTCCGACGCTGCGCCGACAAGGGCAGTCGCGCCGTGTCGTTCCCCGAGAAGCCGAGCAACCTGGGCTTGCCCACCTGGTACTCACGCGAGTGGGATCCCTTCTTCCAGGCCTGTGAGGACACCGAGACCACGGTGTGCATGCACATCGGGGCATCGGGCCTTGGCGTCACGACACCCGACGCGCCCGACGGCGCCTGGCAGGTCTTGACCTTCCAGTACGGCATGCACTCGCTGATCGACACGATCTTCTCGGGCCTCTACGTTCGCTTCCCGACCCTCAAGGTGATGTACAGCGAGGGCAACGTCGGCTGGATGCCGTACGTGCTCGAGCGGATGGACAAGGTGTGGTCACAGCGAGCCACCGACGTCACCGGGGTCGACCTGCCGCAGCCACCGTCGAGCTTCGTCCACGACCGCATCTACGGATGCATCCTCGACGATGACATCGGCCTGGCGAGTCGGCAGTGGATCGGCATGGGCCAGATCTGTTACGAGGTCGACTTCCCGCACTACGCGAGCTTCTGGCCCGCGGCCGAAGAGGTCGCCCAGAACCTCAGTGACAAAGCCGGCCTCAATGACGACGAGATCTACAAGTTCGTGCGCGGCAACGCCATCAAGGCCTTCCGCCTCGAACACTTCGGCATCACTGCCTGAACTGCTGACCGACACGAGGCCCGTCGCGCCGCGGTCGGCTATCGAGCTTGGTCGGTCGAGCGGTCGACGCGGTCCATCAGCCGACGAAGGTCGGACATGTCGTACGGGTGGGTCGCGTAGAGCACGAGGTGGTTGGCGCCGGCGTCGGCGTACGCATCGGAGTCACGGTCGATCTCCCATGCCTTGATCGACGCGATGCGCTCGATCGTCGATGGATCGCGGCCGATCCGCTCGCACCACTGGTCGAGCACCGCGCTTTTCGCAGCCCAGTTCTCGACCGGCCCACGCGTGTGCCAGCCGTCGGCGTGCTCGGCCACGAGGCGCAGCGTCACCCGCTCGCCCGAGCCGCCGATGACGATCGGCAGCGGCCCGATCGGTGGCGGGCTCAGTCGGCGGAGGCGCTCCTTGATCGTTGGCAGGTCTCGCCCCAGGGCACGCAGGCGCGCCGGCCCGTCGAGGAAATCGAACCCGTACTCGGTGTAGTCGCGCTCGGCCCATCCAGCCCCGATGCCCAGCACGA
>JBFWSW010000152.1:0-5229 GCA_050248155.1 Ilumatobacteraceae bacterium
GTGCCCTGTCTCACCCAACCCGCCGGCAGCGGCCGGCCTCCCGAAAGGAACCACCGTGTACCAGCACCCGTTCATCGCCCGACAGCTCGCCGAGGACCGCCATGAAGAGCTGCGCCGTCAAGCCGGTGCAGCCCGCCTGCGTCGCGACGCTCGTGCCATTCAGCGCCAGCATCGACAACGCGAGCGGTAGATCCGCGAGCACTCATCGGGCGTTCCCTCGTCCGCCCACCGTCAGCACGGCTACGGTGGGCGGACGATGAACGCCCCGGATCGCAACCTCGCTCTCGAACTCGTGCGGGTCACCGAGAGCGCCGCCCTCGCCGCCGCACGTTGGGTCGGCAGAGGCGACAAGCTCGGTGCCGACGGCGCTGCCGTCGACGCCATGCGCACCGTCCTCGCCACCGTCCCGATGGACGGTCTCGTCGTCATCGGCGAGGGCGAGAAGGACGAAGCGCCCATGCTCTACAACGGCGAGCACATCGGCGACGGCAGCTCGCCGCAGGTCGATGTCGCCGTCGACCCGATCGACGGCACCAGCCTGACGGCACTCGGTCGTGCAAACGCGATCGCGGTGATCGCCGTGAGTGACCGCGGCAGCATGTTCGACCCGGGCCCGTGCTTCTACATGAGCAAGATCGCCGTCGGCCCCACAGCAGCCGGCGCGATCGACATCACCGCGACGCCCACCCAGAACCTCCGCTGGATCGCGAAGGCGAAGGGCGAGAGCGTGCGTGACCTCACGGTGGTCATCCTCGACCGCCCACGCCACGAGGATCTGATCGCCGAGGTCCGCGCCAGCGGCGCGCGGGTCAAGCTCATCGGTGACGGCGACATCTTCGGTGCGATCGCGACGGCCTGGCCCGACGCCGGTGTCGACGTGCTGTTCGGTGTGGGCGGTACTCCCGAGGGCGTCATCGCAGCGGCCGCGCTGAAGTGCATGGGTGGCGAGATCCAGGCGCAGCTGTGGCCGCGCAGTGAGGCCGAGCGCGAGCTCGCGATCGCGTCGGGCCAAGACCTCGAGGCCGTGCTCACCATCGACGATCTCGTCCGGGGCGACAACGCGTTCTTCGCGGCGACCGGCATCACCGACGGGGAACTGCTCCGCGGCGTGCGCTTCAGCCCGCAGGGCGCATCCACCCAGAGCCTGGTCATGCGGTCGCGCAGCGGCACGGTGCGGCTGGTCGAGGCGCACCACCGGCTCGACAAGCTGGCTGCGTTCGCAGCCGTCGACTACCGCTGACGTCCCCAGCCCACCGGTTCGACGTCAGCCGCGCTGCACCATGCCGGAGATGCGACGCGCCATCCATCGCGGGGCGACCCCCGACGCCGCCGCGAGTCCCTTGTAGAGCACACCCGGCACCGACAGCGCGTTGCCCCTCGCGACGTCGTGGAGACCGGCGCGCGCGACCGACGTCGCGTCGAGCCACGTGAACGAGGGGTAGCTCGATTGGTAGCTCTCGGTGTTGCTGACGCTCTGGAACTCGGTGCGGGTGAGGCCGGGGCACAGCGCAGTCACGTGCACACCGGTGCCGCGTGCCTCTTCGTGCAGGCTCTCGGTGAGGCTCGTGACGTAGGCCTTCGTCGCCGCGTAGACCGCCAACCGGGGCGCCGGTTGGAAACTGGCGACGCTGCTGACGTTCAGCAGGTATCCGCGGCCCCGCTGGACCATCGCCCCCAGCGCGGCGCGGCTCAGGTGCGTCAGCGCGCCGACGTTCAACGCCACCTCGCGATCGAGCCTGTCGGGGTCGAGCTCGTGGAACGATCCGGACGTGCCGAAGCCGGCGTTGTTCACGAGGAGGTCGATCGGCGACGCCTCGTTCGTGACGCGGTCGGCGACGGCATGCAATCCCTTCTTGGTGGTGAGGTCGGCGACGAGCACCTCCACCGCATCGAACCGCTCGGCGAGCGCACGCAGCCGATCGGCGCGGCGTGCCACGATCACCTGTGGCACGCCGGCGTCGCCGAGCAACTCGACCATCGCCTCGCCGATGCCGCTCGACGCCCCGGTGACCAACGCCGACGTGAAGGGATATCGCTCGCTCATGTGCGGAGCCTACGACCGCCTTGCGACGGCCGCTCGCGACCGGAGCGCCGTCCCGACCGCGCCCGCACCCCGTTCCCGGCCGCACCCCGTTCCCGGCCGCACCCCGTTCCCGGCCGCACCCCTCCCCGCGCAGGCGTCGGGGATCTGCGTGACCACGCAAACGCTCCGCGGCCGTGATCGCTCACCCAGGTCTCGGCGACCCCGTCTGTGCGAGCGCGCACGAGCGCGGTGCGTTTGTGCGCGAGGGGGCGGGGAGGGGGCGCGGGCGGGGAGGACCGAGGGGGCCCGGCTGATCGAGATCGGGGCGCTGGGTGGGGTCAGTGGGAGGCGGTGACGCCCAGGCCGCCGGTGGCGTTCAGGCGGGCGTGGGCCCGGCTGAGCGCCGCCGCGGCTTCGGCATCGTGGCCGGCGCGCAACTGCGCCTCGGCACGATCGCGGGCCGCCATCGCCCTGCCACGGTCGATCTGGTCGGCCAGCTCGGCGACGTCACTGAGGATGCTGACGGTGTTGCCGCTGACCTGCACGAAGCCGCCGTGCACGGCGACGTCGACGACCGAGCCGTCGACGAGGGTGACGCGGGTGTGGTTCTCGGTGAGTGCACCGAGGAAGGGCGCGTGGCCGGGCAGGAACGCGATCTCACCGCCACCGATGGTGCGCGTGATCACCTGCGTGGCCTCGCCCGAGAACAGCACGCGCTCGGGCGACACGACCTCCACCTGCATGCTCGCCATGGTCAGGCGGCGCCTTCCTGCAGGCTCTTCGCCTTCGCGAGCACCTGCTCGACACCACCGACGTTCAGGAACGCCTGCTCGGGCACGTCGTCGAGGTCGCCCTTGACGATCGCCTCGAAGCTCTCGACGGTCTCGGCGACGGGCACCGTCTCGCCGTTGACGCCGGTGAACACCTCGGCGACGTAGAACGGCTGGCTGAGGAACCGTTGCACCTTGCGCGCACGGGCCACGGTGAGGCGGTCCTCTTCCGACAGCTCGTCGAGACCGAGGATGGCGATGATGTCCTGCAGCTCCTTGTACCGCTGCAGGATCTCCTGCACGCGGCGAGCGACGGCGTAGTGCCGCTCGCCCACGACCTCGGGCTGGAGGATCGTCGACGTCGACGCCAGGGGGTCGACCGCCGGGTAGATGCCGAGCGAGGCGATCTGGCGGCTCAGCTCGGTGGTGGCATCGAGGAAGGTGAAGGTCGTGAACGGTGCCGGGTCGGTGTAGTCGTCGGCGGGCACGTACACGGCCTGCAGCGAGGTGATCGAACGGCCACGGGTGGAGGTGATGCGCTCCTGCAGCTGACCCATCTCGTCGGCGAGGGTGGGCTGATAGCCCACGGCGGAGGGCATGCGGCCGAGCAGCGTCGACACCTCCGAGCCCGCCTGCACGAAGCGGAAGATGTTGTCGACGAACAGCAGCACGTCCTGGTTCTGCACGTCGCGGAAGTACTCGGCCATCGTGAGCGCCGAGAGGGCCACGCGCAGGCGGACGCCGGGTGGCTCGTCCATCTGACCGAACACGAGGGCGGCCTTCTCGAACACGCCCGACTCCTCCATCTCGAGACGGAGGTCGGTGCCTTCCCGAGTGCGCTCGCCCACACCGGCGAACACCGACACGCCACCGTGGTTCTGTGCCACGCGGCGGATCATCTCGGTGATGAGCACGGTCTTGCCGACGCCGGCGCCACCGAACAGGCCGATCTTGCCACCGGCGAGGTACGGGGTGAGCAGGTCGATGACCTTGATGCCGGTCTCGAACATGCGCTTCGACGGCTCGAGCGCGGCGAAGTCGGGGGCGGGGCGGTGGATCTCCCACCGCTCGATGTCCTCGAACTCCTTCGGGTCGGCGTCGAGCACGTCGCCCCACACGTTCCACACGTGGCCGAGGGTGCGGTCGCCGACCGGCACGGTGATGCCGTGGCCGGTGTTGCGCACCGCGGTGCCCCGGATGAGGCCGTCGGTCGGCTTCATGCAGACGGCACGCACGCGGCTGTCGCCCAGCTGCTGGGCGACCTCGGCGAGGATGCGGACGTCCTTGCCGTCGACCACGACGGTGAACTCGAGAGCGTGGTTCAGCTCGGGGAGCGAACCCCTCGGGAACTCGACGTCGATGACGGGGCCGGCGATGCCGACGACGCGTCCGTCCTTGCGCTCGGTTTCGATCATGGTCATGTCGTGGTCCTCGTCAATGCTGAGTCGATCGTGGTGAGGTCGATGTCGGGGGTGATCTCGACGAAGCGCACCTTCTTGGTGTCGCCGGCGAGTGCCTCGGCACCACCGACGATCTCCATGATCTCGGTGGTGATGCTGTCCTGCCGGGCGCGGTTCATGATGCGGCTGAGGCTCTTGATGAGCTCTTCGGCGTTGTCGGTGGCGCTCTTCATCGCGCGCTGGCGGAACGCGTGCTCGCTGGCCGCAGCGTTGAGCAGCGCGGCGTAGATGCGAGCCTCGACGTAGCGCGGCAGCAGCGTGTCGAGGATGGTGCCGGGGTCGGGCTCGAACTCGAAGTCGGCGGGAGTGCCGTCGACCCCGGGCGCCTTGCCGTCCCCGCCGGCGACCGTCTCGCGGTCGAGCGGCACGAGCGGCCGCAGCACGACCTCCTGCGAGCCCGGCGAGATGAACCGTGTGTACACGAGCTCGACGCGGTCGACCTCGCCGCTCGAGTACAGGTCCATCACGTACTGCCCGATCTCCTTCGCGTTCACGTAACCGGGGTTGTCGCTGAACCCGGTGAAGGCGCGAGAGATGCGGTAGCCGCGGAAGCGGAAGTAGCCCTCGGCCTTCCGGCCACACGTGATGATGGTGTAGTCCTTGCCCGCGACGGCGTCGGCCTTGATCTCGCCCTCGGCGGCGCGCTGCACGCCCGCGTTGTAGCCGCCGCACAGACCGCGGTCGGCGCTCATCACCACATACGCCGTGGTGCGGATCTCGTCGCGGCCGGCGAGGAGGGGCGACTGCGACGCGCCACCTGCTGCCGCGAGGTCCTTCACGACCTCGGTGATCTGCTCGCTGTAGGGCACGGCCGCGGTGACCCGCTGCTGCGCCTTCACGATGCGCGAGGCGGCGATGAGCTCCATGGCGCGCGTGATCTTCTTCGTGGCCTGGACGGTTCTGATCCGTCCACGAAGGATGCGCTCCTGACCTCCGGCCATGACTACTCCGTCGCCAGCGTCTTCTGGCTGTGCGC
>JBFWSW010000153.1:0-5113 GCA_050248155.1 Ilumatobacteraceae bacterium
CGGCATCGTCGAACTCGCGCTCGGCGGGTGGCACCAACCACTCCTCGCCCAGGGTGATCGGGGTGGGCGCCCCACCCATCATCCCGACCAACGTGTCACCGTGCGCGGGGACGAACGCGTCGAGGTAGACGAGGTGGCGCACGCGGTCGGCGACATGCTCGAGAGCGCCGGTGACGACGAATCCGCCGTACGAGAAGCCGAGCAGCACGACGTCGCGCAGATCCTCGTAGAGCATCTGGTTGACCACGTCGCTGACATGTGTGCCGAGGCGCACCTGAGGGCTGGCCAGGTGCACCCGCTCGCCGATGCCTGTGAGACTGGGGGTGAAGACAGCGTGCCCGGCCCCGGTCAGCAGCGGGCGAACCGACCGAAAGCCGTGCGCACCGCTCCATGCGCCGTGCACGAGCACGTAGGTCGCCATCCGGGCAGGGTAGCCAACCACCGCTGCCGCGCCGAGAGCAGCGACGTGGTGCGGGCTAGAGGTCGACGACGAAGCGGCTCGTGCGACCTGGTGACAGGCCGGCCGGGGTGAACGTCAGGCCGGGCGGCTCGGTGATCGAGCGGGCATCGGCGGGTTCGGCGAAGGCGGCTCCGACGCTCGCGGGCGGCATGGGCTCCGTTGCCGGCACGGGCGCACGAGTGCCGAGCGCGAGAGCGCCCGGGCCCGATGCGCGCCCGTTGAGTCCGGAGACGTCCACGACATCCGATGGTCGGCGGCCTGACTGTGACGGCATGCAGGTCGGGACGATCTTGAGGGAGACTGAACGGCGTCTCGCTGGTTGCGACACACTGGGCCAGTGCCGCTGTTCGATCGATACGTCGCGGTCGACTGGAGCGCGAGCGGTCGCCCGACCCGTGGACCGAACAGCATCTGGACCTGTGTGATGGCCGGACGTGACGGATCGACAGACCTCGAGAACCACCCCACCCGCGAAGCCGCGACCCGCCACCTCGCCGGCGTGCTCGCCGCCGCCGCCGACCGGGTGCTGGTCGCCTTCGACTTCGCGTTCGGCTTCCCGAACGGGTTCGCGCGAGCAGCGCACCTCGCCGGTGAGCCACCGTGGGTGGCCGCATGGCGCCACCTCGACGGCGCGCTCGTCGACCGGCCCGACAACGCCAACAACCGCTTCGAGGTCGCCGAGCGCTTGAACGCCCGCATCGGCGAGGGACCCGGGCCGTTCTGGGGAACTGCCAGAGGTGCCCGCGTTTCGGCTCACCTGTCCCCGCGTCGCGCGCCTGGATTCCCGCACGGCGGGCTGGTCGAGCATCGCCTGGCCGAGCGAGCGTTCCAGCGGGCAGGTCGATGGCCGTGCTCGGTGTGGCAGCTCACCGGTGCGGGCAGCGTCGGCAGCCAGACCCTCACCGGCATCCCCGCCGTCCATCGGCTGCGCCGACGTCCCGATCTCGTCGGTCGATCACTCGTGTGGCCCTTCGAGACCGGGCTCGTCGACGATCCGACGCAGGGACGCCCGGATGTCATCGTCCACGCCGAGGTGTGGCCGAGCGCCGTGCCCCTCGACGAGAACCTGCACCCGGTCCGCGACGCGGCGCAGGTGATCGGACTCTGCCGTCACCTGCGCGAGCTCGACTCTCGAGGCGAGCTCGGTGCGCTGTTCGCTCCCGACCTCGATGCAGCATCAGCACTCGCCGTGCTGGACGAAGAGGGCTGGATCCTCGGGGCGCCTCACACCCACCGCGCCGGGCGCTCGCCCGTGTAGTGATACGCGATCTGCTCGTCGGTGTAGCGATGGGCGCGCCCGACCGGGCAGGCGTCGCGCACTGCGACCCACTCTCGCCAGTGCTCGACGACGCCGCTCGATGTCGCCTCGCCATCGGCAAGTGCACGCTCGAGCAGTGGCATGCACCCCGACGCGCAGTCACACGGAGGCTCGATCGAGGGTGCCGGGTGAGGCGCCGGCAGATCGAGCACGACCGCCGCACGCAGCGCGATCCATGGCCCGTACACCGGGTGGACGCAGAGGTGGGTCGGTGACAGCCAGGCCAGGCCGGCGACGTGCGCCAGCCGCTGGATCGCGACCAGACGCGGCGGCGGCTCGTGCGAGAAGCGGACGTCGATCACCTCGGCGACCTCGGCGGTCGCACCGAGCACGACGTGCTCGACGTACGTGTCGACGGGATCGGAGAGTGGCTCCGGAGCATCGACGACGAAGCGGTCGAGGATCGGCCACAACGCGGCGGTGTTGCCGATCACGATCACGCTCCGATCACCGGCACCCGGCAGGTGCACCTCGGGCGGAACAGCGTCGTTGTAGGTCCCGACCGCCACCACAGCGGCGAGATCGAGACCACCCTCCGCGCACTGCTCGATGATCTGCTCGGCCGCGCCCGGGCGGTTCACAGGTCTTCGTCGGCGATGGTCAGCACGGCCTCCGCATGCATCTCGGCCTCGGCGTCGGTGAGCTCAGCGCCGAGCTCGACGATGAACGCCACGCCCGGATCGATCTCGTGACGAGCCCACGTCGCGGCGACACCGGTGTACGTGCCGCCGGTGATCCCGGCGATCGGCAGACCGGTCAGCTCGGCGTACCGCGCCCGGATCCGCCCGTCTCGCCCGCGGCCGGGCTGGATGCGATAGAGGTCCTGGTGGTACCAGAGCGTGATGTCGGGCCGGATGTCGCTGATGAGCTCCATCATCGCCTGGGTCTCTGGCTCGCTCGCCGGACCGGGCCCCGACCACTCGCCATCGCCCTTCACCCCGATCGGCCCCCAGTTGAGCGGGAAGTTGCGGTTGAGGTCGACGCCGTTCGCGTTGTGCCGATCCTGGTTCACGACCCCGTCGGGGTTCATCGAATCGACGAGCCACAGATCCACATCGTCGGGCACCTCCATGCGATGCAGATCGTCGAGGATGGCCAGGCCGGCGTCCTCGTTGCCGTGGATGACGCCGATCACCAGCACCACGCGCCCGCCTTTGGTGCCGCGCCGTTCCGCCATGATCGGTCGTCCCTCGACGGAGCGGCCGAGCAGGCGGGTCTCGATGAACTGCTCGTCGACGACGGTGGGCGGCGTGGTCGTGTCGGGCGAGCCGGTGGTCGGCGAGGTCGTCCCCGTCTCACCCGTGGAACCGGCCGGCTCGGTCTCGGACGTCTCGTCGACCGACGAGCCAGCGGTCGTTGCCGACGGAGCGCTCGAGGCGGCGCTCGGCTCGGTGGTCGTCACCGAGATCGGCACGGCGGGCTCGGCGGCCTCCGGCGCATCTGCGGACGAGCCGTCGCTGCACGCAGCGAGGACGGAGGCCACCAGGATCGCGAGCGCGGCGGCAGGTGCTCGACGCATCTGCATGCGCCCAACCTAGCGGTGACCGGGTGCGAGCGATCGGTCACCGCCCGTCGGGGTGAACGACGATCGGCCGGCTCGCGACGATCCCCGGGCCGGTGACGTGGCTCACCGACCCGGGGACCGAACGTCGCCGTCTCGTGTCAGTCGACGTAGCCGAGGACGCCCATCTCGGCGATGTCCACGCCTTGCAGCTCCTCCTCCTCCGACGGGCGGATGCCGCCCTTCATGAGGCTGTTCTGGATCTTGAAGAACGCGAACGCCAGCCCGAGGATCACCGTCCAGATCACCACGCAGCCGATGAGCTGGATGACGAACTGGCCGACCTCGCCCTGCAGCAGCCCTTCGATCTTGATCGGGTTGCCTGCGTCGTCGACGGCGCCGTTCCAACCGGCCCCGTAGTCGCCGTTGGCGAAGATGCCGACGCACAGCACACCGAACGTTCCACCGATGCCGTGCACTGCAACAGCGCCCACCGGATCGTCGATGCCCTTGCGCTCGAGGAACATGGCAGCCTCGATCACGATCACCGCGGCAAGTGCCCCGATGAGCGCTGCGGCCCAGGGCGAGACGAACGCGCACGGGGCCGTGATGGCCACGAGACCGGCGAGCATGCCGTTCACCATCATGCCGGGATCGGGCTTGCCGGAGCGGTAGGTGATCCAGTACATCGCGATGACCGAGCCGACGGCGGCGGCGATCGCCGTGTTCGTGGCGACTGTCGCGAACTGGACATCGGTGGCGGCGAAGGTGGACGCAGCGTTGAAGCCGAACCAGCCGAACAGCAGGATGAAGCACCCCGCGATGGCGAGCGGGATGTTGTGTGCAGGGATCGCTCGCGGCTTGCCGTCGGGACCGTACTTGCCGATCCGCGGCCCGAGCACCATTGCCCCGGCAAGGCCGGCCACACCACCCACGGCGTGGACCACACCCGAACCGGCGAAGTCGACGTACCCGGTGCCGAGGCTCATCGTGTCCCACGCCTTGGCGAGCCAGCCGCCGCCCCACGTCCACGCCGCGAACAGCGGGTAGTAGATCGCGCCGCAGAAGAGGCCCCATTGGACGAAGGCCTTCCACTTCCACCGCTCGGCCATGGCCCCCGTCGGGATGGTCGCCACGGTGTCCATGAAGGCCACCATGTAGAGGAAGAAGGCGAGCAACGCCGGTGTGGCCGCGTGGCCGAGATGGTCGTAGCCCCAGTACAGCAACCCGGTCGAGTGCCCGCCGAGCCATGCGTAGCCATCACCGTTCATCGGCGTGTCGAGGCCGAACGCGGAGTAGCTGAAGCCGCCGAAGGCCAGCGGGAAGCCGATGAACAAGAAGCCGACGAAGCCGAGGCCGAAGATGGCGAAGTTGGTGCTCATCACGTGAGCCGCGTTCTTCTTCTGGGTGAACCCGGTCTCGACGAGCGCGAAACCGGCCTGCATGAAGATGACCAGGATGGCGCCGATGACCACCCACAACAGGTTCGTCGCGGTCGCGAGCTCGGCGACAGGGTCTGCCTCCTCGGCGAGTGCCGTCCCGCCGATCAGCAAGGTGACGAACGTGGCGCCGGCCGCGCCACCTACAACGTATTTGAGTGCTCTGCGCACGAAGTCCTCCCGAATCGATTGGCCAAGATGTGGGCTGACGACGGCGCTGGCGCAGCCGGGCGAACAGTACGAACCGAACGTTTCTCAGCCGTCCCCGCTGTGTTTCCACCGCGTGGCGATCGCGTGCGGGAGCTCCGCGGTCAGCGCGTGGCGCCGAGCCGCAGCAGTCGCCGACGCGGCGCAACCGTGCCGGCCAGCGCAGCACGCGCCCGATCCATGGCCGC
>JBFWSW010000154.1:0-5013 GCA_050248155.1 Ilumatobacteraceae bacterium
CTGAGCGCACTGGCAGGGACTCGAACCCCGAACCTTCTGATCCGTAGTCAGATGCTCTATCCATTGAGCTACCAGTGCAGATGTCGCACCGAGTCTACTGCTTCGGCCGTCGATGCGACATCTGGGTTCACCACAGGACGAAGACGGCGTCGATCACACGCATCGACATCAGTGTGACGGTGGCGGCGCCCAGCACCAGGGCGACCACCAGCGCGGTCGACGAAGGCAGCCGCGACCGGCTCGATCGGACGAGGCCTGCCAACCCGAGGACCGCTGCGACGCAGAGCTCGACGAGGCCGGCAGTGCGGAGATCGGGGTTGCCCACGAAGCGGACGAGGTGCATGCCCTCTCCGGCCAGCACTCCGCTCGCCAGCGCGAGCACGGCGTCCCGGCGTTCGGCCCGCCGGGCGAACCAGTGGCCCGCCACACCGAAGACCGGTCCGCTGACCAGGCCGGCAGCCGACCAGACCACCGCTGCTCGGTTCCCCGACCCAGCGCTCTCGAACCAGTCGACCGACGCGTAGTACACGACCGAGGCGACGACGAGGTGCACCGCTCCCCCCACGGCCGCCAGTCGCGGCGTCGGCAGCACGGCGCCGACGGCGAACGCACACAGGGCCCACGCCGCGCCGGAGTTGGCGAGCACGCCCCATCCGTCGGGGAGCACACCTTGCAGGTACTGCGTGCCGATGCCGACCGCCAGACCGGCGATGACCACGACCGTGCCGTGCCACCACGACAGCGCACCGTGCGCGGCGGCGACGTGCGACCGGTGAACCGGCTGGGCCAGGACCGGCGTGCTCACGCCGGCCCCGTGACGCAGCGCCGCATGACGCGACGTTGCGGATGATGGTCGGTGAGCGCCCGGTGGCACGTGGCGGCTTCGTCCCAGATCACCAGGTCGCCCTCGCGCCAGCGCCAGCGCATCTGCACGTGCGGGTCGTCGAGCATCGAGTGCAGCTGGCCGAGCAGCGTGGGATCGTCCACAGCAGGGCCGGCGAGGCACCGCGCGTCGAGGGGTGAGAGGCGCAGGGACCTGCGCCCCGTGATCGGGTTCGAGTGGACGAGTGGATGAGCGATGCCGGGGTGCTCGCGGCGGAGACGGTCAGCGACGCGCACACCGTGATGGCGCTCGACCGAGGCGAGCAACGACTCGTCCGGCTCGAAGCGGATCCTCGACTGGCTGCAGCGCTGCTGCACGTCGAACGGCAGCGCGTCGAAGACCGCGGCGGTCGACGCCCACAACGTGTCACCGCCGACGGGAGGGATCGTGACGGCGCTCAGGAACCCGAGCGACGGCGGCTGCTCGCTCCAGCTGAGGTCGCTGTGCCACGGGAATCCGGCAGGTGGCCGCTCGGCGGTGTCCTCGATGGTCGACACGGCAGGACCAGCGCGCCGCGAGCCGACGGCGAGCTGCACCGGCGACGCCAGGATCGGGCCGAATGCAGTTGCGACCGCTGCGTGTTGCTCGGCCGACAGGAACTGGTCGCGCAGCACCACGACGTGGTGCTCGGCAACGGCGGTGCGCAGCAGGCCGATCACGGCATCGTCGATGCCGTCCCGAAGATCGATGCCGTGGAGCTCGACGCCGATGCTGCCGGTGATCCGCGTGAGCGAGGGGGTGCCCGTGATCATGACGGCATCATCGGGGAACCGCTCGCACCCCGCCATCGACCGTCCGAACGGTTCCGCAGCTCAGCGCATCGGCCGATCGGCCGAGGTCGACCGATGTCGAGGATCGGTATCGTCCGAGCGGTGGAACTCATCCGCGCCGCCAATCCGCTGCAGACCGTGCTGCGGATCGCGTTCGTGGCCGTCGTGTGCGCCGCGGCCATCGTCGACCTGTGGGTCATCGGCAATCGGTGGCTGAACAGCATCGACGAGCTGCGGCCCACGTTGCTGATCGTGATGGGCATCGCCGCGATCGGCGTTGCGTGGGCGCTCTGGCCGAAGCATGTCGTCGTGCTGTCGCTGGCGGCATCGTGGCTCTCGCTGATGGCGAGCACACGAGGTCGCTACCACGGCCTCCAGATCGGCATCTTCACCGAGTTCGTCGTCCTGCCGGTGCTGTTCGCCGCGCTGCTGTCGTGGCGCGGCGTCGCCCGATGGCCGACAGCGGCCATCGTCGTGATCGCCGGCGAAGCCACCTCGCAGCGCGTCCACGACACCTCGATCAAAGCGATCATCGCGATGGCGATGCTCGTGCTGTTCGGTGCCGCTGCCACCGCCGTCGTCTACATGCGGCTGCGTGACAGCGAGCGACTGGCGAGCGTCGAGCAGGCGCGTCACAGCGAGCGGCTCGACCTCGCTCGCGAGCTGCACGACGTCGTCGGTCACCACGTCACCGGGATCGTCGTCCTCGCCCAGGCGAGCCGCTTCACCAACGGGGCACCGGCGGATTCGCCTGCCGAACGCGCGCTCGCCCAGATCGAGGCCGCGGGGCTCGAGACCTTGACCTCGGTCCGTCGCTTGATCGGTCTGCTGCGCACCGACCCGACAACCGCGTCGGGTCCGCGCCTCGCCGACATCGAGCGGATCGTCGAGGACCTGCGCCTCACGCACCCGCTCGCCGAGCTCGTCGTCGACGACGCGGTGCGAGCCGGCTGGGTCGCGCCCGATCTCGCCAACACGGTGCAGCGCCTCGTGCAGGAGTCGGCGACCAACGTGCGTCGCCACGGCGACCCCGCCTCGCCCGTCCGGTTCTCGCTCGGCACCGATCGCGGCGCGTTGCTGCTCACGGTCACCAACCGCATGCTCCATCAGCCGAGCGGCGAGGGCTACGGGTTGGTCGGCATGCGCGAGCGCGTCGACGCGCTCGGCGGGGCGTTCACGGCGGGGCCGGCAGCGCAGGAATGGGTCGTCCGCGCCGAGCTGCCGTTGTCGGTCGGGGTGGGATGAGCGGCGAGCAAGCGGACGATCCGATCACGGTGCTGCTCGCCGATGACCAGGCGATGGTGCGGGCGGGGTTCCGCATGATCATCGACAGCCAGCCCGACATGACCGTCGTCGCCGAAGCGGACAACGGCCGTACCGCTGTCGACCTCGCACACCAGCTGCGTCCTCGGGTCTGCCTCCTCGACATCCGCATGCCCGTGCTCGACGGTCTTGCGGCGACCAGGCTTCTCGCCGGCCCGGAGGTGGCGCACCCCCTGCACGTCGTGATCGCGACGACCTTCGACTCCGACGAGCACGTCGAGATCGCGCTCCGCAACGGTGCCGTCGGCTTCATCTTGAAAGACAGCGGGCCGCAGCTTCTGCTCGAAGCCGTGCGCGCAGCGGCGGTCGGTGACGCGATGATCTCGCCCTCGATCACCGTGCGCTACCTCGACCGGTTCATCGGCCCCGCGAAGGCCCCCGTCGCGATCGACCATCCTCTGTCCGACCGCGAGCTCGATGTCGCCCGAGCTGTCGCACGCGGCCTCGGCAACCAGGAGATCGCGACCGAGCTGTTCATCTCACTGTCGACGGTGAAGACACACCTGACGAGCATCCAGACCAAGCTGAACCTCCGCAACCGCGTCGAGATCGCGATCTGGGTGATCGAGCACGACCCCGACCGACCGCGCTGATCGAACCACGGAAGTGGTCTCCGCGGGGCGCGGCGGTCACGCCCCGCGGAGACGACGGTCATCCCGCTGGAGGGATGACGAGCGTGAAGGCCGTGCCCTTCCCGGCGGACGCCGTCGAAGTGGCCGTGGCGGTGCCCGAAGCACCAGGCGAGCTCGCCACGTCGTCACCGACGGCAGCGACGATGCGCCCACCACCGGAACCGGCAACTGCTTCACGCACACTCACGCCACCGGGCAGGGTCCACCCGGTCGCGCTGGAGGTCTTGTTGGCCCAGTACCGCACCACGATCGATCCGGCAGTAGCCACATCGACCGACGGCGCAGTGAGGTCCGTCGAGTTCCCCGTGATGATCGCGGACTGTGCCGCGGTGATCGCACCAGCGCCCGAGTAGGCGACCACGATGCGGGTCGACTTGCCGCCGGCGAAGCCCAACACCGACGTGACCGTCGAGCCCGCCGATCCGGCGTCAGCAGTGCGGGTGAACACCCACGTCCGCATGTCGGGCGCGCCGTCGTCCTCGGTGGCGAGCAGGCTCCAGCCGGCCGGCGTCGTCGCCGTCGAGTCGGAGTTCGCAGTCACGAACAGCACCAGCTGGTCGCCGCTCTCCACGGCACCGGGGATCTGCACCGACGCGTTCGAACCGGAGCTCGTCTCGCTGTTCGCAGCACGGAACTCGGCCGTGCCGGTCGGAGGCGGTGGGGGCGGCGGCGGATCGCTCACCGAAGCCGTGTGGCTCACCTGGCCGGTCTGCGCTGCGTCGTCCGTGACGGTCAGCTGGACGGTGTAGTCACCGGCCGACGCGTACTCGTGCGTCGGGTTCGGACCGGTGCCGTTCGTACCGTCGCCGAAGTCCCATGCGTACCCGACGACGGTCCCGTCGTCACTCGAAGCTGTGGCGTCGAACTCACAGCTGAGGTCGGTGCAGTTCTGTCCGAAGGCCGCAATCGGGGGATCGTCGACCGGCGGAGGCGGGGGCGGCGGCGGATCGACCACCCCACCCGAACCCGGAGGCAGGACGATGGTGAAGCCCGTCCCCTTCGAACCCGAGGAGGTCGACGTCGCCGTCGACGTGCCCGAGGGCCCGGCCGCGCCGGCCGAGTCGCCCGCGGCAGCCACGATGCGGCCACCGCCGGAACCCGCGACCTGCTCGCGCTCGGTCACGTCACCGGGCAGCGTCCAGCCGGTCGCGCCCGACGTCTTGTTCGCCCAGTACCGGACGATCGCCGCACCGTCGGCATCGACGGCGACCGATGGCGCCGCCAGGTTCGTCGACGAGCCGTTGATCACCGACGAACCGACCGCCGAGGGCGCAGCCGCGCCCGAGTAGGCGAGCACGAGTCGAGTCGACTTGCCGCTGCCGGTGCCGAGCGTCGACACCACGGTCGAACCACCGGTCGTGGCGTCGGCGATGCGGGTGAAGACCCACGTGCGGATGTCGGGGCT
>JBFWSW010000155.1:0-4958 GCA_050248155.1 Ilumatobacteraceae bacterium
CTGTGTTTCCACCGCGTGGCGATCGCGTGCGGGAGCTCCGCGGTCAGCGCGTGGCGCCGAGCCGCAGCAGTCGCCGACGCGGCGCAACCGTGCCGGCCAGCGCAGCACGCGCCCGATCCATGGCCGCGTCGTCGAGTTTGCGACCGACGCGGTCGGAGACCGAGAAGCGGTCGATGATCGTGCCGCGTGACGACGAGATGCGCGCGGAGTGCACGGCGATGCCGGCAGCCGCGAAGGCAGAGCTCACCGCCTGGAGCGCTCCCGGTTGATCGGGGCCCTGCACGATGCAGACGGTGTGCCAGGGCAGCGAGCCGTTGTCGAAGTCGACGGTGAGATCGTGCACCGGTACGGCAGGCAACGTCGCGTGAAGCCAGCGTTCCATCGATTCCGCAAGCGCTCGCGCGGCCGGTCGCCGCGGGCTGCGGCAGGTGAACGTGTCGAGCACCGCACCGTCCACCCACGTCGCGATCGCGGCGGACACGACGTCGAGCTCGGCCTCGGCGAGCGCTCCGGCCATCCGGCCGAGCAGGCCCGGCAGGTCTCGGCACGCGACATCGATCACCCAGTGATCGGGTTCGGGGCTCGGGCTCACCGCGACGCGCACGACACCCGCTCGTGGCAGCGGCTCCACAAGCTGTGCCTGCCGCGCGAGCTCCGCCGGGTCGTGCGAGAGCAGGTAGGCGGTCGACGCGTGGCGCAGCCGGTCGGCCGCCGCCGGGTTGGCGGCAACGCGCTGCGCTGCACGCATGCGAGCGGCGGCGAGCGAGGTGGCCTCCACCCCGGTGAGCTCGGGATGGTCGAGCGCCTCGAGGACGAGCTCGAAGCGCTCCTCGAGCGCTTCTCGATGCCACGTCGGGAGATCACCGATCGCGAGCGCCAAGGTGTGCGCGTGCCGGGCGTGAGTGGGGTTGGCGAGGTGCGTCGCGAGCTGCAGGAGCTCGAGCTCGCCGAACACGTGCGGGCGGGCCGAACCGTGCCGGAGGAGGTGGGCGTCGGCCACGAGGCTGGCGATGCGGTCGGCCTCGGAGACTCGGCCGAGGCGCGTGGCCAGATCGGCGGGGCCACCGGTGCTCTCGGCGGCGTCGTCGCACACGTCGATCGCCAACGCGGCGATCAGCAACTCGTCGTCGTGCGTCGCCCCGTCGGGCGTCAGGTGACGCAGTGCCTCGACGATCGGGAACCGGAGGGAGCCGAGGGGGTCGAGATCGCGGACGTCGGATCGCCGACGGACCATCGCCGCCGCCACCTCCGGCAGTGCCCGCTCGAGGACCGCCGTCGCCTCGAGGAACCGCCACATGCGCGTGTCGCCCCACCGCAGCAGATCGAGGAAGGCGGACGTGTCGCCGGGGCTCCACCGCAGCGGCACGAGCCGGTGCCGGCCGAACCAGTCGAGGAGCTCGTCGCTCGGGCGTGCCGCGTCGAGCCACGACGCGGTGTGAAGGGCGACGGCCACGGTCGACGAGACCGGCGGTTCGGCGCGCAGGATGATCTCGCCGTCGACGAGGTCGAGCCATCCTCCTGCAGGGGCATCGATGTCGGCCCCGGGCTCGGCCTCGTCGGCGGCCGACCGGCCGGCGCCGATCCGCATCCGCAGCAGTGGCGGGGTGATGACCGTCGTCACCAGGACCATGACGAGGAGCGCTCCGTAGAGATCGGTGTCGAGCACACCGTTCGCCAGCCCGATGCTGGCGAAGATCAGGCCGACCTCCCCGCGTGGGATCATCCCGATGCCGATCAGCAGCCGGTCGGCCCTGGTCCCGATGGCTCCCCAGGCAGCCGCGAGCTTGCCGAGCACGCCGATCACGGTGAGCACGGCAGCGAGCCCGAGCACGCTCGCCTTGGTCATCGCGCCGAGGTCGGCGTTGATGCCGATCTGGACGAAGAAGACCGGGATCAAGATGTTGCCGATCGCACCGAGGTCGCGCGACACACGCTCGTGGTGATCGCTGGTCCCGAGGGCCAAGCCGGCCATGAACGCACCGATGATGAAGGCGAGCTTGGCCGCATCGGCGAGCTCGGCAAACGCGAGGGTCAGCGCGAACGCCGCGACCACGACGGTCGCCCCCGAGCTCGCGCGCCGGTGGATCAGATCGAGGATCTTCGGCACGAACAGCAGACCGACGATGCCGGTGAGCGCGAGGAAGCCGACTGCCAGACCGAGGGTGCTGACGATCGTGCCTGCCCCCACCGAACCCCCGGTGACGACCTTGACGACGACGGTCAGGATGACGAGGCCGAGCACGTCGTCGGCCACCGCTGCGCCGAGCACGACCCGAGCCTCGGTGGTCGCGAGCGCCCGCAGGTCCCCGAAGACGCGTGCCGTGATGCCGACGCTCGTCGCAGTCAGGGCCGCCCCGAGGAAGATCGCCGTCTTGGTGGCCTCGCCCATGGCCACTCCGGCGATCGCTCCCCCGGCGAAGGGCAGGGCGACACCGATGACAGCGACGAGCATCGACGCGGTCCCGACCTTGCGCAGCTCGCCGATGTCCATCTCCATGCCGACCTGGAGGAGGAGCAGCAGCACGCCGATCTCGGCGACGACGCCGAGGGACACCCCTCGCTCGCCGGTCAGCTCGACCAGGCCGAGCGCCGACGGGCCGATGATCACGCCGGCGGCGATCTCGCCGAGGACTGCCGGGAGCCGCACCCGCTCGGCGGCCTCGGCGGCCACACGAGCAACCGCCACCACGATCAGCAGGTCGAGCAGCAGCCGAGCGAGGTCGACTCCTTCTCCGGCCGCAGCGAACACGGAGCGAAGCTATGAACCTCAGATTTCGATGTTGTTCGCTCGTTGTGAACGGCGTGTGAACCGGGCGAGGGCCCGAACCCGCTGACTACCAGCGGTAGTGGGCGAACGCCTTGTTGCTCTCGGCCATCTTCTGCATGTCGTCGCGACGCTTGATCGCCGCGCCCAGCCCATTGGCCGCATCGAGCAGCTCGTTCGCCAGGCACTCGGCCATCGTCTTCTCGCGACGCTTGCGGCTGAAGTCGACGAGCCAGCGGATCGCCAAGGTGTTGGCTCGGCGCGGACGAACCTCGACCGGGACCTGGTAGCTGGCGCCACCGACGCGACGGCTCTTGACCTCGAGCGGGGGCTTGATGTTGTCGATCGCCCGCTTCAGCGTGCTGATCGGCTCGGCCCCGGTCTTCTCCTCGACGATCTTCAGCGCGTCGTAGACGATCTTCTCGGCAACGGTGCGCTTGCCGTGGAGCATGACCTTGTTGACGACCTGCGACACGAGCAACGAGCGGTACAGCGGGTCGGGGACGAGCTCACGGCGCTGTGCGGGACCTTTGCGGGGCATCTCGGATCAACCTTCTCGACTCGTCACTTGGCCATCTTGGCGCCGTAGCGGCTGCGCGACTGCTTGCGGTTCTTCACCCCGGCAGCGTCGAGCGCGCCGCGGATGATCTTGTAGCGCACGCCCGGCAGGTCGCGGACACGACCACCACGCACCAGCACGATCGAGTGCTCCTGCAAGTTGTGCCCCTCACCGGGGATGTAGGCCGTGATCTCGACACCGCTCGACAGCCGCACGCGGGCGACCTTGCGGAGGGCGGAGTTCGGCTTCTTCGGCGTGTTCGTGTAGACCCGGGTGCAGACACCACGACGCTGCGGCGACCCCTTGAGGGCCGGCGTCTTCGTCTTGGAGAACTTGGTGGTCCGCCCTTGACGGACCAGCTGCTGAATGGTGGGCACGCGTCTACCTTCGTGATGGGTTCTGCGACAGGCGCTGTCGGGACAGCCGTGGATGGCTCCACGCAGGACCCTGCAATGCTAGAGGCGCCCGGGTCAGGACGGCAACCCGCCGGCAGCGTTCTCACGTGCCGCGAGCACCAGCTGTGGCCCCAGCCACTCGGTGGCGACTGCCAGCGCGGCGTCGGGAGCGAAGTGCAGACCATCGGGCCGAGCCTCGTGGTCGAGCGCCAGCCCGTTGGCCTCCATCCACGCGCGGAGGTCCAGCAGTTGCGCCCGTTCGGGCCGCTCGGCGATGGTCTCGCGGATCACGTCTTCGCGGATCCCGATCAGCTCCGGATCGGTGAAGGGGTTGGGCTCGCCGAGCCAGTACGGATCGGTGTCGGGCTGGCGAATCCACACGACTCGCGCGGGCGAGGTCGATGTGATCAGCTCGGTGATCGCTCGGTATCCCGCCCTCAGGCGGGCACGGTAGCGGGCGTCGCGCGGGTCGAGCAGGCCCTCACCCTCGGCCCACACGCGCGGCACGATGTCGCGCGACGTGACCATCAGCATCACGACGTCGGGCTGCAGCGCGACGAGGTCTCCGGGGAGCTCGCCGTCGAGCACCCGGTCGCAGTTCTCCTGGAACGGGACGCCGTCGTCGGACGGCACGTCGCCGCCACGGACGAAGCCGCACCCCGGTGTCGCGTCGATGCTGACCTGAGCGACATCGGGATGTGCAGCCGCCCAGGCCACGAGGCCGGCACCGGTCGCCATCGCCGTCGAGTCGCCGACCACCAAGATGCGGGCCGGACGCCCGAGCGGGGGTGGCTCGGTCGTGGTCGTGGTCGACGCGACCGTCGACTCGGTGAGCGCGGGAGCAGTCGACGGCGCGCTCGGCAGCTGGGTCGTCGTGACGGCCGGCCCGGGGACGGCGGTCGAGCTCGCAGCCCCGGCCTGGACGACCGGACGGATCGAGGCGGCTTCGGCGAGCGCCGGATCGGGCCGGTAGTACACGAGATCGGCGCCCGCCGGCAGCAACAGCACCACCGCCGACACGCCGGCCATCGTGATGCCCGAGACGCCGAACGTCAGCCGCCGGTCGATGCGTCCGTAGCGCACCGGCCGTTCGACGAGCCGGTACGAGACGGTGGCGACGGCGAGGGTCACGCCCAGGCGCTCGATCAGCAGCACGGTCCCGTCCGTCCCCATCCGCTGCTCGCTCATCAACACGAACACCGGCAGGTGGTAGAGGTACACCCCGTAGCTGATGCGGCCG
>JBFWSW010000156.1:0-1707 GCA_050248155.1 Ilumatobacteraceae bacterium
GCGGTCGTCGTCGAGGGCGTGTTCGCCTGGCCGGGCATCGGCCGTCTCGCCGTGAACGCGATCACCCAGCGCGACTACCCGGTCATCCAGGGCATCGTGCTCGTGATCACCGGCATCGTCGTCGCTGTCAACCTGGTGGTGGACGTGCTGTACCGAGTCATCGACCCGAGGCTCGCTCATGGCTGACGTCGGCGTTGCTCGTCGGCGCGTGCCCTACGTGTCGCTCGCCGTGCTCGTGTTGATGTGCCTCCTCGCGATCTTCGCCCCGCTGCTGAGCCCGCATTCGCCGGTGCAGAACCACGTCAGCGACTCGCTGCGCCCGCCGTTCTGGCAGGACGGCGGAACGACCGAGTACCTGCTCGGGACGGACAAGCTCGGCCGCGACATCCTCAGCCGAGCCATCCACGCCGCGAGGCCGGCGCTCTTGATCTCGCTGATCTCGATCGGCATCGCCGCGGTGGTCGGCAGCACGCTCGGCATCGTCGCCGCGTACTTCGGAGGCCTCATCGACCACATCGTCACTCGCGCGATCGACATCATGATGTCGTTCCCGGCGATGCTGCTGGCCTTGCTGCTCGCGCTGCGGCTGTCGCCCGGTCTGCGCAGTGTCACGATCGTGGTGGTCCTGATCCTGTGGGCGAGCTACGCGCGACAGGTACGTGGCGACGCGATGGTGGTGATGCGCAAGGACTACGTGGCGCTCGCTCGTGCCGGGGGACGCCGCGCCTTCGGCATCATGACCCGTCACGTGCTGCCGAACGTCGTCAACACGATCATCGTCGTCGCCACCTTGCAGCTCGGCATCGTCATCATCCTCGAGGGCTCGCTCAGCTATCTGGGCGCAGGAGTTCCGCCCCCCGATCCGACATGGGGCGACATGATCGAGGACGGGCGCGGGCTGATCGAGAGCGCATGGTGGGTGGCGATCGTGCCAGGCGTCGCCATCGCCGGCCTCGTGCTCGCGGCCAACGTCGTCGGCGAGTGGCTGGAGGAGCGTCTCGACCCGCGGCGGAGGGACCAATGAGGCCGACGTCATGACCATTCGAAGGGAGCAACCATGACCAACCTGTCGCTGCACTACGACTTCCGTGCACCCGAATTCGGGCCGCCGGCAGGCGACATCTACGCAGCCGCCTTGGAGCAGTGCGCGTGGGCCGATGCGCTCGGGTTCACACGGGTCGTGATCTCGTCGCACCACGGGTGCGATGACGACTACGGTCCGGCGCCGCTCGTCGCCGCGGCAGCCATCGCCGCGGTCACCAACAACATGCGCATCATCCCGGTGGTCGCTCTGCCGTTGCACCATCCCCTGCGCGTCGCCGAGGACGTCGCCGTGCTCGACCTCATCAGCCGCGGGCGCATCGACCTGATGGTGGTCGCCGGGTACGTCGCATCCGAGTTCTCGATGTTCGGCAAACGCATGGATCAGCGAGGTGCGGCCATGGATGAAGGGCTCGCCGCGCTCCGTGCCGCGTGGACCGGCGAGCCGTTCGAGTTCCGTGGCGAGCGGGTGCTGGTTCGACCCCGTCCGTTCCAGCAAACGGGTCCGGCGCTGATCGTCGGTGGTGACTCGCGAGGTGCCGCACGCCGTGCCGCCCGGCTGGGCGATCACTACGCGGCGATGGCACCGGGCGACTCGTGGCCGCACTACGTCGAGGCCTGCCGCGAGCTCGGCAAGCCCGAGCCGGTGCGGTTTCGCGGGCAGCG
>JBFWSW010000156.1:1807-4857 GCA_050248155.1 Ilumatobacteraceae bacterium
GCGGACCGCAGCGAGTGGAAGGTGGGAGGCCGGACCTACACCTGGGAACCTCCGGTCTGGCGCATCCGCGGCGAGCACGCGGGCGTCGACCTCGACCTCACCTTCCGCGCCACAGGAGCGGCGCAGTGGCGTTGGGGGCCACTCGACAAGATCGTCGAGAACGACTCGGCAGGGTACGAGGTCGGCGTGGCGGCCACCGGAACCATCACCGCGGGCGGCCGCACGTACACGATCACTGACGCACCCGGGTTCCACGAGCGGCCCTCGGTCGGCGAGTCGCGCGACGTCGTGCGCGAGCTGCTCGGCGGCGCCGAGTTCACCTCGGCGCAGTTCTTCACCGACACGCTCAAGGTGTCGCTCGCCAGCCACAGCGGCCGCGGCATCAAGATGGGCTCGGTCGAGCTCGGTGACGACGTCCACACGTTCGCCCCCTTCATGGGCTCGGGCGACGCCTCGTTCGACATCCTCGAGCGGTGGCACGACCCGCGGTCCGGTCTCTCGGTCCCGCGTACGTGGCACGTCGCGTGCGTGTCCGCCGCAGGAGCTCTCGACGTGACGATCACGGCACGCGCGCGTGGCTACTTCCACTACCTCACCGCCGGCGGCGTGATGATCCTGATGTGGATCCTGGCGCGCGCCGACGGCACGTTCCGCCTCGCCGACGGCACGACACACCCGATCGACAATGCGCCGGTCGGGCTTCGATGGGGCCGCAATCTGCTCGTCGCCGACGAATGCCTCGACCCCTGACCCGTTCCGCTCGTAACAACGCTCGATCAAGGAGAACCACATGTCCACCACACCCCTGGCGGGAAAGGTCGCAGTCGTCACCGGCGCGAGCCGCGGCATCGGCCGCGACGCCGCCGTGAAGCTCGCAGAGCTCGGAGCCGACGTCGTCATCGCAGCGCGGACGGTCGAGCCCCGAGCCGACCTTCCCGGATCGATCAACGAGACCGCTGCAGCCGTCAGCGCAACCGGCCGACGCTGCGTGCCGGTCGCCGCCGACATGACCGACGACGCCGACATCGCCCGGTTGGCCGAGACGACCATCGCAGAGCTCGGGCGCGTCGACGTGCTCGTGAACAACGCCGCCGCGCTCGACGAGCGGATGTACGAGACGTTCTGGGACATGACCGCAGAGAGCTGGCGCTACCAGGTCGGCTTGAACCTCACCTCGGTGTGGGTCGCGATCAAGTCGTTCGCGCCGCTGATGCGCGACCAGGGCGGTGGTTTGATCGTCAACATGACGTCGGCATTGCCGAACGCGCCGCGCAACCCTCGTCTGCCAGGGCAAGGGAGCACGGGTGCCGCCTACACGACGAGCAAGGCCGCGCTGAGTCGGATGACCGAGGACCTGAGCAAGGAGCTCGCGCCGCACGGGATCCACATCGTCGCCCTCCATCCGGGGTTCGTGAAGACCGACAACGGAGAGCGCCTGGCACCGGTCGGCGGATTCGACATGTCGCAGGCCTCGACGAGCACGGCCGCGCCGATGGCCACCCTCGCGTACCTCGTGAGCCACGACGTCTCGGAGATGACCGGCAACCTCGTCTTCGCGCCGGCGTTCGCGAAGGAGCAGAGCCTGCTGTAACAGCTCGGCAGCCGGCGACGCTGCCACACCCCCTCGGTACGGTCGCCTCATGGGCATGAACAACAAGCAACGGCGGGCTGCGAAGGCGAAGGACCGGCAACGCGCCCGGTCACGCCGTTTGCCGGACCAGAACTCGGAACCGACGAGCGGACCGAGGTGGGATGACCGTGCCGTCGCCGAGCTGATCCAGCTGGCGTCACATTTCTTGGCTGCCGGTGACGAACGGGCGGTCACCCAGATCGTGACTCGCCTCGGCCTGCTCCCGGCGCCCGTCGTGCGCGCGGCCACCGAGGCCGAGCTCCGTCGCGCGATCGCCGCATCGTGGGGTGCCGGATGGCAGCCGGCCGAGCTGGCGCGCCACATCGGCCGTGAGTCGTCGCCGGTCGTCGTCCGGTTGCTCCACGCCGCCATCGCCGCCGATCACGCCCCACGAGCGACATCCACGCTCGACCCCAGGTGGGTTGCACAGCTCGACGACCTCGGCCTCACGATCACGTCCGATCGGGGACACGCATGGGTCGAGCAGTGGGCACACGCGGCCCGACTCGATCGAGCCCGTGAGCTGTGGCTCGCGTTCCAGCTACTCGTGCTGCTCCGCTCGCTCTCCGTCCTCGACGAGGTGATCCCGCCGCCAGGTGGGCCGACCGCACGCGCGGCGCGGCGCGGCGACAGTAGCTCGCCGGTCGATCGCGCCATCCTCGATCGGGTGCGAGCACTGCTGGTGAAGGCCGAATCGACGACGTTCGAGGCCGAGGCCGAGGCGTTCACCGCGAAGGCACACGAGCTGATCGCACGCCACGCGATCGACGCCGCTCTCCTCGACGCAGAGCGAGTCGGATCCGGACGAGGCGAGTCGCCGGTCACCGTCCGCATCGCGATCGACGAGCCCTACGTCGACGCGAAGTCGTTGTTGCTGCAGGTCGTCGCCGAGGCATCGCGCTGCCGCGCGGTGTTCCACACACGCTTCGCGTTCAGCAGTGTGATCGGGTTCGCCACCGACGTGGCGGCCACCGAGCTGCTCTACACCTCGCTGCTCCTGCAAGCACAGATGGGGCTGGCGGCGGCTGCCCGGAGCGCGGTGGCGGGCTCCCGCCCACGAAGCCGGTCGTTCCGTTCGGCGTTCCTGGTCGCGTACGCGAACCGCATCGGGCAGCGGCTCGAGGAGATCAACCATGCGACCATCGCCGAAGCCGAACACACCTCCGGCCGATCGGTCCTTCCGGTCCTGCGCGATCGGCAATCTGCCATCGACGACCTGGTCGCTGAACGCTACGGCGCGCTCACCTCGTCTCGCGTCCGCCGTGGGTACGACGCCGCCGGTTGGGCCAGCGGGCGCCAGGCCGCCGATCATGCTCAGCTCAACCTCGGCCAGCTCCAGGGGGGTTGCGACGGTGACGGAGCGGATCAGGCCGACCTGATACCTTCATAGGTGTGCAGATATCCGTCGAGAGACTCCCCG
>JBFWSW010000157.1:0-4673 GCA_050248155.1 Ilumatobacteraceae bacterium
GGCAGGGCGCGCACCGCGGCAATGCGCGCTGGGGTCGCCTGGAACTGGAACGTCAGGTCGAGGCCGCTCATCACCAGCGGGCCGCCGTAGCCGAACACTGCCGCGGCTGCCTCGGGATCGGCCCAGATGTTGAACTCGGCGACCGGAGTGCGGTTGCCGACCGTGCCGCCACCCATCAACGAGATCCCGGCGATGCGGCGGGCGAGGTCGGGCGCGACGCGCAGCGCGAGCGCGATGTTCGTCAGCGGACCGACCGGCACCAGCCACGTGCCCTCGTTCGCCCGGCACGTCTCGACGATGAACTCGACCGCGTCGGTGCCGTCGACGGGTCGGGTCGGTTCGGGGAGCTCGGCGCCGTCCATCCCGCTCGCTCCGTGCACGTACTCGGCGTGCTTCGGTTCGGCGACGAGCGGTCGGGCGGCTCCGCTGTGCACCGGGACGTCGATGCCGAGGAGCTCGCGCACGATGAGCGCGTTCCGCGTCGTGCGCTCGAGCGGCGCGTTGCCGGCGACGGTGGTGATGCCGAGCAGATCGGTGTGTCGCGCCGCGACGATGATGGCGATCGCGTCGTCGTGGCCGGGATCGCAGTCGAGCACGATCGAGGGACGCCGATCCGGGGTCACGTCGGGGGGCATGGCGCGAACAGTACGCGGGCTGCCGCCCCGTCGCACATGCACGTCAGACCAGCAGCTGACCCTCCGGATCGAGCGACACCTCGCGACCGACCCACTCGCCGTCGCACATCGCGGCGGCGATCGCGTCGTCGCTCGACGTGCCCCAGGCCCGTCGCCCGTCCGCCAGCAGGCATGAGGCGATGGCCGTCTCGGGTGCTCCGTCACGCGAGTGCATCACCGTGTACGCCTCCACCGTGGCCTGGCCGGCTGCGTCGGCCGGCTCGGCCAGCTCGCGTCGTGGCATCGCGTCGATCTCGTCCTGCGGGTACGCATGGCGGAACCCCGATTCCGGAGGCGTCGTCGAGTAGACGCCGAACGCGTGCTTGGTGGTGTAGCCACCGTTGGCCCACACCAGGCCGTGTTCGCCCGGTCGCGACCGCAGGTCGTCCATGACGGTGGCGATCGCGTGCATCACGTAGTTGTTCCACGGCCCTCCGGCAAAGGGGAGGCCGCCGGTGCGCGTGAGCTGCGCCTCGATGTCCAGCCCGAGGCTCTGCGCGCCGAGCTGCACGGCGGAGGGGAAGCACGAGTACAGGTCGACGATCGACACGTCGTCGATCGAGAGCCCGGCGAGCTCGAGCGCGCGGCGGCCGCCGAGCTCGATCGCGGGCGTCTCGCTGAACGTCCACCGGTTGCTGACGAACTGGTGCTCGTGGCAGTCGGCCCCCGAGATCGGGAAGACCCAGCGATCCTCCGGCACCCCCCACGCGCGAGCGCGCTCGACCGAGCACATGATGAGTGCCGCCGCCATGTCGACGTCGTTGTTCGAGTTCATGTACTTCCGGTACGGCAAGCCGATCATGCGGTTGTTGGGCGTGACCGTCCTGATCTCCTCCGCCGGCTTCGCGTCACGACTCCATGCGTTGGGGTTCCGGGAGGCGACCTCGCTGAACCGTGACCACAGCTCGCTGATGCGCACGACGTGTGCGTCGGGTGACCGGCCCGCCGCGGCGCGGATCGCCGTCTCGAACATCGGGTACACCTGCGTCGGCATGACGATGTGCCGGGCGGTCTCGGCCGGGTGGCTCATCGCGAGGTCGTCGCCGATCGTGACGGGCACGGACAGCTCGGGGGCATGCGGCCAGTCGAGGTCGACGCCCGCTTTGCGAGCCCGCATCCGCGTGCGCCACGCCTCGCCACCCGTCAGCACCGCGCTCTCGAGCTCGCCGGCGAGGATCTGCAGCGCGGTGCGGTTCACGAGGCTCTGCGGGCTGTTGCCACCCATCGGCGTGAGGACGAACTCGGCCGACACCATGCGACGTTGCTCGGCCACGACCAAGGCGGGGTTGCCGTACTTCCAGCTGAGCAGGTTCACGACCCGGATCGAGTCGACCCGGTCGAGGCTCGCGAGTCCGGCGTCGGCCACGGCGAGGTCGATGGCCGCGCACATCATCGTCGCCGGGTCGAGGCCGTCTTCCACGCCGCTCGCGTGGTGCTGGAACTGGCCGGAGCCGACGAGGACGGGGGTGCGTGGGTCGAGGGTCACCACCGGAGGCTACGGAACCCGGTGTACGCGAACCGAAGCAAGCGCTGACAGGGGTGGGCCGTACACTCGGCGGCCGTGCCCCGCATCGCCATCGGATCCGACCACGCCGGTTACGACCTCAAGCAGCACCTGATCGGCATCCTCGAGGCAGGCGGCCACGAGGTGCTCGACCACGGGACCGACAGCACCGAGGCCGTCGACTACCCGCCCTATTGCGCTGCGGTGGGTCGGAGCGTCCGCGACCGTGAGGTCGAGCTCGGCATCGTGCTCGGCGGCAGCGGACAGGGCGAGCAGATCAGTGCGAACAAGATCCACGGAGTGCGGGCCGCGCTCTGCAACGACCTGTACACGGCACGCATGGCCCGTGCGCACAACGACGCGAACGTCCTCAGCATCGGCGCACGCGTCGTGGGGATCGGGCTCGCCGAGGAGATCCTCGCTACCTTCTTGTCCACACCCTTCGAGGGTGGTCGCCACCTCCGCCGTGTCCAGCAGATCACGGCGCTCGAGCAGGAGTCCTGAGCCGATGCCCTTCCCCTCCGACACCACGCCGGACACCGTCGTGTTCGACATGATCGATCGCGAGATCGAGCGCCAGTGCACCGGCCTGCAGCTCATCGCCAGCGAGAACTTCACCTCGCCCGCTGTGATGCGCGCGGTCGGCAGCGTGCTCACCAACAAGTACAGCGAGGGCTACCCGGGCAAGCGCTACTACGGGGGCAACGCGGTCATCGACGACGTCGAGTCGCTCGCGATCGAGCGGGTGAAGGCGCTGTTCGGCGCCGAGCACGCCAACGTGCAGCCTCACAGCGGCGCGAACGCCAACATGTGCGCGTACCAAGCTGTGCTCGAGCCCGGCGACACCGTGCTCGGTCTCAGCCTCGACCACGGCGGCCATCTCACCCACGGCTCGCCCGTCAACGCGAGCGGCAAGCTGTACCACTTCGTCGCCTACAAGGTCAGCGGTGGCGACGAACGCATCGACATGGATCAGGTCCGCGACCTCGCGCTCGAGCACCGCCCGAAGATGATCGTCGCGGGCACGACGAGCTATCCGCGCCGGCTCGACCCCGAGCCGTTCCGCTCGATCGCCGACGAGGTCGGTGCGCTGTTCCTCTTCGACGCGGCGCACATCGCCGGGCTCATCGCCGGCGGCGTCGCTCCCGATCCGGTGCCCTACGCCGACATCGTCACCTTCACCACGCACAAGACGCTGCGGGGGCCGCGCGGTGGCTGCATCCTCAGCACCGCGCAGCACGCCGCGGCGATCGACAAGGCGGTCTTCCCCGGCTGGCAGGGCGGGCCGCTCGAGCACGTCATCGCCGGCAAGGCGGTCGCGTTCTTCGAGGCGTCGCAGCCGAGCTTCCGCGACTACGCCGCACAGATCGTCGCCAACGCGAGCGCGCTGGCCGACGCGCTCGTGCAGCAGGGCTTCCGGCTGGTCAGTGGTGGTACCGACAACCACATGATGGTGGTCGACCTGCGTCCGTTCGATGCCGATCTCACCGGCAAGGAGGCGCAGACCGTGCTCGATCGCGCCGGCATCACCCTCAACAAGAACAACATCCCCGACGATCCGCGCAGCCCATTCGTGACGAGCGGCCTCCGCATCGGCACCCCGTCGGTCACCACGCAGGGCATGGGCACAGCCGAGATGGCGACGATCGCCGAGCTCATCGCCCGCGCGCTGCGGCACCGCGACGACGAGGCCGAGCTCGGCGCCGTGCGATCCGTCGTCGGCGAGCTCTGCGCGCGGTTCCCCGCGTACCCCTGATCGATCCGTCGCACCGGCAGTACCATCCCGTCGTGCCATCCACCGGCGCATACCTGATCGTCGGCGCCGCCGCAGCGCTCGTCACCTTCGTGGCGACACCCATCGTCGCGCTGGTCGCACGCCGAGTCGGCTGGATGGCCGAGCCGAACGACCGGACCGTGCACACCCGTCCGATCCCCGACGTCGGCGGGATCGCGCTGTTCCTCGGGTTCGCCGGCGCATTCGCACTCGCCCGGTTGATGGACGTCTTCGACCCGCTGTTCGCGCGCAACTTCGAACCGCGGGGCATCCTGTTCGCCGCCGCGGCGATGTTCTTGCTCGGCCTGCTCGACGACATCCGCGACATCTCGGCGCCGGCCAAGGTGGCAGGCACCGTCGTCGCCGCGGTCATCCTCGTGTACTACGGCGTCACGATGTTCCGGTTCCGGTTGCCGTTCATCGGCGTGTGGTTCCTGAGCGACGACTGGATCCCCCTCATCACCGTGCTCTGGGTGCTCGGCATGAGCACGGCGATCAACTTGATCGACGGCCTCGACGGCCTCGCAGCCGGCGTCGTCGCGATCGGGGCGTTCTGCTTCTTCCTCTACAGCCAGCGGCTGAACGAGCTCGATCTGCTCACGCCGCCCAACCTCGGCCCGCTCGTCGCGATCATCACGGTCGGCATCTGTCTCGGGTTCCTGCCGCACAACTTCAACCCGGCGCGCATCTTCATGGGGGACGGGGGAGCGCTGCTGCTCGG
>JBFWSW010000158.1:0-4404 GCA_050248155.1 Ilumatobacteraceae bacterium
AACGCGTTGCTGGCCGACTACAACGCCCGCCGCGAACCGGGCGGCTGAGGGCACGCGAACATGCGCGGGTAGCCTCGCCCGCATGGCCACCCCCTTTCCCGCCCTCGACGGTTCCGCGCCCAAGCAGCAGAAGTTCGACGCTCCGCCCGAGCTCGGCATCGATCCGTCCAAGCGCTACACCGCCACGATGGACACCTCGCTCGGCACCATCGTCATCGCGCTCGACGCGATCAACGCTCCGAAGACGGTCAACAACTTCGTCTTCCTCGCCGCGCACCACTACTACGACGGCGTGATCTTCCACCGCATCATCAACGGGTTCATGTGCCAGGGCGGCGACCCCACCGGGAGCGGCCGTGGTGGCCCCGGCTACCGGTTCGACGACGAGCCGGTCAAGCAGCGCTACCAGATCGGCTCCGTTGCCATGGCCAACGCCGGCCCCAACACCAACGGCAGCCAGTTCTTCCTCATCAGCGGTCAGAGCGGCGTGCAACTGCCCCCGCAGTACAACCACTTCGGCCAGATCGTGAAGGGTCTCGAGGTGCTCGACCAGATGCAGCGGGTCGACACCGATCGCGGCGATCGCCCGCGCGAGGACGTCGTCATCAACTCGGTCACCATCACCGTCGCCGACTGACTGCCGCTCGGCCGTGCAGCGGCTGTCCATCGCTCAGGCCCGGCGCATCGCGCTCGGGGCACAGGGCTTCGCCGATCCGCGCCCCACCGGCCGCGTCGATCGACGGCACTTCCGACGCGCGCTGGAACGGATGGGTCTCATCCAGATCGATTCCGTCAACGTGCTCGTCCGCAGTCAGGAACTGCCCCTCTTCGCTCGGCTCGGCCCCCACCCGCGCACCCTGATCGACGATGCGACGCGCGCAGGCGAGCTCTTCGAGTACTGGGTGCACGAGGCATCGCACGTGCCGACCGACGACTACCACCTGCACCGGTGGCACATGACCGGTGTGCACAAGTGGGAGCGCTACCACACCCTGCGCCAGCGGCGCCCGGGGTTCATCGAGGAGGTCTACCGGCGGGTCGCCGACGAGGGTCCGCTCGCGTCCGGGGATCTCGCCGAGCGCGTCGGCAAGAAGGGCTCGTGGTGGGATTGGGACGACGGCAAGATCGCCCTCGAGCACCTGTTCTGGTCGGGTCGCATCTCGGCACGACGTCGACCCAACGACTTCGCCCGGGTGTACGACCTCACCGAGCGCGTCATCCCGGCGCACGTGCTCGCGCGACCCGCTGTGCCCGAGCGCGAGGCACGCAAGGAGCTGCTCGTCCGCGCCGCACGACACCACGGCGTGGCCACCTTCGAAGACCTCGCCGACTACCACCGGCTCAACCGTCCGAAGACCCGACCCGTGCTGCCCGAGCTGCTCGAGGAGGGTCGCCTCGTCGCCGTCGACGTCGAGGGGTGGGGCAAGCCGGCGTTCATGCACCCCGATGCGAAGGTGCCGCGTCGCATCGGTCGCGCCGCGCTGCTCAGCCCGTTCGATCCGGTCGTGTGGTACCGCGAGCGGACCGAGCGCCTGTTCGGGTTCCGGTACCGCATCGAGATCTACACGCCGCAACCCAAGCGGCAGTACGGCTACTACGTCCTGCCGTTCCTGCTGCACGACCGCTTGGTGGCACGGGTCGACCTGAAGAGCGATCGCCCACGAGGCGCCCTGCTGGTGCACGGGGCCTTCGGCGAGCTCGGCATCCCGGTCGACGACGTGGTCCACGCGCTCGCGGGTGAGCTCGCGGCCATGGCCACGTGGCTCGGCCTCGCCACCGTCGAGGTCGGCTCGCGCGGCGACCTCGCGGCGCCGTTGGCCGCAGTCGTCCCTCACTACGCTCACCGGTGATGTCCGACCCGGCCGCTCCGTTCGACGATCCGGTCGCTGCTGCAACCGACACGGAGCCGGCACGTGAGCGCATGCCGCGCTGGCTGTGGCAAGCGGCGCTGGTGTTCTGGATCGGCTTCCTCGTCACGGTGGGGGTCCGATCGGTGATCGGGCGGCTCAGCGGTCTGATCGTGCTGCTGCTCGTGTCGCTGTTCCTCTCGCTCGCGATCGAGCCGGGCGTCAACCGGCTGGCAAGGAGGGGCTGGCGTCGCGGCACCGCGACGGCGCTCATCCTGTTCGGCGTCGTCATCGTGTTCATCGTGTTCATCGTCGCCATCGGCACGTTGGTCGCACGCCAGATCGCCGATCTCCTCGGCAACTCCGAGTTCTACGTGAACAAGGTCGTCGACTTCCTGAACGACACCTTCGACACCAACATCGATCCGGCAGATGTGATCGCGGAGATCCAGGACCCCAATGGACGCATCCAGCAGTTCATCGCCGACCAGCGCGACGACGCGCTGCGGGTGTCGCTCGCCGCCGTCGGCGTCATCTTCCAGACCCTCTCGGTGATGCTCTTCACCTTCTACCTCGTCGCCGACGGCCCGCGGCTGCGGCGTTCGATCTGCAGCCGCCTGCGACCGTCACGTCAGATGCAGGTGCTGAACGGCTGGGAGCTCGCGATCGAGAAGACCGGCGGATACCTGTACTCGAGGGCGCTGCTGGCCGGTCTGTCGGCGATGTTCCACTGGGTCGTGTTCCAGGCGTTGGGCACGCAGGCGCCGGTCGCACTCGCGCTGTGGGTCGGCCTCATCAGCCAGTTCCTGCCGGTGGTCGGCACGTACCTGGCCGGCATCTTGCCCATCGTGCTGACGCTCATCGACTCGCCCGTGAAGGCGCTGATCGTCGCGATCGCGATCGTGCTGTACCAGCAGATCGAGAACTACGTCTTCGCCCCACGCATCACGGCGCGCACGATGGAGCTCCACCCGGCACTCGCCTTCGGCGCCGCCCTCGGCGGTGGCGCCGTGCTCGGCGCGGTCGGCGCCATCCTCGCCCTGCCTGCAGCAGCGATGATCCAGGCCCTGCTCAGCAACGTCGGCCAGCGATACGAGGTGGTCGACAACCACCTCACACGCGTGCCCGCGAGGCGATCGGAGAGGTCCCCCGACCGGCACGAGGTGCGCGCGCCGCTCGTCACCCGCCCGCCCCGACGCGAGGAGCCGTGATCCACGCGTCGGCGTTCGTGCCGGTGGCCGTCACCGAGCGCAGCGGGCTCGACGAGTCGGTGCACTTCGGCGTCGTCGTCGTGCTCGGGCGCGACGGCGGGATCGTGTTCGAGGCGGGCGATGTGACCGCGCCCATCTACCCCAGGTCGTCGAACAAGCCCATGCAGGCGGTCGCGATGGTTCGCGCCGGCCTGGACCTGCCACTCGACCTGCTCGCTCTCGTGTGCGCCAGCCACGACGGCACCCCCGAGCACCTCGCGGCCGCCCGACGCATCCTCTCCGTTGCGGGTCTCGACGAGCTGGCGCTCGGGAACACGCCCGACCTCCCGCTCGACGAGCACTCCGCGCACGACGTGCTGCGCAACGGCGGAGGGCGGAGCGCGCTGCAGATGAACTGCAGCGGCAAGCATGCCGGCATGCTGACGACCTGTGTGGTGAACGGTTGGCCGCACGACCACAGCTATCTCGAGCCACGGCATCCGCTGCAGGAGCACATCACGTCGACGATCGGCCAGCTCACCGGCGAACCGGTTGCTCACATCGGCGTCGACGGATGCGGCGCACCGGCACACGCGATGTCGCTCGTGGCGCTCGCGCGTGGATTCGCGGCCGTCGCCACCGGCCGCGCCGGCCAATCCGGCGACATGGTGCGCCGCGCGATGACCGAGCACCCGGTGATGGTCGGTGGTGAGCTGCGCGACGTCACCGCGTTCATCCGGCACGTCCCCGGGCTGATGGCCAAGGACGGCGCCGAGGGTGTGTTCGCCGCGGCATTGCCCGACGGCAGAGCGGTCGCGGTGAAGATCGCCGACGGTGGGGGCCGCGCCCGGGCACCCGTGATGATCAGCGCGCTCGCTCACGCAGGTGTCGACACGGCCGAGGTCGAGCCGATGGTCGTGCAGCACGTGCGCGGACACGGGCACAGCGTCGGAACGGTGCGATCGCTGCTCGACGGACGTGACGCCACGTGACGCTCATCCCCTTCGTCACGCTCGACGATCCGCGGTACGGCCAGGTGGTCGATCTGTCACCACTGGTGCGTCGTGTCGTCGCCGAGAACCCTTCGAAGTTCACCTACCACGGCACTGGGACCTACATCGTCGGGCGCGGCGATGTCGCGGTCATCGACCCGGGACCCGCCCTCGACGGCCATCGTGACGCACTCGCCGCGGCACTCGACGGCGAGCGCGTGACGTCCGTCCTCATCACCCACTGCCACGCCGACCACTCGCCCCTCGCCGGGTGGTTGAGCCAGACCACCGGCGCGCCGACCGTCGGCTTCGGGCCGCATCCGCGCCTCGACGACCCCGACGCCGACGATCCGATCACCTCCGACGCGGACAGCG
>JBFWSW010000159.1:0-4308 GCA_050248155.1 Ilumatobacteraceae bacterium
GCGGGTCGGTGTCGGTCGAGCTGGTCATCCTCGCTCCCCTCTTCGGGCTGCTACTCCTCGGCGTGATCGCCGTCGGGCGAGTCAGCAACGCCCGCGCCGACGTCGACGCTGCCGCACGGATGGCAGCGCGGGACCTGTCGATCGCTCGGGACCCACAGAGCCGGCTCGCTGAGGTGGAACGCACCGTCGCCGAGACGCTCGACGTCGGCTCGGCATCGTGCCGTTCGATGTCCATGAGCGCGTCGGTGGCCGATGACGTGATCGAGGTGACCGTGACCTGCTCGGCCGACCTGCAAGAAGCGTCCGTGCTCCCCCTCCCCGGCAGCCTCACCATCTCAGGATCGGCCAGCGAGGTCCGCGACGCCTTCCGGGAGCGCACGCCATGAGCACCACTGGCCAACGTCGACGGGTCGACGTCCGCGACGACCGAGGCTCGGTCACCGTCTGGGCCATCAGCGCGACCGTTGCGTGCGTGCTGATCATCGGCCTCGTCATCGACGGCGGCACCATGCTCCGCGCCCGAAGCAACGCGTTCGCCTTGGCCAGCTCCGCCGCCCGCGCCGGAGCACAGGAACTCGACTCCGCCTCAGCGGTGCAGGGGCTCACAGTTCTCGACCCGGTCGCAGCCGAACGGGCCGCGCTCGACTACCTCGCGGCGCACGGCGCAACCGGCACCGTCGCGATCACCGACGAGACCATCACGGTCACGGTCACCAGCGCGACCAGCCTCCAACTCCTCCGCCTTGCCGGCGCGGAGACCGCCAGCTTCACGGCCACCTCGACCGTGAACATCGTGAAGGTCGAGTTGCCATGAATCGCCTGCGAGCGCTCACTCGCGGAGTGGTGAGCCTCGCTGCACTGGCAGCCTTGCTCGTCGGACTGCCCGTTCTTCTTTCGTCGTGGGGCCGCCTCCCCGGTTCACCGAGCGGCGACTGGTGGGATCGGCTCAGCGACACTGCCGTCTCGGACACGACGGTGTTCGTCGTGCTCACGGTGGCGGCGTGGGTCGCATGGGCGATCTTCGCTGCTGCGGTGGTCGTCGAGTTCGTCGCCGGTATCCGAGGTTTCCAAGCACCGCGAATCGCCTTCGCCGGACCGTTCCAGCGATCCGCCCGAACACTGGTCGCCGGAGTCCTCCTGATGTTGAGCCTGCTCCAAAGTGCAGGACCTACCTACGCCTCGCCTCCTCGAACTACCGCGGCCCCACCGACTGGCGCCACCGCGTCCTCGTTCGGGCAGGAGTCGCCCCAACCGGGTCACGTCATCGCGATCAGCATCACCCCCGATGGGACCACCGTCGGCCCAAGCACACCAGACGAGTCCGCCCCACCGAGCATCCCGCAGGACACGGCAACCGTGATCGATGTGGAACGCGGCGACAGCCCGTGGAGCCTCGCCGAAGCGCACCTGGGCGATGGGCTGCGGTGGCGAGAGCTCTACGAGATCAATCGCGGACTTCCCCAGCCCGACGGTCGATCGTGGACCAATCCCGAGCTGATCGTGCCGGGCTGGCAGCTGCGCCTGCCCAGCGCAGCGCACATTCCGGCACCCTATTCGCCGATCGAAGCGACCGACGCGGCAGACGTCGTACACGTCGTGCAACGTGGCGACACCCTGTCCTCGATCGCCGGCCACTATCTCGGCGACCCAACTCGCTACCCCGAGCTCTTCGAGGCCAACTGCGACCGCATCCAACCCGACGGCAGACGACTCACCGACCCCAACCTCATCGTCGTGGGTTGGAACCTCGTCATCCCGGCGACGCAAGAGCCCACAGTGGTGGAGCCGGTCGATGCTCCAGCCGAGCCGGACCAGACGACGGAGGTCGGCGAGACCGACGGCGCGCCGGCCACCACCCCGACGACCACCACCACCCCACCGCAGACCACCGCGACGCCACCATCGCCGAGCACAACAACCCCGCAGCCACCGCCGCCAACCACAGCGCCGGCTCCTACCGTGACGGTGCCGACCCCACCCGCCGGCACGGAACCAACGACAAGCGGCAATGAAGGAACCTCAACGCCGATCCTCGTCGGGCTCGCAGGAGCCACCGCGCTGAGCACCGGTCTCGCGCTTCGGTTGCGGTGGCTCAGGCGTCGGCGAGCGACTCGTGGATCAGCGGCTGCTGCCGTGATTCCGAGCGATGCCGAGATCGCCGTCGTCGCCGCGGCCGACGTGCCACTGGTCCGATGGGCCGGTCAGCAGATTGCCACGCTGATACGCGATTTCGACCCACGCAAGGTCACCGGCGCTCCGCTGGCCGTCGAACTCTCTGAAGAGGCCGGCATCGAGATCCTCTGGGACGCTCCGCAGCATTCGCCAACGATCGGCTCATGGCGAGCCGCCGACGGCGGATGGGCGTGGCGCTTGGACTTTGACCCGGAGAGTCCCGTACCACCCGATGAACTCCCGGCGGGCATCCCCGCACTGGTCACCATCGGCCAGCGCGAAGGCCGCCAACTCCTCATCGACCTCGAAGCCTTCGGCACCCTGTCCGTCACGGGTCCTCCCGACTTCACGTCTGGCCTGCTCCGCTCTGTCGCACTCGAGCTCGCCTGTGGCAACGATCTCGCGGACGCGTACGTCTCGATCGTCGACGTCGACGTCGATCCCCTCGTCGCACCGCGCCACCGTCTGACCGCGCAGACACTTACGGAAGCGATCGAGGCAGCAGCGATCGCCGTCGACTCCGTCGGCGCTGCAATCCGGCACGACTCACGAGCCGACACCTTCCGGGCACGCGTGGGCGGCGCAGCGCCCATCGAGGCCACCGTCATCGTCGCCAGGGGCTGCGAAGGGGCCATCGATGCCACGTTCTCACCGCGGCGAGGTGCAGCACTCGTGATGGCATCGGACCGCTCCGCGATCGCGGATGATGGAGCACGAATCGAGATCTCAGACGACGGGGCAATCGCGCGGCTCGAACCCCTCGGTATCGACTTCACACCAGTCCGGCTCGATGCTTCGACAGCCGATGCCCTCGCCGCTGCAACCATCGCCGCCGCCGATCTCCCGGAGGTCGAGCCGGACGCCGTCGACCCCTCGGCGCTGGGACCGCATGCGCCAGACGAAGGCGTCAGCAACGAAGCTCGGCACAGCGTCGAACCGTTCAGGGGCAACAGCCATCGGGTCAACGGACACGAGCACAGTGTGGACATCACCCAGGTGTTCACTGTCGACGTCGGCGCCGAGCAGACGACCAACCACGCCCCGTCGAACGCAGATGACGAGCCGACCACCGACTCGGACGGCCAGTTGTTTGCGACGGAGTCGACAGGGCCGGAACTCGTCGTGCGGGTGCTCGGCGTGCCTTCGATTCGGGACCGACCCGACATCGGCCGACGCGAGCTCATCCTCGCCGTGCTCCTCGCCTGCCGAGGTGGGACGCTCGCCGCATCGGCTGCACAGGACGCGCTGTGGGGCGGCAAGCCCGTCGAGCCGAAGACGGTGTGGAACTTCGTCGCTGCAGTCCGGCGGGCGCTCGGCGACTTCGATGACGGCACCCCAGTCATGCCAGCGGCCGATCGTGCACACGGCACGCTGCGGCTGCACCCGCGTGTCACGACCGACCTCGACCTGCTCCGCAGAGCCATCGCTGCGGCGGATGACATGTCGTCTACCGAGGCGATGTCGGCGCTACGCGATGCACTCTCGATGGTCGAGGGTCCTCCGTTCGACGCCGTCGGCTACGACTGGGCACACCGGGATCAGGACGTCGCCGAGGCGGCTCGTGTCATCGAACAAGCCGTCGACCGCCTCGTAGCGCTCGCGCTGGAAGCAGGACAGCACGACCTCGCCCGGCGCGCGATCAGCCGAGGGTTGCGCGGACTCCCAGGAGACGAGCACCTCTACCGGCTCCGCATGCGACTCGAGGCGCACGCTGGCAACACACGAGGCCTCGTCGCCGCCTACGAGGAACTGTGCGTGTACCTCGCCGACCTCGAGGTCGAACCGTCGCCGGCGACCACCGCGCTCTACAACGAACTCCGATCACAGAGAGCCTCCAGCACCGTCAGCTGAGCGGCGGGAGGGGGGATGCGACGATCGTCCAGTCGCCCGGATCCGCGAACGCCGCAGCAGCCTCGAACAGCGCGATCTGCTCGTCGGCGGCCACTCCGCCGACGGTCACGGTGACGTACTCGGCGTTGCCCCGAACACGCACCCACTCGCAGCTGGCGGCGAGCCGACGTAGCTCCTCGTAGAACTCAGAGAGTTGCCGCGATGCGGCGACTTCGTGAGGGTCACCATGAACGATCGTCAGATGCCGACGGCCGTGCGCCAGCTCGATCGCCTCGCGCAGCAGCA
>JBFWSW010000160.1:0-3975 GCA_050248155.1 Ilumatobacteraceae bacterium
GTGACAACGTGGCGATCACGGTCGAGCTGGGCAAGCCGATCGCGATGGACGAAGGCCTGCGCTTCGCGATCCGCGAGGGTGGCCGCACCGTCGGCGCCGGCCGCGTCACCAAGATCATCAAGTGACCCCCTGAAGACGAGAGGGAAGGGACACGGGCCATGCCCAAGAACGACAAACGGGTGAAGATCACCCTCGAGTGCACCGAGTGCAAGCGGCGCAACTACATCACGATGAAGTCGAAGATCAACGATCGCGAACGGCTCGAGATGAAGAAGTACTGCTCGCACGATCGGCGCCACACGACGCACAAGGAAACTCGGTAACCCCGGGTCACAGCGGTCACCCGCGGCTGGTCGCGGGAGGCTCCCGCGGGGCGTGCTGATAGCGTTTGCTCGCCCCGCCAGAAGGGCAGTAGCTCAGTTGGTAGAGCATCGGTCTCCAAAACCGACGGTCGGGGGTTCGAGTCCCTCCTGCCCTGCCGAGATCCCCGCTCGTCACGGCACGTGCCCGGAGCTCGAACCGCCAAGAAAGGCACGACCACATCGATGTCACTCGACGACCTGAACCGTGAGCAGAAGCGCTCACTGAAGCGCATGGGGGCCCTGAACGACCAGGGCCAGCCCACCCGCGCACAGCCGCAGGCTCGTCGAAGCGCAGCCGAAGGTCGCGTGACGCCGGCGCAGTACCTCCGTGAGGTGCGCGACGAGATGCGCAAGGTGGCCTGGCCGAAGTGGCCCGAGGTCCGCCGGTTCTCGGCGATCGTGCTCGTCACGGTCGTCCTCTACACCGCCTACATCGGCGGTCTCGACTCACTCTTCGGAGTCCTCTCCAGCTGGTTGTACGACTGACATGTTTGACGAACTCGACGACACGGACAACGCCACGACCGACGCGCCCGCGTCGACCGGCGACGCGCCCGTCGACACCGACCCGGCCGAGGCAGTCGACCCCGACACGACTGAGGCCGAGCCCGTCGACGACGACACCGTCGACGCCGAGTTCGACCTCACGAGCGGCGCCGAGGGCGACGAGACCGGTGAGGGTGGGTCCGAGGACGAAGAAGAGGTGGCCGAGCCCGTCGACGACCCGTGGACCCGCCCGGGCGCGTGGTACGTCGTGCACACGCAGTCGGGCTACGAGAAGAAGGTCACCGCCAACCTGGGCGCCCGCATCCAGAGCATGAACATGGAGGACCGCATCTTCGAGGTGGTCATCCCCATGGAAGAGGTCGAGGAGTTCAAGGGCGGGCGCAAGCAGACCGTGCAGAAGAAGGTCTTCCCCGGCTACATCCTCGTGCGCTGCCTGATGGACGACGAGAGCTGGTACTGTATCCGCAACACGCCCGGCGTCACCGGCTTCGTCGGCCAGAGCCGGCACGGTCAGAAGCCGACCCCGCTGTCACGGCGCGAGGTGCAGACGTTCCTCGCCGCGAAGGGCGACGGCACCGGCGGCCTGCCGGCGCGCAAGAAGCCCAAGCTCGAGTACGACGTCGGCGAGAGCGTCCGCGTGAAGGAAGGCCCGTTCGCCGACTTCGCCGGCACCATCGCCGAGATCAACGCCGACCACATGAAGCTCAAGGTGCTGGTCAACATCTTCGGCCGCGAGACCCTGGTCGAGATGGACTTCAGCCAGGTCTCCAAGCTCTGACCCGACCGCACCCCCCGAACACCCGCGAACACAGGACGAACACCCATGGCAAAGAAGAAGGTCGCTGCGATCATCAAGATCCAGATCCCGGCAGGCAAGGCAACGCCCGCGCCGCCGGTCGGCACTGCGCTCGGCCCGCACGGCGTCGCGATCATGGACTTCGTCAAGCAGTACAACGCCGCCACCGAGGCCCAGGTCGGCACGATCATCCCGGTCGAGATCACCGTCTTCGAGGACCGCACGTTCACCTTCGTGCTGAAGACGCCGCCGACGCCGGTGCTCCTGCGCCAGAAGGCGGGCCTCGCCAAGGGTTCGACGACGCCGGGCAAGGCGTCGGTTGGCACGGTCAGCGAGGCCGACATCGAAGAGGTCGCCAAGATCAAGATGCCCGACCTGAACGCCTACGACCTCGAGGCCGCGAAGGAACAGGTCCGCGGCACGGCCCGCTCGATGGGCATCAAGGTCGACGCCTAACCACCCACACGCTCGTCCGGGATCACCTCGCCCGGCGGCGTCACCACCCGAGGGAGACAGCACATGTCAGGAAAGAAGTTCACCGACGCGGCGAAGAAGTTCGACCGTGACGCACAGTTCGCACCGTCCGAGGCCTTCGCGCTCGTGAAGTCGACGGCGACCGCGAAGTTCGACGAGACCGTCGACCTCGCCGTGCGCCTCGGCGTCGACCCGCGCAAGGCCGATCAGATGGTCCGCGGCACCGTCGCGCTGCCGAGCGGCACGGGCAAGGACGTGCGTGTGGCAGTGTTCGCCGCCGGCGAGGCTGCCGAGGCCGCACGCGCGGCCGGTGCCGAGCTCGTCGGCGCGGACGACCTCGCCGCCGAGGTCGAGAAGGGCAACATGAACTTCGACATCGCCATCGCGACGCCGGACATGATGCCGCTGGTCGGTCGGCTCGGTCGGGTGCTCGGGCCGCGTGGCCTCATGCCGAACCCCAAGACCGGCACCGTCACCCAGGATGTCGGTCGCGCCGTCTCGGAGTTCAAGGGCGGCAAGGTCGAGTACCGCACCGACCGTTACGGCAACGTCCACGTGCCGCTCGGCAAGGCGAGCTTCGCCGCCGAGGCGCTCGAGTCGAACTTCCGCGCCGTCATCGACGAGCTGCAGCGCGCCAAGCCGGCGTCGGCCAAGGGCCGCTACCTCAAGAAGATCACGGTCAGTTCCACGATGGGGCCGGGCGTCAAGATCGACACCGGCCGCCTGCGACCCGAGCAGGTCTGACCACGTAGCCATCGCCACCACGCCCCGGTAGCGTGGTGCGCCACAACCGAACAAGTCGGTCGCTCGCCGCAGACAGCTGGCCCTGCACATCAGTTCAGGACAATGGGTTCGCCCCACCAGCCGAGGTGGATGCTCCGAGAACGTCGGGTCGCTCGTCGGCCTCGCGCTCCTCGTGGTGTTCGCTCTCCAGCGAGCACACGAGTCGAAGCGAGAGGAGGTGTACCAGAGCACATGGACAATCCACGACAGGAAAAGGTCGCGGTCGTCGACGAGGTGACCGAGAAGCTGAACGCAGCCGATGCGGTCATCGTCACCGAGTACCGCGGTCTCACGGTCGGCCAGCTGGCCGGCTTGCGTCGTCAACTGCGTCCGGCCGGTGGCGAGTACAAGGTCTACAAGAACACCTTGGCTCGCTTCGCCGCGCAGAACGCCGGCGTCAGCGACCTCGCCAGCCTGCTGAACGGCCCGACGGGCATGACCTTCGTCCGTGGCGACGCAGCCGCTGTGGCCAAGTCGTTGCGTGACGCGTCACGTGCCAACCCGCTGCTCGTCATCAAGGGCGGCGTCATGGGCGGCCGCGTCATCTCGGCCAAGGACGTCGATGCCCTTGCCGAACTGCCGAGCCGTGAGGTGCTGCTCGCCCGGTTCGCGGGCGCGCTGCAAGCGCCGCTCGTCAAGACGGCGGGCGCGCTGCAGGCACTGCAACGCAACTTCGCCTACGGCCTCAAGGCCCTGATCGACCAGCAGCAGGCCGCGTGATCCGCGCGGTCTCGCATCTCATTCACCCCATCTGAACCACATTCGCCCCCATCTCAAGGAGCAACCCATCATGGCAATCACCAAAGACGAGATCCTCGATGCGATCTCGAACCTCACCGTCATCGAGCTGAGCGAGCTGCTCACCGCGTTCGAGGAGAAGTTCAACGTCACCGCCGCGGCCCCGGTGGCCGTCGCGGCTGCCGGTGGCGCCGGCGGTGGCGCAGCCGCTGCGGCCCCGGCCGAGGAGGAGAAGGACGAGTTCGACGTCATCCTCACCGATGCCGGCGCGCAGAAGATCCAGGTCATCAAGGTCGTGCGCGAGCTGACCAGCCT